>DPHB01000013.1:854-17103 GCA_003521845.1 Oceanospirillaceae bacterium | reverse complement strand
AAGTGCTTCTTTCCAAGCCTCACTCAATACCACCTTACTAACCTATACTCATACTATATTCCTAGTTAAATTAAGCATGCTAGTGGTTTTGTGGATGCTAAATATGCGTAAGCTGGCTTATATATTGGCCAGTATGGGTATGGTTTGGGCGCTACTATTTAGCGACATGATTGCGCAAGATAACTTGAGTATGGTGGTCGTGTTGCTACTTTTGGTTGCTAGCTTGGTGTTTGAATTGGGTAAGCTCATCAAACTAGATGCCTATTATAGTGATAAGGCCTACTTGGATTTTGCCGGCCTTGTTTTCTATTTAGGGCTTATCTTCGTACTCATCTAAGCGACACTTAACTTGTCGCTCTAATCTCACTAATCGTCTGCCCAGGGGTGATGGTTTCGGGGTCCAAGACCAAATGCAATAGGCTGGGGCCCGTTGCCTTCAAGGCTTGCGCCAAAGCGGGTGCAAACTGGTCAATGCTTTCTATCTTCGCGCTATATATCCCGTAAGCCTTGGCTAGCAACGAGAAGTCGGGGTTGACCATGCTGGTGCCGCTAACACGCGCTGGATAATGACGTTCTTGGTGCATACGAATAGTGCCATAGATACCATTATCAACCACAATGACAATAATTCGCGCTTGCGCTTGCACTGCACTAGCAAGTTCTTGCATGGTCATCTGGTAGCAACCATCTCCCGCCATACAAACCACCGTCCTGTCGGGCTCACTAGGGTTGTCCGAGCTAGCCAATGAACCGGCAATGGCCGCCGGTAAACCGTAGCCCATAGAACCAGAAGTGGGGGCTAACTGACTACCGAAGTGGCGGAAACGCCAAAAGCGGTGGATCCAGGTGGCATAGTTGCCAGCGCCGTTGGTGATAACGCAGTTTGCTGGTAATAAATCTCGCATCGTTAGTATAACATGGGGCATTTGTAGCTGCCCTGGATAACTGCGAGTAGGCAACTGTGACCAAGCAAGGTAGCTGGCGTGGCGGTCCTCTACATGCTGCTGACGTTGTTGAGACTGGGTTGACTGCAGGCTAGTTAAAGCTTGCATCAGGCTCACAGGGGCGGCTTGTATAGCCAGTGCAGGGTTGTACATTTTGTTCAATTCAGCACTATCACTGTGGATGTGAATAAGGCACTGTTGCGGCTGAGGAATGTCAATCAAGGTGTAGTTTTGTGATGGCACTTCGGAAAAACGGGTATTCAAAAGTACAACCACATCGGCTTGTTGGATGCCTTGTGCTAGCTCGGGATTAATGCCCAAACCAACGTCGCCAGCATAGTGGCTGTGGAGATGATCAAACAGCATCTGCCGTCTAAAAGACACGGCGACGGGCAAGTTGAAGCGTTCAGCAAAGTCAGCAAGCTGGCTACAAGCCTCTTCATTCCAACCACTGCCTCCCACGATCACCATAGGCCGTTGGCTTTGCTCGAGTGTAGTCAGCAATTGTTCTAGTTGCGGAGGGTGAGGTTGACTCAAGATCGGCGCGCAGGGCTGCATTGGCTGATAGGCTGCCGTATCAGCAAGGCAATCCTCCGGCAATACCAATACCACGGGGCCAGGGCGGCCGCTAGTGGCGATGGTCCAGGCACGGGCAATCATTTCTTGCACCCGCGCGGCGCTGTCGATTTCTGCCACCCATTTAGTCATGCTGCCAAACACTTGGCGATAATCCAGTTCTTGAAAACCTTCTCGATGACGAATAGCGCTGTCGATCTGCCCAACAAACAAAATCATGGGTGTTGAATCTTGGTGGGCGACATGAATACCGGCACTAGCATTGGTAGCACCAGGGCCCCGTGTAACAAAGCAAATACCCGGTGTGCCTGTGGCCTTGCCCCAAGCATCGGCCATCATGGCGGCGCCACCTTCTTGGCGGCACACTGTATTTTCGATAGGACTGTCGTATAGGGCATCCAGTACGGGTAGGTAACTCTCGCCGGGCACGCTAAATAGACGCGTAACACCGTGGTTTTGCAGGGCTTTGACCACTAGCTGACCACCGTTAAAAGACGTTGTAGTTGTGTTCATAAATGACTCTCTCAATGGTGCCGGGTCTTGATTGAGGCTATTAGGCCGTCGGGTAAGCGTCCCTCAGGTCGCTACATACTTGTTTATGCGCCGCGCAAGGCAGGTGCAGTATAGCGCCTTGTTGAATAATAAAACCATTGATAGCGTCTAATTCACTGGGCTGGTCAGCCAAGCAGTCTTGCAGCATAGAAGATTTGTTGTCAGCGGTTTGTTTAAGTACTCGTAAAGCTTGTTGTAACAAGCCGTGAGGAATGGGCGTGATATGGCAGCGACTCATGACATTTTCTGTTTCTTGGCACAATTGCTCTAGGCGAGGGCGCCCTTGTGGGTGTTCAATGAGGGCACCATTGGTCACCCGATAGATGGCCGTAAGGGCATTGATAACACTGTTGATGGCCAGCTTGTGCCACATGGGTGTGATGATGTCTTGGTGCCACTGAACCTTTAAAGTGTTGGCTTGCTGCTCGCTTAGATTGATGATCTGAGCAATATTAGCGGGTGCCGTGCGTAGGTTAAGGTGGGCACTAAAAGCACCAATTTGAGTCGTGCCGCGACCGGCTTGCACCACTTGCCAGGGGCCGCGCCGCCAAGCGCCGTCTGTGGTGGTAGCGCAATAGATGTTGGCTTGTGGCAGTTCTGCTTGTAGGCTCTGGGCAGTACCCATGCCATTTTGTAACAAAATTATATTGGCTTGAGGGTGTAATAACTTACGCCACTGTTTAATGGCGGCCACTGTAGTATAGGTTTTGGTACACACAAGCAGGTTGTGAATGGTGTCATGCCCAAGACCAGGAAACAGGCTTTTAGGGTGGCTAGTATGGGTCTCGCTACCCTGTGTTAACTCCAGGCCTTGGGCCTGCAGGGTTAGGTGTTGTGTTTCATCACGGGTAAGAATCGTTACATCCAACCCCCAAGCTTGCATGGTGTGAGCCCATAGCCCACCCACTGAGCCTGCGCCTAAGATGTACCAAGATTGAGAAGGATGTGTGTGCATAAATAAATCTGGGGCTATTGTTGCTTGCGGGCTTCGGGTAAAATTCTAGGCATAGTTTAACAAAGGAGTTTTAACATGCCATCTTTTGATGTGGTTTCTGAGCTAGATATGCACGAAGTCGCCAACGCCGTCGATCAAGCCAACCGCGAAGTCGGCACCCGCTTTGACTTTAAAGGCGTTGATGCCAAGTACGAACAAGGTGATGGTTTTGTCACTATGCATGCCGAAGTGGATTTTCATATGCATCAGATGTTGCCAATATTGCATGAAAAGCTGATTAAGCGCGGTATTGATCTCAAGTGTTTGGAATTGAAGGATATCGAAACCTCCAACATGCGCTGCCGCCAGCAGGTTTTGTTGCGTTCCGGTCTAGATACGGAACTAGCTAAGAAAATTGTTAAGCAGATCAAAGAAAAGAAGATGAAAGTGCAGTCTCAAATTCAAGGTGATCAGGTGCGCGTAACCGGCAAAAAGCGCGATGACCTACAACAGGTGATGGCGATGCTAAGAGAAGGTGATTTCGAATTGCCTTTGCAGTATCAGAATTTTCGCGACTAGTAATATTCCGTCGTTGCAAGCGTAGCTTGCTTCGTCATTGCGAGCGTAGTTTACTTCGTCATTGCGAGCGCAGCGAAGCAATCTCTAACGAACAAGGCGCAGGCTCGCAAAGATTACCGCGTCGTGCCTCGCAAAGACGAGTGTAGTGCTTCCAAAGACGGAGGCTAGCTCTGTTCTGCTTTTTTAGGCTGTACCAGAGCTAAACCCAAAAGCATCAATACTAGGGCCAACCAGACTAACATGTGGTGGCTCTCATTGAGCCACCACATGCCTAAGAAGATGGCCGACAAGGTGACAATATAAGCCACCTGACTAGCAAATACCGCTCCTGTGCGCCCCACCAACCAAATATAGGCACCATAAGTCAGAATATGCAGGGCACTGTTTAGCAACCAGCCCCATTCTATGCTGGTCCATTGGGTCGCTAGATTTACACCAGTATCGGTTGCCAAAACTACCGGCCCTAATACCAATACACCCACAATGGACGATCCCCTTAGGGCGTTGAGAGCGCTCATGTTTACGGGAGTAGCGCGTGCCAAATAATTGGCTTCTGCACCATAGCAAAAGGGCGGCAGTAGGGCCATTAGCACCCAAAATGCCATGCTTGAGTCAGGCAATGATGCGTCGGGGCCCAGTAGTAGGGCTAGGGCTGTACCACCTAGCAAGATGCCAGTTAAGCGGCTAGCTTGTAATGGTTCACTGCGTATAGCTAAGGCGATAACTAAAGCAAACATGGGCACGGTGGCAATGCCAAAAGCAATTAATCCAGCCGGCAGGTGAGCGGCTACTGTGTAGGAAGCGGAATTAGGTATGGCTGTACCTATTACGGCTACAATCAGATAAAACTGGAAGTTTTTGGGCCCCATAGGTAAGGGCACCTTGCGCCACCAACCAATAAGGGAAAGTACCAGCGCGCCAAACACCATCTGCCAAAAAGTGAGGCCTAAGCCAGAGTGCCCCGTAGAGGCGACGTGTTTGGACAGCAATATGGTGGCACCCCATATCGTACCTAAGCAAAGCAAGGCTGCAAAAGCTAGCAAGGGGGGCAGAGTTGGCTTCATAGATATGGCGTCACAGGGCGAGTAAAGGTGCAGGTTGAGCAGGCATGCTATAGCAGTCTCACGGCCTGTGTCTACACTTTGCTAAGGTAGTTGTTGTGGGGCTAGGGTTGCCACTGAAAATCGCGCATATTGACCTTGTGGTTAAACAGGGTGACACCTTCGCTTTCCAATAAATTACGCTGGCGCCAATAGCCTTCGCTTTGCTGCGGGAAGGCTAGCTTGCCGCTAGCGGTAATCACCCGCTGCCATGGCAAGCTGGAATCTTTTGGCAGATGCCGTAAGCAGTAACCCACCCAACGTGCGGCACCTGTTTGCCCGGCTAGGTTAGCTAACTGGCCGTAGCTTGCTACCTTGCCGACCGGTATGGAAGCAATTACCTGATAAAGTTGCAACCTTGCCAGCTCTCTGGGGTCTATAGGTTCACTTGTGTTGTTGTCAGCGGACATAACTGTCTTTACCTATTTTTACCGTTTTTGCTTGTAGTGGGCCGTTTCAATGTTTTACATTGTCCCCATATATTAGGCTATGTAACAAGAGGATTGAAATAATCATGCGTTTCTTATTTTTACTTTTCATTGCTGTACCTATTATTGAAATTACAGTATTGATTCAAGTTGGCCAATTAATTGGTGTTTGGTGGACCATTGGTTTGGTGATGCTGACAGCTTTTATTGGCATCAACATGCTACGTGCCCAAGGCATGGCGACTTTAAGTCGAGCTAACATGCGCATGCAGTCAGGCCAATTGCCTGCGCAAGAAATGGTAGAGGGCATATTCCTCGCTATCGGCGGTGCTTTGTTACTTACCCCAGGCTTTATCACGGATGCCTTCGGCTTTATGTGCCTGTTGCCCTTTACCCGTAGCTGGATGGCCAAAGCCCTTAAAGGCCGAGTAGCCGTAATGGGAGCTAGTAAATTTAGCCAAGGTTCATTCGGTAGTGGCTCTTTTGGCCCTGGCGCAGGTCCATTTGGTGCCGGTTCCAAACAAGACTCCACCATCATCGAAGGTGAATACGAAAGCCGCGAAGACACTCCAGAGCGCGATAAGATCAATTAATCAAAAGTGATACTAGACTGTCCCCTTACGTAGTTAAATTGGAATAAACCCTTCGTATAGGCCAGCAGAGACGATCGCCTTTGTAAAGATAGACTGGCACTTTGGGGTCAGACCCCAAAGTGCCAGTCTATCTTTCGTTTGTGGGGCTGGCCCTCAGACCTCAAAGTGCCAGTTTATAATGAATGATTAAGTAGTTCCGGTATTGGCATCTGTTTCCTTCGACTTTGGTCGTTATTATGGAAAAAAACCGCTTTTTTTCTATGCCTACCATTGAAAAGGCAAATACACCCCATATCTAGCAAAACAGACACAATGTTTATGTTGTTAGACACCATTGTGAATGCCATAACAAAACCCGCTTCAAAATCATTGAAGCCAAGCAAACATTTAGGAGTATAAGCGAAATGAGCATCCGTCCTTTACACGATCGCGTTGTTATTCGTCGCCAGGAAGAAGAAGCAACTAGTGCCGGTGGTATCGTACTGCCAGGTAGTGCTGCTGAAAAGCCAAACCAAGGTGAAGTTATTGCTGTCGGCCCAGGCCGTGTAACTAGCAACGGCGAACTACAAGCCATGAGCGTTCAAGCTGGTGATGTTGTTCTATTTGGTCAATACGCTGGTAACAACACCGTTAAGATGAACGGCGAAGAGTTGTTGATCATGAGCGAAGGCGAAATCTACGGCGTAGTAGAGTCTTAATTTCAGAATTTAACTCCAGGTTGGCCCAGTTAAGTGAGCCAGCCTCAAGCAATTTTTACAGGACATAGAAATGACTGCTAAAGAAGTATTATTTGGTGATTCCGCTCGTAGCCGTATGGCTCGCGGTGTAAACGTATTGGCTGACGCTGTTAAGACTACTTTGGGCCCTAAGGGTCGTAACGTAGTATTGGAAAAGTCTTTCGGCGCTCCAACAGTGACTAAAGACGGTGTATCCGTTGCTAAAGAAATCGAACTTGCTGACCGTTTTGAAAACATGGGCGCGCAGATGGTGAAGGAAGTTGCTTCCCAAGCCAATGATGTTGCTGGTGACGGTACCACTACAGCTACCGTGTTGGCTCAAGCCATTGTTAACGAAGGCCTAAAAGCTGTTGCAGCTGGCATGAACCCAATGGATCTTAAGCGCGGCATCGACAAAGCGTCTGCTGCTGTTGTGGAAGAAATCGTTAACATGGCTACACCTTGTGCTGATACTAATGCTATCGCTCAAGTAGGTACTATTTCTGCTAACTCCGACGCAACCGTTGGTGGCATCATTGCTGAAGCCATGGAAAAAGTAGGCAAAGAAGGTGTTATCACTGTTGAAGAAGGTACTTCTTTGCAGGACGAACTTGATGTTGTAGAAGGCATGCAGTTTGACCGTGGTTACCTATCTCCTTACTTCGTAACCAACCAAGACAACATGACTGCCGAGTTGGAAAGCCCATTCCTACTATTGGTAGACAAGAAGATCTCTAACATCCGTGACTTGCTACCAACTTTGGAAGCTGTTGCCAAGTCTAGCCGTCCTTTGTTGATTATTGCTGAAGACGTAGAAGGCGAAGCCCTAGCTACTTTGGTTGTTAACAACATGCGCGGTATCGTGAAAGTTTGTGCTGTTAAGGCACCTGGTTTTGGCGACCGTCGTAAGGCAATGCTAGAAGACATCGCTATCCTGACTGGCGGTACTGTTATCTCTGAAGAAGTAGGTCTATCTTTAGAAACCACGACTATCGAAATGCTAGGCCAAGCCAAGCGCGTACAGATGAGCAAAGAAAACACCGTCATCATTGACGGCGTTGGCGCACCTGCTAACATCGAAGCTCGCGTTGGTGCTATCCGCGCACAAATCGCTGATACTTCTTCTGACTACGACCGTGAGAAGTTGCAAGAGCGCGTAGCCAAGTTGGCTGGCGGTGTTGCTGTAATTAAGGTTGGCGCTGCTTCTGAAGTAGAAATGAAAGAGAAGAAGGCCCGCGTTGAAGACGCACTTCACTCCACACGTGCTGCCGTAGAAGAAGGCGTAGTACCTGGCGGCGGTGTTGCTCTAGTACGTGCTTTACAAAGCGTATCTGGCTTGGAAGGTGACAACCCTGACCAGACCGTTGGTATCAAGTTGGCCCTACGTGCCATGGAAGCGCCAATGCGTCAAATCACTAGCAACGCAGGCGATGAAGCCTCTGTTGTTGTCGACAAGGTTAAGGCTGGCTCAGGTAACTTCGGTTACAACGCTGGTTCTGGTGTATACGGCGACATGTTGGAAATGGGTATTCTTGACCCAGCCAAGGTAACGCGTTCTGCACTACAAGCCGCTGCTTCCGTAGCTGGTTTGATGATCACCACAGAAGCCATGGTTGCTGACGAACCTGCCCCAGAAGGCGGTGCTGGCATGCCTGATATGGGCGGCATGGGTGGTGGTATGGGCGGCATGGGCGGCATGATGTAATTTTTAGTTTTGTAGCTACTGCGCTACAAATTCTAAAAATGCCACCAGTTGAGCATATTTAGAAAGCCGGGCTTAGCTCGGCTTTTTTGTGCCTAGTCAAATGTGTAGGGGGCTGGCTCTTGTTTGTCGGCTGGCCGGCAAAAAGTGCCTGTCCCCACATACTTATTAGCTCGTACTAATAGGCGTTCCCTGTTATTCTTCTTCTTTTATTTTTGTCGGCGTTTTTCTATGCAACCCATGCTTTCTGTGCAGCAGCTTACCAAGACCTATGCCGGTGGTAAGGCGGCTTTGAGTGACGTTAATCTAGACGTTGCTAAGGGCGAAATTTTGGCCCTTTTAGGCCCTAACGGGGCTGGTAAAACCACACTGATTTCTATTATCTGCGGTATTGTTACGGCGACTAGCGGTAAGGTGTTGGTAGGTGGTTTTGATAATGTCACTCAGTTTCGTCAAGCCCGTAGTTTGATTGGTTTAGTGCCACAAGAATTGACCACGGATGCGTTTGAAACACCGTGGGATAACATGTGCTTTAGCCGTGAGTTGTTTGGCTTGCCGAAGAATCCGGCGTTGGTAGAGAAGGTGCTGAAAGACTTGTCCTTATGGGATAAGAAAGATCAGCGCATTATGAGCCTATCAGGAGGCATGAAACGCCGCTTGTTGATTGGTAAGGCCCTAGTGCACGAACCCAAGGTGTTGTTCTTAGACGAGCCTACAGCGGGTGTTGATGTAGAACTGCGCAAGGATATGTGGCGCTTGGTTGCCGAAATGCGCGAGCAGGGTGTGACCGTGGTGCTTACTACCCACTATATTGAAGAAGCCGAAGCCATTGCTGACCGTGTCGGTATCATCAGTGATGGTAAGCTGTTGCTCGTTGAGGATAAGACGAGCCTGATGGCCAGTATGGGGCAAAAGCAGCTACAGGTGGATTTGAAAACACCTTTGCTGACGTTACCAGAAAGCTTAACTAGCCTAGGTTTCAATTTGCAAAAAGACGGTGCTCAGTTGTTGTTGAAATATCAAGGTAACGACGACAAGGTGGAGGTCAGCGCTATGCTGGCGGCGATTTATGAAGCTGGCTTGGAAGTCGCCGATATTCATACATCCCAATCTTCACTGGAAGAAATCTTTATTGAATTATTGCAGGAGGCCTCATGAATTGGCGCGCAATCTGGGCCATCTATAAGTTTGAAATGGCGCGTACTCGGCGTACTATTACGCAGAGCGTGGTGTCACCGGTTATTTCGACCAGCCTGTATTTTGTAGTGTTTGGTGGGGCGATTGGTTCACGCATTCAAGAAGTTGATGGCGTTGAGTATGGCGCCTTTATCGTGCCCGGTCTGGTCATGCTGTCTATCATGACGCAAAGCCTGTCTAACGGCTCCTTTGGTATTTACTTTCCTAAGTTTTCTGGCACCATCTATGAAATCTTGTCGGCGCCTATTTCATTTTGGGAAGCCACCTTGGGCTATGTTGGGGCAGCGGCCAGTAAATCTTTGATAATTGGTATTATTATACTTATCACGGCAGGTTTTTTTGTACCCTTGCAAATCGCCCACCCTTGGTGGATGCTCACCTTCTTGTTGTTGACCTGTATCACCTTTAGTTTATTTGGATTTTTGATAGGAATTTGGGCCGATGGCTTTGAAAAGCTACAATTGATCCCATTATTAATAGTCACGCCTTTGGTGTTTTTAGGTGGGGCTTTTTACAGTATTGATATGTTGCCTGAGGCATGGCAAACGGTCACCATGTTCAACCCTGTGGTGTACTTGATCAGTGGTTTTCGTTGGAGCTTTTACGAAATTTCAGACGTGGGCGTTGGCTTGAGTCTGTTTATGGTAATGGTATTTATGGGTATTTGTTTGGCGTTGGTGGGTTATATCTTCAAAACCGGCTACCGCTTGAAGCAGTAACAATAGTAAGGAAGTAGTTATGTCTGAATGGTTGCGCGACAGCTTTAGTTTTTGTCGTACTTATTGGTGGGCCATTATTGCCTTGGTTGTGCCTGTTGCCGCCGTACGTGAGTGGGTGATGGTGCAAACGGATTGGTATAGCATTGGTGCTGATATGTCGGGTATCCCCGATATGTTTGGTTGGTCTATTATCTCGCTGTTGCTACTGGAGTCCTTTTTACAGATTAGTTTGATTCTGCTGGTGCAGGGTATCTTGAACAAAGATAATCCTAGTTTTGTGCAGCGTAGTAGTCGTGCCCTAGTCATGATGTTGCCATTTATTTTAATGGAATTGATGATGGGTTTTGCCGTTGCAGCGGGCATGTTGTTGCTCATCGTACCGGGTATTTGGGTTTTGGTACGCTTGTCGCTGGCACCCACCTTTATGGTGGTGCAGGGCGCGGGTGCATTGGCTAGTCTCAAGCAAAGTTGGAAGTATAGCCGCGGCTATGGCTGGGATTTGTTCTTTGGGCTTGTAGTGACCACTCTTGTCAGCATTGTACCTAGCATGTTTATGCTGGAAGGTGTGGATACCAGTGCTGGCGTTTTAAGTAACGCCGTACTTAGTATAGTCGGCAGCTGTTTGGCTGTATGGGGGCTGGTGTTCTTCTACCGTGCCTTTGACTATGTGCAGGCAAACCCACGGTTTATTGACGAAGAAGCTTGATATTCAGGGGCTGGCTCTTCTTTGGCTGCGAAGCAGACAAAAGGTGCCTGTCCCTTTTGTTAAATGAAAACGGGACAGGCACTTCCCTACGGGAAAAGCCAGTCCCTACGGGAAAAGCCAGTCCCTACGGGAAAAGCCAGTCCCTACAGGAAAAGCCAGTCCCTACTGATCCGGCATCAGCAACTCATGCCCTACCACCTTATCCATCAGATGATAAGGCACCCGAAATAACTTTCCCTCAAGTTTTATCTGAGCAAAATCACGATACATTTTTACTACGGTGCAGTTGATGATCTGGTTACCGTCTTTCACGCGTACGATATTGTAGTTGTGCAGTTTGATGCTCATGTTAGCTATTTAACTCATCTAGGGCTTGGCTGATATTCTTGGTTATCTCACAGCTACGCAAGGCTTGGTAGTCATAGTAGATACATAGGCTAGTAGCTTTGGCCGCTAGTTTACCTAGTTTTTCGCTATAGATAACCTGCTCTAAGGTGATTTTTTTGTCGCTGGTTTGTTGGATGTTGGAGGCCACCCAAACTGTATCAGGGTAGGTGACGGGGGCTAGGTAGTCACAGGTAATCGATGCAAAAATAGGGCCTTTGTTGGTGGCCCGCAAATCTTCTGCCATGCCTAAACGTTCAAATATGCCCAAACGCCCATCTTCTATATAGCGGATGTAAACAGTGTTGTTGACGTGTTGAAAGGCATCCATCTCGCCCCACTTGACCACTACGGGGATGACATCTACGTAGTCTTTTTTAAGTTGCTCTAGGCTAATCATATGGGGTGTCCTTGTGGTTGTTAATGTTAGTAATCGCTTAGTTGCCTTAAAGAAACTGTAAAGGCATTTAAGTTGGTAGTGATAGGCACAAATTAGCAGAATCTCATGCTACAATGCCAGCCTTTGACTGATTGGTTTTGTGTACGTGGCGTCAATGCGACCTACCAATTGGTAACACTATCCGAAACTTTACTGACTAGATTATGAAACTACTTATTGATTTTTTCCCCATTGTTATCTTCTTTATCGTTTACAAAATGACAGGCGATTTGATTCTTGCCACGGCGGTACTTATTCCAGCAACTATTTTACAGATGGCCTATACCAAGTGGTCTACAGGTAAAATCGAAAAAATGCAGTTGGCAACATTAATTATGGTGGTGTTTTTTGGTGGCATGACCGTGTTACTCAAAGATGGCGCCTTCATCAAATGGAAGCCGACCGTAGTAAACTGGTTGTTTGCAGTGGTCTTCTTTGCTAGCCAATTTATTGGCAAAAAACCAGTGGTACAAAGAATTATGGAGCAAGGTGTGCAGTTGCCTCATAATGCATGGCGTGGCCTCAACCTTGCCTGGGTGGCGTTTTTTGCTTTTATGGGCGCACTAAACCTGTATGTCGCTTTCAACTTCAGCGAAGACGCTTGGGTGGATTTTAAACTCTTTGGCATGCTCGGCCTAACCCTTGTGTTTATTGTGGCGCAAGGTTTTTACATGGCCAAGCATATGGCTCAGCAGCCAGATACTGCCAACTCCGATACGGCCAACAAAGAGGAAGATTAATATGTTATTTGCTTTTTATTGTCAGGATGTGGAAAACAGTTTAGAAAAGCGCCTGGCGGCTCGCCCAGATCATTTAGCGCGCCTTACGGCATTGAATGATGCTGGCCGTTTGGTACTAGCAGGCCCTAATCCAAACCCGGATGCCGACGGCTTTACTGGTAGTCTAGTGGTCGCCGATTTTGCCGATATGGATGCTGCTCTTGCTTGGGCAAACGATGACCCATACATGGCGGCTGGCGTATACGAAGGGGTTATCGTCAAGCCTTTTAAGCAGGTGTTTCCTGCAGCCGAATAAAAACTAATTGATATAGGGATTTGTGCATGCGTATCTTAGCTGTATTATTTTCGTTGCTGTTGAGTAGCGGTGTATTTGCTAAAACTGAACGAGTGGAGTTGATCACGTCAGATGGGTCCATTATTCTGGAACTATACCCTGATAAGGCACCTAAGAGTGTCGCAAATTTCATCAAATATGTGCGCACGCGTTTTTATACCGAAACCCTTTTTCATCGGGTGATTCCTGGTTTTATGATTCAAGGTGGTGGCTTTGATGTAGATGGCGACCGCAAGCCAACCAAAGCACCTATTATCAATGAAGCCGGTAATGGCCTAAGTAATGAGCGTGGCACTATTGCCATGGCCCGTACTAGCAACCCACATAGTGCAACGGCGCAGTTTTTTATTAACCATGCCGACAATCCATTTTTAGATCGCAGTAATGGCAATGATGGTTATGCGGTGTTTGGCCGTGTCGTTGAAGGTATGCAGGTGGTCGACGAGATCGCCAAAGTGAAGACCCGCAATAATGGCATGAAGCGCGATTGGCCAGTACAGCCGATACGCATCTACAAAGCTTATTATTTGGATTAAGTGTTCTATCAATACCGCTTAGCATTAATACAATGCCCAAACAAACCCTCTTTAGCGACCCTCAGTTATTGCCTTGTGCCAACCTTAGTTGGTGCGACGGCAACCCTATGGCAGTGGACTTTGACGATGTTTACGGCTCCACGTACGATGCCGTTGCCGAAAAAAACCATGTATTTCTTGCCCCTAATAAGTTGGCTCAAAGGTTCTTAGACCTACCAGCCAATGCGCACTTTAGCCTACTAGAACTGGGTTTTGGTGGTGCTCTTAACTTCTTACTCACCTGGCAACTTTGGTTGCAGCAGCGCCAAACGCAAACCACGCCTGCGCGTTTGGTCTATACCAGTATTGAAGCCTATCCCATGACCTTGGCAGATCTACAAAGGTGGCAACAATGGCCACAGTTGCGTGATTTAGCAAAACAACTGCAAGCACAATACCCGTTGCCCATAAAGGGCTTCCATCAACTGCACTTTGGTGAGGTAACGCTAAACCTGATATTGGCGCCGGTAGAGGAAGCCTTGCCTCAAGTACAGGGTAGGGTGGATGCTATTTATCTGGATGGCTTTAAGCCGGCTCAAAACCCCGCTATGTGGCAGCCTGCCGTTATGCAAATGTTGGCTAGCCTAAGCCATCGGCACACAACCTTGGCTAGCTATAGTGCGGCCAAGTCTGCACGGGACCCATTGACCGTAGCCGGGTTTGCAGTGGTTACCGCATCAGGCTTTGACAAAAAAAGACACCAGCTTAGTGGGGTGTTAAGGGATGCGCCGATTGCCCCAGCAAAAAATGCCAATAGGCAGCCATCTAAAGCAACTTATACACCACCCTGGCAACGCTCAGCGCCGCCGTTGGCACCGGGTGCAAAGGTGGCCGTTATCGGTGCAGGTATTAGTGGTTGTAGTACGGCCTTGGCTTTGCAACAACGGGGTTATCAGGTGCAGCTAATTGAACGTGCTGATGCCGTGGCACAAGGGGCATCGGGTAACAAACAAGGTATGTTGTATGCCAAACTACCTGACAGTGCCATTGTCTCGGGGCAGCTGCATCAACAAGGCCTACAACATAGTATGCGCAAGCTTGGAAACAGTTTAAGTGCAGACTATTGGCAGGCCACAGGTCTCTTGCAGTTGGCACAAGATGACACTGAGTTAAAGCAAATGCAGCGCCTGATCAATAGAGAGTTTCCTGCCCAATGGTTATCATTGGTATCACCAGAGCAGGCCTCAGGCTTTACCCAACAAGCTGTGACTGCTGGTGGTTTGAATTATGCTGAAGCGGGTTGGGTTAACCCGCCGGCCTGGTGTCGTAGCATTGTCAGCCAGCTGCAGAAACCGCCTTGGTTACAAACCCGCTTAGTGGCTTTACAGGCGCATCAGCAGCAATGGCAACTTGCCTTAGCAGGCGATTATGCTGGTAGTTATGTATTTGATGCTGTGGTTCTATGCAATGCCAGTGATGCTAGCCATTATGTTGCTGGGTTTGGTTTGCCCTTGAAGCCCATACGCGGTCAGGTTAGCTACGTTAAGGACACCTTTGCACCTGCCAAGGTGGTTTGTGGTGACGGTTATGTTACGCCGGCTCAAGACGGCACCATGGCGGTAGGTGCGAGCTATAACCTAGCTAGTGAGGATACGCAGCTACGGCAACAAGATCATCTAGACAACCTGCAGCGTTTACGACAGTTATTACCCGGCAGCAAAGTCAGTGAGGCGGACATTTGCGGTGGTCGTGTGGGCTTTAGAGCTACTACCCCCGATTACCTGCCGATGCTTGGCCAATTGGCCGATAGCCAACAGATGCTGCACAGCTTTGCCCATTTGCGCAAGGACAAAAACTATCGTTTTAAGCAAGATATGCCTTGGCTACCCGGTTTGTATATCAATGCCGGGCATGGTTCCAAAGGGCTCATAACGGCGCCTTTATGTGCTGAATTGCTGGCCGCCCAGATAGCCGGCGAGGTGTTGCCAGTGAGTTGTCATGTGGCAGCGGCACTGGAACCCAATCGCTTCTTCTTACGTGATATGATGCGCCGTAAGCGCTAGAACATTATACCTACCTGCACTTTTACTTATACATTCAAGGGATGAAGACCCATGACACCGACTGCTATAAAACTCAGTAAATCTGAAAATATGTTGCATCTGAATTATGCCGAGCAGGCTTTTTCCTTAAGTGCGGAATACCTGCGTGTGATGTCACCGAGTGCGGAAGTACGCGGCCATTCGCCAGATCAAGCGCAGTTACAAGTGGGCAAGAAATACGTCAAACTCACCGGGCTTGAAGCGGTTGGGCATTATGCTGTAAAGCTGGTCTATAATGATGGCCATGATAGCGGCATTTACACGTGGGATTATCTACATGACCTTTGTGTGAACTTGGATGCACACTGGCAAGCTTATCTACAAGCCCTAGATAATGAACAAAAGAGCCGCGACCCACACGAAAGTGTGGTGCAAATAATGGGTTAACTGGGACAGTTGAATAATGACCAATGCTATAGCTCAATTTAATATTCAATTTGATGCTACCGAAGATCGTTTGCAACTGCGTGTCTTGAGCACCGATGATTCCGAAGTTCGTATTTGGCTGACGCGGCGCTATGTGCGTTTATTATTGCCAGTGTTGCAAGAGCAGGCTGGTACCCACGGTCAACCACTAGTGGCAAGCTGGGGTGAAGCCTCAAATTCTGGGCTCAGTTCTGATTCTGGCTCTAGTAATGCTCATCGTGCTAGTCAGCTTGCCGGTGAGGGTGAGCCATCCGGATCTGTGTTTAATGATGAGTATTTGGGCACCGAGGAAACCAGTTTGCCATTAGGTGAAGAACCTACCCTAGTCACACGTATTGCCTGTCGTGAACAAGATACCGGGCACTTGTTGTTAGTGCTTAGTCAAGAACAGGTGGGTGGTGTACAGGTTGAAATTAATCTATCTGATGAGTTGGTTAACAATCTAGTACAAATGCTACTGGAAGCAGCCGCTGCTGCAGAATGGGATTTGCAAGTGAAGCCGGTAATGGGAGAATTTACCGATTATATTAAAGGTGCGGTGCTACATTAATGAGATAGGTGCC
>DPHB01000013.1:0-629 GCA_003521845.1 Oceanospirillaceae bacterium | reverse complement strand
CCTATACCTGCGGCATAGACGCCTGACACCTTAGTGGCTTGTATTACAAACCACCCATCAGCATGTATTTGATTTCCAAGAAATCTTCGATACCGTAGTGAGAACCCTCACGACCCATACCGGACTCTTTTACACCACCAAAGGGTGCCACTTCCGTAGAAATAATACCTTCGTTAATGCCCACGATGCCGTATTCTAGGCCTTCACCGACACGCCATACGCGGCCAATGTCACGGGTGTAGAAGTAAGCCGCTAAACCGAATTCGGTGTCGTTAGCCATGTGAATAGCTTCTTCTTCGGTTTTGAACTTAAATACCGGTGCCAAAGGACCAAAGGTCTCTTCTGTGGCTACCTTCATATTGGTGTTGGCGTTACCGATGATAGTAGGGGTAAAGAAGCTACCGCCTAGTTCGTGGCTGTCACCACCGTAAATTAATTCGCCACCGTTTGCTAGGGCGTCAGCAATGTGCTCTTTCACCTTGTCGACAGCAGCTGGGTTGATCATTGGGCCTTGTTGTACGCCTTCGTCTAGACCGTTGCCTACCTTCAATTGCGCAGTGGCTTCAGCTAGCTTAGCAACAAAGGTATCGTAGACGCCTTCTTGTACAATAAAGCGGTTTGTGCAAACA
>DPHB01000051.1:14871-15173 GCA_003521845.1 Oceanospirillaceae bacterium | reverse complement strand
GCTTACCTATGCCTTGTTCCCACAAGTGGGCTTGAAGTTCCTAGAAAATCGTAATAATCCAGACGCCTTTGAACCGGTACCAACCGGTGAGGAAGTGGCCCCTGTAGCAGCACCTGCGGTTGCTGGCGGCGACGCCGCTGTTTACACCATTAATGTGAATGGCCAAAGCTACGTGGTTGAAGTTGCCGAAGGTGGTGATATCAGTGCCGTTGGCCTGGCGCCAGTTGCTGGTGCGGTATCTGCTGCACCCCTTGCCGCGGCCCCTGTTGGTGGTGAGCCGGTAGCGGCACCGTTGGCTGGTG
>DPHB01000051.1:12590-14720 GCA_003521845.1 Oceanospirillaceae bacterium | reverse complement strand
ACGCACCGTTGGCTGGTAATATCTGGAAAGTACATGTGGCGCCCGGCCAAACTGTGCAAGAAGGTGATGTATTGCTCATTTTGGAAGCCATGAAGATGGAAACCGAAGTGCGCGCTGCCAACGCCGGTACTGTCGGTGAAGTGTCTGTGAAAGAAGGCGACGCTGTTAGCGTTGGCGACACCCTGTTGACTCTAGCATAAGGGTATTGAGACCTCATGGATAAGTTATTACAAATTTGGCATAGTTCTGGTATTTACCAGCTAGAATTGGGTCAAGCCGTCATGATGGCGGTGGGCCTGATCTTGTTGTATCTGGCTATTCGCAAAAACTTTGAACCTTTGTTGCTGGTGCCAATTGGCTTTGGTGGCCTGTTAGCAAATATTCCTGGCGCCGGCTTGTCCGACCCTGGCGGTGCCCTGTATATGATCTATCAGGTGGGTATCGAAACGGGTATGTTCCCACTGATCATCTTTATGGGCGTGGGGGCCATGACGGACTTTGGTCCTTTGCTGGCTAACCCTAAAACCCTGTTCTTGGGAGCAGCAGCACAGTTTGGTATCTTTGCGACCTTGTTGGGTGCTGTAGGCCTGACGTCCTTAGGATTAATGGACTTTAGCCTCGCCGATGCGGCGGCTATCGGTATCATTGGTGGTGCGGATGGGCCCACGTCGATCTATGTGGCGAGTGTGCTCGCGCCCGATTTATTGGGCCCCATTGCTGTCGCTTCTTATTCTTATATGGCTTTGGTGCCGTTGATTCAACCACCGATTATGCGTGCTTTAACCACAGAATCTGAACGTCAGATTAAGATGGTACAGCTACGTCACGTGAGCAAGACTGAGAAAATTGCCTTCCCTTTGTTGATATTGATTTTGGTGGCCATGCTGCTACCTGACGCAGCGCCATTGCTAGGTATGTTCTGTTTCGGCAACCTAATGAAGGAATGTGGCGTGGTAGACCGTCTATCTGACACGGTACAAAATGCCTTGATCAACATCGTCACTATCTTCTTAGGTTTGGGTGTCGGCTCTAAGTTGTCTGCAGAAAAATTCCTTAATGCTGAAACTCTAGGTATTTTGGTACTAGGCATGGTAGCTTTCGGTATCGGTACGGCATCAGGCGTATTAATGGCCAAGTTGATGAACCGACTAACTGGCGGTGGTATTAACCCACTCATTGGTTCTGCTGGTGTATCGGCTGTGCCAATGGCGGCACGTGTATCCAATAAATTAGGCTTAGAGTCTAACTCGCAAAACTTCTTGCTGATGCATGCCATGGGCCCGAACGTGGCGGGTGTGGTAGGTTCTGCCGTAGCAGCAGGTATAATGATTAACTTTGTTGGTGGTGGATAAGCTCCATAGTCGGGGTAGCGTGCCTGCCCCATGACCGAAGCATTTTTCTTTAAAGAAAATTTGGTTACAATAAAAAGCAGATCCTAGATCTGCTTTTTATTTACAGCGATGCAATGGAGATAATGATGCCGCGCCGTGCTAGTGATAGTAATCCAGATGGTAAGCGCCCCTGCGCTTTTTGTCGTACCTTGCGGGTGGTGGTGATTTTTGCCTTGCTGGTGGTTGCCCTCATGGCCTATGCCGACAAGCTTGCCTGGTTGGAAAATATCCAGTTTACTGACATCTTTGCCTATTTCATTGCTGTGGCCTTTATAGTGGTATTGCTGGTTAAAGTTTGGCAAGAGTACTGGCAGCCCAAAAAACATGCTCAAGGTCGCGAAGAGCGTCGTGATGAAATGGCAAGGCTGTTTGACGAAATGGATGAAGCAGTAGCCAAGCGTGAGGCCGAAGCCGCGGTACGTACAGTGGTTGAAGACGGCGATACGCTGGTCACTCAAGTAACCCGTAGTGATCATCATGAAGAAAGTCTTGATGAGAGTGGTGAGTTACATGCGCTAGATACACATACCGTGAGCTTGGCCGTCACTGTTGAGCATCACCAGCCTTCCCCTACCCAAGCGCGCGCTAATGCTAACCTAGCAGAAGTGCATTCGGAGGCTGAGGAGAAAGTAGAAGAGATTGAGCAGGCTGGCCCAGAGGTAGTTCAGTCAAGCCAATCCAGCCAACCCAGCCAACCAGAACAGCTGGATATCTTTGGTTATCAAATCAAAGACAAATA
>DPHB01000051.1:9876-12294 GCA_003521845.1 Oceanospirillaceae bacterium | reverse complement strand
CGGCTATCCATAAAGTCCATCACTAGGATGGTAAGCATGATAAACGCCATGAAGTACAGAGTAACGGCCTGTGCCATTAAAGACAGTGTTATTTCTTGTTGGCCACTAAGGACAACAAATAACAACGGCATTGCAACGTAAACTAGCCAGCCCACCATGAGCATTAATAAATAACCTAATAGGCCCACAATATGGGATAACAGGGGCATCGCACTCAAACGTAACATCACCTTAGTGAGGTAATAGACACTGGCGACTAAGGTAATAGTGCTAGCAAAAAATAACGACATACCCAGAAAAACTTGTAAGTAAACGGGAAGTTCTGTGCTCCAACTGTTGAAAGCTAGCCAATGATCCACTACATTCTGCATGTCACTATTTCCTATGTTTGAAAATCGATCTATGAGTAATATCGGCAATAACCCGCCAAACTGTATGCAGTGTCAGCATTTTTATATCACCTGGGATGAGAAATTCCCACGTGGCTGTCGCTTGTTTAATATGAAATCCAGAAACTTGCCTATGCACGATGTCCTACGCATCGATGGCCACCCGTGTCGTGGGTTTAAGCAGAAGGTGTTGAAGAAGTAGTCTTGTTGCTACTGCCTCAATAAATTATGTAGGTGCCTGGCTTTTTTGCGTAGCAAAAGTGCCTGGCTCCTGTCAGCAATGTAAGCGAGACATATCTCGTACGGAGTCTGGCACTTTCCCTTCAGGAAAAAGCCAGACACCTAAATGCACGCGTGAAGTTGACTTACTTATCCTCAATTAGCATAAAGCGCAGTTCAAATACCTTGCCTTGCTGGCTGTAATAATCACCTTTAAAAAAGAACAAAGACCAAGCCATAGAGCTACTCCAAAAGTTGTCTTTGTTGCTCCAATAACTTTCTGGCTCAATGCCAGGGAAGGCATTAATATCTACAGCTGGAGAGCGGCAGTCTTTTTCTATAATCGATGACATCTCGTCAATTTCAGGAATGCGCCAATTGCTTAAATTAGCCACTTGGGCTTGTGCTGCCCAAGCTTGGGCATCGTCGAAGTTACGAAGAATCGCGCGGCCTTTGCATCTGCCATCGGACCAAACTTGACCAGCACTGCAGCGAAACCAAGTGTAGCCAGTTTCCTGATCAGTAATGGTACCGTTGCCATTATCATGATATTGCAAACTAAGAGGTGTATTGGCAAACACGTCCGGGCAGGCTGGCGCTTTATCCACAACGGCTGATGCAGAAGTGGCTAGCAAGCTGCTAATGATTAGAGCGCTGGTATTGGCAAGTAATCGATTAAGTAGCTTGTTGCGCATGTCCATACCTCTAGTTAATAGCTGTATTTATTGGTTGTTTTGGGCGGTGGCAAATTATTCAGATAACTAAATCGTCTATGCAAGCTGCCCTAGAGTCGTTGGTTTATGGTAGCATGCTTTTTGACTATCTGGCTGCTGTAAAAAAATATAAGTACAGCAGATTAAGTGACTAGGGTTAAGTTTTTCAGTTTTCTGCCGATAGGGCATTAAAGGTTAATTGCCCAGTAGTGAGATTTACTGGTGTATTAGGTCAAGGAGTTGTGGATGGATTTAGCCACTATAGTTGGTTTTATTGGGTCTTTTGCTATCGTAGCAGTGGGCATCTTGATGGGTGGCCCCATGAGCATGTTTGTAAATGGGGCATCCATTTTCATTGTGGTACTTGGCTCATTAACCGTGGTTTTGATGCGCTCCTCAATTGGCGATTTTGTCGGTGCAGCCGGGCTGGCCGGTAAAGCCTTTACCGATAAGATAGATAAGCCAGAAGCGCTAATTGAAAAGGCTGTGGAACTTGCTACCATCGCTCGTAAGGATGGCATGATTGCCTTGGAATCCCAAGAAGTCAGTAATGGATTTCTCAATAAAGGCATGGGCATGCTGGTAGACGGCCAAGATGGTGCTGCTATCAAATCAACTTTGGGCATTGAGGCCGATATGTCCATTCGCCGTGCCAAGGCTGGGGCTTCTATTTTCGAATCCTGGGGGGACTTTGCACCTGCCATGGGTATGATTGGTACCTTGGTTGGTCTAGTGCAGATGCTGGCTAACATGGGTGACCCTAAATCCATCGGTCCGGCTATGGCTGTGGCCTTGTTGACAACACTGTACGGCGCGGTTATCGCTAACATGGTAGCCTTTCCTATCATGCAAAAGTTGGATCAGCGTGCCGAGGCTGATTCTATTAATAACGAACTAATTATAAAGGCCTTATTGTTTATTTCCGAAGGTGGTAACCCTCGAGTAATGGAAGGTATGCTGTATAGCTACTTGTCACCAAAAGTACGCGCCAAGCTTGAAGCGGGTGGTGGTTAAGTAATCTGCGTAAGCAGTTGCTAAGACCGGAGTAGAGCAGATGGCCGAAGAAGACGAACTAAATCCAGTAGTTGAAGGCGAAG
>DPHB01000051.1:8346-9640 GCA_003521845.1 Oceanospirillaceae bacterium | reverse complement strand
GCCTGTCCTGAATGCGCTCCGTGTAAAAAGGGCGCACCCTTGTGGATGGCAACCTTTGCCGACATGGCCACCTTGTTGATGGCCTTCTTTGTATTGATTCTTTCCTTCTCGGAAATGAAGACGCTCAAGTATATTCAAATCGCCGGTACCATGAAGAGTGCTTTTGGTGTGCAGAAGGTGGTGAGTGTACCGGAACCACCAAAGGGTACCAGTATCATTAGTTTGTCGTTTAGTCCCACGCAAGCACAGCAGAGCGTGATTGATCAGGTTAAGCAGCAAACTACCGATCATGATCAAAAGAATGTAGAGCTGCAAACTAAGAAGAAGAGCCATGACTATGACGTCAATGCCGAAGTTGAAAACGTCAAACAAACCCTGCAAGAAGAAATTGCCAAGGGTCAGGTTGAAGTTTATGCTGACGAGCAGCAGGTTGTCATTGAACTGAAGGGTACAGGTACATCTGGTGAAGGTGAAAATGGCTCTGAAAATCAACAAGGCGTTAAGCAAGGCATGCGCGATGGTGAACAGGCAGAGTCTTCCGACAAGCAAGCGCAAGGCCAAGAACAAGGCGAAGCCCAAGGTCAGCAGGTCAGCCAGCAGTCGCTTGAAACGCAAGGGCAGCAAACTAGCCAGCAGCTAGGGCAAGTAACCGAAGGTACCTTAGAACTTTATTCTAAGGTGGCGCAAGCTAGTCACGAAACCGTAGCCGACGTGACGGTCATTGATGTTGCTAAACAGCAACAGCAACAGCAAGAGCAGCAAGACCAAGAGCAGCAGCAGCGTCTTGAAGCACAGGCGGCAGATGCCGCATCTGATTTGGCAGTAGTGATGTCGCAAGCCGTATCTCAAGGTTTGGCCGAAGTGGAACGTGATGGCACTCAGGTGATAGTGCGTTTGGCAGAAAAGGGTACCTTTGGCCCAGGCGATGCCAAGTTAAACCCAAGTGCCATACCGACCATACGTGCCATGCAAGAGATGATCGGTCAGAATCAAGGTACTGTGCGTGTCTCAGGTCATACGGATAACCGCGGTATTGCCGCGGGAAGCGATTTCCATAGTAATTGGGATTTATCATCTGTGCGCGCGGCGGCGGTTGCTGATACCCTCAGAACCATTTTGGGTGTCGAATCCGAACGTTTGACGGTAGAAGGTTTGGCAGACAGTAATCCGCTTAATGATAATGCTACCGCTGCCGAAAGGGCACGTAACCGACGCGTAGAAATCATCCTGGATGTGGCTGAGTGATAGTAGCTTTAGGTGCCTGGATTTTTTGCGCAGCAAAAGTGCCTGGCTC
>DPHB01000051.1:4581-8110 GCA_003521845.1 Oceanospirillaceae bacterium | reverse complement strand
CTTAAAGCTTGGCTGATATGTCTAGGTAATGTGATTTGAGTTAGGCGTTAGGTACCCATGCTTTTAGCATGTGATCCAGACACCTAGAGGCAAGATAGGGCTTTTAAATCAACGCATCCAAGCTAACTTTCTGCTCCGGTTGCTGTATAGCTTCGTAAGCCGCAATGCCTTGTACAGCACGCTTGCTTGGCATATCCGTGTACTTGTCTAAGTTATCTTTACCTTGCTCCATGCCTTGCGATTGACCGCTACGTTGTGCAGCCTGCCAAAGGCTAGATTCAAGATTGGCTTTCTGCCTACTTTCGTCGGGATAAGGTTGCCGAGGCGCAGATGCCTCTGGAGGCGGTGGTTCTGGAAAGGTATTTTGTGCTTGCGCGCTAGCTTCCTGCTTGAGAGCAGCGGACTGTTGGTTTATATAAGCCGATGATTGGCTGCTTATTTCCATAACAAGGTGCTTCGCGTTACTATCTATTGATAGATTAGTTAAAGACTATTGTGGGCTAGTGTAGCAAAGCTTCGCTCAAGCAGCAAAGTTAGATACTTTTACCTTGCTGCTAGCCATACTCTAACAAACCATGTTTGGTATGGTGAGAGAAGCTCAACTGCGCAATACTTGCTAGCAAAGGGAGGTCATATGATCAACAAAGGGCCGCAACCTTTAGCACCGAGTATCCCTGTTCGGACTGGTGGGGTTAATCCAGTTGGGACGCCAACTTTACCTGCTATTAGCCTTATCAAAGGACAGATTATTGAAGGCGAGGTGGTACAGACAAAACCTAATTTGTTAGTAGAAACCCATGCTAGTATATTTAGTGCCGCCTTGTCTGGTCGACAGTTTGCCGTTGGTGAGCGTCTATTGTTCCGTGTTATCAACCCCGATTCGGTGCCCCCTAAGTTGCTGTTGCTCAATGAGCCTCATTTGACGCAATCCCCGTTGGCACAGCAGAGCTCCTTACTACGGAGCTTGTTATTTCGTCATGATAGTTTAAAGCCACTCTCACAGTGGTTATCACAAACCTTGGTTGGCCCCGATCAGCAAAATAGTTTAGCAGCGCTATTGAAGCAGTTTTGGCAGTTACCTGTGCAGCCAAAAGCCGAAGATATACGCCGCTTGTTGATGCAAAGTGGCTTGTTTAGTGAGGCGCGGGTTAGAAGTTCTTTGGCGGCACCGATAATCGGGCCTGCTACATCGGCTGCAGATCTAAAAGCTTTGCTGCAAATGCTGGTTGTCGATGAGAATCAGGCGCACTTAAAGCCACTGTTAGAAGCAATTGCTTCGGTACAGCTTAAAGCCTTAGACGCCGTGCTTAACAATCAGCTAAATTATCAATGGTTGATGCCGTGGGGTGAGCATGGCTACTTTTGGGCCAACTTGAGACAAAGTGATCAGCAGCGGCAGAGGCGTCAATGGTCCTTGCAGCTTAACCATGAAGGGCCAGAGTTAGGCAAGTTGAACATTAATCTACTATTGAGCGAGAGTCCGACACCGGGTGGTGCTAGCCTAGCTACATTGCATTTTGCTAGTGCGGCCGCTTGGTTGACTGACATAGTGAGCGCTTCTCAACAGCGCTTACAGGAAGCTTTGCAGCCTCATAAAATTTTGCTACAGCAGGTAAGTGTGGGACCTTTAGCGCCACCTTTACCTCGTGATCCTATGGTGGATACTTTAGAGCAAACTTCTATTTTGGATATCAAGGTATGAAAAAGCCATTGCAAGCCGTGGCCATTGAATATGGGGATAATCCAACCCCTAAGGTGATCGCTTCGGGTAAAGATGAGTTGGCGCAAGCAATAATTGATGCCGCTAAAGCGGCAGGAGTGCCGATAAAGCAGGATGAAGAATTAGCGGCTTTGTTGGGTTTGTTAGAGATAGATGAAACCATCCCAAGGTCCTTGTATACCTTGGTGGCTGAAGTGTTGGTGTACACGTGTTGGCTAAAGGGTATGCGGCCTGGAGATGAGAAGAGTAAAGATGTATAGCGGGGACTGGCTTTCCCCGCAGGGAAGTGCCTGTGTATGGTGGGGACTGGCTTTTCCCGCAGGGAAGTGCCTGTCCCCTAGGACTGTCTAAGACTGGTGTAAATCCAACAACAAGTTGACTTCGCCTTCTGACAAGCCACAAATTTCCTGAATTTGCTCACCTGACATGCCTTCTTTGGCCATGCGAATGGCGTGTTCGTAATTGCTTTGGCTAGGTATGTCGTTAGTAGTAGTGTTGACTAGATGAGTTGGCTGCTCTTTTAAGCCGTGCAAAGCGCGGCTATGCTCTTCAAGCATGCTGTACATATCTTGTAAAACTTGCTCTGTGCGCTGTTGTCGCTGGGCGGCAAGAAACTGCAGTTTCTCAAGTTTGGCAAATTCATCTTGCATTTCTAACAGGCGATTATTGATATCGTTGTGGCGCTGTTGACCCTGTTGGGCCGACTGGCGTTCAAACACCAGCCCCATTAGGGCCACGCCCAAGGACAATACAGTTAAGGCCATCAGGGCCATAAGTGCCATGCTAGTGGGGTCTTGAAAAAACGCTGTCTCCATTAGGCTTTACTCAGGCTGCGACCCTGGGAAGCGGTAAAGCTATTGCCCAGTTTATTGTATAAGTTGGTGGCGGTGTTAGGTTTGTTTAGCTGCAGGACTTCAAGTACTTTGCTGATGTTCTCTAAACGCTGACGCATATAGATATCACTAGTGCGGTGTAGCTCATCACACTGTTTTAGAACTGCAATAAGTTGTTGCCAAACAGCTTGGCTTTCAGGTATTAAGTGAGGTGAAAAGTCTGGCGTTTCAGGGTCAATGTCCATGCGCGCGCAGAATTGTCCGCGCAAGGCTTCGAACAACTGGATGGTTTGCACATCGTGTTGTTTGCGTGTTTGCAAGTTTTGGAAGGCTTCTAGGTTGTTGTCTTTTAGATATTGGTGCTCTTCGGTAAGCGTGGCTAGTAATTGCTGAGCATCACTAGCCGCCTGCAAGAGAGTACGGGCAAATTCAGTTTGTAATTGTTGGGGGTCAAATGTGCTCATACCAACCAGTAGATGCCATTACCCTTGTAACAGCTTCTCTAGGCTCACCATCTTCTCGGCTACCCGTGCTGCGTCAATAGGGTAATCCCCATTTTCCAAGGCTTGTTTAATTCGGTCGACCTTCTTTTGGTTGATGTCACTGACATCCTTGGCCGATTGCGTCATTTTTAGCATAGTCTGTGCTTCCGGCGTAAATTTGGCCTGGTCACCACGGCTACTCGCTAGTGTGCGTGTCTGTTCTGCGACTGGGTCGCTTTTTGCTACAGGTGTCGCCTGCTGAGCCTGATTGCTCTGCTGTACGTTCTTTTGTCCACTGGACTGATTAGCCCTGTTACTAGGGACCTGCTGTATTTGGTTGTTGATGCTACTCATCTTTCACCCCGCCTTCTGATTCAACTACGTTTAACTTATCGGCACGTGGTTTGAATTCTTTAGACTAAATTAGCATTTTTTTGTAAAAAAAGCTCTTTTTTTCGCGATGCCCTAAAAGGGACCCTAGATGAGGCCTTTGG
>DPHB01000051.1:0-4413 GCA_003521845.1 Oceanospirillaceae bacterium | reverse complement strand
TATCAAATTTGGATCTATTCTAGCAGTTTTAACACCCCTTTTGCTATCACCACGCCTTCCCTGGATTTACCACTGCCGAGCACTTCCACTTTTACCCGGTCACCTTTGTTGCCATTACTCAAAGCCTTGGCATCCGTGCTGATCGTCAAATTTGTCGTGGTGATGGTTAAACGTACAACGCTGCCCTTATGGACCAGGTAGGGCGTACGTAGCAGGTGTGCTGTGATAATGCGTCCTTTAGCGATATATGACTTGGAAACTTGGCCAACGATTTTACTAATGTCACTAAATCCTGGCTGTCTTAATTGATAGTCAAGGCGCCAGTCTAGATAGACATCGTTAGCCACGATAGTACGACCTGTTGGTAGATTGTGCTGGGCCAGCCAAACCTGTTGCCTGCCACTCACATCTTGTTGTGTAATGGCTCGCCCTGCAGCCAGGTTATAACGGCTTACTTTACCTACTATCTGTGCCAAATCGGTAATGACATTGGCACTGGCCTGACGCTGATTCACGGTTGCCGGTATGAGCATATCACCCGACAGCAGGGTGCCTGCTTTTATAAGGTCCTTGGTTTGCCATACCTGCACATTTTTAGATAGGTCTGATGCCCTCAACCAGCCTTGTTTTTTAACGGGATGTTTGGTGAAGCGCCCGATAGGCGATGTGTTGTCGGTAAGCAGCTGGCCAAAACTATGCCCCTTATAGCTGGCTAGGGTGACGTCTGCCGCGGTGATGAGGTGTCCCGTTTTTAGTGCCTTGTTGGTACGCCACGTTTGCAGTGTTTGGCTAATAGCCACTTGCAGATGAAATTTCCACTTAGGCGTTTTACTGCTACTGCTACGGGCACATTGAATTTGTACGGTCTTGTGATTATTAAACGGGAAATCAACTTCAATAGGTACCAAGCATTTGCTAATGCGTTGCTGGCTGTTGAGTGGTTTTATGTGGGCTGTTTGTCCTGTTTCTTGCTTAATAAACTCACTCACCAGCGCATATAGACGCTGATGGTCTTGCAGTGTTTGGTTAGCGCTGACGTTGCCACTAGTCATTAGTAAAAATGGGGCGGCAAGGAGGCCAAATAGCGAGGCGGCAAGCCATTGCCGCTGCACCCTGCTTAATCTGTATTTTGAACAATAATTCATTTTAACTCTTTGATATATAACAAAAAATAAAAGTTGGCATAAGAGTTGCACTTTATGCTGTGAAGCAGGCAGTTATGCGGCTGCAAGATAAAGTGAATTAACGGATAGGCTAACACTTATGAGCATTTTACAAAACCCATTTGGCATACACGCACAAGCATTTCAGCTACGCGAACAGCGCTCCACGGTTTTGGCATCCAACATTGCTAACGTGGACACACCTAACTATAAGGCACGTGATTTAGATTTTAAGAGCATTATGGAAGCTACACAAAGTGGGCCAATGCGCACCAATCACAGCCAACACTTTACAGTCGCTAGCAGTTCAGCCGATGGAGAATCTATAAAATACCGCTTGCCACACGGCGCAGCATTGGATGGCAACACGGTAGAAGTCGGTACGGAAAACAGCCTGTTTACAGAAAACGCCATGCGTTATCAGGCAACTTCCAGTTTTCTAAATAGCAAAATTAAAGGCGTTATGACCGCACTACGTGGCGAATAACAGGATTTAGGAGCAGCATTATGACTATGTTAAGCGCAATGAAAATTTCCAGCTCTGCCATGACCGCACAGATGGTACGCATGAACACCACGGCATCCAACCTGGCCAACATGGATGTAGTAGGGTCTACAGAAGACCAAGCCTATAAGGCCAAAAAGCCAATCTTTCGTACCGTTTTGGAAAAGTTTAGCGAAAAAGACTACCAAGCTAGTGTGCAGGTGACAGGGGTATCACAAACCGATCGTCCTAATATTCGTCGTTACGAACCGCAAAACCCATTGGCAGATGAAGAGGGTTATGTATACCAATCTAATGTTAACTCCATTGAAGAAATGGTGGAAATGACCAACGCCTCTCGGTCTTATCAAACCAACGTAGAGGTCATGAATGCCACCAAAAAAATGATGATGGCCACGTTGCAGTTAGGTAAAGGTTAAAACGGATAAATAAGGCAAGCGCCAGCCTATAAGTGAGTAAAATTATGATCGATTCAGCCACCAATGCCATACCCGCAGGGCTACGTACCTTGCAAGAAACCCAGCAGGCCGAGGTAGAACGGACATCATCCCTTGGTCAAGATGATTTTTTGAAACTGTTAACGACACAATTGCAGTATCAGGACCCGATGAAGCCCATGGAAAACGGAGAGTTTTTGGGACAAATGGCACAGTTCTCTACCGTAACGGGTATCACCGAGATGCAAACGTCCATGGAAAGCATGGTAAGCGCTTTTCAGGGTACACAGATGAGTAATTCAGCCGCCATGATCGGCAAGCAAGCTTTGGTAGATGGTAGTTGGGCTAGTTTACAAGATGGCAAGCTTGGTGGGGCCGTAAATCTGGACACGGCTGTCAACGACCTGCAAGTCAATATTAAAGATGAGTCTGGCCTAGTGGTGGCCAACTTGTCCATGGGAGCCCAGATGGCGGGTACCAAAGAATTCTTCTGGGATGGTGTTAAAGACAACGGTGAAGTAGCGCCTAGTGGTGACTATTACATCGAAGCTGCCAGCGTACGCGATGGTAAAAACAGTGTACCGGCGACCCAAGTCTACGGCACCGTAGAAAGTGTACAGATTAAAAATGGTGAAGTGACATTAAACGTATCGGGGCAGGGTAACGTGACCTTTGCCCAGGTAGCGCGCCTAGGCCAATAGAGTATTTCCGGGGATCGGCCTCAGGTCGCACCCCACTTATCAAAGAATATGAATCTCGTTGTTAGGTAGCAACAAGACATATAAAAACAAGCCGCGATAGACGGCAAATTAACGGAGGAAGGACATATGTCATTCTATACATCACTTACCGGCTTAAACGCCGCTCAGTCACAGTTGGGTATCACATCCAACAACGTGGCCAACGTTGGTACCGTGGGCTTTAAAAAGTCCCGTGCTGAATTTGGTGACATCTTTGCCACATCGCCATTGGAAAACGCTTCCAGTGCCATTGGTCAGGGTGTACTTTTGAAAGAAGTTAAGCAGCAGTTTAGCCAGGGTAACATTGAGTTTTCGAGTAACTCTTTGGACTTGGCTATATCTGGTCAGGGTTTCTTTGCTTTGAAACCCAACCTGACTTCCAACCAAACTGTGTATACCAGGGCAGGTTCCTTCAGCGTTAACAACGACCGATATGTTGTTGACTCTAAAGGCCAGTACTTGCAAACCTTCCCGGTGAACGAGGATGGTTCCGTAATTGCAACCGGTTTGACTTCGGCCAAATCACTGCAATTACCGTCCACAGCAGGCTTGCCACAACCTTCATCCAAGATCGAATTGGGCCTAAACTTGCCAGCGGATGCCGAGATTATTCCTCAGCAAACGCAATATGACCAAGACAACCCATACGAATTTGACCGAAATGATACCGGCACGTTCAACAAGTCAACATCTATTACCGTATATGACTCCCTAGGTAACCCGCATATCGCGACGGTTTACTATGTTAAAACCAGTTCTGCGACGGAACATGATCCAACTAACAAATGGGATACCAAAATCTACATTGGTGACGAGGAAATGAAACCTTCCTTGATCCCAGCCAAAAATGACAAGAGTGAAACCTTGTACATGAACAAGTTTGGTCAGGTAAGTACTGATCCAGCTAGCGTAGACCCAACCTTTAACGCTTCCGCTGCGCACCCTTTGTATTACAACGATGACCAGCAGCAGAACGTACCTTCTGAGCCTGCCATTTTTAGTGGTGGTTTTATGACACGTGCTAACGTAGGCCATGATTTTGGTTCGACAGATAGTAACAAGGTGACCATTGGTACCGGTACCGGCAATTTTGACGGTTCCAATTTTGTCAGTGTTTCCGTCGATGGCAGTGCTTTCCAGAGTATTACTATTCCTCAAGCTGACTACACGGGTACGGAATTGGCAGCAGAAATGACGCGCCAGTTAAACTCCGCATTTGGTGATGAGCAAGGTTACCTATTGGGCGCTAACCAGACAATCACATTGGAGTTACAGGACAAGAATGGTAACGACATCAACAAGGACGCCGATGGAGCCAACCAAACACCTGATATTGACATTGTCATCCCCGCGAACACATACTCGCGTGAAGATCTTGTCAGCCAAGTGCAGGCGCAGATAGACGCAGCCACGTATTATACTGCGCAAAGCACGTCTAGTAGTCCAATCGCTCTTGATGTGACGGTAGGTTATGACCTGACTAGCCGTTCTTTGACTTTCAGTTCTAATGATTCCACCTTTAACAAAATTAAGGCGTCTTCTTCTACTTCTGATTTAGGTCTTGATAG
>DPHB01000041.1 GCA_003521845.1 Oceanospirillaceae bacterium | reverse complement strand
GTCAAAAGTCAGTGCAAATGCTGGGTTATAATTGGATGCAATCTAACAGCACCATCACCCCCTTTGGGAATTGCTCATACTGACGCTGACGTGGCTCAATGGCCTGATGAGTTGCAGCCGAATTCTGGACCGATGTGGAAGACTGGGCAGGGGGTGTTTGGCGGTTGAGAAGGTGTGCTGAACTTAACAGCTAAGCTCAGTCTTTGCAGGCCAGGCCAAGCGTGGGCCTCCCATTAGGTTACTCTGCAATCAATTGGAGTGTCTAATAAACTGGGTGAGTATCAACATGCAATTTGCCATTAAACAAATAAGCTGTAGATACTAATCTATGGTGCGAGACAGCTGTCCATACAGCGCCCTTAGTTTTAAACCATGCTGGCCCACAAGGCCAAGCAATATCACCACAACCAACAGCGTCGACCAGCGTGATTCTCCTGCGAACATTGTGTAGCCATTTACAACTAGCGCTAGGCCAGCTGCGCCAAGGATGAGCTTTGACTTAAATATTAGGCTACGTATGCTAGCCTGATCCAATTGTTCTATATGTTTACCCAAGCCACTCTCCATTATTGTTCCTATTGTTAGGATTGCCCGCCTATTCTGCGTTAATGTTAGCGGAAACGCCAACCTCAATTAGACCGCAACAACTGGCAGACCGCCGTCCTATCTCCACACCTGCCGAATGTAAATAACACTTTACATTTATTGCAGTTACTACTATAGTCCACAAAAGTAAAGTGTATTTTACATTGCGAGGAACATACCATGGGCCGAATTATTGATGCCATACTGGTCAAAGGTTTACCAAAGAAAGATATTAAGAATGCCAATCGGGTGGATTTGTGGGCCGTTGTTTGGGCCTTGAGCATGATTTTCTCTTCCGTTCTCATAGAAAGTGGCTGGTTAACCAACCCATACCTAGTTGTTGCGGCTAGCCTATTTGTGCTTGGCGTGGGCATTAGGGTCGCCTTGGCTTACAAGTATTTATTGCTTACGTTAGACGAGATGGAGCGCAAGATCCAATATGACGCCTTAGCCCTCGCCGTGGGTGTGTCTATAGTCGGCTTCTCGGGCTACGCAGTTTTGGAACATGCCGAACTAGTGCCCACCTTACAGTCTTTCGTAGTCGTGAGCGGCTTGGCAGTAACCTATGCAATCGGCTTAATTATAGGCAGGATTCGCTTAGCATGATCAATCACCTTAAACAGTTGCGTGGTCAACACGGCTGGACCCAGCAGGATTTGGCCAGCAAACTGGATGTCTCTCGGCAAACCATTATTGCCATTGAAAAGGGCAAGTTCGACCCAAGCTTACCGTTAGCGTTTAAAATGGCACGGCTGTTTAAACAGCCGATCGAATCCATTTTTATAGGCGGGGTTGATAATGGACACGCCAGCTAACATTGCCCCGTTTAGCCAATGCCTAGAGCAACCTAATCAGCGTTCAGCTGTAGCTTGCGTTATGAAGCGCACTATCTCTTGCGCCACAATGTCTCCAGCTTCTAATAAAATAGAATGTTTATATTCGGGCAAGATCACCAGCTTTGAATTTGGCAATGCTGCGTCGATCAAGCGATTCAACCTGGGATTGCAGCCACCATCATTTTCACCCGTAAGAATCAGCGAGGGTGCAGTGATCTCGTGCAGCCAGGGAGCTATCTCGGTACCTGCGTAAATACCAAATACCTGCAAAAACACCTTGGCATCTGTGGCTATCACCTGCTGTAGCCGCGCTTCAACAACTTCGGGATTAGCTTTGGCAAAGGCATCTGTGAACCAGCGCTGCGCAAGCGTGGGTAGAACTTTTGGAATGCCCTTGTCTTCCATGGCACGTACAACACCCCAAACTTTGGTGCTGTCCTCTTCTGTGCGAAATGCTGCAGTGGACAATAAGCCTAACGATAAAACTCGATCAGGGTAGCGCTTTGCATAGGCCGGCCCAATCATGCCACCCAATGAATGACCTGCAAAATGAGCTTGTTCAATGCCTAGGCGTGAGCGTAATGCTTCTAGATCGGCCACTAACTCTGCCAAGCCAAAGTCATCTAACGGCATTGGCGAGCTGCCATGCCCCCTCAGGTCATAGGTGATTACAGTAAAATGGGCTATCAGAGCCGGTAAGGCTTTAGCCCAGGCGTTGCGCGCCGCACCAATGCCGTGAATAAGGAACAAAGCCGGGCCCTCGCCCTGCATCGTATAATTACAATCAATTGCGTATGTCATATTAGCCTCTCAACAGACTTGGCTGAAAAATGCGGCATAACCTCTTCTGCAAAACACTGAATTGCATCCAAAGTTTCTTGTTTTTCTAGGCCAAAATTCACATTCAAGATGAGACGGTCAATGCCTAGGTCTGCATAAGGGCCCAACTTGTCGATCATCTCTTGTGGCGTGCAGATCAAAAGGCTTTCCCTCAGCTCTTCAATGGGTGTATTACAAGCAATCTCACGAACCTTACCCTTGTCCACCAGCCCCGGGCCGTTAAAAACATTGTCAAAGCGGCCATAATAGTGGTGCGCGGCGGCAACCTTGCGCTCCCTCTCGGCCTTAGATCTAGCCACATGTGCTACTCGAGACAGGGTTAAGGTCAGATCGCGTCCAGCCTCCCCCATCTCATGCTTGGCTTGATTGAATGCGCTTACCTGGTCTAATAACAGCTGATGGTTGCCCGACAGTGGTGTGGTCTGAATGTGAAAACCCCGTTTGGTACAATGATAAATACCTTCTGGGTTCATTACCGCCATCATCATAGGTGGTCCACCCGCTTTGATGGGCCGTGGCATCACCGTCAGTGGGTCAAACTTATAGTATGTACCATCCCAGCTCACCTCTTCTCTGGTCAACAGCGCTTGCAACACATCAAGGGATTCGTTGAACCGCCCTTGCGTTTCCTGCATCGGCACACCAAGACGTTCCATTTCATATGCAAAAGCCCCACGCCCCACGCCCAGGTATAGCCGACCCTCTGTAAAAATGTCGGCCACTACAACTTCACCAGCAAAGATGCGCATGTCGTGCAGGGGCAAAACAACAACCGAAGTTAGAATTTTCACCTGCTTGGTCATAGCTGCGATCTTGACGGCAAATTGTAATGGCGCTGGCATCATTAGGCAGTTGATTAAATGATGCTCAGTAATTGAAACCGCATCATACCCCAATTGATCGGCCAGCACGGCTTGCTCCAGCATGTCCGCATAAACGCGATCCCCGCCATAGGATACGTCTGGGTAGTCTGCCGACAGTTGTATACTGAAATCCATAGTCACCTCATTATTTTCAGTCGATACTAATGGCCCATATTGATTTAATAAAGCGAATTTTATCTATACTATAAATCAAAAATATTGTATTAATGGGCGATGAATATTATCTCCATAAAAACCTTTCTTACGGTGGTACGCATTGGTCACTTAAACCGCGCGGCAATAGAGTTAAACATAACCCAATCGGCGGTTACGGCGCGATTAGATGCCTTGGATGACGCCTTGGGTTCGCGCTTGTTAAATCGATCTCGCAAGGGCGCAACCATGACCAAAGCAGGCTATGCTTTTCTGGAGCAAGCCGAGGTGATGGTACACATGTGGGATACCGCCAAGGCCCGGATTTCTTTGCCCCATGGCATAAAATCTCTATTCAGCATGGTGGCTGACCCATCCCTTTGGCAGGGCTTAGGCAACCTATGGCTGGATGAATTACGCTCAACTTACGCTGACATTGCTTTTGAGGTCTGGACCGCACGGGCACATGAGGCGCAGGGTTGGCTGTTAAGCGGTGTTAGTGACGCAGCCCTGCTACCTGAGCCCCTTTCAGGGGCGGGCATCGCGAGCCGCATTTTCCACCGGCAGCGCCTTGTTCAAGTCAGCACACAAGCACGCAACCGTGTGACATGGGATCCACATTATGTGCTGGTTGACTATGGGACCAAGTTTCGCGCAGATCATGCTCAAGCCTGGCCTGGCGAAGACAGCGCAAGCATGACCTTTTCCAACCCAGAATGGGCCATGAATCACATACTCAATCATGGCGGCTCGGCCTATTTGCCAGTTTCAATGGCGGCGCCCTACCTTGAGAGCGGCAAACTGCATAATGTAGCTGGTTCGCCAATATTTGAACGAACAATTTACCTCAATTGGAGAACCAGTTGCGATGAACAGTTTGTTTGGCTCAAACAAACATTCTAGTTTGATGATTATTCGTTTGGAAACAGGCGCTTTGCGGCACGCCTAATTTTTCGCGGCGTATTAGGCGGTGGCCCATATCTAATGCGGCTTCACATGCCCTTAGTATATTAAGTATAGCGGCATCTTGGCGGGTGAAATTAGTGGCAAAGGTGCTTGGTTCGAAGTTGTATTCTTCTAGTGCCCGAGCCACACATTTTTCTATAGTAGCGGCTTTATTTATGAGTAGGTCATCATGCATAGATGCTTCCACTTTAGCAGGGTCTATTCGGTTCGCCAAGCCGATAGATGGGTTTCGCAGCCGAAGGTATAGGGCCTATTATTGTTACGTTTACTGGGATCCAGTGGGGCGGGCTATACCATCTATCACCATCTGAGGTACCTCGCCAACACCAATTAATTCCGGCCGACTCTCCAAATATTCTGCCATTTTTGGTAAATGTGTCATGTCTGAGACAAATTTTTCCAAGCGTGGAAACTCTTTAATTAGCGTTGGGTCCAGAAGCTTTGACAAGTCTAAATAGTGAAAGCTAGCAAATTCCGCGGCTCTGGGCGTATTATCCGTGTAGAACTTTGAGCTATTTTCCAACAGGCAGTTTTGTAGTTCTTCAAAACGAATCAATAGGGATGGGCGCATGGCTTCTTTTTTGGCAACAAAGTCATCGCCTACCGCCAAGTTTACCGTAGGGTTGATTGGCGCAAGTCGTTCTTGGACGCTTTGTAAAATGGCATCCGCTTTGGCAGCGGCTATTGGGTCTTTGATATTTATGCCTGCTATGTTTTCAAGCAACTTTAATATCGCAATACTTTGGCAAATTTGGTGCTGGCCATCCACATCCAACATAGGCAACTGTTTAAACGCCAGTTTGGGTTTAGCGTTCGCCCAGATGTCCCCAAAGTAATCCCAAGACATTTCATACTGATAGTCAATACCATTGCACATCATGAGCATTTGAGGCGCTTCGGCCAAAGCGCGCACGTTAAAGTAAACAAGCTTCAAAGACATCGATAAACCCTTATCGTTTATGTTGTTAACCTAACCATTCCGAGCGCTTAGGCGGTACCCAAAACCACCAAATATACGCCCGCAACAATAAGCCCGCCACCGGCCAATCGTGAAATATATTTGCCTTGGGGCAAACCTTTTTCTAACAATACGTATAGGGTTAGACCGGCAATCCAATACAGGTTCATCACGCCACCCACAAACAATAGCGCCATTAACGCCCAACAACAACCGAGGCAATAAACACCATGATGCATGCCCAGCTTGAGGGCGCCTGTACTGCCAGGGCTATGGTGTTGAGCGATGAACTGCGCGGGAGCACGGCAGCGTGTTAAGCAGGCGTTTTTAATAGCAGTGAATTGATAGATACCTACCAACACCATTAAACCGCCAGCCACAATTTGAGACTTGATAACCATCATGGGCCCGCTCAACACCCCCACTTCTTGTAGCCCCCACTGCAACACGGTTGCAACAGCGCTAAACAAGGCCCACGTCAACAGGTACCCAAACAGCAGAAACCCCGTGTAGCCTACGGCGCGGTGGCCGTCCTGCCCTTGGCGCTTAACGGCCGTAAACAGCATGAGTAACGGCACGGCGCTAGGGGTCATCATCGCCACCATCATAATCCACCACATCAAGAACAGCAGTACCCAATTAACGGGTTGCCACTGAGCGGTCATCACCATAGGTTTAGCCATAGAATTGGCCATGGCCGTCATGTCTATGGCGCTCATGTTCATACCGACGCCCAGCACCGTGTAGGCGCCCGCAACAGCAACCAATGACATAACGGCTACGGCCACAATCACTCGGTCGTGGCGCAATAGCCGCTCTATAACACTGAGTGCTGATTGCTTGCCCTGCATGCGTGGGTCATTAGCCATCTACACTACGCCTTGACCCGTTAAATTGAGCTTGGCAATGTGGGCATGGGTAGCCTCAAACGATAGATCGATAACACCACCGTGAGTATTGGAGGTACCAGACGCCATCTCGGCCTGCCTAAATTCAAAGCTATCAGTGAGTTTAATGGATATTCGATGGGGTTCGCCGCTCACAATGTTGGGAATAGGCGCTACAGCAATATCGAAGATTTCCCCAACTTTGGCTTGCCCTACGCGGCTATCAATGTCCCAATCTAGTTCTATTGGTGCACTCAGCGTAGGGTGTTGGGTTGAACTGGTAGCATTAAATACGTACCACATGGTGGCCATTTCTTCAGTATCCTTACCAGTCATAATGGCTTCTAACGCGGCCTTTTGTTCGGCACTTGCAGTGTCACCAATAATCAACTGAAATTGTCCATCGCCTTCATGGATGGCGCTAGGCCAGTAATACACCGCGGCCGCTTGCAGGCCATCTAATGATACATCACCGTAGTGACCTTTGGTGATGTTAAACACGGCTACCGCTTGACAGCTTCCGCCTGTTGGCAATACGCCAAATTGGCAAGGGCAGCCAAAATTACAATTACAGTTGGCCATTTCTTGGCCGTTAATATTCCAATCAATCATGAGATTCCACTCCTCGTTAAACCGTTGGCTCAGCCTTTCGACCACCAACATATAAGCCCAACTAGCCGTATGCTCCTCAGGCCTTTATTAACAATACCCCCCCCTCAATTAATATCTAGTCCAGTTTCTGTACTACACCAGCAATCAAGAGTGGCGTATTAATTAGTATGATTAAGCGTCACCCTGCCGATGATCGACTCCATTGAGACAATATCGGGGTTGGCCATGCGTTTATCCCGTGCTGCATCGGCTTTGTCCATGGCCTCTTGGCTCTCATAAATGGAGACCGCTATGGCTTTGTTGCCGTCTGCTCGAACACCTATTAGCTGTTCTGCGGAAGGGAATTCATTGGCTGCTTTGGCGGCGTAGCCCGCCACTGAAGCATCCGCTGCTTCTGCAGAACACATAGTGACTGTGGTTATGCGTACAATTGACATATTACTCTCCTATAACTTATTTATTTTGGGTGACTAAATTCCTCGGGTAACCCGAGTGGGACCTTCTAGAATGCTAAAGGGTTTGGCCGTGGCATTTATTAAAGCCGGGTTGGCACCCACACCAGCAAATAGCTCGGACGCCAGAAAACCATCTAGGGCTGCTTGGTCTTGAAACAAGTAAATGCCGCCATAGGTGTTGTTCGCTTCGTCGGCTAACCAGTGTTTTGAGATTAAACCGGGTACTGCAGCAAAGGCTGGCGCTAATTCGTTGCATACTCCTTCATAGTCACTGCGGGTGATACCATCAAGGTTAAAGTTGATTATGAGTACCTGCATATCGAGCTCCTTGGGCTGACTTAGCCCTTGTTTATCTCTAGTTAAAACAACTAAACTCACTAAAAGGTAGCAATTTCTGGCAAGCGACACTAGGCACACGGATGAGAATCTCATGAGAATGTTGCCCATGGATGGCCACCACCGTATAGAAATTAGTTAGTATAAATCAAGCGTATTTAACCAAGTAAAGGTAGTTACTCAGTTATGCTTACTAGACAAATTACCCGTAAAGCCGAATTAAAGTTACTTGAGCCACTGTTATCCAGCGGCCACACACATGTGCTTTATATTCATGGCATTTCGGGCATCGGCAAAACCACTCTATTGCAACAATTGGGGCAAACTGCGCCGATCTTACATTTGGACTGCGCCCATATAGAACCGACTGATGCGGGGTTTTTACAGGCTTTAAGTCGCGCTATTGGCGAACCATTAGCATTAGATTCGTTAGCCCAACTGACCATACCCCCGACCCTCATCGCTCTGGATAATTATGAATCGCTCAAATTGTTGGACATGTGGATCAGGCAATTTTTAACACCTCAACTACCCCGCCAGATCACCTTACTGCTGTGCTCTCGGCAACCGCCCCATGACGATTGGCTCGTCAACGACAATGGCTACGGCCAGTTTAAAAGCCTAGAGTTAGGCCCACTCGATACTGATCAATCACATCAATTACTGCAACATTACGGGGTAGAACAAGACAACTTAATGCCTTTACTAAAGATGGCACAAGGCCATCCATTGGCGCTGTATTTGGCGGCATGCAGCCAACATCGGCTGCAGTTACCAACAACCCAAAATACTAATTTGGATTGGGCACTGGCTCATTTAACAGACGCATTTTTAGCCGAGGTAGGTACGCCAGCATTACGCAAAGCCTTGGAAGCCAGTAGTGTTACCCGTAGATTAACCAAGCCGTTGCTGCGGGCATTGCTTAAGCAAGACGATGTAGAGGCCGTATACCAAGGTCTACAGCAACTCGACTTTGTAACTAGTACCAGTGATGGCCTGCATATTCATGACCTAGTGCGCAGTTTGGTGGCTAGGTCTTACAAAGCCAGTGACCCAGAAGCCTATCGCCAGCACCAACAGAACTGCTGGTGGTGGTTGCAAAAAGATTTAGACAAAGCCGCTAGCCATGATCTGTGGCGCCACACTGCAGACTTATTATATCTGGTAGAAAATCCCCGCGTCAGGGAAGCCTTTTTCCCGTGTGGCAGCCAGATTGTGGCTGTAGAGCCGGCCCTGCCCAAAGATTATGACAACATCATGGCCATGGTCAATGAGCATGATGGGCCACAAGCAAAGGCCATCATACAAGATCTATGGGCCCTATGCCCAAGCGGTTTTGGGGTGGTACGTCAAGATCAAAAGCAGTTACAAGGATTTGCCTGCGTATTTGAGGCCAGCCAAGTGGCTCACACTCAAGACCCAGTGATTCAATCCATACTTGCACACCTCAAGGCTTACCCCGTGCCTCAAGGCCAAACTGTATTGATTACACGGCGATGGTTAAGCCGCAAAGAAGGCGAGTTGCCCTCTGCGGCCCAAGGCGCGTTTTGGTTAGATTGCAAACGCCTGTACATGGCATTTAAGCCATCTATGCGTAGAATATACCTAGTGATAAAACAGCCACAGGCTTACCAAGAAGTCATGCAGGTGCTTGGGTTTAAGGCAGCCGCCAACACCTACGTGGAAGTCGAAGGCACTGGCTATCACTGCATGGCTAACGACATGGGCCCGGGTTCAGTTGATGGTTGGCTCACGGGTTTAGCACAGCGTGAGCTAGGTGTTGAACAACGGTTTAGCTTGCAAACAGAGAGTCGCCAATTGCTGGTTGATGACCAACTATTAGACCTCACCCCGCTAGAGTTTGGTGTAGCCCAGTGTTTATTAGCTCGGCCAGGACGCACGGTGAGCCGTGCACATTTGTTGCAGCAGGTGTGGCTCACTCAATACCAAGGCGGCAGTAATGTTGTAGATGCCGTGGTGCGTACTCTACGTAAGAAACTAGGCCCCCATGCCAGCGCTATTGCTACCGTTACAGGTGTAGGTTACCGGCTTCACGTCATGCCGGCGTAGGCCGGTATCCAGTGGAGTTGCAGAGATCCTGACCTGCGTCAGGA
>DPHB01000065.1:47613-48158 GCA_003521845.1 Oceanospirillaceae bacterium | reverse complement strand
TATTGTTACTCTGACCCCGATTTAGTCGTACGTTTATAGACTCATTGCCAACTTGGTACCTTGGCGAATAGCCCGCTTGGCATCCAGCTCAGAGGCCTTGTCGGCACCACCGATCAGGTGATAGTTGGCGTTGCCAGCTTGTACTAGCTCACGCAATGGCTCTTGGCCTGCGCAAATAATAACATTGTCCACATCTAGTGTTTGCGGTTCGCCTGCAACGTTCATGTGTAAGCCTTGGTCATCAATACCCACATACTCGCAAGCAGCATGCATGTGCACCTGCTTTTGCTGCAAGCCTAAGCGGTGTATCCAGCCTGTGGTTTTGCCAAGGCCAGCACCTACTTTACTGGCTTTGCGTTGCAGCAAATGAATTTCGCGTACAGAGGCTTCAATTTGTTGAGTCATGTTGGCAATGCCACCACGGGCTTGTAGAGTCATGTCGATGCCCCATTGGGCCATAAACTGGTCAATGTTTTGGCTGGGTATTTGTTCACCGTGGCTTAGGTATTCGGCAATATCAAAACCAATTCCGCCAGCACCAATAA
>DPHB01000065.1:47052-47469 GCA_003521845.1 Oceanospirillaceae bacterium | reverse complement strand
AACCAATTCCGCCAGCACCAATAATAGCCACCTTGTTGCCAACTTCGGCGCCGTTCATTACGTCTAAATAAGTCAGCACTTTGCTGTGTTCAATGCCAGGGATGTCTAGCTGGCGTGGGGCGATGCCCGTAGCTATGACCAGTTCGTCAGCGGCTAGTGCTGCCAAGTCAGCGCTTGATAAACGCTGGTTTAAATGGATATTAACGCCTAGTTCGTCTAGCTGTACCTGGTAATAACGTAAGGTTTCGGCAAACTCTTCTTTACCAGGAATGCGTCGTGCAATGTTGAATTGGCCACCAATGCAATCGTGGTCATCAAACAGGCTGACCTTGTGCCCACGTTGTGCTGCCGTAACGGCGCATGCTAGGCCAGCAGGGCCTGCCCCAACAATTACCACATGCTTGCTGATATCGGCGG
>DPHB01000065.1:40317-46881 GCA_003521845.1 Oceanospirillaceae bacterium | reverse complement strand
TTGGTAATCATCTTGGTTTCGTTACAAGCGCGTGGGTTAACCAAACAAGATGCGGTTTTGGCTTGAAATATGTGATCAAGGCAGGCTTGGTTGCAACCGATACAGGTATTAATGTGGTCAGCTTGATTGGCAGCGGCCTTGTTTACGAACTCGGCATCGGCCAAAAATGGGCGCGCCATAGACACCATGTCGGCATGGCCATCGGCGAGTACTTGTTCTGCCGTGTCGGGCATATTGATACGGTTGGAAGTGACTACCGGTACCGTCAAGTGCTTGCGTACGGATTGGGTAACCCAAGAAAAGGCAGCACGTGGCACTTTAGTAGCAATGGTGGGTACCCGCGCTTCGTGCCAGCCGATACCGGTGTTAATAATAGTAGCACCGGCTTGTTCTACAGCTTGGCCTAGTTGTACGACTTCATCTAGATTGCTGCCTTCTGGTACCAGGTCTAACATGGATAGGCGATAGATGATTATAAACTGCTCACCAACAGCTTCGCGCACGCGGCGTACTACTTCAATGGCAAGGCGAGTACGGTTGTCGTAGTCACCACCCCATTCGTCGGTGCGCTGGTTGGTACGGGTGACGATAAATTGGTTTAGAAAGTAGCCTTCAGAACCCATGATTTCCACACCATCATAGTTTGCCTGTTGGGCTAATTTGGCGCAATTAACAAAATCTTCGATTTGTTGCTCTATCTCTACGGATGTCACTTCTTTTGGTGTAAAGGGATTAATGGGCGCTTTAATAGCCGATGGAGCAATGGAGTCAGGAATATAGGCATAGCGACCCGTGTGCAGGATTTGCATACAGATTTTACTACCCGCAGCGTGCACCGCTTGGGTGACGATCTGGTGCTCTGCTACTTTGCTTTCATCATCTAGTGCAATGGCGCCTTGAAATACCAAACCTTGGCTGTTGGGGGCCACACCACCCGTAACAATAAGGCCTACGCCGCCTTTGGCACGCTCGGCATAAAAGTCAGCTAGACGCTGGAAACCATGCTTGGCTTCTTCAAGCCCTGTATGCATCGATCCCATAATGACGCGGTTTTTAAGTTGCGTAAAACCCAAGTCCAAGGGTTCGAGAAGGTGAGGGTAGGTAGCGTGTGTCATAGTTTTCAAACATTTGTTTTAATGATGGTGACACATTAGGCGTAAATAAGCCTGCGGTCAAATTGATGACTAGTAGGTCGGGCGATAACTTGTAGGTCGGACTCAGCGTGCCCCGTGAAGCATAGCGAATGCTTTGGGTATCAGTCCGACAAGACCGGCTAAAATCCGACTTACAGCCGGACAAATAAAAAAATGTCCGGTCAGCGTGCCCTACTTAGTGTTTTGGGTATAAAACCCGACCTACATGATTAGAGGTCGTCACGATAAGGTGTCTTGGTGTCAGCCCATTGCATGTATTTATTGATATGAGCAGCTTCTTCTTGACAGAACTGATCAATGGCTTGGTCAAAGCCGGCTTCTTGTAGCCAGTGGTAGGAATGGGTGGCTTGTGGGATAAAACCACGGGCCAGCTTGTGTTCCCCTTGGGCTCCGGCATCAAAGTGTTGCAGCTGATTGGCGATGCAGTAGTCGATGCCTTGGTAGTAACAGGTTTCGAAGTGCAGTAGAGCGATGTTTTCCATGCTGCCCCAATAGCGCCCATATAGGGTGTTCTTATCTTTGAAGTACCATGCGTAGGCAAGGTTGTTATCGCTTTGTTGGGCCTGCATTAGCACTATCTGTTGGGGCATTTTTTGCTGCAATAGCTGAAAGAATTCTAGGTTTAAGTATGGACGGCGGCCACGTACATGGTAGGTGTTAGCATAACAGGCAAAGAATTCCTGTAGTTGTTGGTTGCTAATATCTTGGCCTTCGATCCAATTAAACTGGATGCCTTGGTCGGCAATTTGGGCGCGTTCTTTACGCAGGTTTTTGCGTTTACGCGAGGCTAATTGGCCTAGGAAATCGCTAAAGTCGCTATAGCCTTGGTTGTACCAGTGGTATTGGCAGCCTAAGCGCTGATGCCAAGGTGTCTTTGTTGCGGCTGGCCAGTCCTGTTGTTGGGCAAAGAGCCAATGCCAACTATGAAAGCCATATTCACGAGCGATAAAGGGAAGTTGTACGGCGAGCTCTTGGGTCACCTTAGCTAACTCTACATCGGGTGCCAGTAGCAGGCGAGGTCCTGCGCAAGGTGTGAAGGGCACCGCTGCGATTAGTTTGGGGTAGTAGGGGCGTTGGTAGCGTTCATGAGCTTCGGCCCAAGCAAAGTCAAAGACGTACTCACCCCACGAGTGGGTTTTTAAATAGCCGGGTATTAAGGCCACGGGCTTGCCTAGGTCAACCAGTTCTAGATGCAAAGGTTGCCAGCCAGTGTCTCCGCCGACACAACCGCTATGCTCAAGGCACTGGTGAAATTCGTAGCGTGTGAAGGGCGTATGGCTACCTTGATGATGAGACCAATCTGAGTATAAAACGCTATCGATGCTCTGGTGGGCGATGAGTTGCATTGAGTTGTTAGGTAGGAATATTGAAGGTTGGCAAGCTTAGCATAGTTTTGTTGTTGTCGGCATGCATAACTTAATGTAATTGATTGTTTGGCTAAAATGTCGTTTGACCCTAGCTACTACCACTTATATGCTGGCTTCTTTTGATTCAACCAAAAGGTTGCAGATATGCAGTTTGAAGGAATATATGTACCGGTGATCACGCCTTTTGCCGATGACTTTTCTATCGACGAGAAAGCCTATGCAGATAACATGAATCGCACCATTGAGGCCGGTATGCAAGGTATTATCGTGGGCGGTACTACGGGCGAATACTATGCTATGACCAAGCAAGAGCGTGTGCGTACCATGGAAATTGCCCGTGAAGTGACACAAGGTCGCGTGCCTTTGATCTGTGGTGTTGGTGCCTTACGCACGGAAGATGCCGAAGACTATGCCCGAGAAGCCGAACGTGTGGGTGCTGATTGTTTGCTGTTAGGTGCCCCTTATTACGCCTGTCCAACTTCCTTGGAGCTAGTACAACATTGCTTATCTGTAGAGCGTGTAACAGATTTGCCAGTGATGTTATATAACTTTCCCGACCGCACCAATGCCCCCATGGATGAAGAGTTTATGCAGCGTGTGAGTCAGCGCCCTAATTTCTGTGCAATTAAGGAAAGCAGCGGTGACATCAACCGCTTGCATCTACTTGCTCGTCACTATCCACATATTCAATTGTGCGTTGGCATGGATGACCAAGCTTTGGAATTTTTTGCGTGGGGTGCCCGTAGCTGGGTGGCTGGTGCATCCAACTTCCTACCTAAAGAACACTATGCCTTGTATCAAGCCTGTGCAGTAGAAAAAGACTTTGATAAGGGGCGCCGCATCATGACGGCTCTGTTGCCCATGATGAAAGCCTTAGAACAAGGTGGTAAGTTTGTACAAAGCATCAAGTTTGGTTGTGAACTACAAGGCATGGCCGCAGGCCCTGTACGTAAGCCATTACGTGGTTTGACCAAAGAAATGCGGCGTGAATTTGAGGTAACTGTGGAAATTGTCCAATCCACTGTAGCAAATATTCTGGCCGAATCGGCTGCCAAAGCGAAATAAAAAGGAACGTCCTAGCATGTTATCGAAACAAGATTATCAAGCCATTGCGGCAGGCCTAAACCTACCGACCAACGCCTTTATTAACGGCCACTTTAGCGCGGCACAAAACGGTGGCACCTTTGCCACTATTAACCCAGCTACCGGTGAGCATCTAGCCAACGTTGCCGCTTGTGATGAAGCCGATGTTAACGAAGCTGTACAAAAAGCGCGCGAAGCCTTTGAAAGTGGTGTGTGGAGCAAGATGGATCCTACCGAGCGTAAGCAGGTCATGATCAAGTTTGTAAAACTATTGCGCCGCCATAGCCACGAGTTGGCAGTAATGGAAGCCTTGGATAGCGGCAAACCTATTCGCGATTGCGTAAGCATTGATATGGAAGAAACCATTGCCTGCATTCAATGGCATGCCGAAGCCATCGACAAGATCTACGATCAAGTGGCCCCAGCGGGTGATGACGCGGTGGCTATGGTGATCCGTGAGCCGCTAGGAGTGGTTGCAGCAGTATTGCCATGGAACTTTCCCATGCTCATGGCCGCTTGGAAATTAGGCCCAGCCCTTGCCGCAGGTAACAGTTTGATTTTAAAACCTGCCGAAGAAACCAGCATGACCTGCCTACGTATGGCGGAGCTTGCCCATGAAGCAGGTATTCCCGCTGGCGTGCTCAACGTGCTACCTGGTTTAGGTGAGTCTTGTGGTCAGGCCATTGGCCGTCATATGGACATTGATGGGGTGTCATTTACGGGTTCCACAGAAGTCGGCCGTTATTTCCTTAAGTACTCTGCAGAAAGCAATTTGAAAAAGGTGGTGCTTGAATGTGGAGGTAAAAATCCATGTGTTGTACTAGATGACGCCGAACGTTTAGACGACGTAGCCGAACAAGTGCTAACAGCCGTGTTTTGGAACATGGGTGAGAATTGTTCTTCTAACTCGCGATTGATAGTGCACTCAGCCATTAAAGAGCAATTGCTGTCCAAGTTATTAGAAAAAATCCGCGATTGGGCCACGGGTGATCCAATGGATCCACATTTTACCTTGGGATCCATGATTTCTGAGGAACACTTCAATAAGGTTATGGGTTATATAGCCAAGGGCCAGGAAGAGGGCGCCACCTTATTAGCTGGTGGCAAGTCGATGGATATTGGCAGTGGTTACTTTATTGAACCGACCATTTTTGATGATGTTACCCCAGACATGACCATTGCCCGTGACGAAATCTTTGGTCCTGTGTTGTCCATTTTAACCGTAAACAGTGCCGCAGAAGCTGTAAGTCTAGCCAATGATACCTGCTATGGTCTAGCCGCCTCCGTATTTACCAGCAATGTACGCCGTGCCCATAACATGGCCAAGGCTATCAAAGCCGGTACTGTCACCATTAACTGCTACGGTGAAGGCAATATGGCGACGCCATTTGGCGGTTACAAGCAGTCTGGTTTCGGTGGTCGTGATAATGGCTTGCATGCTCATGACCAGTACACCGAGCTAAAGACCGTGTGGTTGGACCTGACTACGGAATCTGATGCAGAATTAGATTAGCTGTAACATGCAAAATCAATGGGGGCCAGAGAATAATGGGGGTCAGAGTAACATTAAATAAATTAATGTTACTCTGACCCCCATTATTCTCTGGCCCCGAGTATTACCGATTAATAAGGTGCAATGATGCCCAATCTGGTCAACAAACTTCCCCAATACCCCAATGACAGCGGGTGGTTTAATAGCCTGCCTGAGCGTCAAACACAACCAGTTCTTAGTGCGGATATCAAAGCTGATGCCTTAATTCTGGGAGCCGGATTTGCTGGTTTGAGTGCCGCTCATCGCTTAGCAGAGCTGAAACCCGATTGGCATATTGTCATGGTTGATGCCTTGTCTATTGGTATGGCCAGCAGTGGGCGCAATTCGGGCTTTATGATTGACCTGCCGCATACGCTTGACTCGGATTCTTATACTAGTTCTGATGTTGGGGTAAATGCGGCCGATCAGCAAATCATCAACGTTAACCGTTGTGCCATCGACTATGGTCGTGCGCTAGTACAACGCTATGGTTTCGATTGTGATTGGAGTGAAACGGGCAAAATCCATGCTGCTGCCACGGCCCAAGGGGCCAAGAGTCATACGGCCTTTATGCGTGGCTTAGATGCTCTTGGTGAAGCTTACACGCCTTTGACGGGTGAACAGATGCAATCTGTGACTGGCATCGATTATTACCATTCAGGTGTGCATACACCGGGTACGGTAGCTTTGCAGCCAGCGGCTTTTGTAAGGGGTTTGGCCGATAACCTACCCGCTAATGTCAGCCTCTATGAAAACACGCCCATTACGGCTTATGAATGGGGGCAGCCACACAGGTTGCAAACACCTCATGCCAACATTCAAGCAGACAAGGTTTTGCTGTGTAACAACGGCTTTGCTGGCATGTTTGGCTTCAGCAAAAGTAACCTGTTACCCATTATGCTATTCGCCAGTATGACAAAGGTCATGAGCGAGCAACAACAAACCCTGTTAGGCGGCGAAAAACAATGGGGTCTAGTGCCATCTCACCCCGCTGGGGCCACCATCAAGCGTACCGCCGATCAGCGTTTGGTAGTGCGTACCGGTATTAAATCGGGTTATAAGATGCGCTACGATCAAGGCGTGATAGATGGTTTAAAAGACATGCATCGTCAATCATACATGCGCCGTTTTGGTAAGCAATTACCGGAATTGGAATTTGAATTTTCTTGGGGTGGTTTGCTTTGTCTGACGCGCAACGAAGGTACCTTGTTCGGTACTCTAGGCAACAACCTTTATGGTGCCGTATGTCAAAATGGCCTCGGTGTAGCACGCGGAACAGCTTCGGGTAAACTTATCGCTGAACATGTGGCTGGATTTGATAGTGAAGTATTGCGCAAGCACTTGCAGTCACCCAAACCCGCTTGGATGCCGCCACACCCCATCTCAACTATGGGAGTGATGGGCAATATCTGGCGACACGAATCCCACG
>DPHB01000065.1:35420-40176 GCA_003521845.1 Oceanospirillaceae bacterium | reverse complement strand
TATCTGGCGACACGAATCCCACGCCGGCGCTGAAGCCTAGTTTATTTGGGCGGGCTGCCCCCGCTTATCTGTTTAACTATAATTTCCAGAAAGTCTGCTTTACTTAAAGCTCTAGCTAATAGGGTTATCTCAATAGGAAATGTGCCATAAGAGATAGAATTTTATCATTCTGATAGTGACTCTTGATGGTGTACGCGTAATTTCGTACAATTGCATTGCTGTATAATATTTTGAATACGTGGCCAAGGATTAGGCAATGGGTTTCAAAGAAATAAAACATAAGGTGATCACCTGTTTAGAGGCAGGGGCTTATGAGCATGAGGTTCGCAAAAGCATAGATGTTAAGAACTTGTTTCAATGCGGTCAGCTTAGTGATGAGTTTGTTTTAGAGCTAGTTAGGTAAACTAGGGGCAATGAGTATGAAGTGAGCCCACATCATATGGCGGCTTCGATAGATGTTCATGTGTTCAAACCATATAAAGATGCTAAACGATGGTATATAAAGTTCTATTTTATCGATCCAGATGTGGTTTTTATTAGCGTGCATGAAAGTGGAGAATGACGTGAGAATTGTGAAAGAGGGTGACCAGAAACAGGTGCTTTGCTCTTCTTGTGGGTTAAGCCCAGGGACTTATAGGCTTTGCGATATTGAATTTAGTGATCAATCCGCAACGGTAAAGGAGGTGCTTGCCGCAGTTTGCGATTCGTGTGGAGAGGTGGCTAGCATACCAAAGCAGTCAACAGCTAAAGTTAGTGCTGAATATAACCGAATGAAGACTTCTGTTGATGTTAGAGTGCCTGCCCATTATTTAGATATATTGACCTTAGCTGCGCAGAAAATAGACCCCAAATTACCTGAAAGTTTTAACAAATCGTTAGTCCTTTATTATCTTCATGCTTTAAGTGGTGGGCGCTATGAGGCTAATGACTTACCTTCATTGCTAACTTCTTCTTTGGCGCAAGCGAAGTCTTCGAAAAGGTTGTCCTTTAAACTTAACGAGCAGAGTATGTCTGAGATTGACGGTCTTAGGAAATCACAAGGCTTGAAGAACAATACTGAAGTGTTTAGATCATTGATATTACGAATAAACGAAGACATTGTTCAGCAAAAATCACCTAAGCATTTGCCTGAATTACGGAACTTAGCAGCAGCCTTCGTTTGATTGGTAAGGCTGCTCTGACCCGACTATCAATAGTTGTTTAATAACCACTGGCTCAAGGCCTGCACATCTGGGTTGTGTACTAAATTGGACTTAATCGCCAAGTAATAACCCCGCCCCGTATCCCACTTTTTATCCGTAAGGGCCACTAGCTTACCCTTGGCTACTAGATCTCCCGTTGAATGTTCAAAACCTAAAGCAATGCCTTCATCTTCCATTACCGCTTGTATCAACATGGGGTAGTTATTAAAGGTTAGGCCGCTCGGCAGGTCGATAGCGTCCACACCAAAGTGTTGCATCCAAGCCTGCCAGTCTATGGCGTCCCAACCAATGTTATCCCATAGTTGTTCGTCCATGTGTAATAAACGGTGCTGCAGAAGGTCTTCAGGTGTTGCTGGCGCTTTGCGGCTTTCAAGATAGGCCGGGCTACACACAGGGTAGGCGCGTTCAGAGAACAGGTAGTGGGTTTCGTGACCTTGTAGTTGGCTGTTGCCACAGGTTAGGGCCAAATCTACCTTGTCGGAGCGTAGTTCTGAAGCCTTGTCAGTGGCAATTACGTGTACTTTTACATGGGGGTACTGCTGCTGAAAGGCACGAATTCTAGGCATTAACCAGAAAGTAGAGAAGGCCAGAGTGGATGCAATGGTGATTTGATCCGTGGCTTGGGTGCGGCGAATTTCATCGCATACGCTACCGATATGTCCCAAACCCATGGTCACGGCTTGGAATAGGCGTTGGCCATCTTTGGTTAATTCCAGATGGCGACGGACACGTAAGAAAAGCGGGCAGGCTAATTGTTCTTCAAGGCGCTTTATTTGACGGCTCACGGCGGCTTGTGAAACACACAGTTCATCGGCGGCTTGGGTAAAGCTCAAATAGCGTGCCGCCGCTTCAAAGGTGACGAGGCCGTTAATACCAGGGAGTTTTTTGCGTAACATAACATGCTTCAATGATTATTCTTGCCGATAGTTTATTCTGCTAGCTATAGGGATGCAAATAGATAACAAAATGTAATTACTATAGGAAAAAAAGTCGTTTGTCTTGGCTTGGTAAAGGGCGTATTTTTGCCTTTTTTATATGCTAATTATGTTCTGGAGAGCAGCATGACCAAGGCCTTTGAAGAAGCCACAAAAGTGCGCCGCAATACTCGTTCTGGTGGGCGTAGCAGTCGCCGTGCGCTGCGTACGGATAACGTCGAAATGATGTTGCCTCACTTGACCCGTGGTCTGCCTTATATGGAGCCTCTAGATCAGGATCAAATAGAAAAAATTGACGATGCTTCCATGGCCATTTTGGAAGAAGTGGGTGTGGTGTTTCGTGATGACATCGCTTTGGAAGACTGGCGTAAAGCTGGGGCGCGGGTGGAAGGTGATCGGGTAAAGTTTGATCGTGAAATGATTCGTGAACTGATCAAAACTATTCCTTCCGAATTTTCCTACTATGCGCGAAATCCAGAAAATAACTTAAAATTTGGCGGTAAAAAGAGTATTTTTGTGCCCATGACGGGGGCGCCATTTCTGCGTGATTTAGAAGACAAACGCCGCAATCCCACCTTGGATGACTTGGCTATGTTTCATAAGTTGGCGCATATGAGCCCAGCCTTGCATTCCAGTGCCCATCATATTGTTGAACCGATGGATCACGCGGTGCCACACCGGCATTTACAAATTACCTATTCCTCCATGAAGTACTCTGACAAGACGTTTATGGGTATGACTACCTCTGGCAAAAATGCCGAAGACGTCATGGACATGTGCGACATTATGTTTGGCAAGGACTTTGTAGATACCCATGCGGTGACCACAGGTAACATTAATGGCAACTCGCCCTTGGTGTGGGACGAAACCATGCTGGGCGCCTTGCGCGCCTTTGTGAAGCGCAAACAGCCAGTGTTATGTTCACCCTTTGTTTTGGGAGGGGCTAATACGCCGGCTTCTACCGTGCCAGCAGTAGTGCAGCTCAATGCTGAGGCCTTGTCGGCTTTGGCCTATACCCAGTTATTAAACCCTGGTGCAAAAGCCATTTATGGCCACTATCTATCCACCGTTTCTATGCGCTCCGGCGCTCCCATGGCGGGTACCCCAGAAATCAATCTGATGAATTTTATGATTGGCCAGATGGCACGTTTTTACGATGTGCCTTGGCGCACTTCAAATACCCTAGGCGGCGCCAAAACCTTTGATGCCCAAGCAGGTTACGAAAGTGGTGTGAATCTTATGGGTGTGATGAGCGCTGGTGCCAACTATATCTGGCACTCAGCGGGTTGGAACGAGGCCGGAATGCACTGTTCTGTGGCCAAGTTTATGGTGGATGCCGAGCAGTGCGCCATGGCGTACCGGATGACCGAAGGCCCCCGTTGGGATGACTTTGACGAAGCCTTGGCTGCCGTGCGTGACGTTGGCCCAGGTGGCCATTATTTAGGCCATCAACACACGCAAGAAAACTTCGAACGTGCGTTCTTTATGCCTAAGTTATTGGATAACATGAACATCGAGCAGTGGATTGCCGAAGGCAGTGTAGAAATTACCGAGCGTGCCTTGAATTTGGCTAAGAAGAAGCTAGCGGAATACCAAGAACCCAAGCTGGACGAAGCCATGAACGACGAGCTGCTGGATTATATTGCCCGCCGTGAACGTGAAATACCCGATGATGGTGGTTTGAACGAAGAGTATTAGCACTCTCGTGCTAATGGGGGGCAGAGAGCCTGCCCCATGAGCAAAGTGAGTGCCTTGGGTATCCCAATTTTTAATGGCACCTGTACTGGTGATTTGCTTGTATTACTTATTAGAATCTGGGGTCTGATCCCTAATTTGCGGAGTTAGAATTGTGACACAAGACCCTTTACTAGAACCCTTCCAGCTAGGGCACCTAACCCTACGTAACCGTATGATGAGCACGGCCCACGCCCCGGGTTATATCGAAGAGCGGATGCCTAAACAGCGTTATCGCTTGTACCATCAAGCCAAGGCCAAAGGTGGCTTGGGCCTCACCATGTTTGGTGGCTCGTGTACCGTATCCCCTGATTCGCCAGCCGCTTTTGCACAAATAGACTTGAGCCATGACCGTGTTACACCATGGATTAGCGACATGGCCAAAAGCGTGCATGATGAAGGTGCTGCCATCATGTGCCAAATTACCCACCTGGGTCGCCGCACGGCCTTTGACGTAGAAAATTGGCTGCCGCCTGTTGCCCCTAGCCCTATCCCCGAGCGTCCCCACGGCAGTAACCCTGCACAACTCCGCGATGGTGATTTAACGCGTATCATCGCTGACTATGCTCAAGCGGCATATCGTTGTGCCGAAGCTGGCCTTGATGGTGTCGAATTGATGGCCTATGCGCACTTGTTGGATCAGTTCTGGACGCCAGCCTTCAATCAGCGCGATGATGCCTATAGTGCTGCCCAAGCAAACCGTTTGGCCTTTACCATGCAAGTGCTGGACGCTATTCGTAGTGCCGTAGGCAAGGATTTCTTGCTGGGTATTCGTATGACGGGCAATGACTTTTTACGAGAATCTCAGGGGCTGCAAGGGCTTGATGAAGCTGAGTGCCTTAGCATTGCACAACAGCTGCAAAGCACTGGTCAGTTAGATTTCTT
>DPHB01000065.1:16240-35262 GCA_003521845.1 Oceanospirillaceae bacterium | reverse complement strand
CAGTTAGATTTCTTCAACTTTGTAGGTGGTCACTTGACTACGGATATGGGCTTGGCTGATTGTATCCCGCCTATGGGCAATCCGTCTGCGCCACATTTGGCCTTGGCGGCACGCTTGAAACAAGAGCTATCTTTACCGGTTATGCATGCTACTCGCGTAACAGATGTGGCCACGGCCCGTTATGCCATTGAGTCTGGCGCCGTTGACCTCATTGGCATGACTCGTGGTCATATGGCCGATCCCAATATTATTGCCAAGCTTAAAGCTGGTAAAGAAGACCGCATACGTCCGTGTGTGGGTGCTGGTTATTGCCTAGATCGTTTACATGAAAAAGGCGAGGCTTTGTGCATTCATAATGTGGCTACGGGGCGTGAAGACCGTATACCGCATCAAGTGACAGCGGCTTCTGAGCAAAAAACAGTAGTGGTTATTGGTGCCGGTGTTGCTGGCCTTGAAGCCGCCCGTGTATCAGCAGAGCGGGGCCACAAGGTCACCGTGTTAGAAGCCACGGGCGAAGTCGGTGGGCAAATCAACTTAGCCAGTCGTGTAGAGCGACGCGCCGAAATGGCCAGTATTCCAGCTTGGTTGAAGCAAGAATGTGATAGCTTGGGTGTTGAATTTGAATATGAAACTTGGGGTGATGTAGACGATATAACCCAGCGTCAGCCAGACATGGTTATTGTGGCCACGGGCGGCTTACCGCGGCCTTTGCCTATCACTGGAGAGCACTTGTTAACTAGCTTGTGGGATGTATTAAGTGGCCAAGTGAAAGTGGCCAAGCAAGTGCTCTTGTTTGATAACAATGGCGGACATCAAGCCATGAGTGCAGGGCAGTTTTTGTTTCAAAATGGCTGTGAAAATTTGGAATTTATTAGTCCCCATCGCATGGTTAGTCGCGACGTAGGCGACGTTAACTTTCCTCACTATCTACGAGATTTATATGCAAATAATGCTCGGTTGACGCCTGATTGGGAAGTGCGCAAGGTAGAAAAACAAGGTGGGCAACGGCTAGTGACCTTGTGGAATGAATACAGCAATAGCCAACAAACGCGCCTAGTCGATCAGGTAATCGTAGAAAACAGTACCGATGCCAATGATGAGCTATATCACGAACTGGCCCCCCTAAGCCGTAATTTGGGAGAGGTGGATATGCAGGGCATACAAACCGACCAACCACAGCTTTTAGACAAGAATCCAGATGGCCAATTTTATATGTATCGTATCGGTGATGCCTGGGCCGGACGCAATGTGCATGCCGCTCTTTATGATGCTATTCGCTTATTAAAGGATTATTAAAGTGCACCGGCAATGCGACCGAAGTTGTCTAGTCATTGCGAGCCAAGATTCCTAGTCATTGCGAGCGAAGCGAAGCAATCTCTAGCAGACGAAGTGCAGGGTTAGAAAGATTGCTTCGCTGCGCTCGCAATGACGGTCTACGTGCGCTCGCAATGACAACAAAATAATAATGGAGAACAAAATGCGCTTTCAAGATCAACGAGTTGTGGTAACCGGTGCCGCCGGTGGCATAGGCCAAAGCTTGGTAAAGCTGTTTGCCAACGAGGGTGCCAAGGTTTTGGCGGTGGACTTTAGCGATAAGGTTGCAGACCTTGCGATAGAGTGGCAAGGGCAAGGCTTACAGGTGCAAGCACAGGTTGCAGACTTGCGCGTAAAAGCGGACTGTGAAGTCGCAATACAAGCCTGTGTCGATACCTATGGTAGCGTGGATATTCTACTTAATAACGCCGGTATTATCCCCAGGGGTAATATCCTCGAAACCACCGATGATATGTGGTTTGACTCTATGGGCGTTAATCTAAATGCCGCATTCTATTTGTGCCGAGCCGCCATACCGTATATGCAAGCGGCAGGTGGTGGCGCTATTGTTAATACCAGCTCTGTGTGGGGTAACGAACCAGGCCCTGGGCATATTGCCTACTGCACGGCGAAAGGTGCCTTGGCCTGCTTCACCCGTAACTTAGCTGTGGACCATGCTCCGGATAATATTCGTGTTAACGCCGTGTGCCCCAACGAGGTCAATACGCCGATGATTCGTTCTGGCTTCGAGCGTCGTGGACTAGACCCAGATGCAGCGGTTGCTCAGCTTAATAAGAGCGTGCCCATTGGACGCATTGCCGAGCCCGAAGATATTGCCGATGTGATTGCCTTTTTAGCCTCCGATGCGGCGCGTTATATGTGCGGTGCCATTGTCCCAGTCACCGGCGCTAAGCCAGTTTACGGATAGGTTTTAGGAGATACGAATATGAAAAAATTAGCCCTAGTTACGGGTGGCGGCCGCGGTATTGGTTTGGGTATTACGCAAGCCTTTGTGGCGGCAGGATTTCAGGTATTGGTGGTACAACGCTCCGCTCTACCAGAAGAACTATTGGCTGAGCCAAACGTGGATTTTATGCAGTTTGATTTATCAGCTAATGACAGCTTCGAAACCGTGTTTGAGTATGTCACTAGTACTTACGGGCACTTGCATGCCTTGGTCAACAACGCTGGCATTATGTTTGAACAACCCATGGGGCAGCTGCAGCGCGCGGACTGGGATGCCATGTTGGCTTTGAATGTCACTACTCCCGTGTTTTTAAGCCAAGCTTTGCAGCCTTTGTTGCAGCAAAGCAAGGGCGCTATCGTTAATATTGGCTCTATCGAAGGTTTAGGCAGTAACCCGCAACATGTGGCGTACTGTTCGACTAAGGGGGCTGTACACAGTATGACCCAAGCCATGGCCGTGGATTTGGGGCCGTACGGTGTACGCTGCAACGCCATTGCACCAGGTTGGATCAAATCCGACTTGAGTGATGCCTATATCAACGCGCAAGAGGATGTTAGTGGCGCTTGGCAAGGCTTGTTTGATATGCACCCCATCGGCCGTGTAGGCCAGCCTTTGGACGTCGGCCAAGCAGCGGTGTTTTTGGCCAGTGAACAGGCGGGGTTTATCACTGGGCAAATTTTGGTAGTGGATGGCGGCCGCACGGCAAAATTACCCTTGCCATTTTAGCTTGAATCCGCCAAGGTTTTTATTGTGTGGCGGATATCGCTATAGCGAAAATCAGCACACATACCAAAGCCTGGTAGTTGGCGTACCTTGTTGCGGCTGAACAGTGGCGTCATTACCCCAACTAGAAAACGGCAGCGTGTTTCTGTGCTCAAGGGCAAGCTTGTTTTACTGGCCAAGTGGTTGTGTAATTCACTTAAGGCAGATACTAATGCTGCTTGCGCTGGCCAAGGTTTGGCTGGGCTGACGGGTAATTTGGCCACTTGGCCACGGCACACGCTGCAGTGCCCACAATGCTGGGGTACGGCCTGGTCGTCAAAGTAGTGGGCCAGGTTTTGGCTTAGGCATTGAGGGGATTCAAAAAATTCAATCAAGGCGGCAATACGCTGTATTTCCTTGTCTTCTTTGGCGACAAAATAGGCATGCAAATTGGCCACTAATGATGGCTGATTAAGCACGTCTAGATTGACGGCAAACACATCTGTCATGCGCGTAGTTTGTAGCTCTATGCAAGCCTGATCTTGCAAATACTCTAAGGCTGCAATCACCCGTTGGCGATCATAACCATAGGTTTCAAATAACATCTCAAAATCTGGGCTGCCCCAGACTTTTTTGAAGTTTGATAAGCTGAACAAGGTGGTTAAAAAGTCCAGTCGCTCGCCCTCAAACAGGGATAAAATGTGCTCTTGTGGGCATAAAAACTTGTAACGAAAGTCGGCAAAATAGCTATATAAAGGGGTTAGTACAGCGCCTAACTCTAGTTGCACCAATAAGGTCTTTAAGGGTAGCTGGCGGATGTTGGTATGATTGGAAAGCCCGGCAATTTGCAGTTCCCAAGTGACATTCTGGTTGCTACTTTGTCTGCTACTTTGGCTTTCTTGGCGAATAGTATCCACTAGCATTTGTATGTAGGTTAATTCTGGTGTGTCGCCATAGACAAAATTTTCCAAGGTATTGAGGCCATCCAAGTTTGCAAAGGTGGTGCATTTGGCGGGCTGCCCGTCACGCCCGGCGCGGCCTATTTCTTGGCTGTAGTTTTCTATGGATTTGGGTAAATCGTAATGTATTACAAAGCGGATATTGGCTTTGTCTATGCCCATACCGAAGGCGATGGTTGCCACCACAAGTTGGTAGTTGCCGGCCATAAAATCGAATTGGATTTGCTGACGCTTGTCATTGTCAAACCCAGCATGATAAGCGGCGGCACGAATGCCGTGGGCTTGAAGGTAGGCGGCCACAGTTTCTGCCGTGTGTTGTAAGGTGACATAAACGATACCGGTGGCTTGGTCTTGAGCATATTGCTGCAGCTGCGCCAGCAGTTTGCTGTCTCGCTGGGCCGCCGTTATGGGTAGCACATCCAAGTCCAAGTTGTGGCGATAAAACCCAGTTTGCACAATATGCTCATCGGCAATGCCAAATTTATTAGCCATATCCTGTTTCACCGAGGCCGTGGCTGTGGCGGTGAGTAGTAACACCAAGGGGATACCTAGTTGCGCACAATAACTGGGGAGCTTGAGGTAGTCAGGGCGAAAATTATGCCCCCATTCGGAGATGCAGTGGGCTTCATCCACCACTAGCATGGATAAATCAATTGAGCTGATAAATTGCCGAAAGCGTTCATTTTTAAAACGCTCCACAGAAACCATTAAAATTTTAATTTTGCCGCCACGCACATCATTCATCACCTGCCGGCTTTCTTCGCGTGTCAGGGTGGAGTCGATGCTGGCCGCTGGGATACCCTTGGCCGCCAAAAATTCGCGCTGATCTTTCATCAGTGCCAGCAGCGGCGACACCACCAAGGTCAAGTGAGGTAGCATCATGGCCGTATACTGGTAGCATAAAGATTTACCCGAACCCGTGGGAAATATAGCCAGTGAAGACTGGCCTGATAATAACTGCTTAATCGTTTGTTCTTGTCCGGCACGAAATTGATCAAACCCAAACCAGTCCTTGAGTGATTCATGTGACGATCCATGGTCATGTTGCATAGGTTTAGTATTCCTTGTTAACTGGGGTAACATTCAGCATAGCCTAATGATAGCTCGGTAAAGCGTTTAGTCAAAGCAACCTGTTGGACTAAAGTGTGGTGTTTTTGTACTTGTGCCATAGGCTAATTGGATGTTGTAATAGGTACAAATAATTATAAGGGTCATAGTTTGACGCAAACTTCCTATAAGCCATGGTTGGCTGCTGTGCTTGATTTGGGTTCCAATAGTTTCCATGTCACTATTGTGGATACGCGCGTTAAGCCTTATCGGGTGGTACACCGTTATGGGGAAAAGGTGCAGTTAGGTGCTGGCCTTGATGATCAAAATTTTCTTTCCCATGCCGCTATCGCTAGAGGCTTGTCATGCCTACATGATATGGCCCGTCGTATGGCCAAGGTGGCGCCGCAAAATCGCCACATCATTGCTACCAATACCCTACGCGTTGCACAAAATAGCCAACACTTTACTGATCAAGCCGAACCCATCATACAAGCACCCATACAGGTGGTATCGGGCGAGCGCGAAGCAGATCTTATATTCACAGGTGTACTGGAAGAATTACAAAGTTTGCACTTGGGTCGCCAAGCTAAATTAGTAATCGATATTGGGGGCGGCAGTACCGAAATTGTTTGTGGCCAGCAGCAACCTAACATGCTTAATAGCTTTGCTATGGGGTGTGTAGCTTTTAGCCAACGCTACTTTCCTGATCGCCGAATTACCGAAGCCGCCATTGAGGCTGCAGTAAATGCCGCGCAAGCGGTTGTTGAACCTCATGTTAAGGACTATATAGCGTGCGATTGGCAAGTGTGTATAGGCTCTTCGGGTACCATTAAGGCTTTGGCAGCACTGAGCGAAAAACAAGATAAGGGTTTGCCCATACTGGACAATATTAGTATGGCGGCAGTAAGGGCCAAACTATTGCAGTTTGATACCCTTGATGCCGTACGTTTACCTTATCTGCGGCCTGATCGTGGTGAAGTTTTGCCAGCAGGCTACGCCATTATGCAAGGTATTATGTTGGCCTTTGATCTTGATAAAGTCTATTTTTCTACCGGTGCTTTGCGTGAAGGCGTGATTGCCGGAATAGAGAAATAGGGCGCGTATTGGGGTTTGTTCGTTTAACAAAAATCCCTCACTCTATCCAAAATTCTTCTAATTCAGTCAATACCTCAAGTTCTTGCCGGGTCAGGCAAGGACTTTAAAAAAATATTGTGTATATTGCGTTTAAATTTCTAAATTGACCTAGATCATTTTTATGATAGACGTAAGAAACGCCGTCCCCATTAGTCCTCCAGTGCCTCCAATCGATAAAATAATCGAAACGGAAAAGCTAGAGTTCGCCGATGATTTGGCGTTAGATCAACAGCTTATGTTGGTAGAAGAAGCATCTGCTACAAGAGTCTTGCTTGATGGTAAGCAAACTATTGAAGTTGACGCTATTGATCGACTCAATACAGATCTAAAACAATTTCAAATTCGCTCAAGCCTGCAGAGCTACGACTTGCAGCAGGACAAGATTCTGCAAGATTTGCAAGCTTATGACTTACAACCTGAAGCCGTCACTATGGTCGACGAAATTGCCTAATTGGCGAGTCTCAGACCTCTAGTCCTACACCTGCTATAGCAAGAGTTGATAGACTTAATCATGCCTAGCTACATACAAGGGCTCGGCAATGGCGTAGCCCACACTTTGTTTGTTGCGAATAGTGAGCTGTTCTTTGTCAATGGGTTGTAGCTTGCGCCTGAGGCGGCTAACAATAACTTCTAAGCTAGTCTTCTTGCTTTGCTCCAAGTCCAAACCAACCGCTTCCATGATTTCAAAATACTCCACTACTTGCGGACTACGGATAGACAAGCAGCACAGTAGCTTGGCTTCGGTATCCGTGAGGTCGATGGTGCCGCTTGTATATTGCAATTGATGTGAATCCATACGTAATGTTAAGCGTGTATGCTGCGTGGAGTGACAAAACAACCCTCGCAAACAAGCAATTAACGCTTCGGGTTCAAAGGGCTTGGGTAGGTACAGCATAGCACCGGCTTCATAACCTTGAGACAAGTGCTGTTTTTGGTCTAGTACACTCATCATAATGACGCGCATGTCTGGTACTGCTTTACAATAACGACGGGCAATACTAAAGCCATTTTCACCTGGCAATTGATTGTCTAATAACAGCAAATCCGGTAGCTGTTGGTCACACTGGGCATCGAGTTCTTCGGCGTCATTAAACAACCAGCAGTCAAAGCCGTGCTCTTGAATTAGGGCCTGGGTGGCGCTACCTAAATGCGGGTCGTCTTCGCAGATGTAAATACGCACGATACTCATGATTATAGCCTTATGCTGGCAGTGAAGATGCATTGGTCTACATCAAGGGTTAAATGATATCCATTAGCTTCGCACAGGGTGCGGCTAATCCACAAGCCTAGGCCCGTGCCTCGTAAACCGGAGGTATTGTCGGCGCGATAGTATTTTTTAGTCAGTAAATCGGTGTCTGCAACGGCAAGCCCAGTACAGGTGTTTTCTACTTCAACCACGAGTTGTTGGCGAATGCTACGAATGCGCACCTGCACAAGTGAGTTGGTGCCATACTTTTGCGCATTGCTGAGTAGATTGCCAACAATGACCTCCAAGGCCAAGCGGTTACCCTTTAATAATTTATCGGTAGCCACTTCTAGATTGAGCTGCTTGCCTAGCCCTGTGGACTCTTGCAACTGCCGCCATTGGGCTTGCACTAGCTGTTTTAGGTCAAAGATTTCTTCGTTTATAAATTCACTTTTTAAATGATCCATCAACGCTACCGTGTCTACGACGTTTTCTATACTCTTTAGTTGGTAGCTCAGTTGTTCTCGTATCGGTGAGCGAAAAATAAGCAGTTTCAAGGTGGTTAGAGGTGTCTTTATTTCGTGGGAAAGCATAGATAGTAGAGCTGACTGTTCTTCTACGTGTAAGTTGAGCTGGTTGTTAGTGGCCGCAACCAATTTTGCTGTTGCAAGTGCATTGGTTTTTTGTCTGCGCTGTACAATGAAACGGATGAATAGCATATAACCCAATAACAACATGGTCACTAGGGCAAATAAGTAAACAAATGGTAGCAAAGCACCGTTGCCAAAACCTAATCTAGACAGCGCCGCCGCCACCACCAGTAACATCAAAAACACATAGGCCCAAATTATCTTACGTAGGATGAAGGCTTGTCGGTGATCCTGGCTAGGTGTTAAAGGAATAGCAATGATAAAACTGACAGTGGCGACAACCATGGTTATCGAATTGCTCATAAGGGCCAGCCGCTGATCGGTAAATAAATACATCATCAAATTCAGCAAGGTGACCAATATAGTGATAAAAAATGCACCATTGAGCCATTTTGCTCTAACTAGTTGGCGCAGTAATTGCCAATGAAAGGCGGTGCCAGTCACCGTGGTAACGATGGTGGTAGCGCCTAACAATAAGCTATTTAAATAAACAGTTTCGGGGACTAGGCTAGGTACAAAGTAGCTCAGTTCAAGCAGTAGACAAAACCAAGCGATCTGATGCACGCCAAAGACACCGTATAACACTTGGCCAGACCATATGCAGGCCATGATTCCTGCTATAGCGGCAGCGGCGATGACCATTAATATGCTGCTTTTGAAGATTAAACCAAGGTAGTTATCACGAATCAGTTGTGATCTTGAAACTAGGTTAACGTTAGCCTGTAAGTTTTCTGTGGCTGATATCTCTATATAGGCATGAGTGGCCAATGGTGGGATAGCAAACACCAGTTGGCCAATATCAAAGGAGTGATCAAGTGCCAGGTCTGAGGTGCTGTCGCCTTTGATTATAGTCTCAATTAAATTACTATCAGCGTCTAAAAAACCTACATCCACTATATCTAAATAGGCTGGTGATACGGTTAAATGTTGTTCTCTGGTGGTAGCTTCAAAAGCCAGTTTAAACAATAGGTGTGCATCGGTTTGGCCAAGGCTTGCTGCGTTTCCCCGGCGCCAGTTAGGAGACATGTCCTGGTGTTTAGCAAGGGACTGCCATTGGCTGTCAAACTGGCGGGCAGTAGATGATGAGATCAAAGCGCCAAATCCTAAAGCGACCAAGGTCAGTATTATCCCATACGCAGTAATTCGTCTAGTTAGCTTTATACCCATTACTTCAACTACCTTAGTGCTAAGTGCCTTAGATGGTCCCACAACTTTAACAGAAAACGGCTGCAAGTCCTTGCGTTGTCAGGCAAGGACTTAAATAAATGCTTTGTTACCCTTTGCCTAAGTAGAGCTGACAGGAATCGGCCGAAGACGCAGGAAGAGAATTATGAACCACACTTACCGTTTGTTATGGAGCCACGCACGCAATGCTTGGGTGGTAGTGGGTGAAACAGCCCGTAGTCAAAGTAAAAATACAACACGTGCTTTGCTGGTAGCAGGTGCTCTTATTCCTAGTCTATTGAGTGTGACCGTGTATGCAGGCCCAAGCGGCGGTGAAGTAACAGCCGGTAGTGGTAGTGTTAGCCAGTCAGGCGCAATCACCACTATCAATCAAGCAAGTGACAAACTGTCTATAAACTGGCAAAGCTTTGACGTAGCCGCCCAAGAAAGCGTCAACTTTGTTCAACCTTCAGCCAGCGCCGTGGCCGTTAACCGTATCCTCAGTAACCATGGCTCACAAATAATGGGCAACATCAATGCCAATGGTCAGGTTTACCTGATCAACCCAAATGGCATTTTGTTTGGCCAAAATGCACAGGTAAATGTTGGAGCCTTGGTCGCATCTACACTGGATATTGCCGATGCTGACATTGGCAAAAAACAACAAGTTTTTTCCGGATCAGGTACGGGAAATATTCTTAATCAAGGCCTTATTAATGCTGTAGAAGGCGGCTTTGTTGCCTTAATTGGCAATGAGGTCAGTAACCAAGGTGCAATAAAAACCCCGTTAGGCACTACAGCTATGGCCGCTGGTAACAAGGTTAGTATTACCTTCGCCAATAATAGCCTGGTCAAACTGGAGATTGATGAAAGCTTGATTGATAGTCAGGCGGATAATGGTGGCTTAATTCAGGCGCAAGGCGGACAAGTGCTAATGAGCGCAGGCGCAAAGGACACCCTCCTGGCTAGCGTGGTAAATAACTCGGGGGTGATTGAGGCCACAACCTTTCAGTACAAAGATGGCCAAATTGTACTAATGGCTGGTTTAAAGGCAGGCGAAACGATTGTCTCTGGTACCCTAGATGCTAGTGCCTCTGGCGTGGAAGAAGACGGTGGCTTTATAGAAACCAGCGCGGCTAAGGTACGTGTTAGTGAAGGAGCCAATATAACGGCTAAATCCAGTAATGGACAGTCTGGTACCTGGTTGATAGACCCGGTAGATTTCACTGTAGCGGCGTCTGGTGGAGATATGACGGGTGCTGCTTTAACGGCAAGCCTAGCCAACCAAAATGTGATCATACAGAGTACAAGTGGCAGTACCGGTACAAGTGGTGATTTAAATGTGAAAGACACGGTTAGCTGGAGTGCCAATAAACTCACCTTAAATGCCCAAAATGACATCAAAGTTACCGCCGATATGACCGTGACAGGGGGGGGTAGCTTGGCATTGGAATATGGACAAGACGCCGTGACCGCCAATAACACCAGCAGCTACTCGGTGACAGGGGCCAGTATAAAGCTACCTGCCAGTACCTCCAATTTCACCACTAAACAAGGTTCGGACGGGGCTGTTAAGGTCTATACAGTCATTACTAGTTTGGGCGCTGAAAACAGTAGCAGCGCAACGGATTTGCAAGGTATGCAGGCTGGGCTAACTACCAACTATGCCTTGGGTGCAGATATTGATGCCACAGCGACATCTGGATGGACAAATAAGTTTACTCCGGTGGGCAATACCACCACCAATTTTTCCGGTAACTTTGGTGGCTTAGGTAACTCAATATCAAATTTATCCGGCACTACGCCTAATGGCCGCGGGGGAATGTTTGGTGCTGTTTCCAATGCAATAATTCAGGATTTAACTTTAGAAAATATCACCATTAATCAATTGGCTTATGACGATATTAGTGGCATCTTGGCAGGCCAAGCCAATGACGTGCAACTCAGTAATATACTGGTTACAGGCAACTCTTCTTTAACGGGTACTGCGTCGAGTAAGACCGGTGGATTAGTTGGTTACCTTATTGGCTCTCAGCTCAAAAATAGCTCCAGTAATGCCAAAATAGTTAACTCTCGTTATTTTGTTGGTGGTTTAGTTGGTCGCGCTGACTCCAGTACAATCTCCAACTCCTCCGCATCGGGAGACATTCGTGGTTATGATCAGGTGGGGGGCCTAGTTGGTATATTGGCTTTGAATTCAACTATCACGAGCTCGTTTGCCACAGGTGATGTGGTTGGTGGTGTCGATTTAGGGGGATTAGTTGGCCTGGCTAATGGTGGGATAATTGATAATGTATATGCAACTGGGGCGGTTCGCGGTTCAATTGAAATAGGCGGTTTGGTTGGCGACAACCGAAAAACTGTTACCAATGGTTATGCTACAGGCAATATAACGGCCTCTAATACCAATAACGTAGGTGGCCTTATCGGTACAAATGCAGGCACCGTCAACAATAGCTATTGGAATACCCAGACATCGGGTATGGCTACCTCAGCAGGTGGTACAGGCTTAACCAGCGCGCAGATGTACGATGCTAATAACTTCACAAGTTGGGATTTTGCCGGTAGTTGGAATACCCCAATTGCTAATCACTTCCTGCCTACCTTGCAATCGCATCACGAATTCCTAAATTCAACCGGTGCCTATACCGTTGCCAAGACAGGTGGTGATATTACTGGCTTGGCGCTATCCAATAAACTTGCCAGCAAAAATGTGGTGCTAGTGACTGACCAAGCTAGTCAGTCTATTAGTGATATCAATATTAATGACTCCCTCAATTGGGGTAGTAAAAAGCTAACATTAATCTCCCGGGGCAATACTAATATTACCGCGGATATGTTGGCGACAGGTTCGGCTAGCCTAGCCCTTGAGTACGGTCAAGGTAGTGTTGCTGCCAATAATACAAATAGCTATGCTGTGTCTGGTGGCAGCATAACCCTACCTGCCAGTACGTCTAATTTCACCACCAAACAGGGCTCCGATGGGGTTGTAGAAACCTATACCGTCATTACCAGTTTAGGTGATGAAAATAGTACCAGTGCCACCGATTTACAAGGTATGCAGGGTGGGCTAACCACCAACTACGCCTTGGGCGCCGATATAGATGCCGAAGCGACATCTGGTTGGGCAAACAAGTTTACTCCAGTGGGCGATCCCACCACCAATTTCACTGGCAACTTTGATGGCTTAGGCAACACTATATTAAACCTATCTGGCACGACGGATAATGATCGCGGGGGAATGTTTGGTGTAGTCTCCAATGCAAGGATTCAGGATTTAACTTTAGAAAATATCACTATTAATCGATTGGCAGACAAATATACAGGCACCTTAGCAGGCCAAGCCGACTATATGAAAATAAGTAATCTCGTTGTCACAGGGGATTCCTCTTTAACGGGGAGTAGTTCAAGTAAGACGGGTGGTTTAATTGGTGATCTCCTATACTCAACCGTAATCGATAGCTCAAGTAATGCAAGTATACTTCAAGGCAGGTATGGTGTTGGTGGATTAATTGGTCACTCGCAATACAGTGTGATTTCACATTCGAACGCGTCAGGACAAATTGCTGGTATTGATCAGTTAGGGGGGTTAATTGGTGCTGTAGCAAGGTCTACGGATATAACCAATTCTTTTGCAACAGGGGATGTGACTGGTTCCAACGATGTGGGTGGCTTGGTCGGATTGGGGAGGAATGGGTTTATACATGAGTCTTACGCTACGGGAAATGTTTCGATCAACGGTCGCCACGTGGGAGGCTTGGTTGGAACCTATTCAGGTGCTTTGTTAAACACCTATGCCACTGGGAATGTACATGGCGGTAATACTGTAGGTGGGCTAGCAGGTGCTGCGACCGGTGGTGTTTCCAGCAGCTATTCAACAGGTAAAGTAACTGCTAATACAACCACTTCTATAGGTGGGCTTATAGGCAGACAGGAAGGGATTGTTAGCAATAGTTACTGGAATACCCAGACATCGGGTATGGCTACCTCCGCAGGTGGTACAGGCCTGACCAGCGCGCAGATGTACGATGCTAATAACTTCACAAGTTGGGATTTTTCAAATAAATGGAATGCCCCAATTGCCAATCAGTTCTTGCCGACCTTGCAGGCGCATCACGAATTCCTTAATACCAGTGGCGCCTATACCGTTGCCAAGACAGGTGGTGATATTACCGGCTTGGCGCTATCCAATAAGCTAGCCAGTAAAAATGTGGTGGTATTGACGGACCAGGGCAGCCAGTCTGTCAGTGATATTACTATCAGCGATTCCCTCAGTTGGGGGAGTAAAAAGCTAACATTAATTTCCCAAGGCAATACCAATATTACTGCCGATATGTTGGCGACAGGTTCGGCTAGCTTAGCCCTTGAGTATGGTCAAGGTAGTGTTGCTGCCAATAATACCAATAGCTACTCTGTGACTGGTGCCAGCATAACTCTACCTGCCAGCACTTCTAATTTCACCACCAAACAGGGCTCCGATGGGGTTGTTGAAACTTACACGGTGATTACCAGTTTAGGTGATGAAAATAGTACCAGTGCCACCGATTTACAGGGTATGCAGGGTGGGTTAACCACCAACTACGCCTTGGGCGCAGATATTGATGCCGCAGCTACAGCTGGTTGGACCAATAACTTTGTGCCTATTGGCAGCGATAGCTCTCCCTTTACCGGTCGCGTTGATGGCCTAGGAAATACCATTGCGAATATAGCTATATCTAGCACGGACAAAGGCGGTATGTTTAGTAATACAGTCAATAGCAGCATGCAAGATCTAAATCTTGACTCAGCAGTGTTGCACCTTAAGTCTAATGTATTTAATGGCCTCCTATCTGGTGTTGCTAGAAATTCTCGTTTCTCTAATATCTCTATTTATGGGCAGTCTTCAATAGTTGGCTCTGCAAGTATAACTGGCGGACTCTTAGGTATAGTTTCAGACTCTAAAATTAATAATAGTTCCAGTAATGCGACTATTGCAAATGGCCTATATGCGGTAGGTGGTTTAATTGGTCATCTTACAAATAGTTCTATTTCAAATTCATCTGCAACGGGTAATGTATCGTCCAACAAAGATCAGGTTGGCGGGCTAGTTGGTACGCTTGTGAGCGGAGGGAATAGCATTACTAGTTCGTTTTCCACGGGTAATGTGGTTGGTGGCGGATGGGATGTAGGTGGGTTGGTTGGGTTGGTTCAAGGTGGCATAATTGATGAGGTTTATGCTACTGGTAATGTCACCGCCAGTGGGCGTAATGTGGGAGGGCTAGTCGGTAGTTCAGAAGCCGTTATTAGCAATTCATATGCTACTGGATCCGTACATGGTGGGTTTCAAATAGGTGGTTTGGTTGGCGATAATTGGGGTTCCGTTATTGATAGCTATTCCACAGGCTTAGTAACTGCCACAAGTTCAAATAGCGTAGGTGGCTTGATAGGAATAGATCGTAAAAATAAGGTTAACAATAGCTATTGGAATACCCAAACATCGGGAATGACAACTTCAGCGGCTGGTACAGGCTTAACGAGCGCGCAGATGCATGATGCCAGCAATTACAACGGTTGGAATGTAGCTAGTGTGTGGAATGCAGCTGAAGCCGGTGCTTACCCCACATTACAGCACTTTGTGGCACCTAAACCAAGTATTACCATTACGGTAAATGATGTTTCCAAAACCTATAATTCTAGCACCTATGGTTCTAATTATGGCGTGTCCTATAGTGGTTTTGTCGGTAGTGATAATGCCTCGTCCCTTGGCGGGGCTCTGGTTTTTTCAGGTGACTCGGTAACAGCTACGGACGCGGGAACTTACACGATTAGCGCCAGTGGCCTCACTTCAAGTAATTACAAGTTTACCTATGCTCCTGGTACCCTAACTATTAACCCTGTGGGCCTGACCATCGCCGGTTTGAATGCTATTAACCGAGTATATGATGGCACAACAACTGCAAACCTTGTAGGTACGGCATCTATTAGTGCACTGGGTAGTGATAGCTTAGCCCTAGCAGGTAGCGCTACAGCTAATTTCGCCGATAAAAACGTGGGTGCCGCTAAAGCCGTATCGGTGAGCGGGTATACCTTATCTGGTGCGGATAAGGAAAACTATAGTTTGCTGCAACCGTCCGGACTAACGGCCGATATAACTAAGGCCAACCTATCAATAAGTGGTCTTAGCAGTGCTAATAAGGTCTATGACGCAACCACCATAGCAAGCCTTGCAGGGGTTGCCAGTGTGAGTGCCATAGTTGGTGATAGTGTTAGCTTAGCTGGTACTGCCAGTGGTCATTTTGTTGATAAAAACGTTGGCACTGGTAAGTCCATCGTAGTAACTGGCTATAGTTTATCTGGTGTGGATAAAGACAATTACAACCTTATACAACCTACTGGCTTGAGCGGTAATATAAGCAAGGCTGATCTTGCTGTGACGGGATTATCCATTGCCAATCAAGTTTACGATGCTAGTTTGGTGGCAAATTTGGGTGGTACGGCAGCTATCAGCCCGTTGCTCAGTGACAGCGTGATCCTTGGCGGTACTGTTTCTGCTACGTTTGCTAATAAAAATGTCGGTTCTGGCAAGGCCGTGAGCGTTAGTGGCTACACGATTACGGGTATCGATAGCGCTAACTATAATCTTATCCAGCCGCAAGGTTTGAGCGTCAATATTACGCCAGCAGATCTAGCCATTTTTGGTATTAGTGCCACAAATAAGACGTATGATGCTGGTATTGTGGCAGGGCTTTCAGGTACTGCAACGATTAGTGCGTTGGGCCAGGACCAAGTGACCCTTGGTGGTGTAGCGTTGGGCTCATTTAGCGATAAAAACGTGGGAAGTAATAAGTCGGTCAGCATTGCAGGGCTCACCATTGCTGGCACCGATGTAGCTAACTACACCCTTGTACAACCCGTCAATCTGACGGCGAATATTAGCAAAGCAGACCTGGTCGTGACGGGTTTTACCGCAGCTAATAAAGTGTACGATGCGCAAACGTCCGTGAGCCTTGTTGGCAGTGGTAAAGTGAGCGCGTTTGCCAGCGATAGTGTGAGCTTAGGTGGCACCGCTGTTGGTACCTTTGCTGACAAAAATGTGGGTACAACCAAGGCAATTAGCATTACCGGTAATACAATATCCGGAACTGATGCAAGTAATTACAACTTAATTCAGCAAGTTGGTGTGACAGCCGGTATCACTAAAGCTAATTTAAATGTAACGGGCTTAAGCGTTGCTGATAAAGTCTATGACTCTGGATTGGTGGCAACCCTATCTGGTAGCGCCCAAGCCAGTGCTTTGGCCGGTGATAATGTTGCCATTGATGGTACTGCAATAGGTCGCTACTCAGATAAAAATGTCGGTATAAATAAGGCCATTACTATTACCGGAAACAGCCTGTCAGGTACCGATGCAAGTAATTACAATCTGATTCAACAAATGGGTCTAACAGCAACTATTAGCAAAGCCAATTTGACAGCCAATGGTTTAACTGCCTTAGGTAAAACCTACGATGCAGGTATTGTTGCCACGCTGACAGGTGTTGCTAGTGTTACCCCCTTGGCTAACGATCAAGTAAGCATTATAGGTGTTGCTTCAGGCAGCTTTGCTGACAAAAATGCGGAGCCTACAAAAACGGTGAACGTTGCCGGTCAAACGCTAGACGGTACAGATGCTGGCAACTACAACCTGGTATCCCAAACGGGCCTTACCGCCAATATTGCTAAAGCTGATCTAGTTGTGACCGGCCTGCAAGTTAGTGACAAGATTTATGATGCCGGTTTGACGGCGAGTTTATTGGGTACGGCTAGCATAAATGTGCTTGGTAGTGATCAGGTAACGTTGGCTGGTAGCGCTGCAGGTGTATATGCTGATAAAAATGTGGGTACAGCCAAGGCAATTAGCATTACCGGCAATACGATATCCGGAACTGATGCAAGTAATTATAACTTAGTGCAACAAGTAGGACTTGAAGGTAATGTTACTAAGGCAAGCCTAACGGTTACGGGTTTGACGGCCGATGATAAGGTTTATGACGCAGGCAGAGTGGCATCATTAGGCGGTACGGCCATAGTCAGTACCATGGGTAGCGATACTGTCACCTTATCTGGTACAGCCATGGGTTATTATGATGATAAAAATGTAGGCACAAACAAGGCCATAACGGTGATTGGTCATACTATTGCAGGTGCCGATGCAAGTAACTATACCTTAGCGCAGCAAAATGGCCTGGTGGCAAATATTAGCAAAGCGAGCTTAACCATAGATGGTTTAACAGCGTTAAGTAAAACCTATGATGCGGGTACAGTGGCAAGCCTTTCTGGTACGGCCAGAATTAACACTCTGGTTAATGACCAAGTTAGTTTGGGTGGCGTTGCGGCAGCTGCCTTTGCTGATAAAAACGTGGGTGTAGCAAAAGCTGTGACAGTATCTGGCCATAGTATTTCCGGCGCGGATGCGGGTAATTACCAGCTAGTGAATCCTGCTAACCTCACGGCTAATGTTGCCAAGGCCGATTTGGTAGTAACAGGACTTCAGGTTAGCGACAAAGTTTATGATGCTACGACTGTAGCGAGCTTGTCCGGTAGTGCTATGGTGACAGTTTTAGGTAGCGATCAAGTGGATTTAGGTGGTAACGCTATTGGAGCATTTGCTGATAAAAATGTAGGTGTAGCCAAGTCCGTTGCTGTTACTGGCAACACCATATCGGGCACCGACGCCGATAACTATAACTTGGTACAACAAGTCGGTTTGACGAGTGGTATTTCGAAGGCCAATTTGAACGTTACCGGAATAACAGCGGACGATAAGGTCTACGATGCGGGACTTGTTGCTAGCCTGGGTGGTATTGCCGTGGTAAATGCAATAAGCGGGGACAATGTAATATTGGGTGGCACTGCTGAGGGTTACTATAGCGATAAAAATGTAGGCGATAATAAGTCCATTATGATCTTGGGTAATACCATTGGCGGTACCGACGCTAGCAACTATACATTAATACAACAAACTGGCCTTGCTGCCAATATTAGCAAAGCCGATTTGTTAGTTAAGGGTTTAACGGCCTCCAATAAAAACTATGACGGTAACAGCGTAGCAAGCTTGTCGGGCATTGCCACCATCAGTGCCCTGGCCAATGATCAGATCAACTTGGGCGGTGTGGCAAGTGCTAGTTTTGCAAACAACCAGGTTGCCTCCGGTAAAGCAGTGGGTGTAACCGGTTACACGATTTCTGGCATGGATAGCGTCAACTATAATCTACTTCAGCCTGCTGGTTTAAGTGCAGAAATTAGTGCTGCAGCCTTTATGTCTTCAATCGTAACTAATATGGTGCTGCCTGGCTCACAGTCCTCGCAAAGCGATGCCGGTGCCTCGGCAAGTGGCAATTCTAATGGCGATTCAAGTGGTGATTCTCAGTCAAGTAATCAAGACGAATCTGACAATCAAATTGTGAGTGTAAATTAGCAGCTAGTGAGGTATTGAACGGAATTAAAGTATGGGATGTGTAAGTACTTGCGTAGGTAGTGCTTTCGTTTTTTTGCTACTAACGGTTACTGCTATAGCGAGCCCCTTAGAAGCTCAAGAGCCAAAAACACACAAGGTGAATAATGGTGAAACTTTATGGCGTATTGCTGCTAATAGCACGCCAGACGGGGCCACTGTGTGGCAAACATTGATGGGTATATACCAGCTTAATCATCATGCCTTTTTGCAGGACGATATCACTCGCTTACGTGCAGACAGTGAGCTGATATTACCCACCTTGTCGGAAGCAACCAACTTAAGTGGAACAGCTGCTCGAGATGCATATGATCATTTATTAGCTGGCAACGTTTTGCTTGCGGTTGAGCTTGTACCGGAACCGGTTGCGCCAGTCGAAGTCGAAAAGATCGTTGAAGTCGAAAAGATTGTCGAAGTCGAAAAG
>DPHB01000065.1:3211-15922 GCA_003521845.1 Oceanospirillaceae bacterium | reverse complement strand
GTCGAAGTCGAAAAGATCGTTGAAGTCGAAAAAATCGTTGAAGTCGAAAAGATCGTCGAAGTCGAAAAGATCGTCGAAGTTGAAAAAGTGGCTGGCAGCGTACCTACAAATGATCCGTTTATGCTGCAGAAAGTAACTATCACCGGCAATCAATCATTTAGTACTGAAACCTTGCATGCATTGGTCGCCGATGCAGAATGTACAGCGCAAGATATCAATCAACTTGGCCAGTTAGCATCGAGAATAACAGAATTCTATCAGGATGAAGGCTACACGATAGTGCGTGCCATATTACCCGAGCAGAATATTTCCCAAGGCAATGTGACTATAAGGGTTATAGAGCCCACCTATGGCAAGGTTGTCATAAATAATGACAGTAAGGTTAACGATAATTTAATTGCTGATGCGGTGGCACCTATGCTGCCCGGTACCATTATTTCAGATAGCAATATGTACACTAGTTTACTGCACTTATCTGATATTCCCGGTATCAAGGTTAATTCTCGTTTAAGACCTGGCACTGCAGTGGGTAGTTCGGATGTGGTTATTGATACCAAGGACGGTGAAGCTTATGCGGGTAAGATCACACTTGATCAATATGGTGCTAAGTATACTGGTACAAACCGTATAACTGGTACCGTGGACATCAATAACTTAGGTGGGTCTGGCGATGTTTTAAATTTAACTGGTATGTTTAGTGAAGATAATATGAAGTTTGGCAGTATTTCCTATGACCGTCTAATGACGGGTAAGGGAATGCACTTGGGTGCTTCTTATGTGGCTTTGAACTATCGCTTGGGTAAGGATTTATTGCACGCCAATGCCAGTGGTACAGCCCGTACTGCAAGCGTATGGTTAAAACAACCATTGCTCAGGTCCTTAGACAATAATGCAACCTTGCAACTCAAGTACGATGTTAATGAGCTTAAAGACCGTGTTGCAACAACCTTTACCAAGACAGATAGAACCTTGTCTACTGCCAGCGTTAGCGTAAGTGGTGATGTAAAGAATAGTAAAAGCCTTGGCGGCACAACTTATTGGAGTTTAGGAATCGCCAATGGCCAGCTTGCCTTTGATGATGCCAATGCCGAAGCTGATGATGCTTTAGCTGCACAAGCCAAAGGCAGTTTTATTAAAACTAACATGAATGTTAGCCATCTACAGTACCTGTCAGAAAAAGGCAGTGTTTATGTCAATATCGCTGCGCAACTGGCATCAAATAATTTGGATTCTTCTTTGAAAATGGCCACTAGCGGAGTAAAGGGAGTGCGGGCTTATAATACCGGGACGCCTTCTGGCGACGAGGGTTATTTGGTTAACTTGGAATTGCGCTACCATTTGACAAAAGTAGCTGGCGGGTCTCTTATAGGTACCTTGTTTTATGATTCCGCTGAGGTCACGGTGAACAAAAAACCTTGGCTTGGTGCCGGTACAAATAAGGCAGCTTTAAGCGGTGCTGGCTTTGGTCTCAACTGGTTAGGCCCAGACAAACTCTCCGGCAAAGTACTAGTCGGGACACCGACAGGGTCTGCTACGCCGCTAGTAACCAGTGACCCTGAATACACTGTTTGGTTTGAGCTTAATCAGGGCTTTTAATTGCGAAACTGCCAATACGTAGCCTTAAAACAAATCTCGTTGGGCGCTAGGTTGGTAAGGCGCATTCACCTTAGCAATATCAATTGCTTGGCGGATTCCCCCGTGCATCCAACTTTCGTAAGTGTCAGGCCTAAATTCATCCTTATCAAGCCATGTAGCATACTCTTGCGGTAACAAAGCAAATGGGTAGGACTTGTCGTGAATATGGCAAAACTGCGCTTGTGGGGGCAGGGTGATGATACTAAAGCTAAGTACTTGCTGAGCACCAACTTGGGTTTGTTGATATAACCCTGCCATGGCAAACGCCTCACCATTGGCTGGGGTAATGTAGTGACATTGGCCCTGATTCCATTCATAAAATCCACTCACCGGTACTATGCAGCGTTGAGCCTTATAGGGCTGTTGCCACAACTGACTTTCCATGAGACGCCGGCTTTGGGCATTAAAGGTTTTGTAGTTGGGGTTGGGGCGAATTTGCTTCGGTTTGCTTGGGTGGGCTTCCAGCAACAGTGACCAGTAGCCTAGTTGTTTTTGATTGCCCTTAGGTGAGTTTAAAACTAGCTCCGCCAAACTACCTGGCGATACGTTAAAGTTGGGCGCAGGGGCAGGCACGCCCAATGCTTGGCACAGGTCGTATACGCCAGGATGATCAGTAATGTTAAAGCGTCCACACATTCTTTAATTGTGGCTTTTCTGCGTGCATAAATCCAGTTTAAGGAGATAATCTAGGCAATATGCAATGGTAGCTAAGCATGTTGGGGCTATCTAATAGCCCGTTTTGCTATAAAACTCAACAAAATATTGGCCGCCTTTAACGGTAACAATTAAGCGCAGCTTTTGCGTGCTACCCGGCTTAGCCAATAGGCTGGCTAATTCTGTCGTTTGATACCAGTAGTAGGCACTGTCTTTCATGCCCATGCGGTAGGTGGTGGCGTTATCCTGCTGGTCTACTAAAAACAAGGTGGCTGTATCTAGTGGGAAGGTGGAGTTAATGGTGGTCAGGCCTTTGTCTTCATAGACATTGATTTTGAAATCAGCCGAAGTTAGCACGCATTCCTTAGCCATCACATCACACATGCCGTTTTCTACTTGCAGTTCAAAGATACGGCTTTTCATGGCTTGGCTTTCCATCCAAATGTCAGAAGCTGCCCAGCCAAGGATGATTAAAATGGGGGCCACAAACAGGGCTGTTTTAACGTGGCGGTTAAGTTTATAAAAAGCGCGAAGCATGCTGGTGTTCCAATAGATTTATCAGGCGCTATTTTAACAGCTATTTGGCGTTTGAGGGGATTCTTTAGTAGCAGTAGTCGCGTGTTTTTAACTAACTTACAAACAAAAAGACCCCCACAAATGTGGAGGTCTTTAGTTGCTCACTTAATCGAGATTAGTGATCGTGAGAGGCGGCAATCTTACCGTGTGGAGAACGGAAGTTATCAACCATTTCTTTGATTTCCTGAGGCGCTTCTTCACCGGTCTTCAAGATGATGAAGGCAATACCAAAGTTAACAAGCGCACCCACTACACCGAAGGCGTTAGGGGAGATGCCCAAGAACCAGTTGGCTTCCATACCACCTAGGAAGGAGGTACCAGGAATAAACATGATGCCTTTATGCTGGAACACGTACAGTAGGGTGATACCGATACCCGAACACATGCCCCAGATAGCGGCCTTGCTGCTCATCTTGCGCGAGAAGATACCCATCATCAACGCAGGGAAGATGGAGGAGGCGGCCAAACCGAAGGCGATAGCTACGGTACCGGCTGCGAATCCGGGCGGATTCAAACCCAGATAACCAGCCAGGATAATAGCTAAGGTCATGGTAATACGACCCGCCCTTAACTCGTTCTTCTCCGACATGTTGGGCGTTAACATACCCTTCATTAAGTCATGAGAAATAGCCGAGGATATGGCTAGCAACAAACCTGCCGCTGTAGACAATGCCGCGGCCAAACCACCAGCAGCTACTAGAGCGATTACCCAGTTAGGCAAGTTAGCGATAGATGGGTTGGCTAGTACCATGATGTCACGGTCTACTTTCACCATTTCGTTCGCTTCTTTGTCAGCTAGGTATTGGATCTTGCCGTCGCCATTCTTGTCTTCAAACTGTAGTAGACCAGTACGTTCCCAGTCCTTGAACCATTGAGGACGCTCTTCGTATACCAAGTTTTCACCGGCAGCAGGCTCAATAGTGTTCATTAGATTGAAACGAGCCATGGCACCAACTGCAGGTGCTACAGTGTATAGCAAGGCAATGAAGATCAACGCGTAACCAGCAGACTGGCGAGCAGCCTTCACAGAAGGTACAGTGAAGAAGCGCATGATTACGTGAGGTAGACCCGCAGTACCGATCATTAGAGACATGGTGTAGGCAAACATGTTGATGCCGTTACCAAGCTTAGCGGTAGTATATTCCTTAAAGCCTAGGTCGGTTACCACCATATCTAGCTTGTCTAGAAGGTAAACGCCACTGCCGTCGGCTAGAGTAGAACCTAGACCTAACTGTGGGATTGGGTTACCAGTCAACTCCAAGGAGATGAAGATAGCAGGAATAGTGTAGGCAGTGATTAGTACACAGTACTGAGCGATCTGGGTGTAAGTAATACCCTTCATGCCGCCTAGTACGGAGTAGACAAATACCACGGCCATACCAATGTATAGACCCATGTCGTAATCCACTTCTAGGAAGCGGGAGAAGGCTACGCCAACACCCTTCATTTGACCGATGATGTAGGTCAAAGAAGCTAGAATCAAGCAGATTACAGCCACAGTACGTGCTGTCTGGGAGTAGAAACGGTCACCGATGAATTCAGGTACCGTGAACTTACCGTGCTTACGCATGTAAGGGGCAAGACACAAGGCTAGTAGTACATAACCACCAGTCCAACCCATAAGGAACACCGAGCCACCGTAACCCAAGAAGGCGATTAAACCTGCCATGGAGATAAAGGAAGCGGCAGACATCCAGTCAGCACCGATAGCCATACCGTTTTGCAGAGGTGTTATACCACCGCCAGCGGCGTAGAAATCACTAGTAGAACCGGCACGGGCCCACCAAGCGATAGCAAAATATAAACCAAACGTGCCGAATACGGCAATGTAGGTATAGAGTCTTAACTCATCCATTAGGAATCTTCCTCAACGTTGTGCTTTTTGTCCAGATCGCCCATTTTCTTGGAGTACCAGAAAATGAGACCTAGAAAGGTGTAGATGGAACCCTGTTGGGCAAACCAGAAACCTAATTTGTAGCCACCTAGACGGATCTCGTTAAGAGGTTCGACTAGTAGTAGACCGAAGCCAAAAGAAACAATAAACCAAATGACTAAGCAAATAAGGATCAGGCGGACGTTGTCCTGCCAATATGAATTTTGATTTTCCAAAATCTTCTCCTTGGAGTTATTACCAAGCATCTCAAGGGATGCGTGATTTTTTTGTTGTCAGCGATATACATTGGCTACAACTAAGAAAACCAGCCAATTATGGAGCATATCGCTGGGGCGGAATTTTACAGGGCAGGGGGCGTTTAGGTATTGAACTTTAGTATCTAGAAGGCCTAAATCTGCTTATAATCAAAGCGACAGCCTTGCTGCTCTGCTAGAATTTGCCCCTTCAATGGACTGTAAAACCAAGGTCTTTTATGGTGAATGCTGAACTTGCCGAAATTAGTGACTTTATCAACGCTATCCCACCTTTTGATCATTTATCAAATGCGGATATACAGCGCTTAACCAAAAGCATCAATATTGAATATGTTCGACAGGGGCAAAAGATGCCACCTGACGATGCTGCACCGCACTTGTATATTTTGCGCAAGGGGGCGTTGGCTTATTACGACCAAACCGGTGAATTGCTAAGTAAATACGGTGAAGGCGACCTGTGTTCGGTGTTTTTGTTTGCTGATGATGCTGTGCAAATAAGGGTGGCGGTGGAAGAAGACACGCTGCTATACGCGATCCCCAAGCCGGCGCTGCTGGAGGCAATAGACAACTTCACCGAAGCCACGGCCTTTTTCAATCAAACCGCGGCCCAGCGTTTGCAAAATAGAATGCAAAAGCACAGTGAAGATGCGGTGCTGGCATCAACCTTATCCAATTCCCTCGTTGCGGACTTTTATCATGGGCCTGCGGCCACAGTGGATGTAACGGACAGCATTCAGTTCACCGCCATGCGTATGAATGAAATGGGGTATTCCTGCTTGCTGGTGACGGCAAACGGCCATATGGTTGGCATTGTGACGGATAAAGATATTCGCCGCCGCTGTGTTGCTGTTGGGCTTGATATACAAGCGCCGGTGGCCGAAATTATGTCTACGGATGTGATCACTCTAGATGTCAATTACAGTGCCTATGATGCCCTGATAATGATGACAAGTCGGCATGTGCATCATTTGCCGGTAACGGATGCAGGGCAGCTTGCAGGCGTAGTCACGGTGACTGACCTAATGAATCAGGAAGGTGACAATGCCATCAATTTGGTGCATTTAATTCGCAAGGCCAAAAATCTTGATGAGTTAGTTAGATTAAGTGAAATGTTGCCTAGGTTGCAGGTGCGTATGGCTCGTTTGGGTACCTTGGCAGAGCATGCAGGCAAGAGTATTAGTGCTATTACCACGGCCTTGACTAAACGCTTGATCGCCCTGGCAGAAGAGCAGCTAGGGCCTGCGCCTGTGCCTTATGCATGGCTGGCAGGTGGGTCGCAAGCACGGCAGGAGCAATTTTCTCACTCTGATCAAGATAATGCCTTGATTATTGATGACACTGTGCAACCTGAACATGATGTCTGGTTTAAGGGTTTGGCCAAGTTTGTTTGTGATGGCCTGGCCGCCTGTGGGTTTGTTTATTGCCCTGGTGATGTCATGGCAACCAACGCTAAGTGGCGGCAAGCAAAATCTACCTGGCATCAGTATTTTAGCCAATGGGTGGATACCCCTAAGCCATCTGCGCTCATGTATTCTAGTATTTTCTTTGACTTGGCTACCGTGCATGGTGACGAGGCCTTGTTAGCTGATGTGCGGCAGAAAATGCTTGCCAAAACGGTCACCAATTCTTTGTTTATAGCGCACCTTTCTCGCAATGCTTTGCAACTAAGGCCCCCGCTGGGGTTTTTTCGAGGCTTTGTATTGGTGGAAAACGGCGATAATGAGAAAGCCTTAGATTTAAAACACAATGGTATTGCCCCTATTGTGGATTTGGCACGCATCTACGCCTTGCAAGAAGGTGTGACGGCAGTGAGCACCGTTGAGCGTTTGAAGCAGGTGGCAGGCACACCCAGCTTAACCCGCTCGTCAGCACGTAATTTAATAGACGCCTTTGAATTTTTGGGGTACCTGCGTTTAGTGCATCAGGCTGATCAGATTCAAGCCGGCAAAGAACCTACTAACTTTATGAACCCAAAGGTTATTTCTAAATTGGAACGTGAACACCTTAAGGATGCATTTAAAGTCATTAAAACCCTGCAAAACAACCGTCAGGTAACCTACTAGTGAGCCTGTTAGCGAGCATACTGCCCAAGGTGTTTATCAATCTTGAGCGGCGTAGGCGGGTTTGTTTGGCACTGGCACCCAAGGAAGGGGCGCTGTTTGAGTACCTCTCTACACCCTTGCCAAATAAGGACACGGTAGTAGGCAAGGTGCCGGTGTTGTCTTTGGATTTTGAAACCACAGGGCTAAATGCAGCGCATGATCAATTGTTAAGCATTGGATGCGTGGATATTTGCAATGGAAAAATAAAGCTGGCTAGTGGGCACCATCAGTTGATTCGCACACTTGGGCAGCTGCAAAAAGACAATGTGGCTATTCACAAGATTACAGATGCCGAAAAAGAGCGGGGTGCCGAGCTAAAAGAAGCCATTGATCAGCTGTTAAGGCTGATGGCCGGTAAAGTAGTATTGGTGCATTACGCCAAGGTTGAGCGCAATTTTTTAAGACAGGCGTGTCGCCAAATATACGGTATCGTGCCGCCCGTTTTAATGATTGATACTTTGGCCATTACTAAACGTCGCTACGATAAGCACAATAAGCCGTACGATCCATCGCGCCTGCGTTTGACGCACCTAAGAAATAATTTTGGTTTGCCACATTACCACGCTCACAACGCCTTGAAAGACGCCATTGCTACTGCAGAACTGCTGCTGGCAGAGCTACAAACCAACCATAAAGGCTTGCGCACGCCTTTGCGTAAGCTGCTTTAGCAGCTATTTAGGTACACTAAATACAACTGTTTTTCAGATCTTATACCTTGGTATCACATCCTATGGTCTAATTTTCAATCTGGGGTAAAAAGCTAAACTGTCTCCACGTTGCCGATTTTCCCTATCGTTTAGATAACGGTAGCGTTTGTACAAAAAAAATAATCAGGAGATTTCCATGACAGATGTAAAATCTGATAAGTCCAACGGCTGGTCTCGCCGTGATGTACTGAAAGCCACTTCCGTGGGTGCAGCAGGTGCAGCTACTCCAATGTTTTTCACCAAGAATGCTTGGGCTGATGGCCATGAGTCTATCGGTAACTACCCAGTAAAAGGTAGTGAAGTTGTATTCGGTTTCAACGTACCTCAAACTGGCGCCTACGCCGATGAAGGTGCTGATGAATTGCGTGCCTACAAGCTAGCGGTAAGTCACCTTAACAACGGTGGCGGCATGCTAGACACATTGAAGCCAAGCAAGTTGACTGGTAACGGTGTATTGGGTAAGAAGGTAGCTTATGTTACTGGTGATACTCAGACTAACGCGGATGCTTCTCGTACTTCTGCTCGTCGTATGATCGAGCGTGATAAAGTTATCATGGTTACTGGTGGTTCTTCCTCCGGTATCGCCATTGCTCAGCAGTACCTATGTAACGAACTAGGTATTATCTTTATGTGTGGTTTGACTCACTCCAACGACACGACTGGTAAGGATAAGCAGCGTTACGGTTTCCGTCACTTCTTCAACGCTCACATGACTGGTAAGGCTTTGGCTCCAGTATTGAGCAACGAGTACGGTAAAGATCGTCGTGCCTTCCACTTGACTGCTGACTACTCTTGGGGTCACACCCAGCAGCAATCCATGCAGGAATTCACCGAGAAAGAAGGTTGGAGCACTGAAGGCAACATCATGACGCCTTTGAAGACCACTGACTTCTCTCAGTATCTTGCACAGGTTATGAACTCTGACGCTGACGTATTGGTATTGAACCACTACGGCGCCAACATGGTTAACTCTCTAACCAACGCTGTTAACTTCGGTATGCGTGACATGCAGAAGAACGGTAAGAACCTAGAAATCGTTGTACCTTTATACTCTCGTCTAATGGCGAAGGGTGCGGGTTCTGCGAACATCGACGGTGTATTGGGTACTTCTGGTTGGAACTGGGCTCTTGAAGATGACGGTTCTAAGGCATTCGTTGATGCATTCGTTGCAGAATACGGCTTCCCACCATCACAGGCTGCTCACACTTGCTACGTACAGACTCTTTTGTATGCTAACGCTTGTGAAATGGCTGGTACCTTCTACCCACCAGCAGTAATCAAAGCTCTAGAAGACTTTGAATTTACTGGTGCTGGTAACGGTTCTACTCTATACCGTGGCGCTGACCACCAGTGTATCAAGTCTATGCTAGTGATGAAGGGTAAGTCTCCTTCTGCACGCTCCAGCGACTTCGATTACCTTGAAGTGGTACAGGAAGTTGATCGCGCTACTGCCGATTACGATCCAAGCATCTTCGGTGGCGAATTGGGTCCATACAAGCCAGCTTAATAAGCCACTTGTTACCCACCTAAAAGGCCTGCTATCTGGCAGGTCTTTTATCAAGTGGGTGGTTTTGCCACCCACTCTAATACCCTAACTATTAACAACAAAACACATAGGTAATCTTAGCCTAGCGTGTTTTTATAATTAGAATTTTATTAACCATGTTCTGCAACAACAGCAAATGGAGCACCAAAAATGTTTGACCTGTCGATCAATGCATTATTTATGCAACTGCTCACCGGCCTACAGATGGGATCTATCTATGTGCTTATCGCACTAGGTTTGACGCTTATCTTCGGTACTTTGGGAGTGGTAAACTTTGCCCACGGTGCCCTGTATTTGGTGGCAATCTATCTAGCCGTATCTATCAATGACGCAATGGGCTTTGGCTATGCGTTAGTTCTCGTTCCTACCATCCTGTTTGTACTAGGATTGGCCATGGAGCGTGGTTTGATTCAATATTTTTACAACCGACCACATACTGACCAGATTCTGGTTACCTTTGGTCTAGCCATCGTGATCCAAGAAGTACTTAAAGCGGTCTTCGGTGCTAACAACATTCCTTTTGCTATTCCACAATGGGGCAACGGCATCATCATGATGCACGAGTGGTTCCCGTTCTTGGAAGGCTTCGTCGTTTATCCTAAGTGGCGCATGATCTTGGTAGTGGTTTCTATTGTTACCGTTGCTGCCGTGTTTGCTCTACTTCACTTGACCTCTTTCGGTCTAGTTATCCGCGCTGGTATGCGTGACCCTGAGATGCTGAAATTCTTGGGTGTTAACATCAACCGTCGCTTTATGATTGTATTCGGTTTAGGTTCATTGATAGCGGGTATAGCCGGTGTGTTTGGCGGCCCTGTTACCCAGGTATCACCAGAAGTCGGTATGCACTTGCTGGTTCCATCCTTCCTAGTTGTTGTAATCGGTGGTATGGGCTCCCTAGGTGGCGCCGTATTAGCTGGTTTGCTGATAGGTATGGCACAAAGCTTTACTGCACACGATATCAACCTTTCCACCATTATTGTTTACCTGATTACCGTAGTGGTACTACTGGTTCGTCCACGTGGTCTACTTGGCGCTAAGGGAGTATTTGAATAATGAATACGCAACAAAGTTTTTTAGAACGTAACCGTGCGGTAATTCTGTTTGCCCTAGTTGCGCTAACCATGCCTCTTTGGTTCCCAATCATTGGTGGTTATTCCGGTCTTGATACTAAGATCATGATCTTTTGTATCTTTGTAGTAGGTTTTGATTTGCTATTGGGCTACACGGGTTATTTGTCCTTTGGTCACGCTGCCTTCTTTGGTATCGCGGCCTATACCACGGGTTTGATGTTTAAAGGCTTCTCTGACAACGTTATTCCAGCCATCATTGTGGCGGTGATCGTGTCTACCTCGGTAGCCGTTGTGATTGGCTTATTAACCCTGAAGCGCACAGGTATCTACTTCTCCATCTTGACTCTGGCTTTTGGCGAGATGTTCCACTCCATGGCTATGGCGATGCTACAGCAATGGACAGGTGGTGAAAACGGCCTGACTGGTATGCCAACACCAATGTTGTTTGGTGCCAAGATGCAAGGTGACGCGGTATTTTACTTCGCCGCTATTATGGCCATTGTGATGTTCTATGTGGCTAAGCGTATCGAGCGCTCGCCTGTTGGTTTGATGATGCGTGCTATCAAATGTAACCAACAACGTTTGGAATATACTGGCATTAACGCCCGTAAGTACAAGCTACTGACTTTTGTTATCTCTGCTGCCTATGCTGCTTTAGCTGGCGCCATGATGGTGGTATACGAGCCATTCGTAGGTCACGAATTCTTAGGCTGGCACTTGTCTGGTGAAGTTGTATTGATGAGCGTAATCGGTGGTGTTGGTACCTTAGTGGGTCCAATGTTAGGCGCAGCCTTTATGCTGTACTTCGAAAACGTATTGTCTGCTGACATCGGCGAACACTGGTTGTTATATTTGGGCATCATCTTTATGGCAGTGGTTATCTTTATGCCAGGTGGCTTCATGGAAGCTATGTCCCGTTTGAAAGCTCGATTCAAGCAACAATAAGGAGAGAAATAATGGCTATTCTAGATATTCATCAGGTCTCCCTTAGCTTTGGTGGCCTGAAAGCACTACAAAATGTAAACCTAAAGATCGAAGAGGGTACAACCCACGCTTTGATCGGTCCTAACGGTGCGGGTAAGTCCACACTGTTAAACGTATTAACCGGCATGCTTGAGCCTAATGATGGTTCCGTGATGTTTGATGGCAAGCCGTTGCTTGACGTTAATCCATGGGACATCAACCAGCTAGGTATTGCTAAGGTTTTCCAAACGCCTGCTATCTTCCCGGAGATGACGGTATTGGAAAACGTGACTATTCCCGTGTTTGCTGCCCGTGACGGTTCTTTCCGCATGAACATGTTCGAAAGCTCCGAGCGTCAACGCCCATTGATCGAATTTGCTGAAGAGCAGATTTGTGAATTAGGTCTAAAAGACAAGATGCACACGCGAGCAGATAGCCTTTCACGTGGTGACAAGCGTCGCTTGGAAATGGCCATCTGTTTGGCTCACAAACCACGTCTATTGTTGTTGGATGAGCCAACAGCGGGTATGGCACGTCACGAAACAGAACAGACCATCGAATTGCTGCAAAGCATGAAGGGGATCACCAAGGTTATCGTAGAGCATGACATGAACGTTGTATTCTCCTTGGCCGAAAAGATCTCTGTATTGGCACAAGGCCAGATCATTGCCGAAGGTGCGCCTAACGAGATTAAGGGTCATCCAAAAGTAATCGAAGCCTACCTTGGCGAAGCGCAGGTTTAAGGAGAAAATTATGAGTTCAGAAACTAATAGTGGCGCACAGTCGTTCTTCTCCTGTCGTGACCTCAACGCTTACTATGGCGAGAGTTATGTAGTACAGGGCGTGTCTTTTGACGTTCCAGAAGGTGAAATTGTTGCCTTGCTAGGCCGTAACGGTGCCGGCAAGTCTTCGACTCTACGTACCATTGCTCGTGCTGACGAGCCAATGCTAACCAGTGGTGAAGTCTGGTTGGACGGTTTGCCACTGCACGAGATGGAACCATACGAAGCAGCCCGTAACGGCATCCAGCTCGTTTGTGAAGATCGTCGTATCATTCCAGGTGTAACCGTGGAAGATAACCTTACTTTGGCTCAAATCGCTGAACCAAAAGGTTGGACCAAGGAACAAATCTATGAATTGTTCCCACGTTTAGCAGAGCGTCGTAAGCAAGAAGCTTCTTCCTTGTCGGGTGGTGAACAGCAGATGCTAGCTGTAGCTCGTGCCCTAAGCCGTGACATCAAGTTGCTGTTATTGGACGAGCCGTATGAAGGTTTGGCGCCAGTAATCGTGCAAGAAATTGAGCGCATGCT
>DPHB01000065.1:2401-3066 GCA_003521845.1 Oceanospirillaceae bacterium | reverse complement strand
CGTGCAAGAAATTGAGCGCATGCTACAAAAGGTAAAAGAGCAGGGTATTACTACCATCATCGTAGAACAAAATGCGATGGCTGCACTGAAGTTGGCTGATAAGGCCATCATCATTGATACCGGTGAAATTGTGTTCACAGGTACTGCAGAAGAAGTAATGGCTAACCAAGCCCTACGCGAAGAGTACTTGGCGGTTTAATTACCTCCAACGCTCTAAGCAAAAAGCCAGCCTAGTGCTGGCTTTTTTGTGCCTGTCCCGTCCTGAAATAGGTTTACATTGTCTGCTTCATATGGTCTTGGTGGCTACCTTCAATTAGAAAAACAGCATACAATGCACAGTCATAACTCATGTGTGAAATTAGGGAACCATTATGTCCAGTGACACGCCCAAAAAACCCCTCAATATAGCTGTTTTGACTGTCTCGGATACCCGTACTTTTGAGACCGATAAGTCTGGTGCCACGCTAATTGATAAGCTGCAACAAGCCGGTCATAGTTTGGCTCAGCATAGTATTGTTAAGGATGACGTTTATCAGATTCGTGCAGCCGTAAGCCAGTGGATAGCGGATCAAGATGTACATGCCGTGTTGGTAACCGGTGGTACAGGCTTCACGGCTCGTGACACCACGCCAGATGCCCTTATGCCTTTGTTTGGCCGAACTGGG
>DPHB01000065.1:0-2261 GCA_003521845.1 Oceanospirillaceae bacterium | reverse complement strand
CCCTTATGCCTTTGTTTTACCAGGTTATTGAAGGTTATGGTGAGTTATTTAGGCACTTGTCGTTTCAAGAAATTGGTACCTCGACTATTCAGTCCCGCGCCGTAGCTGGTGTGGCCAATCGCACGGTCATTTTTGTTATGCCTGGTTCTACGGGAGCTTGCCGTACGGCGTGGGACGGTATTATTCGTGAACAGCTAGATAACCGTCATCGTCCATGCAACTTTGTCGACATGGTGACCTTCTTTCAGCAACACCCGCAAACCTGAGATTAGAATCCATGAGCAACAAACCTGGATTAATGCCAGTAGCTGAAGCATCTGTGGCCATTATGGCTGATGTTAAGTGCCAGTTAGATACCGAATCTTTGCCCTTGTATGCTGTACAAGGTCGTGTTTTGGCTGAAGATTTACACGCCCTTGTGGACGTGCCTCCAGCTGACAATAGCGCTATGGATGGTTATGCATTACGTATGGCCGATATTGCCAAGGATGTTATTCCTGTAAGCCAGCGTATTGCCGCGGGGCAGGCCCCACAGGCTTTGCAAGTGGATACCTGTGCTCGTGTTTTCACTGGCGCAGAAACACCAGCTGGCGCTGAACTTGTGGTCATGCAAGAAGAAGTGGAATCGGTGGAAGGTGGTATTCGTATTATTGGTGAACATAAACCGGGGGCGTTTATTCGCCGTGCTGGCCAAGATGTCACGAAAGGTACACAAGTATTAACCGCTGGCACTACCTTGTCTGCTCGTCACATGGGTGTGCTAGCCTCGATGGGTATTGCAGAAGTACAGGTTTACCGGCGCTTAAAAGTGGCGGTGATTTCCACCGGCAGTGAACTGGTTGATCCCGGCAATAGCCTAAGTGCTGGACAGATTTATAATTCTAATCGTTATCAATTGGCTGGTTTATTGGCGCAGCTAAATATGGAGTTTGTCGACCTCGGCATTGTTGAAGATGATGCCGAGATAACCAAAGCCAGTTTGACCAAGGCCGCAGAACGGGCAGACGTCGTCATCACTAGTGGTGGCGTCTCCGTTGGTGAAGAAGACTATGTGAAATCTAGTGTCGAAGCGCTGGGTGAGCTTAAGGTATGGAAGCTGGCTATCAAGCCGGGTAAACCCTTAGCTTTCGGCCACGTACAAGGTACGCCGTTCTTTGGTCTTCCAGGCAACCCTGCCAGTGTTTTGGTTACCTTTATGGTGATGGCACGTCCATATTTGTTAGCCATGCAGGGTGTCACTGAGGTACAGGAAAATGCGCTTCCGGTTGAACTGCTTAATCCACCATCAAAAGCCTCCATACGTCAAGAATACCTACGTGCACGTATCGTTGGCTACGCCAATGGCCAGCTACAAGTAGAAGCCATGACCAATCAAAACTCTGGCGTGCTCAGCACCGCAATGCATGGTGACGGTTTGGCTATAGTGCCGGTGAATACTTGCGGTGAAAAAGCTAGGCAAGTGGAGTTTATGCCGTTTTAGATCGTTTACTTAAACTCGGGACAGGCACTTTTTATGCGCAGAGCGAATAAATAAGAGCCAGTCCCTAATTGAGATCAAAATTGCGACTCATTCGCAAAAAACAACTTGAGATTCAAGGCGCTATTGCCTATACTTGCCGCCTCATTTGTTTGGCTTTAAAAGCTTATCAAATCGACATTATGGTAGCCTTATTGGTCCTCTCGCAACAATAAGCCGTGAATCTGGTCAGACCCGGAAGGGAGCAGCCACAGCGGTGGTTTTGGGTGCCGAGATGTGGCTGGTAAGGCTGCCTCCACTTTATGTAACCCAACAATAATTCCCTTGCTGTGTCTAACTAATCAAGCATCTGGTGAGCCAGTTCGGCTACGGCTTTAAGCGCTTCTTGTACATTTGTGTCATCCCAGCATGATGTTGATAGACGTAGACAATGGTTGTAATTGTTCGTGGTAGAGAACAGTTTGCCTGGCGCTGTGCTTATCCCTTTGTCGCTTGCCTCTATAGCTAATTTAAATGTGTCAATGCGTTTATCAAGCTCCAACCAAAGTACAAAGCCACCTTGAGGTTCGGATATACGAGTTCCTTCAGGAAAGAGCTTCATAATCATGTTGCTCATTGCCGCCATATTAGAGGCATAGACCGCGTTTTTTCTCTTCAGTAAATCAAGGTGATGCTTGGACTGTAAGAATTCCACCATGGCTATTTGAGGGAGCGATGAAGTTGCCATATTTAACAGCAGTTTCTCGTACTCAATTAGGTCTCTGAATCGCCACTAGTTTCCTAG
>DPHB01000064.1:17351-17516 GCA_003521845.1 Oceanospirillaceae bacterium | reverse complement strand
GTGATCTGGGCTAGGTACAAGCGTTGGTATGAGATGACAGAGAAGGGGCTTAGAGATTGCATAGACACAATGTAGGCTAGAGCAAGAAAATGGGCAAGTAGCAAGTTAAACTAAATTACTATAAGCATAGCTGGCATGAGCGTTGACCTATGTGTAACACTTAGG
>DPHB01000064.1:16947-17159 GCA_003521845.1 Oceanospirillaceae bacterium | reverse complement strand
AATCTTATGTCCATGACCGTAAGCCAGTTGGCTACAGCCGCCGAAGTTACCGCCGAAACCGTACGTCACTATACGCGACAAAAGTTGTTAGCGCCGACGCGCGACCCCGAAAACGGTTACCAGTTATATGATGCTAGCCAGCTTCAGCGTTTACGTTTTATCAATCAGTCTCGTTCTCTAGGTTTTAGCCTCAAGGAAATTAGCGCTATCTT
>DPHB01000064.1:16577-16770 GCA_003521845.1 Oceanospirillaceae bacterium | reverse complement strand
GCTGGAGACTCGCCTTGCCCTATGGTGCGCGATCTGCTGCAACAAAGAGTACCGGTCATAGAAGCAAAAATTGCTGACCTACAACAACAGCTACAACGTATGCAGAGCGCTCTAGGTCAGTGGCAGCAAATGCCTGATGGTGCCCCAGATGGCCACCGTATCTGTCACCTTATTGAAACCTGGGAGCAACGTT
>DPHB01000064.1:16117-16386 GCA_003521845.1 Oceanospirillaceae bacterium | reverse complement strand
ATTTTTGCTCCCGATATCAAGTGTGGTGGCTGCCTGAAGGGCGCAACAGGGCTGTTGCATGAGGTGGATGCCGAGGCGACCATTGAGGCCAATTTGGATACCAAGCACTTTGTTATCAAGACTAGCTTGTCAGCGCTAGAGGTGCTTTCTAGCTTAGCCAAATATAACCCAGTAATTTGGCAGGGGCAGGTGTATGTAAAGCCTCAAGCGTCGACAGATAAAGCGCCACAATCTCAGCCAGCTGACAAGCCTGACTTGCAGTTGACCTT
>DPHB01000064.1:15778-15937 GCA_003521845.1 Oceanospirillaceae bacterium | reverse complement strand
AGGCATGACCTGTGCTGCTTGTGTGAGTGCCGTCGATAAGGCGCTACATAACGTGCCCGGTGTTACCCGTGCCCAGGTAAATTTTGCCAGTCGCCAAGCTGATATTTATGGCCAGGCAGAAGCAACAACGCTAGTAAAAGCCTTGCAACAAGCCGGCTA
>DPHB01000064.1:14517-15524 GCA_003521845.1 Oceanospirillaceae bacterium | reverse complement strand
CAGCAAAAACGTTGGTTTGCCGGCGTTGGCCTTGTGGCTGGACTGGCTTTGATGTTGTTTGGCATGGATATTCAAGACCCTCTGTGGCAGCGCATCATAGGCTGGGGCACTTTTGCCTTGCTATTGCTAACCGGCAGACACTTTTACATAAGTGGTGCCAAAGCCTTGCGTAGCGGCCATGCCAATATGGACACGCTAGTTGCCTTGGGTACCGGTAGTGCTTGGTTGTATTCGATTGCTGTAGCGCACTTTCCGGGTTGGTTTCCCGAGGTCTCGCAGGTGGTATATTTTGAAGCCGCAGTAATGATTATTGCCTTGATCAATCTAGGACAAGCTCTAGAAATGCGTGCCCGGCGCAAAACCCAAGCCAGTTTAAATAGCCTACTAGATTTGCGTGCTAGCCATGCCCGCGTGCTGCGTGATGGCCATGAAATTGACCTGCCAGTAGCGCAGGTGCAGCTTGACGATATACTCCGTTTACGCCCCGGTGATCGTGTGGCTGTGGACGGTGAGGTGACAGAGGGCCAAACCAATATTGATGAAGCCATGCTCACGGGAGAGCCTGTGCCAGTGCACAAACAACTAGGCGATAAGTTAGCGGCAGGCACCATTAACCAACAAGGTAGTGTACTTTATCGGGCTACAGGAATTGGCCAACAAACGGCCTTGGCACGCATTATTGAGCTAGTGCGTCAGGCGCAAAATAGTAAGCCGAGGATTAGTCGTTTAGCGGATCAAGTGGCGGCAGTATTTGTACCCATAGTGATGCTGATTGCGCTAATCACTGCCTTGGTATGGTTGTATTTTGGTCCCGAACCGGCCTTAACCCATGCCCTAGTGAGTGCAGTATCGGTACTTATCATTGCTTGCCCTTGTGCCCTTGGTTTGGCCACGCCTATTTCGGTTATGTTGGGTGTGGGCAAGGCAGCGGAGCTAGGTGTGCTGGTACGTAATGCCGATGCCCTACAAGTGGCTAGCAAAGTTGATTGGGTATTGGTGGACAAGAC
>DPHB01000064.1:13764-14345 GCA_003521845.1 Oceanospirillaceae bacterium | reverse complement strand
GGTACCCTCACGCAGGGTAAACCCAGTGTGGTGGATTTCGCTTGCTTTAATGGTGCTGATGCAGCGCAGATTAAAGCTCAGGCCAAAGCCATGGAGCAGGCATCAGAGCACCCTTTGGCGGCGGCGGTGTTGGCTTTTTGTGGTGATGTTGAGGCTAGTTCCCTAAGTCACTTTATAGCTAAACAAGGACGCGGTATTGTCGCTGATGAGTGGAGCATGGGAAATGCGAGCTTGATGCAAGAACAAGCTGTGGATTTAAGCGGTATAAGTAGCTGGTTAGATAAACAAACCGCGCGCACCTTGGTGTTTTTAGCTCAAGGTACACATCTACAAGCCGCCTTTGCTTTAGCGGACCCAGTACGCTCTGATAGCGCTGCCGCAGTAGCAAGATTGCAAGCCATAGGTACTAAGGTGATGATGCTGACGGGGGATAATCTGGCAACCGCCGAGGCGCTTGCTCATGACCTGAATATCGATCAATTTCAGGCGGGCTTATTGCCCGAGCACAAGCTACAAGTACTTAAAGATCTGCAAGCCAAAGGGCACAAAGTGGCCATGGTAGGTGATGGCATTAACGATGC
>DPHB01000064.1:13072-13386 GCA_003521845.1 Oceanospirillaceae bacterium | reverse complement strand
GTCTTGTTCCCATTCACGGGGATGTTATTAAGCCCCATGTTGGCTGGTTTAGCTATGTCCTTGTCTTCGGTGACGGTAGTGACAAATGCTAATCGCTTGCGCTTGTTTAAGCCTAAACGATCTTAGAACACTAGTATTAGACTAGCTTAGCAGCAAGTTTTATCGTCATCATAGTCCATTATTTGGCCTTGGGCATCAAGCTCTAAACTGCAGCAGCTTTCAAATAGCTGGCGTAGGTCGACACGGGCGCGTTGCACACGAGATTTCAAACCGGAGTAACTAATGCCTAGCTCTTGGGCTAGTTGTTTCTGCGA
>DPHB01000064.1:12432-12888 GCA_003521845.1 Oceanospirillaceae bacterium | reverse complement strand
TCAATAGCGGTGAGCAGTTGCGCCTTGTCGGCGGGTAGCGCTTGAATAAATGGACGCACGCAGAGGCTGAGATCTTGTTGGGCTTGGGGTAGATTATCATCGCTTTGCCAGTGATCTTGGGCCAGATCTGCTACCAAGCTGTGATTTTTACCCTTGACTCGGTAGAAGTCGGTAATGCTATGGCGGGCAATTTGCATGAGCCAGGCCTTTAAGTTGGACTGGTCGCGCAAACTGTCGAGCTTGGTGTGGGTTTTGAGCATAATTTCCTGTAACAAATCTTCTGCATCGGCGGCATTGCTCACTTTAGCGCGCAATAAGGCCTGTAGATTGCTACGGTATTGATGCCAAACTTGGCTTTGCCACTGTTTGGATGATGTCACTCTTAGTGTTCCTTAGTTGTTGCTTCGCAGCGCTCGCAATGACTGAAAAAAACAAACGTCATTGCGAGGAGGAACG
>DPHB01000064.1:11992-12215 GCA_003521845.1 Oceanospirillaceae bacterium | reverse complement strand
TTCGCTGCGCTCGCAATGACGGTAGGCTCGCAATGAACGAATATAGGCGGCTTAGCAGCAGCCACCTACGCTGGCTTCACAAGCGCTCTCTTCCGACTGGCTTGCTGGTGCCGCATTGCGGCTCAACTTTCCTAAATAGGTCGTTTCGGCTAGGTAGAAGTTAATAAACTTGTCTTCAAAATCATCAGCGACGGATGCCGCAAATAATCCAGTGTCAGCTAAA
>DPHB01000064.1:11584-11824 GCA_003521845.1 Oceanospirillaceae bacterium | reverse complement strand
ATTGCTGCCAAGCTTGTAGGCTGGGCCATGGTGCTAGCAAGTCTAGCTGTGTATGTTGCTTGATTATGGCGGCTCGATGTAAAACTGGCAACCATGCCATGTCCACCAAACTCAATTGGTGGCCATTAAAATAAGCCCCAGGTGCCTTGTGCTGGCTAATGGTGGCCAAGGCTTTGTGCATTTTTGCGCTACGCTCAATATAGGTCTTAGAGTCAGCACTACGCATGCTGCTGCACTGTA
>DPHB01000064.1:11184-11408 GCA_003521845.1 Oceanospirillaceae bacterium | reverse complement strand
AGGTATTGTTTGCTAGCTAGGTAGCTCCAAGCACGGTTGATGGCTTTTTGCTCTGACGTGAGGCCTGCTTCTAACGGTGCGTAGGCCTCTTCTATATATTCCACAATAGCATCAGATTCAAATAGGGCGGTGCCCGATTCGGTGACTAACACCGGCACTTGGCCATTGGGAGCCAGCTTAAGAAACCAATCTGGCTTGTCAGACAAGCTGATAAATTCAATGTC
>DPHB01000064.1:9790-11032 GCA_003521845.1 Oceanospirillaceae bacterium | reverse complement strand
AGACAAGCTGATAAATTCAATGTCGTAAGCAAGCTTTTTGGCCTCTAACAAAGCGGTGACTCTTTGCACAAATGGGCAGATGGTAAAGCTGATAATTTTAAGCATGTTGATTCCTGAGTTCTTGATAAGATTTTGGGGCTTACCTATAAAGACGCAGGGATAAAAAAAAGACGCAAAATAAAATCTTTAAGCCTATAGCTTGCTATGGCATTGCCAGCTAAAGTGGCAGTCTTTGTAAGTGAGCAGATACAAACTAGGGCTGATACATATGGATAGAAAGGCAGTGGATGGCTTGGCTATAAGCTTGTTGTTAGCCTTATGTACCGTATGGGCCTTGCAACAGGTGCTAGTGAAAGCTGTGGCAGCGGATATGGCACCAGTGCTGCAATTGTCTATCCGTTCGGGTATATCCATGGCTGTTATTGCTGTAATTTTAGTTTACCAAGGCAAGTCCTTGTTTACCGCCCATACTTGGAAGCCCGGTTTGTTGGCGGGCTTGTTGTTTGCTCTAGAGTTTTTGTTTATCGCCGAAGGCCTGCGTTTTACCACGGCCTCCCATATGGTGGTGTTCCTGTATACCACGCCCATTTTGACCGCACTTTTTCTCTCCTGGGCCTTGCCCAGTGAGCGCTTATCGATGTTGCAGTGGTTAGGGGTTGTCTTAGCTTTTGTGGGCTTGGTGGTGGCATTTATGTATGGTGATGAGGTTGCTGATAATGCACCGAATATGCTGTGGGGAGACTTTTTGGCCATACTGGCAGCCTTGTCATGGGCATTGACGACGGTGGTGATTCGTATGAGCCGATTGTCAGAAGCGCCTAGTCAGCAAATACTTTTTTATCAGGTGCTAGTGGGCTTTGTCCTGCTAACGGGGGTGGCCTGTGTTAGTGGCCAAACACAGATCCAATGGACTACGCCGCTGCTACTAAATTTGGTTTTTCAGACCATCGTCGTTGGGCTAATAAGCTTTACAACTTGGTTGTGGATGTTGCGCCGCTATGTGGCTTCTCAGCTTAGTGTATTTACTTTTTTAACACCGGTCTTCGGTGTCTTGTTGGGCGCGGTATTGTTAAACGAACCCCTAGAAAATAGCTTCCTTGTGGGGGCTGTGTTGGTTGTTTCTGGCATGCTATTGGTGCATGGGCACCGTCAATTGGGCCGTTGGCTTGGACGTTCTTAGTACGGCACTAGTAGACGGCAGGGTGGCGACGTTTACGGCGTGTGCCACTGGCTTTTAAAAAT
>DPHB01000064.1:2016-9664 GCA_003521845.1 Oceanospirillaceae bacterium | reverse complement strand
GGCGTGTGCCACTGGCTTGAATAACTACACCCAAAATAATCACCGTGCCACCAATTAAGGTCCAGTAGCCAGGGTGTTCGTTCAATAACATCCATACCCATAGTGGGCTAAGAATCACTTCTAGCATGGTCAGCAAGGTGAGTTCTGCGGCGGGTACATGACGCGAACCCTTGATAAACAGAATCAAGGCGATACCCATCTGCACCACGCCTAGGCCTAAGGCAATCAAAATGTCATTCATTGGCAGAATGTAGTTATCAATAAATAAAGCGGCAAAGGCCATAGAAGTTAAACCAGCGACTAAGGCAGCAGGCACCATGTCGATGTTTTTACAATGGCGCATGATGACCGTGAAGCAGGCATAACAAAGGGCCATAAAGAAGGCAAAGCCCATGCCTATCAAGCCATCACTAGAGAGGCCACCGTTAACCATGAGAAGTACACCAGAGGTGGTGCAGGCAATGGCTAGCCAAGTACGTTTTTTGACCCGCTCACCCAAGAATATACGGCCTAGGAGGGCGGCAATAAAGGGCGCCGTGCTGAGAATAAAGGTAACGTTGGCAACACTGGTGTACAAGAGTGCAAAGATATTGCCAAAAAAGGATGCTCCTGTCAGGCAGCCCGCGATAAAACCCATGAGGCCAATGCCACGTATAGAACCAATAACATGGCCTTTGTTGCGCCACATCATATAGGCCAAAAGCGTGATGGAAAGGCCAACGGAGCGGTAAAACACAATGTGCCAACCTGTGGCTTCTTCGGTCATACGCACGCCAATACCTGACAAGCTCCATAAGAAGCCACAGGCAATAACCATAAGCGCACCACGGCGATAGGCGTGATCGATAATTGAATCAGCGGTGAGAGTGGACATGACAGCAACCCTAAGTTAGCGTGATTGTGGACACAGAAGTTTAAACAGGGCGCCATATTAGTTTTGCCTGTAACAATTGGCAAACAATAAAACCCCCTACCCGTGATAAGCAAATTTGATGGGGTAGCTAGGTAGGTGGTTGGTAGGTAACAGCGCTATGGCTGGGGTTTGGCGTTAGGGTTCATTAGGTAGGTGGCAATAGCTAGTTGATCATCTTCTGTCAGAAGTGAGGTGTTTTCTACGACTTCGGCCATGTTACCACCAAAGAAATCACCTTCAGGGGTCATGCCAACTTGTAAGGCAAAAAGAATATCATCGAGCAACCAAGGTTCACTCAGTTTAGACATATCTATACCGGGTACTTGCGTACCGTCAGGCCCATCTTTATTGCCCTGTAGGTGTGAACTGGTATCCACGGCCATGGTAAGCGTGCGAGGGGTGTGGCATTCTCCACAGTGGCCGGGACCAGTAACAATATAAGCGCCGCGGTTCCATGAAACAGATTGATTTGCTTGAGGTTGGAAGGTTGTGGGAGTGAAGTTGAGCCACTGCCACAAGTGCAATCCAAAGCGTAGGTTAAAAGGAAAACCTAAGTCATGGTCCGGTGTGGCTTGTGCAATCGCTGGTAACTGATCTAGATAGGCTTTTAGGTCTATGAGATCTTGGTCCGTCATGCGAGTGTAGGATGTATAGGGAAAAGACGGATAATAAGGATTGCCATCAGGGTCGATACCATGACGCATGGATTGATTGAATTGGGCTTGACTCCAGGTACCAATGCCATAGGTTGGATCAGAGGTAATATTAGGTGGATAAAAGCTACCAAAGGGTGTGTCCAATACCACACCTCCAGCCATAGCTGGTGAGCTTTCCCCTGTGTGGCAGGAATGACAACCAGCCATATTGGCAACATACTCACCACGTTGTACTGGGGTGTTTGGTTCGGCATGTCCTAGGCTTGCTGTCATGCCAGCTATGAGGGAGAGCAAGAGGGGAAGGCAAGCGAGGCTTGCTCTTCTTACCGTTGATGCAGGTGTCATAATTAGCATTTAGTCACGCTTGATTCGATATGCCTTGTGGCAGCTAGAGCAGCTCTTGCCAACCATGCCAAAGGCTTTTTTGATAGCCTTCTCATTACCCTCATCGGCAGCATCCATAAGGCCTGCAACTGCGTCGACTGCAGCTTGGTTTTTGGCCGAAAAGTCGGCCCAATTGTCCCAGATTTTAGCCTTGGCAGCAGAATCACCGCCATGGGAACCTGGTGGAAAAAGGTCCAGCATGCCAACCATCGCATCAGCCATGCTTTCGGCACTAAATGAAAATTGGTCGGCATCAAATTCACTACGACCCTTGACCATCGAAGCCATGGTCTTGGCTTCGCTACCCAAGGATTTCATGCGCTCTTCGCGCTCTTCAAAAGCGTCGTTAGCCACGCTGGGTTGAGCAAAAATCAGGCAGGTTGCTAGCCCTGCGGCAAAGAATTTTATGGACATATGAATCTCCTTGTTATTAATAAACGCAGTAACAGCAACGCCTTATCAACCTTACCTTAGTGTTTAAGTAGGGTCTAGGAGAAAATTGTAAAGCTCACATGTTCGGCTCGATCCGGCTAACGTTGGGTGCAGAAATGGGTAGCAATCATTTGTCCATAAATGTCGCATCTACTGCATGACATAGGGCCGCCTATCCCCTATCCTTGGCATACCAAATGTGTCAACTAAAACCTACATATGCCCCAAAAAATTGCTATTTACCTGACCAATACTGACCGTAGTGGTTGGGATGCTCCTTTTCCTGATTATGCTGTTATGACGGCAGAGTTATTGGCGCCTTTGTTACCCGATTATGCCATTGAGCTGTTTGATGCTGTGGCTGGCGAGTTGCCAGAGCAACCTTTGGGATATGATGCCGTGGTGCTGACTGGATCTGTGGCGAATGTAACAGCGCCCGAGCCTTGGATGGAAACGCTGTTTGATCACATACGCCGTTTAGATGCCGCGCAAACCAAATTGGTGGGTATCTGTTTTGGTCATCAAGCAATTGCCTATGCGCTAGGTGGGGCAGTGGGGCCAGCACAGCCACAAGTGGGCATTGCGCCTATAAACATTGCCCAGCGTGAGGTGTGGATGCAGCCTTGGCAGCCTCAGGTGTCTTTGTTGTGCGGTAATTTTCAGCAAGTGCAGGCCTTACCTGAAGGCTTTAGCTTGTTAGGCGAGCATGCTCAATGTGCTTTTCCCTTGTATGCCAAAGGCCAACACATATTGGGCTGCCAGTATCACCCGGAATTCAGTCATGATTACCTTGGTCTATATATAGACCAAGTGGCGCCAAAACTAGGTGCTGAAGTGACTGAGCTCGCTCGCCAGCAACTACAAGGCCAGCATGATGGTGACCTTATGGGGCGCTGGATAGCCAATTTTCTGCAAGCTTAATCAAAGGTTAACTTGAGCTGGGCGTGAGACAGGCAGGTGAAGGCAAATGCTGGTGCCTTGGTTGTGGCCTGGGCTAGTGATGTCTATGTTGCCCTCAAACAAGGCTAACGTACGGGTGACGGAACCAAGTCCGAGACCTGATCCTGTTGCTTTTGAGGTGTACCCTTGGTGCAATACCTTGCTATGAGCAGACTGTGAAATACCACACCCGTTATCGGTAATGACTAGGCATATCCTATGCTCGGTTGTGGCCTTTGCTTGGATATACAACATAGGTTGGAATGCCGGTTCTTGTTGCTGACGTTGTTGCATTGCCTCGATACTATTTTTAAACAAATTTAATAGCATTTGTATAAATAGATTATGAGAACCGTATATATCAAGCGTTTCGCAGCAATCTAGCGTAACTGACACCTGGTTGAGTTCTAGCATTGCCAAAGCAGAATGGATAGCTGAGCGCAGTTGGAAGTGTGTATTTTCTTGCCTTGTGTTATGGGCATCCTGATAGGAATTGATGGTCGCCTTGATGTGGCTTGCGCCAGTTAATAAGCGATCATTGTTGAGTGCCAAATTGTGCGGGTTATCTGCACCCTGGAGGATGTTGTTGAGGCTAGTGGCGAGCTTATCTAAAGCCTGATGTAATTGCACTGTGCTTAGGGTTTGCGTCTCCATGTCCTGTAACCAAGTGCAGATGCGTTGCAAATCTGCCTGACTTCGGCTGGTATGCCGTAGGGCGGAATTCATGCCTGTCAGCGCATTGCCAATATTGTGTATCACCGTTGCCATTTGTTGTTCTGGGCTAATGTCAGGTGGCGTTTGCTGAGGGTCGGAGCTATGTGTAGGCATAGCCGCTACCATATCACGCTTTCTGGTAAACACGAACTATTCGTGGCTAGCCTGACTAGTCAGCTGGCCATTATTAACGCATAATTTAAGCTTACTTCGTTGATCCGCAATGGAACGAGATTATTATGCCTAATCCTACCGAGCATGTGGCTGCCTTGGCCCCTTATCAATTGGCTGATTTGCAGCTGGCGCCCGGTGTTGAGCCTATTATGCTTGCCCAAAATGAAAGCTTGCGTGGGCCTAGCCCGATGGTGGCAAAAGCTATCCTGAAGGTGGCTAACTGTGGCCGCTTGTACCCCGATCCCCATTGTCACGAGTTGGCCGCGCTGCTACGTCAAGTTCATGCCTTGCCAGTACAGGGCCGTGTGTTAGTGGGTGCCGGGTCTATGGAATTAATAGGTGTGCTCATTCGCGCCTATGCTGGGCCTGGTGATGAAGTGCTCACTAGCGAATTTGCCTACGGGTATTTTGCGGTGGCAACGAGCATAGCTGGGGCTGAATATGTGCAAGCGACAGAGTATAGGTATACGCCAGATGTGGATGCCTTGTTGGCAAAGGTCACCGACAAGACCAAAATAGTCATTGCGGTAAACCCAGGTAACCCCACCGGTACGGCTATCGCAAATGATGGTATAAGACGCTTACGTGATGCCTTGCCCAAGGACACGCTATTGATTGTTGATGAGGCCTATGGGGAGTTTACAGATGCTTGGCAAGAGCCGGTGTTTGATTTGGTAGGGCGTGGCGATTGCGTGGTATTACGCACCTTGTCCAAAGCCTATGGCTTGGCTGCCATGCGTGTTGGTTGGGGGTATTTTCCGGACGCTGTAGCACAAACTATGGATAAATTACTAAATCCTAGCCGTATTTCTATGATCAGCCAAAAGGCCGCCATTGCCGCCGTGTTAGATCAAGATTACATGCTTGCAACAGTAAGCCAAACATTAGCAATAGGTAAAGAGTTTAAGCAAGCTATGGTAGATGCAGGCTTGACGGTAGCTGATAGCCACACCAATTTCGTGCTGTTGAAACTTGCCGATACGACACAAGCTGAGATGTTGGAAGTGGCGTTGCGCCGCCACGGCTACCTGGTACGGCCAATGCGAGCTGCCTTAAGTGATTGCATACGTATTACTATCGGTGAGCAGCTAGTGATGCAACAGTTGGCAGAATTGATAGCCGATTTGGAGCCTAAGCTGAGGGCGAAAAAAAGGCCAAGTGAGTAGATATCACCTGGCCTTTACGATTTTATGTAGCAGGCTTAAACGTTAGTTAACCAGCCGTGCGAGTCTTCTGCCAAACCCCACTGGATATCGTTCAGGGCCTTGCGTAGAGCTTGTGTCGTCTGGCCGGGCTTGCCACTACCCACCTGGTATTCTTGATCCTTATAAATCAGTGTACCTACGGCAGTCAATACAGCCGCCGTGCCGGACAGTGCGGCTTCACAACCAGGTTTGGCGGCCCGCTCTAGCAATTCTTCAACGCTTAGTTCACGTTCTTGTACATCCATGCCACGATCACGGGCTAGGGTAAGAATGGAATCACGAGTTACGCCGTGCAAAAAGGATTCATCCAAGGCCTTGGTGATGACTTCGTTACCATCAATCAGGATAAAGTTGGCTGCACCAGTTTCTTGTACATCGCCATTGGGGCAGAAGAGTACCTGATCTGCTTTCAATTCGGCCTTGGCGCGCATGATAGGGTCTAGGGCGCTAGCGTAGTTGCCGCCACTTTTAACCATGCCCATATGAGGAGCGCAGCGCATGCCTTCTTCATCTAGCAATACGCGTAGCGAAACTTCGCCGCCGCCTGAGAAATAATCACCTACAGGGGACATTAATACAAACTGTACTGACGTGGTAGAGGGTGCTGCCGCTTTGCCAACGGCAGGTTCAGTACCCATATGAGTAGGGCGGATGTACAAGGAACCTGGTGGTTGTGGTACTTCGTCAGCATATTTGGCAACGGCATCAATGATCATCTGATGAGTATGCGCTTCATCAATTGTTGGCAAGTGCAAAATGCGAGCACTTTGAGCAAAGCGTTTGATGTTTTGGTCCATGCGGAAAATCTTGATGCTGCCATCTGGATGACGGAAAGCCTTTAGACCTTCAAAACAGGTGCTGGAGTAATGTAGAACGTGTGCAGCTGGGTGGATGTTGAGGCTATTACTGGGCACAAATTCGTGTGTGCTCCAAGACTCGCCGTCATTCCAGCTAATTGTCATTTCATCGGTGAAAACCGTACCAAAGGCGGTCATAAGGGCAAACCTCAAACGTATGTATATTCAAGCAACTTTGGTTGGCCTGAAAAGTTGAACCGTAAACCCTGCATTGTATAGCAGAAATGACGCCTAAGGTAAGCCTAAACTGAGATAGATAGCAGGCTTGTTTAAAATATTTGCGATGAGTGTTTGGTAACGGGCTACTTAGCTAACGTTATAAGCCACAAATTGACGATCCCAACTGCCTGCGCGAGTTTGTTCCATGGCCAATAAATCGTCTTTGTAGCCCAGTTGCGCCAATACATAACCATCGAGTTCATTAAAATCGACACCTTCGTGTTGGATGCGCTTAGAAAAACCCTCATCGGTAAAGGTAAAGTCGGCTTCTTCTTGGTTGTAGACACAAGCTAGATGCTCACAAGGTTGGATTTCTTGCATGCTGTTTTCCAAGGCTTGCTTGCACAGTGGGCAATGCACGCTTTGATTGGCATTGTTTAGGTGAATTTGAGCGATTGGCGCCAGCTTGTTGAAAAACATGTGATATACCTCTTAAGTGAACTGAGTTCATTATAAAGGGTGTTTGCATCGTATAAGGTGATAACGGCTCATGTATGGTGAATCTGCTTCAGCTTTGGCTTGGTCATAAAAAGCGTGCGCCAGCTGTTGCACTATCGAGATGCAATTGACCGCTGCCCAAACCGTTAGCATACTAGCCAGTAATTGAATAGGAAGCCCATAATAAGAGCAGGCTAGTATGACTGAGCGTAACTTGAGCAATGAAGAAATTTTGACTTACCAGCGCGATGGCGTGGCTTTATTGCCGAACGCCGTTGATCCAGTATGGATTGACCGCCTGTTAAAGGTGGCGCAGCAACAACTCGCCAATCCGAGTGAGTGGGGTAAGGATGGTGATCCGGAAGCGAAACAAGGGCGTATGTTTACGGATCGATACTTATGGCGTAAAAATGCCGACATTTATGACTATATTAAGCATTCAGGTTGTGCCCGCTTAGCAGGGCAAGCGATGCAGAGCAGGTCATCGCGCTTTTACTTTGATCATCTATTAGTGAAACAACCCAATACAAATTTGGCTACACCCTGGCATCAAGACGTCCCTTATTGGCCATTTTTAGGTAAGCAGATTTGCTCAATTTGGTTGGCTCTTACACCCACAACTCTAGCCAGTAGTACGCTTGAATTTGTGCGTGGATCGCACCTACTATCTACCAGCACGATTTGGTAGCAAAAAAAGTTATGGTGAAAAAGATTGGC
>DPHB01000064.1:0-1856 GCA_003521845.1 Oceanospirillaceae bacterium | reverse complement strand
AAGTTATGGTGAAAAAGATTGGCTAGCGGGCAGTGCTAAGGGGACGCCATGTCCCGACATCGAAGCACAGCGTGGCCATTACGATATTGTCAGTTTTGACCTACAGCCGGGAGATGCGTTGATATTTTCTGCTTGGACTTTGCATGGGGCGCCAGGCAACACTACTACAGATCAACCAAGAGTGGCGATTTCAACCCGCTGGCTTGGTGATGACGCCATCTGGTCGCCTAGAGCTGGTGCCGATCCATCGGTAAACCCAGAGCATGTGCAGGTTGAGCCGGGCCAGGCACCACACGACAATGCGTTTTTTCCAGAGCTATGGCACCGCTGAAGTTATCGCAAATTGGCTTGGTTCCAAGCAATGCATTGGTCTAGGGTGATGCCGCTGCCACCAAAAATATCCAAAGCACTGCCAATAGTCAGGTCTACTTTGCCGTTGGAGAGATTCTTAACCTGCTCTAAGTCTGCAAGCGAGCGTGCGCCGCCAGCATAAGTAACGGCAATGCTTGAGTGCTTGCCAAGTAGCTGGACCAGGGGGGCATCGATACCGGCTTGTAGGCCTTCGACATCAGCACTGTGAATAAGAAATTCGTCACAATATTGGGCTAGACGGGCTAGGTTTTGCGGGGTTAGTTCAGTATCGGTAACGGTTTGCCAACGATCAGTAGCAATAAACCAACTGTTATTGCGCTGACGGCAACTTAGGTCTAGCACTAAACGTTGCTTGCCGACGAGGTCGCGAAGCTGTTGTAGGCGCTGCCAGCTAAATTGACCGTTTTCAAATAGCCACGAAGTAACAATGACATGGGAAGCGCCAGCTTCGATATAGGCCATGGCATTGTCCGCATTTACACCGCCGCCATATTGCATGCCTTTGGGCCAGGCACCTAGTGCCGCCATAGCTTGTTGTTGATTGCCGCCGCCTAAAGAAATAACGTGGCCGCCCATGAGCTTGTGCTGCTCATATAGGTTGGCGTAGTAGGTTGCGTCACGGTCACTGACAAAGTTAGTTTGGGCACCATCATCGTTGAGGCTACCGCCGACAATTTGCTTTACTTGGCCATCATGAAGATCGATGCAGGGGCGAAATTGGGTCACGGTGTATACCTTTGGTGATGTAGCTAGTAGAGACTGTCAATGCGCCGGCAGTATAACATAACCGTTAGGTCGCACAGCCCTGTGTTAATGGGTTGCTCGTCGTCAAACAAGGAGTCTAGGCCAGTTTTCGATGCAATGGCTATGCCTGCATTGCGATCTAGCTGGTCAGTGCCAACCTTTAGTTGTTGGCGCAATGATCAACTTTGGCCCTACCGCGACTGTTCGTAGGCAGTCAATAACCAACCTGCTACTTTGTCATCAATATCATCAGCGTCACCAATAACCACCTCGTGAGTGCACATTCCTTTGGCAGTGTTTAATCGGTCTGTGGCATCAACGTCTTTGAGCTTAAGGCCTAGTTTGATGGCCTTCATGTTCGGTATGGTAACAAGCGCGAACTGTTTCTTGGTACGCAGGCTTACACCCGATTTCTGAGGCAAGATGGTCACGTCAGCGCCATAGCTAGCGGCAATGGACGCAATTTTGTTATAGATGGGCTTGAGGTGAAGCTTCTTTTCGGGGAACAAGTTAGCGAGTAAATCCTCTGGCGTGTTGATATCCCCTGCTAATGTTGCTCTGGCTTTGGTAGCGATAAGGTTGGCATTGCCATGGGTGAGACCATGTTCTTCCTTGAGCATTTTGACGATTTGCCCGTGCTTTTCAAGACGGCTCGCCTGCACTAAATCGGTGAAGACCTTGAGCGATTTGCCCGTAGACGCTTCGATGTTAATTAGCTGGTTTATGAATCGCCACTAGTT
>DPHB01000032.1:127214-127810 GCA_003521845.1 Oceanospirillaceae bacterium | reverse complement strand
CTAGAACAGCTAGTCAGCCAGCATGCGCGTTTGCTGAAACACCAGATGCGTATAGGTCGTGGCGACCGCGTTGCTTATCTAGGCTTTAATAGCATTGAGTTTTTGTGTTTGGTATTTGCCTGTGCCCGCTTAGGAGCCTTGTTTATTCCCATGAACTGGCGCTTAACCACGCCCGAATTTGATCATATTTTAGCGGACGCCAGCCCTTCTTTGGTTGTTTGTAGCAGTAGTTTCTCGCAGCAGTTAGAACCCCTGCGCGAACAGCACCCTGACTGCCGCTTTGTAGCGCAAAATTTTAGCCACCCTGGCTGGCTCAGTCTACCCAGTATGCTAAGCCTAGCGAAAGACGAGCAGCGTGATGACGAAAACCCGCATGTTGACCTCAACAGCCCTTTGTTGATTGTTTATACGTCGGGTACGACTGGTTTGCCTAAAGGCGCCGTACTGACCCAAAACGCACTCTTGCATAACGCCTTAAACAGCGCGCACATGCATGACCTGTGCAGTCAGGACCGTATTCTAACCGTACTGCCCATGTTTCATGTGGGCGGCTTAAACATTCAAACATTACCGGCCCTCTACAAGGGTGCCACGGT
>DPHB01000032.1:117529-126943 GCA_003521845.1 Oceanospirillaceae bacterium | reverse complement strand
CCGTATTGGATCAGCCTAACTGGCAGACTTACTTATCTAGCTTGCGCAGCATTTCTACTGGCTCCTCGGTGGTGCCTGAAACGCTCATTGCGCCGTTTCATGCTATTGGCCTACCAGTACAACAAGTATATGGACTCACAGAAACCGCACCCATTGCCGTTTATCAAACCGCTGCACAAGCCTTACTCAAGTCCGGCAGTACGGGCTTGCCTGGCCTACATTGTGATATGCAGCTAGTGGATAACCAAGGTGAGGCAGTGGTAGACGGCGACATAGGCCATATCCGCATCAAAGGCCCTAATGTCATGTTTGAATATTGGGGCAACCCACAAGCGACAGCCAAAGCCCTACATAATGGCTGGTTTGATACAGGTGACATGGGCTATAAAGATCCTGACGGCCACCTGGTGGTTGCCGACCGTGCCAAAGACATGATTATCTCCGGTGGTGAAAACGTCTACCCTGCCGAACTGGAAAACCTACTCCACTCTATGCCCGGCGTACGCGAAGCCGCCGTAGTGGGCCGAGCCGACGATAAGTGGGGTGAAACACCCGTGGCGGTGGTCATTGTCGCAGCTGGACACGAGCTAACAAGTGACCAGGTACTCGACTACTTTCAAGGCCGCTTAGCACGCTTTAAACACCCACGCGAAGTGGTTTTTATGGATACCTTGCCGCGCAATGTAATGGGCAAAGTACAAAAATTTCGTTTACGCACCATGATCTAGTCAAACCCGATCACCGTCGCTGCCTCTGCTGGCTGCGGCAGTGCCGCCTGCACCAACCTATTAAGCCTTTCAATCACCGGCCAATGAGCACCACCGGTACGGCCCATTATACCTAACTGCCGACCAGGCACTGGGTTATTGATGGGGATAAATACAATACCTGCTTCACCCTGTTCTTGCCACAGCAATTGCGTCAGCTTGGGCACCAGGGTGACGCCATAGCCCATGCGCACCATATGTCGGAGAGTTTCTAGGCTAGTACCCTTAAACTGCTTGTTTCCGTCGGACAAACCACACAAGCGCTTGGTTTGATCCGCCAAACAATGGCCATCTTCCAATATCAACAGCCTTTGGTGGACAATTTCCTGGCTATCCACATGCTGGCGCCCCACCCATTCGTGCTGAACCGGTAGCGCTAGCACGAACTCCTCTACCCACATGTTCAAGGACCGCAAGCCAGGCTGCGGTTTTGGCAAGGCCAACAAGCCCGCATCTACAGTGCCTGCCTGCAGTTGCTGCAGCAGCTTATGAGTTTGCAGCTCCACCAGCTCGATACGCAGGTTAGGTAGCTGACTACGCACCTGTTGGGTCAAAAAGGGCAGAATATAAGCCGCTACAGACGGTATCAAAGCTAAGGTAAGTTTACCGCTGTAGGGATCTTGATGTTGTGTGGCCAAGCTTTCGATATCGGCCACCTGCGCCAACACAGGTTTAGCCTTGGCAACCACCTGTTCACCCAAAGGTGTTAACAATAGCTTGGGCTTGCTCGCTTCCACTAAACGAGCCCCCAGACGCTGTTCCAACTTCTTAATTTGGCCACTTAGGGTAGGCTGGCTAACATGGCAAATTGCCGCGGCCTTGCCATAGTGTCCTGTCTGGGAAAGCACCACTAGATAGTGTAGATCTTTTACGCTTATCATTATCGGTTTTTCCTATCACAAATTATATTTTAAACGATTATACAAATAACCACAGTTATCAGACAATGGCTTTATCAGATCCATACAACGATCTTTTACGAACAATTAACACTCCATTAACAGCATAAGAGGGATTTCCCATGCATAAAGGCGTTCAAGTACCCAATATCACTTTTCACTACCGCGTACGTGATGCAAGCATCGGTGGCGACAACCCATTCCGTTGGCAGCAAGTTTCTAGCGGCGACATATTCAACCACAAAAAGGTCGTGGTCTTCTCTCTACCGGGGGCCTTCACACCAACATGCAGCACCTTTCAGGTACCTGGCTTTGAAGCGGCCTATGAGGAAATCAAATCCCATGGCGTCGATGAAGTCTATGTGCTGTCGGTCAACGACACCTTTGTCATGCGTAAATGGATGTTAGACCAAGGCGTTGAAAACCTTAGCTTCATCCCCGACGGTGCTGGCGAATTTACTCGCCAGCTGGGCATGCTAGTCGATAAGAGCAACATCGGCTTTGGCTTACGTTCATGGCGCTATGCAATGGTCGTTGATAACGGCGTCATCCAGCACTGGTTAGAAGAGCCAGGCCGTGAAGACCACCACGCCGCCGACCCGTATGGTGTTAGTTCGCCAGAATCAGTTTTGGCAGCACTTAAAGGCTAAAATATATAGGTGGGTCAGTCCTCAGGTCTGACCCTAATTAGGTGAAAACTTTTTAAGCGCTCCCCCTACAACACTCGCATATCTTTTCGGCGCAAAATCCTGTAAAATATGCCGCGAATCAAGTCTGTCAGCCAATGCTGACTCCTCTCTACCCAGGATTATCCATGACCACAGCCTCTGGCTTTGCCGAATTAGGCCTTTCTGCACCCGTACAGAAAGCATTATCACGTATCGGCTACGAACAACCTTCACCAATTCAAGCCGCCAGCATTCCGCCTATTCTGGCTGGCAAAGACATCCTTGGCACGGCGCAAACAGGTACCGGCAAAACTGCCGCTTTTGCCCTACCAACCTTGTCACGTATTGACCTAAAAAACACCAGCCCACAGGTATTGGTACTAGCGCCAACACGCGAACTAGCTATTCAAGTAGCTGAAGCATTTCAGAACTATGCCAGCGAACTGAAAGGTTTTCATGTACTGCCGATTTACGGTGGTAGTAGCATGCAAAACCAACTACGTATGTTGCGCCGTGGTGTGCAGGTCATTGTTGGTACTCCTGGCCGTGTTATGGACCATATGCGTCGCGGCACTCTAAAACTAGACAACTTGCAAACTGTGGTATTAGACGAAGCCGACGAAATGTTGCGCATGGGCTTTATTGACGATATCAATTGGATTCTGGAACACAAGCCAGCTACCTGCCAGGTCGCCTTGTTCTCCGCTACCATGCCTTCCCAGATTCAAAGAACGGCAGCAAAATACCTGAAAGATCCTCAAATCGTGAAGATCGAATCGGAAACCGCGACCGTAGACCGTATTTCTCAGCGTTACTGGAAAGCTGTTGGCACGCCTAAGCTGGATGCACTTACTCGCATCTTGGAAGTTGAAAATTTTGATGGCGTTATCATCTTTGTGCGCACCAAGACCTTGACCGTTGAGCTAGCTGACAAGCTAGAAGCTCGCGGCCATAGCGCTGCGGCCATCAACGGTGACATGTCTCAGCAATTACGTGAGCGTACTATTGAGCAATTGAAAAATGGCAAAACCGATATCCTAGTAGCAACCGACGTTGCTGCCCGTGGTATCGACGTTGCCCGTGTAAGCCACGTTATTAACTACGACATCCCATACGATACAGAAGCTTACGTACACCGTATCGGCCGTACTGGCCGTGCTGGTCGTGATGGCAACGCCATTTTGTTTGTAGCACCACGCGAACGTCGCATGCTGCGCGCGATTGAAGAAGCCACGCGTCAGACTATCACGCCGATGGAACTACCTAGCCGTGAGCAAGCTCAAGAACGCCGCATAGACCAATTCAAAGACGAATTAGAAAAGGCACTTTCTGCCGATTTAACTAAGTATAGCGAAATTTTGGCAAAATTTGCGGAAGAACGCGACACTAGCTCAGAGCAAATTGCTGCGGCCTTGTTGCACCTTATTCAGCAAGACAAGCCATTGATTTTGCCAGAAGGTCGCCCAGAACGTTCACGTCGCGATGAAAGCGTTGGTTTTGACGAGCGTCCAGATCGTGAACGCCGTGAAAAACGCGAGCGCCAGCCGCGCCCAGAACATGACGGCGAGCCTATTGCTATGGAACGTTTCCGCATAGCTGTTGGTCGTGATCATAACGTCAACCCAGGTGACATTGTTGGCGCTATTGCCAACGAAGCCGACCTATCCAGCGCCTACATTGGCCGCATCAAGCTGCACGATGAGTACAGCACTGTTGATTTGCCAGCTGGCATGCCTCAGGAAGTGCAAAACCTGCTAAAAGGTGTACGCGTTCGCAATCAACCGCTACAACTTGAGTCAGAAGGCCCTGCGGATGATTTTGTTCCTGGTGCACCTAGACCACGTCGCCCAGGCGGTGGTAAGCACCAGCGTGGTCGTTCAGATAGTCGCGGTGATCGTGGTGGCGAACGTCGTCACTCTCGCGGCCCTAAGCCTCGTTCTTAATAACTATTTAAGAACAGCAGACCGCGTTAATACAAAAAGCCTAGCCTAAACAGCTAGGCTTTCTTGTAACCAGTCGGAAAACTGCTGGGCAGCCGGACTCAAAGGCCCACTTTGTGGTTTGATCAAATAAAAGTTTTCGGCACTCGGTATAGACAGATCAAAAGGCTGCACTAGCGAACCCTTGGCTAGCTCATCCTTCGTTAAGAAGTCCAAACCAAGAATGACGCCCATGCCGGACATAGCCGCCATTTGGCAAAAATCTGACGAGTCCATCTGATCACCAGATCCCAGTTGTTCGGGCGGCAAACCTGCCGTACGAAACCAGTCACTCCAACCCGACAAGGTGCCCGTAAGGTGAATCAAACGGTGGTGCTGCAGGTTGTCCAAACTAGTTAGCGGGTTATCCCCCTCTAACAGAGAAGGCGCACAGGCAGGCTGTAGATAGCCATGGGTAAGCTGTAACACCTCAGGCTCGGCCCACACACCAGGCCCCCAGCGAATTTCCAAATCATAATCTTCCACCCGCACTTCTGGCAGCCATTGCACACGCGCTATACGCAGCTCAATATGCGGAAAACGTTCTTGAAAATTGGTCAAACGCGGCATCAACCACCAACCAAAAGCGCCACTCACCCGCACCCGTACCCGCTGCTCTTTCACCTGACCAAATACTTCTTGAGTAGCCATACTGAGGCGGTCCAAAGCATCTTTTACTTTAGGCAAATAAGCCTTACCAGCTTCAGTCAATTGCAGGCCTCGGGGCATACGCTGAAACAAAGGTTGGCAGAGGTAGTGTTCTAACAATTTTATTTGCTGACTCACAGCAGCCTGCGTTAGGTTTAACTCCGCCGCAGCTGTAGTAAAACTCATATGACGGGCTGCCGACTCGAAGGTACGCAGCCAGTTTAGTGTGGGCAAATGAGGACGACGTGACATAAATACCACTCTTTCAAAAAGAAGACTATAAGATGGGCTATTGATAAGGCCCGGTATTCGCAACCAGAATTGGTTTAAGTCCAACATGGATTAGACTCTTATGGCGAAATATATCCTCAAATCAGCCTTGTTTCCATTCATTTCTCACCCATTTCTTATCTTTAGGAGACAAAGCCAGTTTCTAGGCTTTACCCCACCTTGCCCCATCCCCTACAATCGCCCCTTTATTGACCAATATACGGACCCGCCAATGAGCACCACAAATGTTGACCTAGACACCATAGAATCTACTACCAGCCAAGCCCTAAAAGCCCACGGTGCTGACGACTGGATTGCCGACAGTGTGGCACATGCAGTCCGTGTAGCAGAAGGTTATGGCAACCGTATTTGTGGACTTTACTACTTAGAAAGTTACTGTGCGCAACTTAAAACTGGCCGTGTACTAGGCAATGTTGAACCAGAAGTAAGCCAACCTAAGCCTGGTAGTGTGAAAGTTGACGCCAAGTTGGGCTTTGCCCAACCAGCCTTTAGCCGTGGCTTACCTACGGCACTAGAAGCCGCCAAAACTAACGGCATTGCTAGCCTTGCTATTTGTCACGCCCACACTTGCACCTCCCTTGGCTACTTTACCGAACAGATCGCGCGCGCTGGCTTTATCGCTATTGGCCTTACCAACGCTTCTGCCTGTGTGTCACCTCCTGGTGGCACTAAAGCTGTATTGGGCACTAACCCATTCTCCATGTCTGTGCCGGCTGAAGATGGCGGCCTAGCCATGCATTTTGACCAGTCTACTAGCGCTATTGCTTTGGGCAAAATCACCATGGCTGCAGCCGCCGGTGAAGATATCCCATTGGGCTGGGGCGTGGATTCTGAAGGCCAACCTACCACCGACCCACATGCGGTCATTAAGGGCGGCTCACTGATGTCTTCCGGTGGCTACAAAGGTTATGGTTTTGGCTTGATGGTAGAAATATTGGTAGCCGCCTTCACTAACGGCAACACCAGCACCCAACTAGAGCCATTAAAGAAGCCAGAAGGCACACCCCATGACCTAGGCCAAACCTATATCATCATTGACCCAACCAATGTTGCAGGACAAGGATTCTGGCAGCGTATGGAAGCCATTCAAACAGTGATTAATGCCCAGCCTGGTGCGCGCTTACCTGGCGCCAATAAGACACAACAGACCGTGGTGGAACTAGACGATAAAGTTTGGCAGCAAACCGTAAACCTATCTCAAGCCTAGTTATTTAGGCCATTGGTCATACAACATTAGAAATATGCCATAAATAGGCCTGGAAAACTTGCTTTCAGGCTTGGCTATGGCACAATTTACTCCTAGCGTTAGTATGCAAGGTAGTAATCCATGTCACAGATCCAAATCTTGGTCGTCGAAGACGATGTCGTTAACCAAGAAATCATCAGCGAATTCCTCACCTTTTCTGGTATTCAGGTAGATTTGGCCGAAGACGGCGTGGAAGCGCTCAACTGTGTACGTGACAAACAATATGACATTATCATCATGGATTTGATGATGCCTAACCTAGACGGCCTTGCGGCTACCCGCGCTACCCGCGCTATCCGCGCTATGGAAGATACGCAACGTGCCAACACGCCGATTATTGCCGCTACTGCACGCGACCCTATTGCCGAACAACAGGCTTGGTTAGAAGCTGGCATCAACGATTATGTACACAAGCCCTTCTCTGAAGACGAGCTGTGGAACGTGATCAATCGCTTTGTTTGAGCATTACCCGTTCGTCATTGCGAGCGTAGCAAAGCAATCTTTCTGATACTCACGCGACACAAAATCTGCGACAACTCGCTGACTCAAGGGCAAATTACTGTCTGGGTGTAATACCTGTAAGTATTCGGCATGCAACTGCAAACGCGTAGCTTTTTCTTGCACCTGCTCATGGGCATAAAAACGACAACCGAGAATGGGATTGCCCAAAGCCGCCATGTGTACGCGCAATTGATGGGAACGGCCAGTAATTGGCGTTAAACGTACCAAGCTAGCTTGCTTAGCCTCATCGAAACGCAATACTTCATATTCGGTAAGGCTGGGCTTACCTTGTATCATGTCCACCATCTGTTTGGGTCGGTTAGGCCAGTCACAACGCAGAGGTAAATTCACACTTGCTTGTGCTTGCTCCATAACACCATCTACCCAAGCTAAATAGTGCTTACGTGTTGTGCGCTGTTGAAACTGACGACTTAGGTGCCGCAAAGCATCCTTGTGGCGCGCTAGAATCATCACTCCTGAGGTATCCATATCCAAGCGATGCACAACATGTATTTCGCCAAATCGCGCCAACAAACGGCTATATACGCTGTCATAGTTTGCCGGATCCCGGCCTGGCACCGACAACAAGCCGCTTGGCTTGTTAACTAAAACTAAGGCGGCGTCCGCATAGAGAATGGGTAAAGACTGTGTGCATTGCCGGTGCACATAAGCGCTCAAGACGGCTGCTCGGCGCTGGTGCTGTTGCCAACATTTGCATCTGTAATGCTCTCAACAGACAGCTCGGCTCGGTCGGCCTTGCTGATGTATTTGGGCTTATTTTTTGGCGCCAGTTTGGCCTTGGCACGCTTGGCGCGAGCCGTAAGAATTTGGTTGCCTTTTTTACGCTTATTCATGGCTATTCGCTCACTTCTATTACCTGCGCCATGATATCAGTTTGCCATAAGGAAGCAAAAAAAACCCCAGTTATCACTGAGGCATTGTCTATATCTATGCGCTTATAATAGTAGCCAAATTACCATTCAAATTCGGCAATCTTGTACAGCTCTGCCGCATTTCTTAGAGACAGCTCGCGATAGGTTTTCCATTGCATAAAGGCCGACTGGTCGATCTTATAAGCATCCGTTAGCTCACCACCATCATCCAACACCTTCATTACTTCGTCTACCATGTAGTTAACATAGCCCATCGTGTAATGAGTGACGGTTGCTAGATCGGTAACCCCACCGTGGCCAGGGATAATGACTTTAGGGTTTAACGCTTCTAGCTTACTCCAGTTTTCCTGCCAAGCCAGCATATCCGTGTGCTCCAATACAGGTAACATGCGCTCATTAAAGGCAAAGTCACCTGAAATCAGTAATTCGTCTTCCGGCAGCCAAAGCTGCATGTCATCTGGACTATGGGCATGGCCGAAGTGCTTTAGCACGATCTTCTTACCTTTAACCGGTACGATATATTCGTCGGAGAAGGTGCGGTCTGGCATGACAATGTGAGACTTAAAAAACTTGTCCTTTAAGCTACGCTGAGTGCGCTCCATCATCTTCTCTTTGTCATGCTCTAGTATCTCTGGCGTATTCTCGTGAGCAATAATTTCTACACCCTGCTCTTTCCAGTAGCTTCCGCCAAATACCGCGTGGCCTTGGGCATTTTCATAAATCACAAACTTAACTGGTAAATCGGTAACCAGCTTAATCTCTTCGTGCATGGCCTTGGCCAGCATATAGCTGCCACCAGCGTTAAATACCACTACCGCATCATCGGCTACGATAAAGCTCAGGTTATTATTGTGGCCGGAGTTTTCGTAAGTAGACGGCGCTGGCGCACCAATAGCCGAATAAACACCTTCTACCACTTTTTCAGGACGCTGGTATAGCAAGCTATTGGCATCCAAGGTACTCAAATTGGTTTCTAGGCCTAGTTCTTGCCATTCAAAAAAGCCACCGTCGTAGTTACTGACATTGGTGTAACCCATTTCCATCAGCGTCTGTGCGGCCATAGGGCTACGAATATTGGTGCCACAATAAACCACAATTGGCGTATCAAACGACTCTACGGCTGCGCCAACATCAAACTCGATCCAACCACGTGGAATATTAATATTTTGATAAATACCCAAAGTGCCCAGCAAACGCACTTCGTACTGTGTACGCACATCAATAACCACCGTCTCTGGCTGCTCTTTGATCTGCTGCTGTAACTGCTCAGCGGTGATATGAGTAATGGCTTTATTGGCGGCGGCCAGCATGTTATCGCTAGTTGGCGCTGCTTCTTGAGCAATGGCAGCGTTTGAAAACAGCAAGGCAAAGGATAATAAGTAGGATTTCATAGTGAATACACAGGTCTCTAATTAAACTTATCGGTGCCAAGTACAATCAGATATAAACAATTAACATATACTTAGGCAAATTAGTTATATCTATATTAGCATAGATGCAAGAGGCTTGCACAATAGACCTT
>DPHB01000032.1:79795-117355 GCA_003521845.1 Oceanospirillaceae bacterium | reverse complement strand
TAGACCTTCTTCACATACTTAGCCGTCACTATCATGTCACCGGCACCATCGACACGGCAATCTAGCTGATGATCGTTGCTATCCTTCATACGCCGAATGATGGCCTTGGTACCGATCTTCAATACCTGAGAACTACCTTTCACCTTTATATCTTTCGCCAAAGTGATCTTATCGCCTTCCGCCAGCAAGGTGCCATTGGCATCTTTGATATTCAGCTTAGCATCTTCGGCGACCTCAACAGGATTCCATTCATAGGCGCACTCAGGACAAATCATATTATCTTGATCTTGGTAAACGTATTCGGATTGGCAGCTGGGGCATGGTGGTAGGGACATATTTTTATTCACTTCTAGTTAATAACAGCAAGGCATTGATTATAGCTTAGCTCTCGTGACAAGGGTGACAACAAAACCCTCTTCCATAGCAGGGCTCACAAAGTGCTTGGTAACCTGTTTAAACATCTCCGCCGTGTCAGTGGCCACGCGCTCTGGCTGCTCTTTGCACCGCTGCCTAATTTGCGCCAAACAAACCTCATCAGGCAAATCAATATACACTAGCTGATGGAACGCTTCTATTTCCGCAAATATACTCTTAACCCAATTACGCTGAGGTACCGTATTGGCAGGAAAATCCATCACCACATCAGTACCCGTTAACAAGATAGACTGCACCAATTTTTTGATTTGTGGACGCATTTGCTTAGAGTAGTAGATGTAATCAGACAATGACTTAATTTGGTTCGGGTACAGGGATTGCAGCCATTCATCTTCACAAAGCAAAACAGCATTACTGTGTTGGGCAATTTCACATGCCTTAGTTGATTTGCCAGCACCCATTTTGCCGCAAAAAAATGTTAATACACCTTTAGCGCTACCAGTAAACTGAGGCATAAATTTCACCCTAATATCCAACCTTGGTAAGCCGAAAGCAGCGCCGCTCTCTGCTTGCTGCATTGCCTTTGTCGCCTTTGGCTTGCCTCTTGAGCTAATAGGAAATCAGCAGATACTTTCATTTCACTTACTGCATAAGCGTTCTGCCGCCTGCCTTGGCGGTACGAACGTGCATCGATCCAGCCCCAGCACAGAATCTCGATCATAACATCGTCCCAAGCCACCTTCGGCATAACGCCGCAGTCAATCGCAGCTTATAAGCTAGCCTAATTGGCGACTTGCACTGCTTTGTTAGGCGGATTTAGCAAACGGAAGAGACTCTCGGCAAGGATGAATGGTTGCCTTCATAAGGTTTACCATTCTCCACTAGATATTTTAAAGCGGAGAGAGCGTCAGAACTCATTTTTTTAGAAATAAGTAACATTAAAGGTTCAAGGATTTTTCCAAATATACCACCTTTAAGTACAACCTCTGATTCAGTTGTTAATAATGTTTTCCCATTTTCTGCTTTCACCGACCAAGTATTTTTGGCAGATTTAACTAATGGTAGATCAAATCCTTCATAGGTATAAGATTCACCCTCTTGCCAAGAAACCCAGCGTTCAGTTATAACTGTATTTTTGCCTATACGGCACGTTCGTTCGGCACCAACGCTTTTTTTTGCCCACCCTTACATTCAGAAGACAGCACTGTTTCTGACCATGATGAAATATTTTCTAAATCCGTAAGAAACGCCCAGGTCGTCTCTGGACTGGCATCAATACATGCAGAACCTTTCATCTTAAGCATAAGTACTTCCTTGGTAAAATTGTGTTTAATTGTAATGGCCACCTAACGCTTCAAACAGAGGCAAGTTGCAGTGGCGGTTTTTGTGCCGCTCCATGCACAAAAAGTGACAGTTTGGCGAGTCCGTTGCTTGCCCTTGTTAAATGCTGCTAGTGAACACCAGCCAGAAGTCCTGAAACGCTGAGATCTTCGTCTAAGTCAGGCCAATGAACACCTTCTCCATCTCCCAGAATCTCCCAATTCTCTTTTTGCTGCTTAGTAGCTTGAGATAAAGATGGGAACCATGAAATAGGCACAGAAATTGTACGCCCATCAAGTAGATCGACTTTTAAGCTATCTTCCGTACATTGAACATTATGTGCTAGAGGGTGTATTTCAACTGCTAAAGTAGCCATTCCAAGCCTCCAAGAAGGTTGTTTTGTTATCGTTTACTAGAGTTTCTAGCTTTCTAAGCTCTTGGGGCGAAAACCTCGTAGAACTAGCAAGCATCACGGGCTTTAGCCAAAACTTAGCTAACATCCGCTCTCTTTGAATATGTATGTGTGCTGGCTCGCCATTTTCATTGCTATAAAAGAAAAAACGATACGGCCCAAGTCTTAATATTGTAGGCATTGGAATAGCTTAACCAATATCGGGAAGTTAGTACAATCTGAGCATTTAACGCTTCAAACAGAGGCGAGGCTTGCTGCGCCCTGCCGAGGTTTTTGCGGTGAACTGGTTTGATTTGTTAAAAGCCCTTAATGTGCAGCCTGTACTGTAATTTGCAAACCAAGTGCTTTAGCTACTTTTGCTATAGTAGAAAAAGTTGGATTGCCGTCTGATGACAATGCTTTGTATAGACCCTCTCGTGTAAGGCCAGTATCACGTGCTAGTTGGCTCATATTTTTAGCACGTGCAATTACACCTAGCGCATGTACGATAAATGCAGAATCATCACCTGATAGAAGAATGACAACAACATTACCTTGCTGCACATAATAGACCCAATAGCCGGGCCTTAAAATATACGTAATTCACAACTGGTGCACAGTCTCCAAAGTTACCCATTTCAAGTCGATCAATCCGTACTTGGATACGTGCTCGGGCTCTCCGGTCTTTAAGAGAATCAAACCATTTGGAGAATATTGCTGTTTTGCGTACCTCTATCATATGTTAACTATAGTTTACAACACATAGGGGATCAACCATGCTTCACAGCTTCAGCTAGGAGGGAGGCGCCTTCTAACGCCACAAACAACGGCGCACTTGTGCGTCCGCTGGCTTTGACTTGTTAGCTAAATCAACCCGCTTGGCGAACCCAATCACGAATATTCCCTCCAATTCTTTCGATATCCTGTAGGCCCAGCACGCCGCCATGCATGACGACATTTCTAGATCTTTCAAGAATGGATAGAATCGACTTAGTCCATTCCATGTCAACGAGAACTGGTTCAAATATTTCCCAGTTAGTCACGATGATTGAGGAAAGATCGCCAAAATCGCAATACCCTATCTCGTTTCCGCCTCTTGCTCCATGCCATCGAAGCTTGGCTTCTTCCTCCATGCGGCCCGTGGCCTTCTTTTGAATACGCGCGGATACCTTTTGCCACCACTCGTCCTGAAACTCTTCAAGCATCGTGGCCATAACAAAGTCACGAACCATATTTTCGAAGACGTGGATTGCCGTATAAACTAAAGCCATTCTTTCAGCCTTGCTCAATGCCTCATCATCAAGCATTTCATAGGATAGCTTTTTGTGAATCGCTTCCATTTCTGCACTGCCAAAGGAATTTTTCTGTTTTCTCCCCGCTTTATCTAGGCTCTCTTCGGTTAGAAGAGCTCGATACACAAATGGATATAGATTTTCCATAAATCAACCTAGGTGATCTCTTAGGCTCTTAAAGATTGCATCATAAACCGCCTGGTCTCTTGTGTCGGGCAAAACGATATTGATATGGTATTGGAGCGAATCTAAGCCAATAGAAGTTTTTCCATCTGACTGCGTCGCCTTCTTTAACTCAGGCGACCTGTCCTTTTCATCGATTTTCTTTTCCTCGCCACTAGTAGCTTTCTTGGATTTGGAAAATCTGCTGCATCGCACAAACCAACGAATGTTTTCGCGATATGTTTAATTACCGTATCTTTTTTGTCCCCTTTATAGAGGGTTCTCAGCTTGTTGAACACTTCATTGGCATCGAGCTTGTGTGCTTCTTTGTTGACAGCAAAGAGATCCGTATACGCTTCCTTAATTCCTTCGGCGAAAACATGGGGCGCCTGGCTCCGATCAAGAAAGTGATAATACCGCTCGGTAGGAACGCCATCAGTGTTCAGGAATCCCAACTCTTTCAGGATTCCGATCCACAACCGGTCATTGGTGCTTGAGAACTCAAGGGTTTCGAGAAACTTAATTGAAAATCTATCAGGCGCCTCAGCCGCGAGCATAGCTTCAATGTACGCCGGAATGGCACCTACTTTTATCGTGTAACTATCCGGTAGTGGCATATCAATCTCTGTGTTGTGATGTTTGTAGCTAACATTTGTATACTGCGCATGCGCACTTTGCGATTTTAGATATGCCCATGTTCCCTGCCATGCCTTTAATTTATAAACCATTTCATTAGAAAATAAAAACCGCAGGAAAAACAAAACGAGCATGCGCAATAATTTTCCAGTGAGTGCGCGTTAGTTTCTAGCCTGCTTGGCTGACTTATTGATCTATAAGTAGTTATACAAATTTACGTCATAGATACGCGCACCGTTAAGTGTAGTATACAGTCGTCATTTGCGCGAATCGCTAATATACTGTATAAATATCCAGTATATTTATGTGCACACGGTGGTGTTATATGAGCAGTCCATTTTTGGAATCTATCCGCCGGGATATTCGTTTACGCGGTTATAGTATTCGTACCGAAAAGTCCTACTTGTATTGGATTCGCGGGTTTATTAATTATCATGGGTGCGGCTGAGGTTAAACAATTTCTGAGTTTCTTGGCTTGCGACAGAGGTGTTGCGGTTAATACTCAAACGGTCGCGTTAAACGCGCTGGTATTTTTATATCATAAGTATTTGGGTGTGGAGTTAGGTGACCTTGGTTTTCGCTTGGCAACAAAGCAAAGGTCGTTACCTGCAGTCCTCACTGTGGGGGAGGTCTCACAGATCATTGCCCAACTTAAAGGCCGTAACAAACTAATAATACAGCTCTTATATGCTAGCGGGATGCGCATCTCTGAGTGTTTGAGGTTGCGTGTGCAAGATGTTGATTTGAGCAGGCTGTCATTTACAGTGAAAGATGGCAAGGGCAATAAAGACCGTCAAACATTAATGAGCGCTGTGCTTATTCCCGATTTAAAGGGCGTTATTGCCCGCAGTCTGCAACTGCAGAAACAAGACAATGTAAAAGGCCAGCACTACGCTGGCACTACCAGCCCTATTGATAGATTGTAGCTTCAACTATTGCCAACAACTATGACAAAAAAAAGCCTAGCATGATGAATATTAGGCTTTTTATATTCGCGCTGCTTGGCTTTTAGTCTTCGCGGCGCTCAACCAAGGTCATGATGCTGTACAAGGCAACGGAATCGCCGTGTTGGTTCCATACTTCTACGTCCCATTCCACCACGCCGGTTGGGGCGAAGTCGTCTGGGCGCTTGTCCTTGTAGATCTTCTGCTTACAGGTCAAGCGTACTTGGATGGTGTCACCGATGCCTACTGGCTCGATAAAGCGGAGGTTTTCTAGGCCGTAGTTAGCTAGTACTGGGCCTGGTGAAGGCTCTACGAACATGCCCGCTGCAGCAGAGATAACGAAGTAACCGTGGGCTACGCGCTTGCCAAATAGGGAGTCTTTGGCGGCTTGTTCGTCAAAGTGAGCATAGAAGTGGTCACCGGATAGGCAACCGAAGTTAACGATGTCGGCCTCAGTTACGGTACGGCGGTGGGTCACTAATGTTTCGCCGATTTGCAGGTCTTCAAAGTATTTGCGAAATGGGTGAATGTCGGTCTTGATCTGCTCAGAACCAGGGTGGAATTCCTTGGTAATGTTGGTCAGCATGGTTGGACTGCCCTGCAGGGCGGTACGCTGCATGTAGTGCTTAACGGCACGGATACCACCTAGTTCTTCGCCGCCACCGGCGCGGCCTGGGCCACCGTGTACCAGTGTCGGTAGTGGTGAACCGTGGCCAGTAGATTCTTTGGCGCATTCTTCATTAAGAATAAGTAGACGGCCATGCCAGCATGCTGTACCCAATACCATCTTGGTGGCTTCTTGGGCATCAGCTGTGACTATGGAACCGACTAGGCTACCACGGCCTAGCTTGGCTAGGGCAATGGCTTCGTCCAAGTTTGCATAAGGCATCATGGTTGTGACTGGGCCAAAGGCTTCGACACTGTGCGGTAGGTCGGTGTTAAACGGCTGGTCACAACGCAAAACGGTAGCTGGGAAGAAGGCACCTTTTTCTTTACTGCCACCCACCACGTTAAAGTCTTCGGTGCCACCGCACACGACGTCGGAGGCTGTTTTTAGTTTGTTAACTTGTTGCCATACGTCGGCTACCTGATCACGGCCTACTAGCGGCCCCATGCGTACGCATTCCATGGCCGGGTCACCTAGGGTGGTCTTGGCTAGGCGTGTGCTTAGGGCTTCGCCAACGGCGTCCATTTGGGCAGTGGGCACTAGTGAACGGCGAATAGCAGTACATTTTTGACCGGCTTTTACAGTCATTTCTGCCACCACACCTTTAACGAACAGGTCAAACTCTGGTGTGCCAGGTACAGCTGTTTCGCCGAGTATACTGTAGTTTAGGGAGTCGGCTTCCATGGTGAATGGAATGCTCTTACCAATAATATTGGGGTGTGAACGTAGCTTTTGGCCGGTAGAGGCCGAACCGGTAAAGGTCACAACATCTTGTTCGTCTAGCAAATCTAGCAGGTTGCCCACGCTACCGCTGATTAGCTGAATAGCACCAGCTGGCATGATGCCCGAGTCGATCATGGCCTTAACCATTACTTCCGTTAGGTAGCCAGAGGCGGTGGCTGGCTTCACAACTACCGGCATTCCGGCTGCCAAACTAGGGGCGATTTTTTCTAACATACCCCAGCAAGGGAAGTTAAAGGCATTGATGTGTACCGCTACGCCTTCTTTGGGGGTAAGAATATGCCGGCCCACAAAGGTGCCGTTTTTGGACAGTGGCTCGGAGTTGCCTTCAACAGCAAAGGTCTCGTTGGCAAATTCGCGGCGTACTAGGCCAGAATAGGTGAATAGGGTTTGCACACCACCTTCGATGTCCACCCAGCTGTCTAGCTTGGTGGCACCCGTAAAGGCCGATACTGTGTAGAATTCGGCCTTGCGTTCTAGCAAGTATTTGGCAAGTTCTTTAAGCATGTTGCCACGCTCATGAAAGGTCATCTTACGTAGGGCTGGGCCACCTACTTTACGGCCATAGTCCAATACTTCGTCAAAGTCCACGCCAGCACTGCTGACGCTACCGACTAGGTCGCCATTGACAGCATTAAATACCTGTACGCCGTCGTCACTAGCTTCGTGCCAACGCCCTGCTACATAACTTGAAACCTTCATAATTCTTTCCTTGGCTTGTGCCAAAATTGATCAACGTCAAACAAATAGAATTATATGATACAAAAATATAAATATAAATAGATATTTTGTAGCAGTTTATTCAAAAACATATGCGCGTTTACAATTATGGCCTGCCAACATAATCCCTGTTAGGATCAAGCCATGTAGAACCTAGTTTAGGAAAGCCCATGTTATTTCGCCCTGCCCAACTTAGCGACAAACCCACCTTGCTGGCCATGGAACAAGCGCTGGTGGATGCCGAACGCCCTTTTGATGGGGATATTAAAGATGACCATTGTACTTACTATGATTTTGATGACTTGATACCCAGCGATCAAGCCTGTGTTTTGATCATTGAAGACGAAGGCGTGGCCATTGGCACGGGCTATGTACAACTGCGTCAATCCAAGTCAGCTCTCCAACATGAGCGGCATGGTTACATGGGTTGTATGTATGTGGCACCTAGCCACCGTGGCCAAGGGCTGATTACCCAGCTCATTGATCAGCTAGTGGACTGGAGCAAAGCCCAAGGCGTTGGCACTTTCTATTTAGATGTATACCACGACAATGCATCGGCAGTAAGAGCCTACGAGAAGCTTGGCTTTGCACCCTGCCTGTTAGAGATGAAGCTACACCGTTAAGCAAAACTAACGCATACGCTACGCTGGACGCCAGTTACTAAGGCCTTGTAACAGGCGTTGTATCACTGGCCTCACCGTAGCTAGCTTAACGTCACAAAGGTTGTAGGACCCAGCTTGCAAATAAGCACCTTGGCTCAGTTCTAGCTGAATAGCGTAGGTGTTTTGTTCCGGTTGGCCATAATGGCGGGTAATATAGCCGCCCTTAAAGCGGCCATTGCTGACCTGGGTAAAGTGCTGCATATCAACACTGTCTTGAGCAACCTGCAACAAACTTTCAGGGCAGCTCTTGCCCTCATTGGTACCCCAATTAAAATCTGGCAACTGGCCAGCAAAGAGCATGGGCACATGGCTAGCAATGGAGTGCGCATCCAACAAGATCGCATAACCATATTGCTGCTTAACACGCTCTAATTGCTCAGCAATGGCGCCATGATAAGCTTGCCAAATGTGCTCTTTACAAGCTTCTCGATGGTCGGCGCTCGGTGTCATATGCGTTTTAAACACGGGTTGGTCGGCAAACAATATATCAGGAAACAGGCCTGTGGTTTTGCTGCTGTACAAAGACTCATCGTTAAACGGTCGGTTCAAATCAATCACATAACGTGAGTAGTTAGCACTGATACAAGTGGCCCCCAAGTCTTGGGCCATTTGATACAACTGCGGTATATGCCAGTCCGTATCAGGCAGAACCTTAGCCTGCTCAGTTAGGCCTTGCTCTACTTCAGCAGTAAGACGCAGACCACTATGGGGCATACTGATAACTAATGGGCTATCGCCCTCATATAAATCAAAAGCTAACCAGTCACTCATGTTAAGTTACCCGCAACAACCCGTTGCTTAACCAGTTGGCCACCCTGCCAATAGCTCAGATCCGCAGGGCCGGTTACATCCCAGCACACAAAATCGGCAGCCATACCTACAGCAAGCTGGCCGTGAGTATCTTGCATGCCCAGGGCTCTCGCGCCGTGACAAGTAGCACCCGCCAAGGTTTCTTCTGGCGTCATGCCAAACAACACACAGCCCATGTTCATCATCAAACGCAGCGACAACACTGGTGCCGAACCAGGGTTGGCATCGCTGGCTATAGCCATTGGCACACCGGCTTCACGCAAGGCTTTGATGGGTGGCAACTGGGTTTCGCGCAGGCTATAAAAAGCCCCTGGCAAAATAACTGCCACGCTGCCTGCTTGTTTAATAACGGCAATGTCTTTTTCGTTTAAGTATTCCAAATGATCGACAGACAAGGCGCCAAAACCTGCCGCCATAGCCGCGCCGCCGAGGTCGGATAATTGCTCGGCATGCAGCTTCACTGGCAATCCTAGTTCTTGCGCCTTGTTAAAAACTCGCTGCATTTGTGCCGGAGAAAAAGCAATGCCTTCGCAAAAACCGTCTACGGCATCAGCTAGGTTTTCCTTGGCTGCAGCAGATAGTATGTGCTTACATACTAGGTCTATGTAGTCATCATCGCGCCCCGCGTATTCTTTTGGCAGGGCATGGGCAGCAAGGCAGCTGGTACGCACATTTACTGGGAATTCTTGGCCCAAACGGCGCGCTACTCGCAGCATTTTTAATTCGTTAGCTTCATCCAGCCCATAACCGGATTTGATTTCAATGCTAGTAACGCCATCAGCCATCAGGCTCTTTAAGCGTCGGCTAGCTTGTTCAAACAACGCATCTTCGCTAGCTTCGCGAGTGGCGATTACGGTAGCGACAATGCCACCACCGGCCTTGGCAATAGCAGCATAGTCGGCACCTTGCATGCGCATTTCAAATTCGCCGCTACGGTTGCCAGCAAACACGATATGACTATGGCAGTCAATCAGACCCGGCGTTACTAAGCCACCACCCATGTCTTGTTTGATATCGGTCGCCGGTGCATCGGCCACTTTACCAAGCCAGGTGATTTTACCTGCTTCGGTAACCATGGCGGCATCTGCCACTAGGTTGTATTGGCCACCAACCATGGTCGCCATATCAAAGCCGTGCCAAAGAGTTGTCATTATAATGGTCCTTGTTTTCTGTCATTGCGAATTTACCATTCCCGTCATTGCGAGCGAAGTGAAGCCATCTCTAGCAGACGAAGTGCCGGGTTAAAGAGATTGCTTCGCTGCGCTCGCAAAGACGAGGTAACGCTCCATGACGAGGTAACGCTCCATGACGAGGTAACGTTCTATGTCTAGGTAACGCTCTATGTTTAGGTAACGCTCTATGTTTAGGTAACGCTCGATAACGAGAATGAATTCGCAATGAGCGTATTTATTAACCAAAGCTTGGCAATATCTGTTTTGGCATCAAGCTATTGTGACAAGCCATGGCCAATAGGCTATTAGCAGACTCTATGTCTGTCGCAAAGTAACGGTCCTTGTCATAAAAGGGCACCTTGGCACGTAGGCCAGAGCGGGCCTTCTCTAACGCAGGTGTGCTTTGCAGTGGCTTTCTAAAATCCAAACCTTGTACGGCAGACAAGAGTTCAACAGCCAAAATACCCCGTGTGTTACCCGCCATGTCGTGCAAACGGCGGGCAGCAAAGGTGGCCATGGATACGTGATCTTCTTGGTTAGCCGAGGTAGGCAAGCTATCTACACTGGCAGGGTGAGCCCAGGTTTTGTTTTCACTGGCAAGGGCAGCCGCCGTTACCTGAGCAATCATAAAGCCCGAGTTGACACCACCATTGTCGACTAGGAAGGGTGGTAATTTACTCAAACCAGAATCAATCAACAGGGCCATACGGCGCTCAGACAAACTACCTATTTCAGCAATGGCAATGGCCAAGCCGTCGGCTACAATGGCAACGGGTTCGGCATGAAAGTTACCACCAGAAATAATATCTTCCTGTTCGGCAAACACCAATGGGTTATCAGATACCGCATTGGACTCTATCTGCAATACCTTGGCAGCATGACAGATTTGATCCAAGCAAGCACCCATCACTTGTGGTTGGCAGCGTAACGAGTAAGGATCTTGCACCTTCTCGCAGTTTTCATGGGAGTCGCCTACGGCGCTTTGCTCACCTAATAGATGGCGGTAGGCAGCAGCCGCGTCAATTTGCCCCGGATGCCCACGCACTATGTGAATGCGCTCATCAAACGGCCGGCGGCTGCCAAGGGCGGCTTCCACAGACAAGGAACCACATACAACAGCCGAGGCCCATAAGTCTTCCGCAGCAAACAAACCCTCCAAAGCAAAGGCGGTAGATGCTTGCGTACCATTCAACAACGCCAAGCCTTCTTTTGGTGCCAACACCACAGGCGCCAAACCAGCAATAGCTAGGGCCGCTTGACCAGAGATGATCTCACCTTGGTAGCGGGCCTGGCCTTCACCTAGCAATACCGCACTCATATGGGCTAGTGGTGCCAAGTCACCCGATGCGCCGACAGAACCTTTTTGAGGAATACACGGATAGATCTCATGGTTCAGCAAGGTCATCAAAGCTTCGATGACCTGTAAGCGAATACCCGAATAACCACGGGCTAGGCTGTTAACCTTTAGAATCATCACTAGGCGTACAGTCTCGTCCCGCATTAGTTCGCCAATGCCTGCGGCATGGGACAAAACAATGGAACGCTGTAGCTCTTCTAGATCCTTAACGTCAATACGGGTGTTGGCCAATAAACCAAAACCCGTGTTAATGCCGTACACAGTACGGTCTTCGTCAATCATCTTCTGCACTAGAGCAGTGCTGGCATGGATAGCGTCCAAGCAATTCGCAGCAAGGCTTACTTGCACCGATGCACGGCTAGCTTGACGTAACTGGGCTAGGTTTAGCTGGCCTGGATTAATTTCTAAATGATGCATATTGTTAATTCTCTTTTGCTTGCTCAAAGCATAGTTTTGAACTCCGTCATTGCGAGAAGCGAAGCGACGTGGCAACCTCTTTCAGTGTCTGCTAGAGATTGCTTCACTTCGCTGGGCCTACCCAATGTACCCAAAACGTTCACAGGCTCACGGGGCATGCAAAGCGGAGCGAGTGTTTTGGGTACGCAATGACGATGCTAGTAGTGTCGGTGTTAGCCTAAACTGGGCAAATTCAAGCCCTGTTCTTGGGCGCAATCAATGGCCTCTTGGTATCCGGCATCGGCATGGCGCATCACGCCAGTAGCTGGGTCATTGTGTAGTACACGGGCTATTCGCTGAGCGGCTTCATCGCTGCCGTCACACACGATCACCATACCAGAATGCTGGGAGAAACCCATGCCTACGCCACCGCCGTGGTGCAAAGACACCCAGGTGGCACCTGACGCGGTGTTAAGCAGGGCGTTTAGCAATGGCCAGTCGGATACGGCATCAGAACCATCGGCCATAGCTTCGGTTTCACGGTTGGGGCTAGCTACGGAGCCAGAGTCCAAGTGATCACGACCGATCACAACCGGTGCCTTCAGCTCACCAGAACGTACCATCTCGTTAAAGGCCAAGCCTAGCTTTTCACGCTGGCCTAAACCTACCCAGCAAATACGCGCTGGCAAGCCTTGAAACTGAATACGTTCGCGAGCCATGTCCAGCCAGTTGTGCAGGTGCTTGTCGTCGATCAGCTCCTTTACCTTGGCATCAGTCTTGTAAATATCTTCTGGGTCACCGGACAGGGCTACCCAACGGAAAGGGCCCACGCCACGACAGAATAGTGGGCGTATATAGGCAGGCACAAAACCCGGAAAATCAAAGGCTTTATCCACACCTTCTTCCATGGCCATTTGGCGGATGTTGTTACCATAGTCCACGGTGGGAATACCCATATTGTGGAAATCTAACATGGCTTGCACATGCACGGCCATCGATGCCTTGGCTTTTTTTACAATGGCATCAGCTTGTAATACGCTCTGCGCGCGATACTCTTCCCAACTCATGTTTTGCGGCAAGTAACCATTTAACGGATCGTGGGCCGAGGTTTGGTCCGTTACTAGGTCTGGCTTAACGCCACGCTTAACCAGTTCTGGCAGGATATCCGCAGCATTACCTAGCAGGCCAATGGATTTGGCTTCGCCACTAGCGGTGTATTTGGCAATACGTGCTAGAGCATCGTCTAAGTCCGTTGCTTGCTCGTCTAGGTAACGGTTGGCCAAGCGGAACTCAATACGGCTTTGCTGACATTCGATGTTTAGGGAAGTCGCACCAGCAAGGCTCGCGGCCAATGGCTGGGCGCCACCCATGCCACCAAGGCCTGCGGTTAATATCCAGCGTCCTGTCCAGCTGCCAGCGTAATGTTGGCGGCCAGCTTCTACAAAGGTTTCATAGGTCCCTTGCACAATGCCTTGGCTACCAATATATATCCACGAACCCGCCGTCATTTGGCCATACATGGCCAAGCCTTTAGCGTCTAGCTCGTTAAAGTGCTCCCAACTAGACCAGTGAGGCACTAGGTTGGAGTTGGCGATTAATACTCGCGGTGCGTTTTCGTGGGTACGAAAAACGCCCACAGGCTTACCCGACTGCACCATTAGCGTCTCGTCAATTTCCAGATCTTTAAGCGCTGCAACAATACGGTCGTACGCGTCCCAGTTGCGCGCTGCACGACCAATACCACCGTATACCACTAGTTCTTCAGGGTTCTCTGCCACCTCTGGATCTAGATTATTCATCAACATGCGCAAGGGGGCTTCGGTTAACCAGCTCTTGGCGTCTAGCTCGGTGCCGGTCTTGGCTTTAACTGTACCGGCGCGAAAGCGATTTTGTTGCATTGGGCTATTCATAGTTCCACCTCAATTAATTTTGGGCTCATTTTACTGACGCTCATTCGCATCACTAATAATGGCCCCGATCCATGGCGGGCATTTTATGACAACTATACATGTATATACAAGTTAAAAATTAAAAATACACCTCATCTCAGCTAGTTTAAAGAATCGCTAATAGATAGGCGCGCTAAACGTCTTCAAAGGGGAAGGTTTCTAGGCGCTCTATTCCGTCTTTAGTAATCAACACTTGCGTCTCTAACTTCACGCTTTCGCTGCCTGCTTCGCCAATTAAGCTTTCTACGCAGACCACCATATTTTCTTCAAAGTGCCCAGCGTGAGCTGAAGCAAAGTCTGGATGCAAAGGTACGACGGGCCATTCGTCGGCCATACCAACACCATGGGCCGCAAGCGAATAGCGGTATGGCTCGTAGGCCGCAGGTATTTGCCACGAACGCTCATTAAATTCCGCAAAACTAACACCTGGTTTAATAATGTCTAGATTGTACTCAATCTGCTCTACCGCAGCGCTATAAATACGTTTTTGAGTATCGCTCATAGGCGTGTGGCCGCAGGTCCAGGCACGAGAAATATCTGCACAATACCCATAGGGGCCAATCATGTCCGTATCAAAGGAGATCATTTCGCCCTCTTGGCACTCATAATCCGAACATTCCTGATACCAAGGATTAGTGCGCGCACCACAAGTTAACAAACGCGTTTCTAGCCATTCGCCACCAGAGCGGGCGTTTTCAAAGTGCAGGTGAGCCCACAATTCTTGTTCCGTCACACCGGGTACAGAATGTTGATAAATACGCGCCATGCCTGCTTCACACACACGAATAGTCCAGCGCATCAGCTCGATTTCTTCGGCACTCTTAATAGCACGAGCTGTTTCTGTCAGCTCTTGACCTTCCACATATTCAATACCCTTGGCCTGCAATGCATGGAGACCGATGGGTTCGATTTTATCAATGGCGAGGCGTTTGTTACCGCCACCGTATTCTTCTATTAAACCATTAATTTCATCTGCCCAAATAGCCAGACGTTCACCACTGCGCTCCCCCGAACTCATGTAGATCCACGAGGTGGCGTTGCGAATCTGATCAATACCAGCAAGGTTTTCACATAGATGGTGACAACCGGCAAATTCAAACATGATGCCTGGACCGTCGGCAAAAATCAGCGCGTAACGGTAGGCATTGTGGGCAGTCCAAACCTGCATATTGGAGCAGTCAAAGGCATAGCGAATATTGACAGGGTCATATAACAAGATAGCGGCACAATCATGCGCCACCAGTTGCTCACGAATACGCGACAAACGGTATGCTCGCGCCTGCAGCAAGGTTGCACGGGGCACAGGGCTTTTGAGTGGTTTATCGGCCCCGTCTTGATTCAAATAAGTTAACTTGCGTGCGTCCAACATACTTACCATCCTCATACATGTGTAGCAATACTGCTGATTATTATCGTTGAAAGTGGCCAAACAATTGCAATACATGGCCCGGCGACAACAGACGTGCACTGGTAACAATATTGTCGCCACTCCAAGTACGGCGGCGAATTTGCAAACAGGCCGCTGCATCTGACAAACCCAAGGCCTGGGCTTCCCAACGAGTAGGCGTAACCGCTTCGACTAGATGCTCGCCTTCACTTATGGGCGCTGCCTGGTTTAGATATGCATAGGGGGTAATAGTGGTGAAATCTTGTTCAGCATATTCGGGGGCAATAACGGCGTTCACGACGCGTTCTTCCATCTGCACAGGCTTGTCATTTTCAAAGTGTACTAATAGTGACCGAAATACGGCATTACCTGTGCGCACACCCAGTTGCATAGCTTCATCGGTGGTGGCCTGACCAGAATCCAAGCGCAGTACCTGGGCATGGTGCTTGTTACCACGCGCACTAATGTCATCGGCAATATTGTGTACTTCAAACAAAGCTGAGTGCACTTTTTGCGGCGCGACAAAGGTACCCACACCCTGCTGACGTTCCAACACGCCTTCGGCGGTTAGTTCGCGCAAGGCTCGGTTCACCGTCATGCGGCTTACACCTAGCGCTTTCACTAGCTCAGCTTCGGAAGGTACGCGTTGATGGGGCAACCATTCTTGACTGGCCACCTTGGTACTAATGGCACCTTTTACCCGTTGGTAAATAGGGGCTGGCGAATCTTCCATCACCGCCAAGAGGCTATCGACTAGAGCTGTATCCTTCATAATGACGCTTTGTTAGCTTATTTATGTCGTAATTATATGGCGTTGTGTGGCAAAAAGGTAGTAACATCTTGTCTATACAAGTTAAATACAAGTGAATTTATCCATGCCATACTATCACGCCGATCACGCCCTACTCCCCACAGGCTGGGCTAAAGATGTTCGTTTTCAAATTATTGCTGGTTGTTTTGCCAATATACAAGTTGGCAGCACGGCTCAACAACTCGACACAAGATTACAGGGCCCCATCTTGCCGGGCATGGTGAATTTGCACTCCCACGCCTTCCAAAGAGCCATGGCAGGTTTGGCCGAAGTCAGCCTTAACCCAGCCGATAGCTTTTGGAGCTGGCGCGACCTGATGTATGGTTTAGTCAGCAAGCTCACCCCAGAACAGGTACAGACCATTGCTAGTTTTCTGTACATCGATATGCTTAAAGCCGGCTACACGCAAGTGGCCGAATTCCATTATTTGCACCATCAAGCCAATGGCCAAGCCTATGACAACCCAGCCACTATGGCCCTAGCTGTACGTGATGCAGCCTTGGATACCGGTATTGGCCAAACCTTGCTACCCGTACTATATAGCCATGGTGGCTTTGGCGGCCAGCCAGCCAACGATGGCCAAAAACGTTTTTTGCATGACGTAGATGCTTACCTAGGTTTGCACCAAGAGCTAGCCAGTAGCAATACTTCTAGCCGTATAAACCAAGGCCTGTGCTTTCACTCTTTGCGCGCCGTCACAGCCGAGCAAATACAACACACCTTAAGTGCCTCTGATAGCAGCTGGCCGGTGCACATTCATATTGCGGAGCAGCAAAAAGAAGTTAACGACTGCATCGCCTGGAGTGGCCAGCGTCCTGTAGCTTGGTTGGCTAATGAAATTGGTTTGAGTGAGCGCTGGTGTTTGGTGCATGCCACCCATATTGACGACAACGAGCTACAACATATTATCCGCAGCCAAGCCGTGGTGGGTATTTGCCCCACAACCGAGGCTAACTTAGGCGATGGTATCTTCCCCGCTACCCAGCTGGCCCAAGCTGGTGGCCGCTTTGGTATTGGTTCCGATAGCCATGTATGCCTATCCCCAGCTGAAGAAATACGCTTGCTAGAATACAGCCAACGCTTACATGAACAACAGCGCAACCGCTTGTACGATGCCAACAATACTAGCGTGGGTAATTATCTGTATCAAAAATGTGTCACTGACGGCGCCGCCGCTTGTGGTCTAGAAGCAGGCATTGCCGAAGGTAGGCGCGCCGACTTTATCAGTTTGGATATTAGCTACCCAACCTTAGCCTGTGCGGCACCAGAAAAATGGCTAGACCTATGGTGCTTTGGCAGCAACCACAATCCTGTAAAGGATGTGTATGTGACAGGCAATCAAGTCATTAGTAACGGCGAGCACCCTCTACAAGAGAGCACCTACGCCGCTATGAGTGCGTGCTTGAAGCAGCTGCTTTAAAACTATTGTTTTCTAGCGCCTAACCTAGTGAAGATCTGAATAAATAGTCATATTCACATTTACTCTGGCTTTCATGAAGACCAGTCCGGCACCACTCAATTTTGCTAATGATCAGTCATTTGATTCTTTCGCAATTTCAGCACGTAAATAGGCCAGTGCCGCTGCTCCGTCAACGCCATTGTCGTTGGCCAATTTAATCCATGCTGCTTCAAGTGGTGCGGCCACCTGTTGGATTTCATTGATAAAGCTATCCGATGCTTGAGTATATTCGATGCCTTTGGCCTGCATTTCCCGCCTACCCGCAGCATCGGCAGCATCCCAACCTCGGCCGGCAATGCGGGCAAAATTTTCTCCAGAAGCACGCATTAGAGCGGCCTGATTAGACTTAGATAGCGCGTTAAATTTCTTTGAGCTAGCCACTAGGAAGAAAGAGGTATTATACAAGCCACCCGGCACGCTAGTAGCGTATTTGAGGTAATTGGTTAGCTTAAATGATTTAATTGATTCAGCCGGGAACAAAATGCCGTCGGCGACACCATTAGCCAACATTTCATAGCTTTTCGGAGCCGGTGCCATGAGCGGCGTAATATTCAGCCCCTTGGCTAGAGTGCCAGCTACACCGCCACCAACACGGAATTTCAAACCATCAAGATCAGCCACGCTGTTGATGCTGCGCACGTTGTTATAAATCGCACCGGGACCATGGTTCATAAGCCCTAAGAGCACTGCCCCTTCGTGCTCATTGGCCGCTGCTAAGAATTTTTCGTGAGTTCGCCAATAGGCCACCGAAGCAGCTTCAGAACTATCACCTAGAAACGGTAATTCGGAAACCCCCACCAGCTTAAAGCGCCCCGGTTGATAACCGTGAACCCCATAGGTAATGTCTGCTACATTGTCTTTTGCCAAATCGAAGTGAGCCGGTGGTGCACCTAGGGCTTTGGGTAATATCTTGATGCTAAGCTCACCATTACTTTCTTTTTCGACAGTCTTGATCCATGGCTTAATCATGTCAGCAACGATGGGGTGTTTCGGTGGTAGCCAGGATGACAGTATCAAGGTTTCTGTTGCTATAGCTACGGTCGATACACTCAGCATTAAGCCAGAAGCCAAAGAGGCAGCGAGGAATTTTTTCATTTTTCAACACCTTTATTATTAGGATTATTCGAGTTCTTTTCAGGCTACTCCAATAATCCTTTATATGTAAAGTATTATTTTTTTCTTTATTAATGTGCCGTAATGAGACGCTTTCAGGGTGCTTGCGCGCCTTAACAAGCTTGTTGGCATAATCGTTGTAGTTGACAAAATGATTGTCACTATCTATTTTCCGTAGCAGATTTCAGCCTATAGTCAAATGAGAGATAGTCCACGATGGAACCACAATTCGAGTATGTTGAAGGCCAAATTCGCTCGACTTTTGATGTGTTACTTGCCCGCTACGCACAATTAAATAATCAAACCAGAGCTAACTATGAGCATCATACTGACTTGGTTTATGGCGAACATGTTCGGCAGCGATTTGATTGGTTCCCTGGTCTGGGGAAGATCAAAGGCTTAGTGATCTATTACCATGCTGGATATTGGCAGTCTCGGGATAAATCTCAGTTCCATTTTTTAGCACCCAACTTTGTTGATACAGGTTGGCACTTTGGATTGGTTAATTATCCCCTCTGCCCAGAGGTCAGCTTGCAGGAACTCACAGAACTAGTGAGCCTTAGTCTGAATAGTCTCCGAGAGGAAACATTGCGAGGTCAGGATGTGCCGGTTATTTTGATAGGACATTCTGCTGGAAGCCAGATTGCCGTGGAGCTAGCACTGGCCAATACGCGTACCGCTGGTCTTGATAAGCCTGCTGTCAATGGTGTACTGGGTATTAGTGGGGTTTACGATCCCGAGCCATTGATCGCCACAAGTTTAAACAAAAACTTAAGATTAACACCTGCAACGGCCCGAGCAGCCAATGTGTCCCGTCGATTTTGCGCTCACGCAGTTCCTGGGCTGTGGGTTGTAGGGGCCACAGAAACCAATGCATTCTTGTGTCAGAATTCTACTCAGCACCATCAATGGGTCACTGCTGGCAATGCCAGTGCCAGTATCGAAGTGCCAAACACGGACCACTTCAGTGTGCTTGAAGAAATCATGAAATGGCCTTTGGGGAATAATCCAACCTATAATCAGTGGTTAGCTGACATATTAGAGTCTCATTAAACTTATTTAGTTAATGGCTAAACGCCACCTGTCTTATAAGCAGTTTCCTGTTTAATGGCATCCAACAAACCAGCCGCCGGGGCAGTGAGAGTGGTGTCTGCCAGCCAGACAGTGTGTATCATCACTTTAGGCAACAATTGACTGACATTAACGGTGACTTGGCTTAAGCCTACGGCAGTGCCATATTGATGAAAAATCGATTCAGGGACTAAGGCGATGGCATCAATAGATGGCAATATGGCTAATACCGATAAATAGGACTCACATTGAGCGACAATTCTTGGTGAAAAGCCCTCGCCAAGTTGAAAAGTTAGTCGCTGAGGGTCACCTGGTCCGTCTTTTGGACCAGCTAGTATCCATGATGCCTGAGTAAGGTCTTCCTTGGTGGTGCTACTAGCATACTTACTCGTGTTGCGAGTGACCAAAATCGTCCGCGCCTCGCCCAAGGGCGTTGTGTAGAGATCATTATCAACCCCCTCCGCTGGTAAGGGGCCTATTGCCAACTCCACCTTACCACTTCGAACCAGTGCATGGGAAAGAGGATAAACGGCATCAATAATAGACACAAGAACATCAGGCCAGCGGTCATGCAGGCGCTTTAGAGCGCCAGGGATTAACGTCATGGCCGCACCTGGCGATACGCTAATAACAACCGTAGCTTGCTCCTTGCGGGTTTGCCATGCAACTTCCTGTTTTGCCCGGTCTACTTCCCGCAGCACGGCGGCCGCGCGGGCGCGCAGGATTTCTCCGGTCTCAGTTAACCGTGCACCTTTAGGTGTCCTCGTCACCAAGGTGGTAGAAAACTCATCTTCTAACTGACGTAGCGCCTTGGTTAGGGCAGGTTGGGTAACGTGTAGTTGCTTCGCAGCCGCCCGTAAGCTACCCGTTTCTGCCAACGCAACAAGTAGTTGTAATTGCTGAATGCGCATTGGTATCCATGCCTCTTTGGATAATATGTATAAACCTTAGTGATAACCAAAGGTAATCACGATAACAATTAATAAACTGAAAGTCACAGGCTTTCAACTTATTATGTTTGGCAACTAAAAATATAAATAATACCCATTAAGGTTAGCCGATGAGTAAAACAAAAAACACCTTGTTTATCATGTGTGATCAGCTCCGTGCTGATTACCTGTCGTGCTATGGTCATCCTAAATTACACACTCCCAATATTGATGCTTTGGCAGCACGTGGTGTGATCTTTGATCGAGCTTACGTGCAGTCTCCTGTGTGTGGCCCCTCTCGCATGAGTTACTACACAGGTCGATATATGCAATCCCATGGCGCCAGTTGGAACTTTGTCCCACTGAAGGCCGGGGAAATGACTATCGGTGATCACCTGCGGCCACTAGGAGTGAAGTCGGTGTTGGTGGGTAAAACCCATATGCGCGCTGATTATTCCGGCATGGCACGTATGGGAATTGATGCCAAGTCACCCATCGGTGTACGCATAGCCGAATGTGGCTTTGACCCATATGAGCGGGATGATGGTATTCACCCTTTTTCCGGGCATGATCCTGACCCTAATTACAATCAGTATTTGCGCGATCAGGGTTTTGGGGGCGATAACCCTTGGGAAGCCTGGGCCAATACGGTGACTGATACGGACGGTACCTTGCGCTCAGGCTGGTTTTTGAAATACAGCCATCTGCCGGCACGTGTGCCTGCGGAACATTCAGAAACAGCCTATACCACCAATCGCGCTATGGAATTTATCAAAGAGGCGCAACAAGAATCCGATCAACCTTGGTTATTGCACTTGAGTTACATAAAGCCCCATTGGCCCTATGTGGTGCCAGAGCCTTATGCCGGCATGTATACGGCCGAAGATGCCCTACCATTGGTGCGCAGTGATAGTGAGCTGAACAATCCCCACCCTGTGTATGAGGCCATGACCCATCATAGGGTATCGCAAACCTTTGCTCGTAAGGACGTTCGCGAATCGTCACTGATTGGCTACATGGGCTTAATAAAACAAATTGATGACGAATTGGGCCGGCTGTTTGAGTTTATGGAAGAGCAGGCTCTGATGGACAATACCATGATTGTCTTTTGTTCCGACCATGGTGACTTTATGGGTGACCACTGGTTGGGCGATAAGGAAATGTTCCACGAATGCACTATCCGTACACCACTGATTATTGTGGACCCTGATAACCGTGCCGATGCCACGCGGGGTACGCGTTGTGATGCCTTGGTGGAAGCCATTGATTTAGCACCGACCTTTCTTGAAATCCATGGCGGAGCTGCCGTTCCCAATATTATGGATGGTCTTTCTCTAACGCCTTGGTTACATGGTAAAACCCCTGATCAATGGCGAGATATTGTAGTTTGTGAAGCTGATTATGCTTTCCAGAGCTCGCGTATTGAATTAGACCAAGCTTCTCGGGATGCTTGGCTGCGCATGGCCTGTGATGGGCGTTGGAAATATATACTGGCAGAAGGTTACCGCCCTATGCTGTTTGACTTACACTCCGACCCTAATGAGTTAAATGATATTGGAGAAAGTCAGGCAGCTGCGCACCTAGCAGTAAAACAAAGGCTGCATGAAGCACTCTTTCGCTGGGCCCGACAGCCTCGTCAACGGGTCACTGTTCCCGATGGCTTGATTGAGAGCACAGATATTCAATCCCGCATAGCCGAAGCCGGGGTGTTGATTGGCTATGCTGACGAAACAGATTTAATCGAACAAAGAAAACAGTTTACCCCACGATTTGCTTCGAGTAATCCATTAGTTAAATCAACGTTAGATAAATTATCTGCGCAGGTAAAACCATGAAAAAAATCACCATACCTGATGTTACCCATGATGCTATTGGCCTGGATGGCGTGGTCTGGAATGTCTTGGGGCAAGTATATATTCCTAAACATATCAGCGCCGATGTGTTTTGCTGGTATGCGATATTTCCAGAGGAGACCTTTGTCCCACCACATACGCACACCGAGCAGGATGAATTCTTGATGCCTCTTGATGGCGATATGGATGTGGTTATTAACGGTAAGCAAAGTCTGGTGCGTAAAGGCGAAACAGGGCACCTGCCCCGCGGCATTCCACATTCCTTTTTTAACAATTCGGGCAAACCCATAACGGCACTCTTCTGGGCAGAGCCTGCTGGGCAATTGGTAGAGCTATATCGTAAGCTCAACAACGTTGGTAACGCTCGCGATGCTGTAGCCATGGCGCCAAGTTGTGGGGTGATATTTGAGCCGCCCGTATCATCTGCCTTGTAACTAGGTACAAGTCTGGGACCTGTAGTTATTTCTGTGTAGCTGCCTTAATGAAACATGGTCTGACAAAAACAATCGTAAAAGCTTAGCCTAAACGACCATAAAAAGTCATGCGCGCCGATTCAGACAGACTCACATTAGGCTCGGTATTGTAGGCTAGCACCACCAACATACGCATGAAATCGGGGCAAAAGCCCACTGAGACACCCTTGCTGTTCAGCTAATCATTCCCCTTGTCGGACTGATAATGGACTTTCACCACCAAGTCATCCAGCCACCACCACGTGTGCTGGAACAGCACCAATTAAGGTGCTACGCGCCATACATGGTGCACCAAAAAAGAACCCCACATTTTGTGGGGCTAAGATCTAACCTAGGAATCTATCTTAAGTCCATCTGAAGGAAACCTGCAGGAATATTTAACAAGAAATGAATGATATCTCCAGTTAACTTCTACTTCTTTTTTACTGACTCTCTATGTTCATGTGGCCTAATTGTTTCGCCCTTAGTTTCAGCGGAAAGTGTCGTTTCGTCTTTCACAATCTGGATTGTTTTATTTTTTATCTTTTCTGCATACTGTAGATGAGACATCCTAATCATTGAATAAAAAGTCGACCTTATCACTAGCAGCCTCCAACGATAACCTTAATAAAATAAATTGGTTTATTCGAACTTAATCAGTAAGGTTATATGCCGGTACTTCGTTAAAGATAAAGCACCTATACACCTATGCAATAATATTGTGCTCAGGTCCAAATGGGAAATGTGTAATATTCTCAGCACCGTTTTCAGTAACAATCAAAATGTCGTGTTCACGATAGCCACCAGCACCATCCATTCCCTCTGGTAGGGTAATCATAGGTTCGATAGATACAACCATACCCGGCTCTAATACCGTTTCAATATCTTCTCGCAGCTCTAGACCGGCTTCTCGACCATAGTAATGAGAAAGAGAACCAAATGAGTGGCCATATCCAAAGGTGCGATATTGAAGTAAATTATGCTCTAGAAAAACTTCATTCAGTTCCGCAGCAATTTCGCTGCATACTGCACCTGGCTTGATTAAGGACAACCCCTTACGATGCACATCACAATTCACTTCCCATAGCTCTAACTCGCGTTTGCTAACCGAATGAAAAAATGCCGTGCGCTCTAAGGCTTGGTAATATCCAGATACCATGGAAAAGCAGTTAAGACTAAGAATGTCACCCTTTTGAATACGGCGCGTAGTTACTGGGTTATGAGCCCCATCAGTATTAATACCCGATTGAAACCATGTCCAAGTATCCATCAATTCAGAGTGTGGATAGGTATTAGCGATAGCTCGGACCATAGCTTGTGTGGAGTGCAAAGCCACTTCGTATTCTGGTACTCCTTCTGCAATAGCCTCGACACAAGCAGCGCCACCTATATCAGAAATCCTCGCACCTTGGCGAATTAGGGCTTGTTCTTCAACGGACTTTATCATGCGCAATTTCATAGTTGGCACGCCAATATCAACGAATTCAACATGCGGTAACATATCCGCTAATTTTTCCCGACGCTCCAAAGTAAGGTGATCATATTCAATGCCAACTCGAGCCTTGCTAGGTATCAGTTTTTGTAAAGCACGAAAATAGTTATCCTGCTGCCAATCTGTATAAACTATATTATCGGCAAAACTTTGGCGCCAGGGCTGGCCACCATCAATATTAGCACTCACCGTTGTGTGTGCATCATGGGTAACAACTAACCCATAAGGGCGCCCAAATGAGCAATATACAAAATCAGCATAGTAGTTGATGTTGTGAATTGACGTAAACAAAGCAACGTCCACATTGGCTAAGCTCATGCAGTTACGCAGCTTCTTAATGCGCCCTTCCATTTCGGCTGCCGAGAAAGTTGGTTTATCCTTTACTCCGTTTTCGAAATTAATTGTTTGAGGTCTATTTAATCTATTCATAATTATCCTTTTGCATCAAAATATTGTTGAATTGAGAGATGGTCGTTTGCGGCTATCATTTAATGTTTTCAACGGACTAAACAGTAAACATCGGCAGCAGAAAAACTTAACCTGTATGATTGCCCTTGTTTTAAGTTTAAATTAGCAATATAACGCTGCTGTTTTTGCACTTTCATTTCCTCACCATTACCAAGCTCAAAGTAAAGTGTTGCAACGGAGCCGGTGAACTCTTCACCCACAAAATCTGCCATGATATTGTTATCACTCTTACAGCCTTTTTCTTCTATGGTGATTAAGTCTGCGCCAATTATTAAATCCACATCGAGACTGTTTGCGCTATCTACTTCGGGAATTTGATCAATCATAATGTCACCTACAGGTGACTGACACCGCCATTGGTGTCCTTTTTGATCCAGCACACTGGCTTCAATAATATTGTTAGTACCTACAAATTCAGCGACAAAACGACTGGATGGCTCCCGATAAATTTCCTGTGCCGTACCTACCTGCTCTACAAATCCTTCACTCATTATGACGATACGATCTGCCATAGCGAACGCTTCTGAGTGGCTGTGAGTCACATATATAAAGGTGATTCCCAATTCCTTTTGTAGTCGCGTTAAAACCGACTGCATTCGCACGACTAGGCTTGCATCTAAGGCGCTTAATGGTTCATCTAATAACAATACTGGTGGTTCAGTAACCAAAGCGCGCGCCAAAGCGACGCGCTGACGCTGCCCTCCAGAAAGCTGGTCAATACTTCTGTCAGCAAATTGATCTATCTCCATACGCTTTAACCACTTCAAAGCACGTGCAGCCTTTTCAGCTTTAGGCACATTTCGCATCTTTAAGCCAAATTCAACATTTTCTTGCACCGTTAAGAAAGGAAATAGTGCCAAAGACTGCCATACCAAAGGAGTTTCACGCTCATGAGCCTTAAGCTCATTCATGCGCAAGTTATTAAGGCGTATTTCGCCTTCACTCGGTGCTTCCAAGCCGGCAAGCATTCTCAATGTGGTTGTTTTACCACAGCCACTAGAGCCCATTATGGCTATAAACTCACCTGCCTGGATTTCAAGGTTTAACGGTTTAACTGCCAACTGGTTTCCAAAATATTTTGTGACATTTTCCAACACAACTTGGGGTTGATTCATTGATCGTACTCCTACTACTGACTTACAGTAGGTTTTTTAAAGGTAAAGAACAGTTGAGCCACGATGACAAGTGTCATAGTGGTGGCAAAGACAAAAGATCCGATTGCATTAATCTGGGGGTCTACATTTCCCTGTAAAATTTCTAAAATAGTTACTGGAACTGTTTTAGTTAGGCCTGAAACAAACCATGCAATGGCAAATTCATCAAAAGATACGGCCATCGTCAAACACAAAGCTGAAACTATAGCGGGCACCGTGAAAGGAAATACTACATAGCGCATGGCGGCCCATTCACTAGCGCCTAGATTCCAAGCCGCCGATTCCAGATCTTGATTCATCTGTTGCAGCCGCAAACGAATGACAGCCATGGCAAATGGCGCGCAAAGCACCGTATGGGCAATAATAATGGACCAAACTTGCCCTGACGCACCAATACGTGACAACCAAGCCAACATAGCCAAAGCCAAAATCAATAGTGGTATAGTGGGAGGCAGTAAAGCTAATGCCAAATAAACATTCTTAAAACGGAAGTTATAACGGTAGTCCGTATAGGCTGTGCAAAAACCAATAATGGTAGCCAATACAGAAGAGCTAATTGCCACAAAAATACTCGTCTTTATTGCTTCCCATATATCAGGATTGGCGTAAACCTTGGCATACCACTTCCAAGTGAAATCACCTAAAGGCAATGAAGGAAAACGGTCCGAATTGAATGAAAATACAATACTGGTAACAATCGGCGCAAAAACAAAAACAAAAACAATGAGTAGGTAAGATCGTAGTCCCCACAAAGTAATTTTATCACTCATGACTTTACCTTTTTCCCGTAAGCAAGTTTGATAGCGGTAAAAGCCACAACCATTAAAGTCACCATCATTGTGACCGCAATTACTGCCGCTCTTGGCCATTGCTGACCGGATTTTGTAGTATCAATTATGAGAATAGACAAAGTCGGTGGTTTTGAGCCTCCCAAGTAATATGGGCTCACGAAATCACCAAAGCTCAAAATAAAACAAAACAAAGCTCCAACTATTAATCCGACTTTCGCGGCCGGAATGATAACTTCAATAATTGTACGAGCCGTGTTCGCTCCCAAATTATGGGCTGCTTCGATAAGGTTTTTATCAATGTTAGCCATCGACAAAGTCTGTAAAATAATCACCAGGGGCAACGTTAAGGTTAAATACCCGACCAAAGTGCCGAAAGTTGTATTCAACATCGTAAATGGTCCAAGGCCAATGTAGCTTAATAGCTCATTGACGATCCCACTTTCTGCCAACAACACATACCAGGAGAAAGTTCGTACCAAGTAGCTAGTAAAGAAGGGGATAATAAGGAAAAAAATAGCCCATCGACGGGTGGTTTCAGAAACCTTATAAGCTAGTGCATAGGCGGCGGGAAATGCAATAACCGTCGCACAAAATGTGGCCATTAGAGCTAGACCAATAGATAGGCCATAACTATTCCAAAAATAGCCTTTAGAAAACATTTTTGCCCAGTTAACAAATTCGAAGGCCTCAACCATACGATAGTTTTTGACAAGAAAAAAAGACATCGCAATCATAAATAACAAGGGCGCTATAAAAAACACCAGTTGCCATATAATTACAGGTAGCCTCCAAGTTAAGGCATATACGTCCAGATTGAACCTAGTTTTACTCGGTATATTGGGTGTGAGCTTTGCCATGAAAAGTACTTTCTTAAATGAATGAATAATGAAAAGAGGAAGGTAAATAACAGTATTCACCTTCCTATAGACATGTTGATTGCAATTAAGCGTTTTTGTATTCAGACCAAAAATCATTCCAGTCTTCCAAGCTTTGCTGGCTAGGAATATCACGGTAGTGAATGCGACCTTCATTGATCAATGTCACTGGATTATTGGCCGCCCCATCCACTTGTCCCGTACGCAATGCCTCTTTCAGATTTACATTGCTCAATTCGTTTTGACCAGCTTTAGTCACACAGAAAGCGGGGTAGGCAGCCATCTCAGCAGAACGCACCTGCCCTTTAGGGGATAGCATATACTTAATAAATTCATTGGCTAAATCACCATGTTTTGAACCTTTGCCAATACAATAAGATTCAGTCCACTGAATGCCTCCCTCTTTCGGAACCACTGAAGTTACTGGAGCACCATCCCTTTCCAATACACCAGTAATCCAATCTCCTATGCCACACATAGCCAACATTTCACCGTTCTTTAGGGAGTTGAAGGTGCCACCATAATCAAAGAAGCCTCCCGCTTGTGGTCGTAGCGACATAGTGGTGGCTTGAACCTGAGCCCATGCATCCGCACTAATATCAAAAGGTGTCTTATTCCCATTGTATAGACTCATCATTCCTAACGTAGGCAAGTGCCAGTCGAAATGCCCAACCTTGCCAGCGACCTTCTCGTTCCAGTAACATTCATAACTCATGGCTTCCTCAAGGGAAAGAACATTGCGATTATAAGCCACGCCTAAGTGGCCAAAACGAACCATAGCCGAATACAATTTTCCGTCACGCCAGTGTCCTGGAAATTGTTTAAAATCATCGTGGATAAAGTCATCTATCGGGTAGTCATTGTGATCTAACTGTTCAATGTAGTCAGCTTCATTAAGCTGCTGAACGAATTCGCCGTCGGACAATATAATGTCATAAGTACCTGGTGGCGATTGCGCAATAAGCGCCAGCATGTTGTCCCCACCCGCGTAGTATTTAGGCCGAAACTTAACGTTATGCATTGCTTCGAATTCCGCAACTACGTCTTGCTCTCCATGCCCATACCAAGCTAGCATATTGAGCTCGGTAGGCGCTGCTAAAGACTTGTTTGATGTTATAATCATCGGGAAAGCGGTCGCTGCGGCTATGCTACCGGTGGATTGCATAAACCTGCGTCGGGAAAGGTTAAGAGCTTCTGGTATTTTTTTCATTATTTTCACCTTAGTTAAACTCGCGTTAATACGCGTAAGTAATCTTCCACCTCTACTAAGCCACGTAAGAATGACTCGTTAATACGGCAGAATTGGATTGGAATTTTTCTTTAACAGCATTCGCAATACCGCTAGAACAAACCCCAAATAATAAAAGGCCTTTTTCTGCGCTTGCTTGTTTTGCTGAAGAAAGCGTCCCCGAGGCGGGTGTCAAATTTGGTTCAACAGGAAACATATCGTACGCTGGAAATTCTGCTGGCGGATGATCAACCACTTTGCTCATATCTACCAAATGAGGATAAAGGTGTAACATCAAAGAGGTCTCCAAAACCCCTCCATGTTCAATATCCCACCCGGTAAACCCTTGTGGATATAAAGCTTCGATGGTGGCATCAGTAACAAAGTCCCAATAGGATAAAATCATCACTTTCATGTCATGTATGCCGCCCCAACCTAACTCACGCAAGGCTAAATCAATCCCTTCCACGACAAACATTGAGTTTTCGTAATGACCATTCATCAGCACAACTTGTCTAGATCCGTGACGAGCAAATTCCTTAATCACATCTCGTACCGTTTGGGTTAACGTGTCGCCATCAAGGCTAGTCGTACCTGGCAGATGATTTCCTCCTCCCGACTGTTGCTGTGACTTATAACCATAAGCAATAGGTGGCGCCACTAAGGCATTGTCTAGCAATTCACAGGCCCCTTCCGCTATTGCTTGAGGAATAAGTACGTCAGGATTCATCGACATGTGAGGACCATGCTGTTCAAGGGCGCCGATAGGCAAAAAAATCACCGATTGGGGTGCAGTAACAATAGCTTGATAAGTTTTCCAGTCTAAGTCAGCAAGAGCATTCACTTGAATCACCATAATGGATCAATATATTTACAATACCTCGAGTCTACTTCCAGAATCCCAAATTAGTAAAATGAGTTATCCCAACGTTTGACCACGGAAAAACCGTGACCTTACTTTTACTGTTGTTATTTTTGGTGCTACAGTGCTAGTCACAAAGAACCAGCTAGAGGATCGATCATGGACACACCCGTAACCCTTAGGCAACTACGTTATTTTGTAGCAACAGCAGAAACTGGAAAAATACAACTGGCTGCAGAAAAGGTTCACATGAGCCCATCTGCAGTCGCTGAAGCAGTAAAAAATTTAGAAGATATATTGCAAGCTAAGCTGTTTGATCGTCATCGATCAGGAGTAAGCCTTACTTATGATGGACATCGTTTTCTGGACAATGCTAGGTCAATTTTAAGGCGCGCCAACGACTCGATATTTTCCTTTCAAAACAAAACCCAAAATATAGAAGGAAAATTGAGAATAGGCGCCTCTGTAACTGTTTTAAGCTATCTATTAGCGGGACCTCTAAATCAATTTGAACGCATCTATCCTGGCATTGATATAGAGTTAATTGAAGATTCTCGTGTCCATCTCGAGAAACAATTAGAAGACCAAAATATCGACTTAGCATTCATTATTACTTCCAATCTAAGCTCTCAACGCGGTTTGAAAGTGCAAAGTTTATTTCGATCAGAACGCACGTTATGGTGTTCAGAAAACCACCGATTTTCTGCTTTTTCTAGTGTATCCATTAAAGAAATCGAGAAAGAAAGGATTATTCTGCTTACACTAGATGAAGCGGAGCAAAATGTTATTCAAATATGGCGACGCTATGGATGCAAACCCAACATTAAATTACGAACCGAATCTGTTGAAGCAATCCGTAACTTTGTCGCTAGAGAACATGGCGTAGCACTTCTCTCAGATCTTCTCTACCGACCTTGGTCGGTAGATGGCACACGTATTCTATCTCGACCCGTAGAAGAACCAATCCCTAGTATGAATTTAGGTATCGTATGGCAAGATCGACACCAGTATATAGCCCTCACCTGTTTCATAAATTTTTTAAAGCAGGAGCTCCTGCGTAAGTCACACCCATTGCACTTAGCGTAGTTTCTCCTACATAAAGTGTGCGTCACGGCTAGAGAGACATTGAATGAAAGGCATTTTCTATTAATCAGTTGCTGCCAATATCTTGTTGCCTAGTGCTAACCAAGGCGACCATAAAAAGTCATGCGCGCTGATTCAGACAGACTCACATTAGGCTCGGTATTGTAGGCTAGCACCACCAACATACGCGTGATGTCACCAATGGTGGGCGTTACGCGGTGAATGGAGTTACGGCCTCGAAAAAAAGTCAAATCACCCGCTCCTGTGGTGAGGGTGTTGACCGATAGATTACCGTCTAATAACTGGCCTACGGCAGCATAATTCATTTCCCCAGCATCGGCATCACGCAGGTCACGTATATATTCAAACGTGCCACCACCTACAGGTTCTTCAATTAGCAGCGTAATGGCAAACGAGGAGTTGTCAAAGTGCCAACCCAGCTCTTGCCCGGCAGCTGCATAGTGAGTGTTAATGGCCGACAAGGGATCGGCATAGGGGTAGAGCGCATCTTCTTCTAATACAACAGCCAAGAAGTGCTTGAATTCTTCTGCATCGTAGATCACTCGCAAAGGCGAATCACTGGGAATCTGATCATCGGTAATACAGCCTTTAGAGGAGCTAACTAGTCGATTACGGGCGTGTTCAACTGGCAAGTCGGAGTCTTGCGGACGCAAATAAACATTGTGCTGATCTTTGGTGTAATAGGCCAAATGTTGATGCTTAAGGCCCTCCTCCCGGATCGCCAGCAAGGCCTGTGGACGCAGTAAGCCCGACATAACCAAGGCGCCATCTCTACGTAAATTGGCCCGGCATTGTGCTTGATAATCGGCATCAGTAATAGGGTGTGTTTCTAAATCGAGTATATCTGCCAGTTGCATTATTGTTCCTTTTATTACCCGTTACCTTGGTGTCTTTAGCTAGCTGCAGAGCTAGCCTTTGCAGGCAATAATATATCAGTTATGCTTGTATATACAAGTTAAAATTAAGTGCCTATAGATAAACCCGTTAGTTCAATCACCACCATAGACCAGATGGTTAGGGTCAGCAGGCTAAACAGAGTTTGCACACTGATAATATCCGCCATCAGAGGCACATCGCCCTTGAGTTGCTGCGCTAGTGCGTAAGCAGAAGCCGCTGTTGGCAAGGCGGTAAATACCACTGCAGTGAGCACTACCTCGTTTGGCAAGCCTAGGGCCATGGTAGTCACCAAGGTGAACGCCGGCATAACCATGCCTTTACCTAACAACACCGATAACAAGGCCTGCCAGTTACTACTGATAGCTCGCAGCTTCATACTAGCACCCACGGCCATTAGCAGCATGGGCAGAGCCGCACGGCTTAATAAATCCATAGTTTGCATGGCCAATACAGGCAGGCTCCAATCAAGAGCATTAATGGCCAAACCGATCACTACAGCAATAATAAGTGGATTACGCACCAGCTCTTTGATAATCAGGCGTTTTATGGATTTCTCCTCATCGCCATCACCATTGCCATTCAATCGCAGCATACTCATTACACACAGAACATTGACCGCAGGTACGAGAATGGCGGTAGCTAGAGCCGCAAGCTCTACCCCCCTCAAGCCCAATACATCGCCCATAATGGCGATGCCTATAAACGTATTATGACGCAGATTCCCTTGTACCATAGACGAAGTGGAAGGGCCTGTGAGCTTCAACAAACGCCCTGTGAGCAAACTATAGCCCAGCATCAACAACAAGGCTGCCCATAACACCAGGGCTAAACTACCTACCCAACTACCGCTAAAGTCCGCACCGGATAAGACTTTCACCAACATGACTGGGAATAACACCCAATAACACAGGCGTGACACACCCTGCCAAAAAGCATCATCAGTGAGTAAAAAGCGAGATAAAGCATAACCAGTAACAATAACCAGTAATACGGAAATAACGGTAATGAAAATAACTGACATAGGTCGTCCTTAAGGGGCGAAGAACAGATGCCGCTATTCTAGGGGATATGAGGTGGGTTTACTATGTTGGCAAGGCAAGGGGACTGATAGAGATTGCGTCACTTCGTTCGCAATGACGAGAAATGGTACGCTCGCAATGACGGGAAACGGTACGTTCGCAATGACCGCTATCTAAGCAATACGCAGCGGTTCGGGTTCTTCATCACAATTGCCATTAAGGCAAGTTAGGCCACCAAAATCCAAGATGGTCACTTCCTTGCCTTCTATCTTGATAACACCACGCCGCTGTAGCTTAGTGAGGGTACGGCTCACTGTTTCGACTGCCAAACCTAGGTAGTTACCCATATCCACACGAGACATAGGCAAGCGGAACTGAGTGGAGGAAAAACCCAAACGCTTAAAGCGCTGCGATAAACGCAAAAGAAAGTTGCCTAGACGCTCTTCTGCAGAGGTTTTGGCCAATACCAGCATCATGTCCTGCTCATCAGCAATTTCTTGGCTCATGTGGCGCATCATTTGACGGCGCAACTCGGGCAACAAGGCGGACAGTTCATCTAGTTTTATATAAGGAATTTCACACAAGCTCACGGTTTCTAGCGCCGTGGCGGTACCAGTGTAGATGTTTTCGTGCAGGCCATTTAAGCCTAGTAGCTCACCGGGGAAGTAGAAACCGGTAATCTGTTCCTCACCGCGGGCATTGACCACCGTGGTTTTCACCATGCCAGCACGTACCGCATAAATAGAATGAAAAGCATCACCTTGGCGGAAAATAGCTTCGTTACGGCGATAAGGGGTGCTTTTCTTGATAATTCCGTCAAGTTGTTGCATTTCTGGCTGAGTTAATGCCAAAGGCAAACACATATCATGCAAACCACAATTACTGCATGATTGAATACGGATGGGAGAGTTCATAGGTGCCTACTTGCCTACTGCGTGAAGATTAATCACAACGCCACTCAACCTTGAGTTAGCGCAATTTGATATACATGCGTATGCTAACAAGTGACACTACTAAAACCCTTGATCGAAATCAATTTTTACTCGCAGACTTGCTAATATTTGCCTATTGAGTAGCAATTAAGCCACCCAACAGGCAATTAGCCCTGGCTAAGTCCTACTAGCCTAATTGCTTCAACCGTTCATCATGGTCGTTAAGTAGCTCGCCAACACCCCAATTAGTTTGCTTTTGCGCACGCATGATACCAATCAAGTTGGTATCGCGGATACGCTCTAATTCCCGAATTGAGTGCATGCCAGATTGCGCATCAGACTGGTCGGCAATGGTTTGTACTAGCTCATCGGTAAGCTCTGGCACATCCATCAACTTAGTCCACGGCCATTCCAGGCAAGGGCCAAATTGAGCAATAAAATGCGCCATACCGGCTTCACCACCGGCCACACGATAGGTTTCAAACAAACCCATTTGTGCCCAACGCAAACCAAAACCAAAGCGAATGGCATCATCTATTTCTTCCGTGGTAGCAATGCCGTCATTGATTAACCACAGGCCTTCACGCCATACGGCTTCCAATAGACGGTCCGCGATATGAGCATCAATTTCCTTACGCACATGCAACGGTTTCATGCCGACAGAGGTCAAAATCTGCTTGGCTTTTTCTACCAAAGCAGGGTCCGTGGCTTCACTAGGCACCAGCTCCACCAATGGCAACAAGTACACAGGGTTGAACGGATGGGCCACCATCATCTGCTGCACACGGCTAGAACCTTGCTGTAGCTCAGAAGGTTTAAAGCCCGAAGTAGAAGACGCCACAATGGCATCCGTAGGGCAAGCAGCTTGAATATCCGCCATTACCTTGTGCTTAATGTCCAAGCGCTCTGGCACGCTTTCTTGGATCCATTCTGCGTTAGCCACCGCTTCCGCCATGGTATCGCAAAAGGTCAGAGTGCCTTCGGCAGGCATACCCACGTCACTTAGTTCTGGCAAAGAAGCACGGGCGTTGTCTAATACTTCACCTATTTTGCGCTGTGCATCTGCTGCGGGATCAAAAACATTCACATCCCATCCGTGCAAAAGAAAACGGGCGATCCAACCACCGCCAATAACACCACCGCCCACACAGGCGGCAATTCGTTTAGTTGTCATTTTTCATATTCCTATAAAATCCCGTCATTGCGAGCGCAGCGAAGCAATCTCTATCCGGCAAAGTGCCAACACCAAGAGATTGCTTCGCTGCGCTCGCAATGACGTTTATATTAACTCTGCAAAGGTGCGCGCTTTTCAACCTTGATCAACTCACGCACTTCGGCGGCAGTCATCAAATTAGTACCCATGTTAGTAGCAATGGTAGCGGCCTTTTCTACTAGCTGCGCATTGGTCGCTAACACGCCCTTTTCCAACCATAGGTTGTCTTCTAGGCCGACACGGATGTTACCGCCAGCCAAGACAGTGGCAGCTACGTAATTCATTTGGTCACGGCCAATAGCAAAGGCAGACTTAACCCAATCACTAGGTACATTGTTAACCATAGCCATAAAGGTATTTAGATCGTTTGGCGCACCCCAAGGGATACCCATGCACAGCTGTACCATGACTGGGTCTTCAATCAAACCTTCAGACACCAACTGCTTGGCCAACCATAGGTGGCCAGTATCAAAGGCTTCAATTTCGATACGTGCGCCCATGTCAGTCATCATTTTGGCCATAGCACGTAACATGCCAGGCGTATTGGTCATCACGTAATCCGCTTCGGCAAAGTTCATGGTGCCGCAATCCAAAGTACAGATTTCTGGACGGCATACACGCACGTGCTCGACACGCTCGCTAGCGCCAACCATGTCCGTAGCATCGCCATTCAAAGGCAGTGGGTTTTCGGCATCGCCAAATACCATATCGCCGCCCATACCTGCAGTGAGGTTTAACACCACATCTATATCAGCCGCACGAATACGCTCGGTGACTTCTTTGTACAACTCAAGACGACGGCTAGGCGCACCGGTATCTGGCTCACGCACGTGACAATGCACAACCGCAGCACCCGCTTTGGCAGCATCAATGGCGCTGTTGGCAATTTGTTCGGGGCTACGTGGCACATGGGGGGAACGATCTTGGCTACCACCAGAACCAGTAACGGCACAGGTGATAAAGGCATTTTTGCTAGCTTCTAAAGGCATGGCACGACTCCACAAAGGTCATTGATCAACAGCTACCAGACAGGCAGCATTTATAAGTATGGAAATAGTGACAGCTATATAGAGAGGAAAATATGCAATAAGCGCAGTTATTTTGACATTTATCGCCAGAATAGGCAAAAATCATCACGTCAGGGCATTAAACCCATAGAGCAGTATGACGAAAACAGATTTCTAGATACTAGGGCTTTGAATGCCACGATATATCAACTTGACGGTGAGTAGCCACGCAATCTCTAAGGTAAAGATTGATCAAGCTCTGATAAGGAACGCCATTTGCTGCGGACATATCCTTGAAGTAGTCAATAACATCTTCGCTCAAACGCATGGTTACAGGCTTCTTAAGTTTAGATGCATAAGGGTTCTTACGAGACTTCATTTTTGACAGATCATATTCTTGCTTCATGAGATATCACCTTCGTGAAATTTACGTTCATTTGTCAGATTTGATCTCAGTTTCTTCGCTTGAGTGTTATATCGTACCTCATGCCAGTACTGCGCTTGAGCTTCTTGTATACACGAGACCTTCTCGCGCTCACGCTGAATCTCTTCCTGCAATTCTGCTTCGCTTGGCAACTCAGTTAAATACTTAGAAGCAAATAGCTGCTTACTTTCGTTTAACACCGAGTATTTTGCTACGGTATTATTACGCTCGCTGCATAATATTAGACCTATTGTTGGATTATCGTCCGGGCGGCGTTTTTGTTGTTCGTACATGCGCACGTACATATCCATTTGCCCCACGTCTTGATGAGTAAGTTTGTGCATTTTCAAATCTATTAATAAAAAGCACTTCAGGTGGATGTTATAAAACACTAGGTCAATGTAATAATCGCCATCGTCGGTGCGGATACGTTGTTGGCGCTCAACAAAAGCGAAGCCTTTGCCTAGTTCTAATAAAAACTGCTGTAGGTTGGAGGTAATGGCTTGCTCCATATCGCTTTCTTGATACGTTTTATCTTGCAGATTCAAGAAATCAAGAATATATGGGTCACGGAGAAAATCTTGAGGATCCTCGATTATTGATTCAATCTTTTCTCGCGCCTCTTCGGCAACTGGTTGCTTGTCCTTGCTAGCTAATAAACGTTCATAGTAGAGCACACCTATTTGACGCTCTAAGGCTCTAACACTCCAGCTTTGTTGTGCAGCCTCACGCATGTACCACTCCCTTGAAACCTGCTTTTCGATACGCGCTAAAAGGTTGTAATGAGACCAACTCAATTCGAGAGACACTGTCTCTCGAATTGGAAACGCTAGATAAAAACGTCGCATATTACGCAAATTAGTAATATCAAAACCTTTACCCAAAGCAGACTGCAAACGTTTAGACAACTGCCCTAACTGTTGCTTACCATATTCTGCACGTTCTTGCCCTTGCTGTTCGTGCTCCACTATCAAATGGCCTATATGCCAATAGGTCTGTACCATTTGCTGGTTTACAACTTGCTTTGTTTGCTGACGTGTCTGTTGGACAACGGCAACTATAGCCTGATACAAATGATCCTCAACCAAGTCCTTTTTGTCCATGACAAGTCTCCCATGTACGTTTACATAGGCTAAGCATAGTCTCGAATTACTAGATTGGTGTGTTGCTATGGATTTACTGAGCTATTTCCGCAAAGGTACCACTAACCAACTTAGCCAGATCACTAGGACAAAGCTCAATTTCCAGCCCTCTGCGGCCAGCACTGACATAAATTGTAGCGTGATTATGAGCCGATGCATCGATAACAGTTTTAAGCCGTTTCTTTTGGCCTAAAGGGCTCACGCCACCTAATACGTAACCTGTTGTACGCTCCACATCGGCTTGCGCAGCCATGACAGCCTTTTTGGCTCCAGCAGCCTTGGC
>DPHB01000032.1:0-79518 GCA_003521845.1 Oceanospirillaceae bacterium | reverse complement strand
GATGCTTCCAAACCATAGGATTCACTCGCTGCATCATGCTCGTATGCATGGATGTTATAAATAATTTTGGCCTGCTTGGCCAGGTTGATTGCTGGGGTCATCTCTTTCTACTTTAACAAGCTTAGTTATGTACCGTGGGGCCAAACATGATTATTGCCATGCCCAAAAGCGCCACTGCCGAACCCACTATGTCCCAAGTTGTGGGACGTATACCATCCATCAGCCACAACCACAAAATAGCCATAGCAATATAAACCCCGCCATAAGCCGCATAGACCCGTCCTGCTGCCGCAGGGTGTAATGTTAGTAGCCAAGCAAAAACAGCAAGGCTAAAGGCCGCCGGAACCAGCAACCACATTGATTTATCTTCACGCAACCACAAATACGGCAGATAACAACCGACGATTTCAGCCAGCGCGGTAAGTAGAAATAAACCCACGGTTTTTAGTTCTAGCACTGGTTATCTCCTATGAAGATGGTGCGATTGTATTGAAGTTACTAGTGTTTGGTGCACATAAGCATAACACCGCTGTGGCTCACTGACTGCTGCACTATGCAAGGCGGCCAGTGGAGTGCAAAGGTCGCTAAGCAATAGACAAGTATTCTTCTTTAACAATTTTACCCTGCTGCCACGTTTGTATATGCCGACCGGTAAATTCATGGGCCTTGGCGTCACTTCCTGTCATTTTGTAATGAAAAGTAAGGTCGGCTATATTCCCTTCAATATGCGACGACAGTAGCTTTACATCAAATTCTTGCACAGCACTAACAAACCCTTTTTGTTTCTCATAAGACTCTTTCATGGACTCCGCAAATAGGCTGCCATTGTTGAGCATAAGCACCTGCTCGTGGTAATACTTTTCACATAGTTCTAAAACGCGCCCATCTATATTCATGGCAATGTAATCATCTACTAGTTCTTGCACTATCTAATACCCTCATTTGAGATATAACGTTTCCAGAGGTGCCTACGCCGAGCCTAGCTTTTATGCTACCTGCTGGCGTGCACCTGTAAGGCTTACCACTAAACACTATAATATTCTCACAACCTAAACGATAGAAAAAATTGAGCACACCGGTTTCTGAGTTTAATTAGAGCCTGCCCATGTTTAGTATGCTGACACCTTGGTTTTGAGTACTCCCTCCCTTTCTTAACTCGCGTTCCCTCTTGACGAATTTCAAAAATAAGCACAAACTACTGTATATATATCCAGTATTATTGAGTTGTTTATGAGTATGCCCTTTGCCCTAAATCACCCTCAAGTATGGTCTGCCAAACAACTACAGCAGGCCCCACCAAAGCATCAGGCTAGCGGCCATGAGGAGCTAGATCGGCTGCTGTATGGCGGCTGGCCCGAGTCTGGCCTGGTGGAGCTGAATTACAGCCAGCAGGGTATTGGCGAGTTGCGCCTGCTTTGGCCGCTGTTAAAGCAAACACCAGAAAAGACAACCAAACAACAAGCCAATTTACAGGTTTGGGTTAATCCACCTGCCGGTGTACATAGCCAAGCTTTGGCACAGGCTGGCATTAATTTACAGCAACTAGTGATTGTGCAGTGCGCTAATCCAAAAGAAGCTTTATGGGCGGCAGAACAAAGCCTACAAAGTGGTTGTTGTCAGTATGTTGTGCTGTGGCAACAGCATATGCGCACTAGCGAGGCCAAGCGTTTGCAGTGGGCTGCTAAAGACAATGATGCCTTGTTATTTTGGTTACGGGAAGCAAGTACAGACCGCAGCGGGTTGCCCATTAGTGCGCGTTTACAACTAAGCCCTTGCCCACAGGGCATTCATATTGAGGTTAATAAGTTGCAAGGCCAATGGCCACCAGCTGGCCGCACCATACCATTGCATGACCCGTGGCCTGAGCTGTATGCACCGGCTCTTGCACCTCTGCTTGGATCTACGCCTGCCCCAAGCAACAATGTGATACCACTGAGGTAAGGCATGCAGTGGCTTTATATTCACTTCCCTTGTCTACAACTGGACAGCAGCTTGGGCCAACAAGGAACTGTACAAGCACAACCTTGCGTACTGATTCACCAAGGGCTGGTGGTGCAAAGCAATATATCTGCCCGCGCGGCGGGTATTCGCCTAGGCACCGGTTTGGCCCAAGCGGCCTTGTTGTGCAGCCATGTCACCATGGCCGATTACCAAGTCCGCCAAGAGCAGCAACTACTCAAACAATTAGCTCACCAGCTGTATCAACTTAGTGCCACCCTTTATCTTTACCCGCCTCAAGGTTTGTTATTTCAAACTCAGGATATGCGCCGTTTATACAAGGACGCAGCGCACTATTGGCAAAGCCTGCAACAGCCTTTACAAGAGCGTGAACTGCATTATTTTTATGCCGCCGCCCACAGCCCTTTGGCAGCGCAGGTATTGGCCAGGGCGCAGAAAAACCATCTGTGCGCAGATGCCAGTGATAGCGAGCGTTTATTAGACCAGCTGCCTATCAGTGAAGCAGGCTTTAGCCCAGCGTTAACGGAACAACTGCAACGTTTAGGTTTGCGCGTATTAGGGCAGGTACAGTCCCATTCACGCTCTAGCCTAGGTAAAAAGTTAGGCACCGAGCTAGTGCAGCATCTACAGCAGCTGTACCAAAACCACACGCCGAAGGTTGCGGCGTACCGGCCCAGTGAGTATTTTTCTCAACAGTTGCCCTTGTTGTACGAGGTAGAGAATAGCCCTAGTTTACGCTTCCCCTTATCGCGCGTGCTACAGGACATGGAGGTGTTTTTACACAGCCGCCAACTACAAGTCGCCAGTATCAAATTGGGTTTAATTTATCGTGAGCAGGAAACTACCTGGCTGCACATTGGCAGCGGTGCTGGAGAATATTTGGCTAAGGTTTGGCTGGATCTGATTATGTTGCATTTAGAGCACATAAGCCTTAATGCCCCTGTGGTTAGCCTGCATTTAAAAGGCCGCCAGCAAAGCGCCAGAGAAACCTTTAATCAGTGCTTATTTGAACCTAATAAACATGCCCAGTTAAGCCCAGGGCAGTTGTTAGGGCGATTACAAAACAAACTGGGCAACCACTGTGTACAGCAGCTAGGCCTACGCGATGATTACCGCCCAGAACACAGCACCTACAGCCAGCAATTACAGCACCTAAGCAATAACACTCAAGCCATTCAACAACAAGCTACACAAACCTTGCGTCCCAGTATTTTATTGCCCTCACCGCACATGCTAGCAGGCAAACCACGCTATGGCTGGCACACTTTACAGGGCCCCGAACGTATTCAAAGTGGCTGGTGGGACAACCAAGCCATCTGCCGGGATTATTTTATTATGCGCAACCCTCAAGGTCAGCTGTGCTGGCTCTTTCGTAACCACCAGGAAGAGTGGTTTGTGCATGGCTACTTTGCCTAGTTTTGGGCTTCAGCAGGTAACCAACCATGACGATTTCCTACAGCGAACTTTACTGCCTTAGCAACTTCAGCTTTTTACGTGCGGCGTCCCACCCTGAAGAACTAGTACGCAGAGCAGCCGAATTGGGTTACCAAGCTTTGGCTATTACCGATGAGTGCTCTGTGGCGGGTGTGGTGCGCGCTTATCAGGTTATACGCGAAGAAAATCTGCCTATACAACTCATCATTGGCAGCGAATTGCGCCTGCAACAGCAAGAGTTAGTGGTGATTGCGCCCACTCGCCTAGCCTATGCACAACTATGCCAATTAATCACTAGGGCACGTACTCGCGCCCCTAAAGGCCAGTATCAAATTGAATTAGAAGATTTTAGCGCCCTCGATCAGTGCCTGTTTATTTGGTTACCTCATCCAGCCAATCCTAGCCCTTTATTAGCCCAGACCTTGCTAAAGCACAAATCACGCCTGTGGTTAGGCTGCCACCGTCGCCTTAGTAGCCTTGACCAGAAGCGGCAACATTATTGTCAGCAACTAGCCCAAGAATACGCGCTGCCTATTTGCGCTGTAGGCCAGGTGTATATGCATCACCCCAGCCGCCAAATGTTACACGATACCCTCACGGCCATTCGCCTTGGCACACCCGTACAGGCCTGCGGCTATGCTTTGCAGGGCAATCGCGAACACAGTCTGCGCCCCTTGGATAAACTTGCCAAGTTGTACCCTGCTAGCTGGCTACAAGCCACTCAGGACATTAGCCAACGCTGTAACTTTTGCTTGTCCGAGCTTAGCTATGAATACCCGGCGGAACTGGTGCCCCAAGGTTTCACTCCCAATAGTTATCTCAATCACTTGGTTAATCAGGGCAAGCGTTTGCGCTTTCCTGCCGGTGTACCCGCCGACATCAATGCCACCATAGAAAAGGAACTGCTACTGATTGCCGAGCAAGGCTATGCGCATTTCTTTTTGACTATTTATGACTTGGTGCAATTTGCCAAAAGCCAGCAGATTCTTTATCAAGGTCGTGGTTCTGCGGCCAATTCCATTGTTTGCTATTGCTTAGAAATCACCGCCGTAGATCCGCGCCAAATCAACGTCTTGTTTGAGCGTTTTATTTCCAAAGAACGCGCCGAACCACCGGACATAGACGTGGATTTTGAGCATCAGCGTCGCGAAGAAGTGATCCAGTATATTTATAAAAAATACGGCCGCCAGCGTGCGGCTCTCGCTGCCACAGTGATTACCTATCGTTTCAAAAGTGCCGTGCGCGAAGTGGGCAAGGCCCTTGGTTTGCCTTTGCCTCAGTTAGAGCTGTTTATTAAAAAGGTAGATCGTCGCGACCGGCAGCAAGGTTGGGCCGAGCAGCTAGAACAGCTAGGCTTGGATAGGCACAGTCATTTGGGTCAGCGGTTTTTGCAGCTTATTGATGAAATTTTGGGCTTTCCGCGCCATCTATCCCAACACGTAGGCGGTTTTATTATTAGTGCCGGCCCCCTATCCGAACTGGTGCCGACAGAAAATGCCGCCATGGCCGAACGTACTGTTATTCAATGGGACAAGGATGATCTAGAAACCCTAGCCTTGCTCAAGGTCGATGTTTTGGCTTTGGGTATGCTCAGTGCCATTCGACGCGCTTTACAGTTAATAAAACAGCATCACAACCGCGACTTACAGTTGGCCGACATTACTCGTATGGAAGATGACAGCAAGGTGTATAACATGCTACAAGAAGGCGACAGCGTGGGGGTGTTTCAGGTGGAATCTAGGGCGCAAATGAGCATGCTACCGCGCCTACGCCCAGCCTGCTTTTATGACCTTGTGGTACAAATCGCCATTGTGCGTCCGGGGCCTATTCAGGGTGATATGGTGCACCCTTATCTAAAGCGCCGCGCAGGAAAAGAAGCCGTAGCATACCCATCAGAAGATGTGCGCAGTGTCTTAGAACGCACTATGGGCGTGCCCATTTTTCAAGAACAGGTCATCAAGCTAGCCATGGTGGCAGCCGGTTTTAGCGGTGGCGAAGCCGACCAGTTAAGGCGCGCTATGGCCAGTTGGAAGCGCCACGGGCAGTTACATAAGTTTCAGCAGAAGCTGGTTGATGGCATGGTAGCGAGAGGCTACCAGTCCGATTTTGCCGAACGCTTGTATCAACAAATTCTGGGGTTTGGTGAATACGGTTTTCCAGAGTCTCATTCGGCTAGCTTTGCCGTGCTAGCTTATGTTTCGGCTTGGCTTAAATACTATTACCCCAGCGCTTTTTATTGCTCTTTACTCAACAGTCAACCTATGGGGTTTTATACTGCATCGCAACTGCTACAGGATGCTCGTCGTCGCGGCCTAGAAGTACTCCCAGCCTGCATCAATGCCAGCACTTGGGAGCACCGTATTGAGAACTTACCCAACGAAACGGGGCTAGCCCTGCGCGTGGGTCTACGCCAAATCAGAGGTCTACGTGAAGACCTTATGAATCAATTATTGGCGGTGCGGCCCCAAGCAGGTTTTGATGACATACAACAACTGCACGCTCTAGCTATACCCAACAAGCAACTACAAGCACTAGCTAGTGCTAATGCCTTACAAACCATTGCTGGACACCGTTATCAAACCCGTTGGCAGCTACTCGGCCAAGACCAAACTAGCCCCTTGTTTGCTCAAGAAAACAAGCAAGACACACAAGATGATGTCATCTTATCAGCACCCGATGCCATGGCAGACCTCACGGAAGACTACACCAGCATGCGCCTAAGCCTAGCTCACCACCCTATTGCGCTGCTACGCCAAGCAGGTTATTTACGCGGCACCCGCACCACTTCCGACCTACAAGAATTAGGCCATCAAACGCCGGTCACCGTAGCAGGCTTGGTCACCGGACGCCAACGCCCAGGCACCGCCTCTGGCGTTACCTTTATCACCCTAGAAGACGAAACCGGCAATACCAATCTGGTAGTCTGGCAAGGCACCGCCAGAGCCCAGCGCCAAGCTTACCTACAAGCGCGCATATTAAAAGTGAAGGGTATTTTAGAGCGCGATCCAGACAGCAATGTCATTCATGTTATTGCTGGCCGTCTTATCGATTGCAGTCACCTAATGGCACAGCTCAGCGTTAGCTCACGGGACTTTCATTGACGCCGCTAGCGTCTGCGTCAAAGCTTAGAGATTGCCAGTAAATCATCTCAATGATATGATTTGTTCATACTTAATCATATCATTGTGCATAATTATTATGAATCGACTAACAATTTCCCTGCCTGAAAAGATGGGTGCCTACATTCAAAATCAAGTAGAACATGGCAGCTATGGCAATGTCAGCGAATATATCCGCACCCTCATTCGCCAAGACCAAGCTCAACGTCAAATGGCCATAAACGAATTACGATCTATACTAGATAAAGCCGATAACAGCGATATGCATCAATACTCAATGGATGAGATAAAGAGCCGCGCATGGAAGAAAAGAAATCAATTACAGGAAGAGTAACAACACTAGAAATAAGCCAGCAGGCACAAAATGATTTAGAAGACATCTATTTGTATTCCTTACAAGAGCATGGGGAACTCTTTGCGGATAACTATATGGGCCGTCTAGACCAAGCAATAAAATCTCTTTTACAGCACCCTAAACAAGGTCAAAACCAATCAATTATCAGGACAGGAATTCGGCGCATGGTTACCAGTCATCACGCCATCTACTACCGAATCACTCATGACACAATACGCCTATTGCGCATCCTCCACCAAAGCAGGGACCCCGGACGTCACTTATAGCCCCTATTTACACCCAAATATTTGGCCAAGGCTGTCTGGTAAAGGCGCATTAATGAAGCGCTTGCTAAACTGAAAGCGAAGCAGGCGCAATAAGCCTTTAGCTAGCATCTAATAAGGACACCCTATGTTTGACTTTCTGTTTGTGCCAACTATTCTTTTTATTGTCATCGTGATGCCGATTTGGATCACTATGCACTATCGCAGCAAAAGCAGTTCTCAAAACGGCCTGCAAGATAACAAACGTGAGCAGCTAGATGACTTGCTGGCCAGCATTGATCAGCTAACAGATCGTATTGGCACCCTTGAACAAATTCTTGATGACGAACACGGCGGCTGGCGCCAGCACCAGTAGCCGCTTACAAAAGGCCAAACAACGTATCGATAACGCACTCGATCGCGTTAAAAACATGGAGGCTTACGTCACCTCCAAACAATACGAGCTAAACAAGGAATTTGCCCGCATGCAGCGTGGCAAGTAAGGACTAGATCCAGCCAACTCACTCGCCAGGAGCTTCCCATGAAAACCATGCAGCAACTCTTCATAGCTGCCAGCTTAGCCGCTATTAGCAGCCTCAGTTTCTCCGAGTCATTACCGCTTGGTGATGACCTCTATGCGTTACAAGAAAACATTATCACGCAAGGCAGCAACGATGATATTTTTGCCGTCGCCAACAGCATCAATATCAACCATGCCGTTGCTGGCTCGGCCCACGTCATTGGCAGGCACCTTATTATCAACGCCCCCATTGCCCATAATCTATACATGGCTGGCGACAACATCACCCTGCAAGAACCCGTTAGCCAAGACGTACTGGCATTAGGCAGCAACATTCAACTCAACAGCCATATAGCTGGCGAACTTCGCGCCCTAGGCGAGGCCATTACCATCTATGGCAACGTCGCTGGCGATGCCCTCATAGGTGGCGACAATGTACATTTAGAAGGGGTTATTGGTGGCGATCTAAATATCGGCGCCAAGCATCTAAGCTTTGGTGACCAAGCGCGAGTAGCCGGCACCATTACCGTGTATGAAGATGGCAACCAAACTCTAACTATTCCCGCCCACGTTGCTAGCGCAAACGATATTGTGCGTGTAGCCATGCCTTTAGAAGACATGCACGATTACCGAGAAAACTACGATGGCTATGCTGAACATTCAGGCTGGCAAGATTGGCTATCCACGAGCCTAGTTTTGGCTTTGCTCGCCTTTGCAGCCGCATTGATAGCGCGCCAGTATATGACCAAGACAGCACTTAAAGCGCAAGAAAACAAAAAACTCACCCTACTGCAAGGCACATTAAGCCTCGCCATTGTCATTGGCTGTATTCCGCTATTTGCCATTACCATTATCGGCATGCCAATTAGCGCAATACTAGCCATACTGGCTGTTTTACTAGTGTTGGCTGGATGGGTTATGGGGGCTTTTACAATCGGACAAATGGCTTGGCAACGCTTGCGCGGCAACCTACCTAATACAACCCTTAGCCTAGCCATGACCAGCCTACTGGGTGCGGCACTAGTAACACTACTAGCCGCTATCCCGTTCCTTGGCTGGCTCATTGGCCTGGCTGTAGTATTGCTGGGCATCGGTGCCATAAGCCCCTGGCAAACACGCCGTTATAGTTAATATATCAGCCGCTAGAGTGAACTAGCTGCGCTGCTCAAACTGAGCCAGCAGTCGGTCCATTTTCTTTTCAAGCTGAATATTATGTTCCAAAATTTCCGTGTTCTGCTTCCGCAGCTCACGGTTTTTTACATTGGTATCGGCAAAGCCAAGCACGCGTTCGGCTATCAAGGCACCAATAAAGCCAACCATACCCACACCAACATAAAACATACCTGCAATAACCATGCGGCCACCAAGGGTAACCGGGTAAAAATCCCCAAAGCCAATGGTGCTAGCACTCATCTGTAGTGCCCAAAAGGCATCGGCGTAATTGGTGATATTGGCATGCGGGCTGGCTAATTCAAATTGCAACAACAGCCAAGCTAACACAGCGATAATCGTATATAACAAACCCAAACTTAATAAGGCCAGCGCACGTGTGCGATAGTTACGCACGCCATATTCATCGACTTCATAGACATGATGTTTCATGGTATTTCTCTTATTTTTTAATTAGCTAACTGTGCCGCGACCAAACGCGCAGCTACAAAATCTTCAAGGGAGGCGCCTACAGACTTAAACAAGGTAATGTCATCGGCTGTACGCACCACCTCACCCCGCGCCAACTCATGCAAGTCGGCTTGTATATTTTGCATATCAAACAAACCTTCGCCTTGCGCCTGCAACAAATCACCCGCCTCACCATTGGCACCCGCATAGGTATCAACAAACACCCGTGACTTGGCCACTAGTGCGCCATCGCTCTCACGCAAGTCAGGACGATAGGCGCCGACTAGATCCACATGCGTACCCGGCTGCACCCAAGCACCCTGCACCAAAGGCTGCGCCGATAAAGTACAGCAGCTGATGACTTGTGCGGACGCACAGGCTACCGCCAGATCATCAGCTACTTCGCCGCCATCTATCTGCTGTGCAATCTCAGCCGCTTTATCGCTATCACGGCCCCACACTAATACCCGTTCAATAGAAGGCCGCACCTGCCGGTGGGCAGCCACCATTTCCAAGGACAAACGCCCCGTACCCACCACTAACATGGTCTTAGCATCAGCAGGCGCTAAAAACTGCGCCGCCGCTGCTGACGCTGCCGCCGTACGACGCGCCGTTACGGTAGCGCCATCAATCATTACCGACCAAGCACCCGTTTGCGGGTCCGCCACCAGCACTTGTGCCTGAATAGCAGGCAAAGCACGCAGGCCATTATTAGGCACCACGTTCACCAGCTTAACCACCACACCTGCATCGTCGGCCCAAGCTGGCATAATCAGCAAAGTGCGCTGCGAACCATCAGGATCATCCACCCCATAGTGCAAACGCGGTGGCGCAGTAACATCAGCATGAGGTTTGGCAAAAGCCTCGGTCAAAGCCGCCACCAAGGCATCATATGGCAACAGCTGCTTAGTGCTATTGGCATCGACTATCTGCATAACTCCTCCAATTCAATGGTAAACACATCAAGCACCTTGGGCTCATAGGGTCTGCCCCATGAGCGAAGCGAGTGCTTTGGGTACCCCAAAGTGCCAGATGTGTTTTATTACTAGCCCATGATTATGTGGGGCAAAAAACGCGAGCTATCTTGCGTTACCTGTTGGCGATCTTCGCGTATGGACATACCGGCAGGTTGGTCATCCACTAACCAAGAGCCAATTAGGGTAAAGCTGTCACCAAACTTAGGCATGGGCGTGTAGGCTTGGTATATATAGCCTTCCGCACCATAGGGGCCGCCGGCATCAAATAGGGTTTCACCATTTTTGTGAATACTCACGTTGGCCCCTTCGCGGGCAAAGATCGGTTTTTTCACGTAGTGCTGTAAACCACTGGACGCTAGCTGATCTTCAAAATAGGCAGGCAATAAATTAGGGTGACCCGGAAACATTTGCCACAACAAAGGCAAAATGGCCTTATTTGAAATCAGGGATTTCCATAATGGTTCCAACCAACGGCAACCTGCCGTAGCTAGATGATCGGCAAAGTCTTCACGCAGCATAAATTCCCAAGGGTAAAGCTTAAACATCCAGTTGATTTCTTGGTCATACTGATCCGTAAAGGCTCCGGACTCCCCTAGCCCCAAGTCTTCAACGAACACAAAAGGCGCCTGCATGCCGGCTTCTTGCGCGCAGTCTTGCAGGTATTGCACGGTACCGCGATCTTCTTCTGTATCCTTGCAGCAACTAAAGTGTAAAGGCTGCCCGGGACGCTGCTTTTGCAGCTGAGCCAAACGTGCCACAAGCTTTTCTTGTAAAGAATTAAATTGATCAGATTGACGGGGCAAGCGCCCTGAATTGACACTATCTTCCAGCCACAACCACTGCCAAAATCCAGTTTCAAACAGGCTAGTAGGCGTATCGGCGTTATTTTCTAAGAGTTTGGCAGGCCCCTGACCATCATAGACCAGGTCCAGGCGGGAGTAGAGGCTGGGCTCACGCGCTTGCCAAGAGCTCGCCACAAGGTCCCAGTACTGACGGGGAATTTGGAAGCGCGCCATCAAGGCTTCATCAGTAATAACCTTATCCACCACCTGCAAGCACATCTGGTGTAGCTCGGCAGTGGGATCTTCAATATGGTCTTCAACTTGGCGCAAACTAAATTGATAGTAAGCGCTTTCGTCCCAGTAGGGCTCACCATACATGGTATGGAAGCCAAAACCATATTCTTGCGCTTGGTCACGCCATCCAGGACGCTCAGAAATAGGCAGGCGCAGCAAACTCAGCCGCCCCAGCTAGAGCGTGCAGCCACCGATCGTGCCATATTACCAAAGCCACCACGGCTGGTCGTTTTGGTGACCTTCGGCTTAGGGGCAAAGGCTTTGCTGCTCACCTTAGTTTGCCTAGTATTGAAAGACCCATAGGACTTGCCGGTTGCCCCCACCCAATTGCCGAATACTGGTGAACGGCGATTCTTAGACATAAACAAAGGCGAGCTATAGCGCTTTTTCTTCTTTTTCTTTAGATCAATGTCAAAGTCATCATCTAGCATGCGTGCCATCATAAAACCGGCCATGGCAGGCATAAACCAGTTGTTGCCCATACCCGTATAAGGCTGGCAGTTACGCAGACCAAAATCGTCTTCACATTCATCTTGGCGAACATATTTAGGACTGGTTTCAGCTGCTTCCTCTACTGCCTGCTCATAGGCGAGTTCGCACATTTCAACGAACTCAGGGTTGTCCACGGCGCACTCCATTACGGACGGATAAATATTGGCCACTTCGGAATCACCACAGGCACTCAAGGTCGCGGCCATAATACCAAGGGTAATCGGTTTAAGTGGTAACGGCTTATCGGCTTTACGCAGGCTAGCTAGGTCAATTTGACGGGAGCGTTTCATTGGTCACGCCCCCTTAGTATGTCATGCAGGCGGCATTCAACAAGCCAACTGCTATAGACACCCCACCTAGCATAATGCCAGCTGAGACTTCGTCGTTGTTAATACGCTCGGCAATCTTTGGCATAAAGGTAAAGCGCAAAAAGGCAAAGGCAAGCAACTGAGCGATCAGCGCAACCACACCCCAAATCACAAAATCGACTAGGGACACAGAGTTGCTAGCCGCCCCCGCCAAAGCAATACTAAAGCCAATCACCGCACCCACCAAACCAATAGCAGCCGCGGTGCTGTGCTTGTCTTTTACCAATTCCCACTCATCATGGGGAGTGACCAAGGTGTAGGCCCACTTAAAGCCTAAAAGCAGTACCAAGGCGACACTAAAATAGATCAAAAAGTCGACCAAACCTAGCAAAGATTGCTGCAAAACTTCCATACTTGTTTCCCTAATGTCGGCTCGGTTAGAACCGCCTATTAATTATCGTTTGTTATTGTGCTATAAATTCAGCAACTGCTTAGCGGCGCGTAAGTTCTTGCAAAGCCCAATCCATGGCCACTGCATACCAATCGCCTAGCAACGGCTTTAGACGCTGCAAAGAAGCAATAAGCTGCTGCTTGTCGCCCATAGCAAAGTTGATATGGCCGACCTTACGTGCAGGCCGTACGTCTTTACCGTACCAAAATACTTCGGCGCCAGGAATCGCCAACCACTCATGATTGTAGTCGATACCTATGAGGTTCACCATGACGCTTTCATGCTTGATAACCGGCGGCCCTAAAGGCAAATCAGCGGTAGCACGCACATGGTATTCAAACTGGCTAATGCTAGCGCCAGCCTGTGTCCAGTGGCCACTGTTATGTACACGTGGTGCTAGTTCATTGATTAACAAGTCATCGCCAACACGGAAGCACTCCATGGCCATCACGCCAACATAATCTAGTTCATCCATGATGGCGCCAAGCATGTTCTCGGCCTTGCTTTGCAAAGGCTGTAAACGTGCCAAAGGAGCTAGCGTCACGGCCAGAATACCGTCTTGGTGCAGGTTCAAAGCCAAAGGATAGAAATGACATTCACCGGCCCGACTACGCACGCCAACAACAGACACTTCTTCGTCAAAGCCAATCGCCTGTTCGGCAATAACCTTGTCCTGCCAATCACTGGGCACTTGCGTGTCTTCATCTTGCTTGAGCCACAACTGACCACGACCATCAAAGCCACCACTACGCTGCTTCAGCAATACACGAGGGCCGTAGGCTGCATACAAAGCCGTAGCGGTTTGTCCATTTGTTACCAGTTGCCAAGGTGCGGTCGGTAGCTGCAAACGATCAAGCATCTGTTTTTGTGTGACACGGTCGGCAACCAAACCAAACACTTCGCGGTTAACGAAATTTGGGTGCGCTGCAAGTTGATCAGTAGCTTGCGTCGATGGCCATTGCTCGCGTTCAGCAGTAATAACGTCATCCGCTGCCAAATCCAAGTTACTATCGTTTTCAATATCCACGGCAATCAGGTCTACACCCAAAGGTTGTGCAGCATGCTTCAGCATAGCGCCCAGCTGTCCGGCACCTAGTACCCATACACGACTCATTAGTCTTCCCTCGGGTCAGGATTATCCAGAATAGTTTGCGTTTGCTGAGTACGGAAATCTTCAATACGCTGTGCCAAGTCGGCATCCTGGTTAGCCAACATTTGGCAAGCCAATAAGCCGGCATTAAAAGCACCAGCACCGCCAATAGCCATACTACCCACGGCTACGCCACGGGGCATTTGTACAATTGAGTACAAGCTATCAACACCACTTAAGGCCTTGCTTTGTACCGGCACACCCAGTACTGGCAGCCGAGTCTTGGAAGCCACCATGCCGGGCAAGTGCGCGGCACCACCAGCACCAGCTATAATTACTTGAATACCACGCTCGGCAGCCGCCGCTGAAAAGGACATTAGTTTATCCGGTGTACGGTGAGCAGAAACCACTTCTACTTCGTACTCCACCTCAAAACGATCCATAAGGTCGGTAGCTTCTTGCATGGTTGGCCAATCACTTTTTGACCCCATAATTACGGCAACTTTGGCACTCACTGGCGAGACTCCTAAAATGCGTTATACGTTAAAAAATTAACAAACTCGATAGCAAGTATTTTATCATAAGAAACGACATTAGGAGTGAGCTTTTAATAAAACAGGTAGCCTATGCACAACATCGCTAAACGTCAGCACTGGATCTTTGATATGGATGGCACACTCACGGTGGGGGTACACGATTTTGTTATGATGCGGCGCGAACTCGGCATGGCCGATGACGCCCCCATATTAGAGACCCTAGCTAGCCTGCCTACCGCTGAAGCCGCCCCTCTGTGGGACAAGGTTAATGAACTAGAGCACCATTTCGCCAGCTTAGCCAAACCCATGCCAGGGGCCCTTGAACTGTTACAAAAACTGCAGGAACGTAGCGTTAAAATGGGCATCATAACGCGCAACTTGCACGCCGTCGCGCAACAAACATTACGCACTTGCGGGCTAGAGGAGTTCTTTGTAGAAGCCTATATTCTCGACCGTGACAGCTGCACCCCAAAACCATCACCCGTCGGCTTAGAGTATTTGATGCAAACTTGGCAGGCTACACAGCAAGATACGGTGATGGTGGGGGACTTTTTATACGATCTACAAGCTGGTAAAGCCGCAGGTGTAGCAACCATTCACCTAGATACCAAAGGCCAGTTTGCCTGGCCTGCATACGCAGACTGGCAGGTAACGCACCTTGCCGATATTAAGCTAAACAATTAGCACAGACTAACCGGCTTCTTGCATTACATCACAAGTTAGTCCTGCTGTAATTTGTAGTAGTTGCTCATAAGTAGTCGGTACACCAGTGGAATCCGTACCAGCCGCTGGGTATACCTGGCCATAAGCCCTCAGACTACTATCAATATGCACCTGTGCTCTGGTGATGCCAAAAGGACACACGCCACCCGGCTTAAATTCGGTAATATCAAAAGTTTCATCCACGGTCGCCATACGCGCCTTCACACCCAAGTGCTTTTTCATACGCTTGCTGCAAACCCGACGATCTCCCGCGCACACCACCAAGTGAAAAGCACCATCCTTGGCCTTAAACAACATAGACTTGGCTATCTGTCCAACTGCTACACCAATTTTCTCAGCGGCCAATGCAGAGGTTGGCGTACTACCCGGCTCAAATTGCAGCACCGACAATTGATGTTCATCTAAACAAGCTTGCACCTTAGCAGGGATCATAAACTCAACTCCGTATCGACAAACAAGGTGTTATAACCTAAGCTAGCCGCAATAGCAAAACCATCCCATACGTACTTTTATGAGCGCCACCCTTAGCCTTCTAGCCTATACCTTGCTTAGCCTAATACATCTGTTCTCCGCTGACCAGAGTGACGCTATACGCCGCGCCACCAAACCGCTGTTGATGCCGCTATTATGGCTTAGCTATGTGATACTAGGTGGTGATAGCAACTGGGTTAATCTAGCTCTCTTAGCCGCTTGGCTTGGCGATGTAGCCCTGCTAAACCCTAGCAAAAGGTCATTTGTGACCGGCCTAGTAAGCTTTTTGTTTGGCCACCTCGCTATGGCCATGGCCATTTTTACCTTAATTCCACTTTCTGCGCCCATGCCGTGGCCCAGCATCATAGCTGGCAAGGTTGCCATTGCCTTGGGCATCTTTTGGTACCTGCGCCCACATCTAGGCAACCTTAAAATACCGGTATTGATTTATTGCTTGGTTTTAGCCAGCAAGGGCATAGTGGCCATTGCTTTGGCGCTGCACCTTGGTGGTATGTGGGCTTGGATTTTGGCGGCTGGCGCCTTGTTATTTATGGCTTCGGATTTAACCCTCGCCATCAACCGCTTTGTCACCGCTTTGCCCCGGCCGCATTTATGGGTCATGAGCACCTATACCCTGGCCCAAGGTATGATTGTTGTGAGCTTATTGCAGCTGTCGTAAGCAATCAGGGCTGTTTACGGCTACTCGAAGGGGTTTTATTAAAGAACTGGCGGTAACATTTAGAAAAGTGTGGGTAGGAAACAAAGCCACAAGCCAAAGAGATATCACTCATGGACAGCTGAGTTTGGGTCAATAGTTGATGGGAACGTTTTAAGCGTAATTCCAAATAATGGCGGGTTGGCGTGCTACCTAAATAACGCTGAAACAAGCGTTCCACCTGACGTCGAGTGATACCAACCAAAGCAGCAATCTCCTCAGGCGTCAGCATTTCCTCCATGTTATTTTCCATCAAGGCGATGACGTCTTTTAGATTTTGCGGCAGTTGTGCTTCAGAAGCATCATGCAAAAACGCTGGCTCGCCGGCATCATTAATGCGGTCGCAAGTCAGAATGTCACAAATACCACGCACAAAATGCTTGCCTTGGCTTTCGACAATCAACTCCAACATCATGTCTAGAGCACTACTGCCACCGGCACAAGTGAATAATTTATTGTGCGGGCCGTCATATAAAATATAGCCGCGATTTTTTAACTCTACCTTGCTAAATAGCTCCCTAAAACTAGCACGGTTTTCACGGTGCACAGCGCACGGGGCCGCATCCAACAAGCCAGCATGAGCCAGTGCAAACACACCGTTCCACAATGAGCCCAATGCCAAAGTTTTTACCTGTGGGCGACGTAAGAAACGAGTTAGTACTGGCTCAACCTGCAGATCCACACGCAAACCACCACAAATCACAAGGGCATCTATTTGCGCCAAATTTAGTTCCGCTAAGGTGGCATCAACCACCGCTGAGAAGCCTAGATCACCACAAATAGAAGTGCCTTCTATAGACACTAGCTGGTAACTAAATAGCTCAGATTCTGCCAGCAAGTTGGCCGTACGCAGCGCATCAATGGCCGAGGTGAGGGCCATCATAGAAAATTTTTCCAGCAGCACAAAAGCAAAGTTGCGCAACTCCCCCGTGTCCTTATTTGTCACCGGCCCTAAGGAAGTATCCGTCGCTAGCATGCTGCCAGCCGCTTGCTGGGAAGTGGTCTCAGCCATGAGTAAACTCTACTAGTCAAATTGGTCACAATTGCATGAATGCTAGCATTCTACCATGTTCATCGGCGCACAATTAATGCAAAAGCGTCATTCCATGCTGAGATTCACTGGCGCCAAAGCTTGGCAATGTCATTGACCCTAAAGTCAGGCTAGACACTGGCTATGGTTCAGGCACAATACCTGCTTTGTTATTATCGACACTCGTCATGCCAAGCAGCATGCTAACAACAGAGAATAGTCATGAAATTTACCGGTACTGAATCCTACGTTGCCACCAAAGATCTACAAATGGCCGTTAATGCCGCCGTCGCGCTTGAGCGCCCACTACTAATCAAAGGCGAGCCCGGCACAGGTAAAACCCTGTTGGCAGAGCAGGTGGCCCAAGCACTTGATATGGAACTGTTACAGTGGCACATCAAGTCGACGACCAAAGCGCAACAAGGCCTGTATGAATATGATGCTGTGTCTCGTTTGCGTGATTCGCAACTCGGCAATGATAAGGTGCACGATGTTAGTAACTACATCAAGCAAGGCAAGCTATGGCAAGCCTTTGGGGCCGAAAAGCGCCTTGTGCTCCTAATCGACGAAATTGATAAGGCCGACATCGAATTTCCCAATGACTTGTTAGTAGAATTGGATAAAATGGAATTCCACGTTTACGAAACTGGCGAACGCGTGGTGGCCAAGCAACGCCCTGTGGTCATCATCACCAGTAACAACGAAAAGGAACTGCCCGATGCTTTCTTACGTCGCTGCTTTTTCCACTACATCAACTTCCCCGACAAAAACACCATGCGCGCCATTGTTGATGTGCACTATCCTCAGCTTAACGCCCAACTGGTCGCCGAAGCCATGGAGATATTTTTTGACTTGAGAGAGATTCCCGGCCTCAAGAAAAAGCCGTCTACGTCGGAACTAATTGATTGGTTAAAGCTACTTATGGCGGACGATATTCCAGCCGACATTCTTGCTAACCGAGACCAAACCAAGGCTATCCCGCCCTTGTATGGTGCACTACTAAAGAACGAGCAGGACGTACAACTACTAGAACGACTAGCCTTCATGTCGCGCCGACAAAACCGTTAGTAAGTGCTTACATAAATTATGTTAATCGACTTTTTCTACACCCTTAAAAAAGCGCAAATTCCAGTTTCCATCAAAGAGTATCTTATTCTTATGGAAGCCCTGCAAAAGCATTTGGTATTTGCCGATACGGAAGAATTTTATTATTTGGCGCGCACCTGCCTAGTCAAAGATGAAATGCACTTTGATAAGTTTGACCGGGTCTTTGGCGCCTATTTTAAACAACTAGAAGACCTAGAAGGTTTGCTAGAGGCACTGATTCCAGAAGACTGGTTACGCGCTGAATTTATGAAGCACCTCAGCGACGAAGAAAAAGCCAAACTAGAATCCTTAGGCAGCCTTGAGGAACTATTAGACACCTTTAAGAAACGCCTAGCCGAGCAAGAAAAGCGTCACGCTGGCGGTAGTAAATGGGTCGGCACCGGAGGCACCTCCCCCTTCGGCCACAGCGGCTATCACCCGGAAGGTATCCGTGTGGGTGGCGAAAGTCGCAACAAGAGCGCCGCCAAAGTGTGGGAAGAACGTCAGTTTCGCAACCTCGATGACAGCGTCGAACTGGGCACCCGCAACCTCAAAGTAGCCCTCCGTAAACTGCGTCAGTTTGCGCGCACCGGTGCCGCCGAAGAACTCGATTTGGATCATACTATTAGTGCCACTGCCAAAAATGCCGGCATGCTAGATCTTAAACTAGTGCCAGAGCGCCACAATGCCGTTAAGGTACTCTTATTGTTAGACGTGGGTGGCTCGATGGACCCTTACATACAAGTGTGCGAAGAGTTATTTGCCGCCTGCCGTTCGGAGTTCAAACACCTCAAACAGTTCTACTTTCACAATTTTATTTATGAAAGCATGTGGACCGACAACCTACGTAGGCAACAGCAACGCACTGCCTTGTTTGATATCTTGCATACCTATGGCAAGGACTACAAGGTGATCTTTGTTGGCGATGCCTCCATGGCGCCTTACGAAATTAGCTCACCTTACGGTAGTGTTGAACACATGAACAATGAGCCTGGGGCAACCTGGATGCAGCGTCTTACCCAGCATTTTGACAAGGTGGTATGGCTTAACCCTGTGCCCGAAAACCACTGGGGCTATACCCACTCCATTGGTCTCACGCAACAACTGATTGATCATAAGATGTATCCACTCACTGTGGCTGGACTGGGCGATGCTATTCGCTTTCTGGCCAAATAGCAGGATTCTGCCAGCGATAAACGCTACAATCAGCCCATGAATGAGCAACAAATAATATGCACCTGCGAAAACATCACCAAACAACAAGTCATTGACGCTGTACAATCGGGCCATCATGATTTTCGCAGCCTGCGCCGTGAGTTAAACATTGCGGCCGCATGTGGCAATTGCCACCGCCCTATATTACAAATAGTCCGTCGCCTTGTGCCGCGCAAACAACCAATAACTAGCCCACTACCTATGCCTGACAATACTCAGCAACCTCGTCACTTTCCCATGCCGTGGAAGCACTTTAGTCACGCCAAACTAGAACAAGAGTACTCACCAAGTTCCTGTATCGACGACATCATGGTGTATATTCAAAACTATATTGACGACTCAGCTATAGCCAAACAACAACTAACACACCAAGCCGACCTGAATGTCGCTGATGATGGCGGCCAAACTATAGATTATTTCCCAGGCAACCCTGGCGCCCCTCTGGTCATTTATATCCACGGTGGCTATTGGCAAGAGCTCAGTAAAAACGAATCTTGTTTTATGGCTCAGCCATTAATTGCGCAAGGTTATCACCTAGCTGTTATTGACTATACGCTTGCCCCACAGGCTAGCATCAGTGCCATGGTACAAGAGTGCTGCCAAGCTATAGCTTGGATGATGCAACAAGCATGGGCTATTGATGAGCAAGAAATCATCCTCAGTGGCAGCTCTGCCGGCGCCCACTTGGCAGCTTGCGTGTTACAAGCTGCAGCCAACAACCAACAAGGCTTGCGAGCTGGACTGTTTAAGCAAGCCGTTCTATTTAGCGGTGTTTATGACCTGCGCCCCCTAGTAGACACTTACGTCAACAACCCCCTTGGCTTGGATATGGATAGAGCAACCGCAATCAGCCCTGGCCTAGCTAGCAATCAGTTGTTACCGCCCTGCCTTATCGTTTGGGGGGCCAATGAAACGGATGAATTCAAACGCCAAAGCCAGCAATTCGCAAAGTTTTTAGAGGCCGACGGCGTCCCCAACCAAAGCCTAGAAATTGCTGCACGCAATCACTTTGACGTGGTCTATGAACTGCCAAACTTGTTGTACAGCTAAACCAACACGCACCCGCTAACAAAATTAGGATACTTGAGCTAAACTTAAGTTATGAAAAGGATCTTCAAAATAAAAATACTAGCCATTGCCGTGCTAACTTTGATACTAAGTGCCTGCAGCATGCCTGCCAAGCACGCCCAGCATGACGACATGGCGGCACGTATCTATACCGAACTCGCTACCTATTATTGGCAACAAGGGTATACAGAAATCGCCCTCGACCGCCTCACCCTTGCCTTGCAACAGACACCAGATTACCCGCCAGCCAAGGGTCTTTTGCAAAAAATACAAACTCAAGCATCAGCCAAGACCGAGTAAGGTCATTGAATTAATTAATCTAAAGGTTATTTTCAGCTTTATAACTGCAATTCCCAAGCGCCTTGGTTATACTTCCAGACATCAATGTAATCGTGGAAAACTCGTCATGAACCGGTATTTAAAAGCAATTATCACTATCGGCCTTAGCTTAGGCTTACTGGCATCTTGTGCAGCGCCTATTACTCAGATTCCTGGCGGCACAGATGGCCAGACCATGAGTGCGAGCGACCCCCAGGTTACTAATTCTTATGCTGACATTCCTATTCCTTTAGATGATGTATTAGTGATCAGCGAATCTCTGCTACTCAACACGGGTGAACAATGGACAGGCCGCGCTGTATTTCGCTCTAAGCTGGATACTACCCAAGCCTTTACCTACTTCCACCAGCATATGTCCACCTATGGCTGGATTAGCATCACCTCTGTGCAATCGGAAGTATCCATACTGACCTTTGAAAAAGCCGGCCGCGTTGCTACTGTGCAAATTGAAAAGCGTCGGGTAAGTGGTTCTGAGATCAAGGTAACCGTTGCACCACGCGAAGCCGCTACTAACTAGCTTATAACAAAATCACCACTCTATGACATGACCTGTAGGGGTGTAGCGAATGCACGTTTTGCAGGAGCAAAAACCTGCCCATGTCTCCGCGACAGAGCCGTCCCCATGAGCACAGCGAGTGATTTGGGTCTACAGTACATCCTGTACATAAAAAGGCGGTCTGTTATCAGCACCGCCTTTTTTATTGTCCAAAATACCACCAACTAACTATGTATCATCGATACCTAGCTCATGCCAGAGCTCATCAACACGTTGTTTCACCGCTGGGTCCATAGTAATGGGTTCGCCCCATTCTCGATCTGTCTCACCAGGCCATTTATTGGTGGCATCCATACCCATCTTAGAACCGAGGCCAGAAACTGGCGACGCAAAGTCCAAATAGTCGATCGGCGTATTACTAATCAGAGTAGTATCACGAGCAGGATCCATGCGCGTTGTCATCGCCCAAATGACATCGTTCCAGTCTCGCGCATTGACGTCGTCGTCCGCCACAATTACAAACTTGGTGTACATAAACTGTCGTAAAAAAGACCAGACCCCCATCATCACGCGCTTAGCGTGACCGGGATACTGCTTCTTCATAGTCACTATCGCCATGCGATAAGAGCAACCTTCCGGTGGCAGGTAAAAATCGACAATTTCCGGAAACTGCTTCTGCAATATCGGCACAAAGACTTCATTCAGAGCAACACCTAACACTGCTGGCTCATCCGGTGGACGCCCAGTATAGGTACTATGGTAAATAGGATCGCGGCGGTGAGTGATGCGCGTTACTGTAAATACAGGGAAGCGATCTACTTCGTTGTAATAACCCGTATGATCACCAAACGGCCCTTCATCGGCCATATCGTCCGGGGCGATATAGCCCTCTAGAATATACTCAGCACTAGCCGGCACCTGCAAATCACAGGTTAAGCAATCGGCAACTTCTGTTTTTCCACCGCGTAGCAAACCGGCAAAAGCGTATTCACTCAGGGTATCGGGTACCGGTGTAACAGCACCCAAAATGGTAGCTGGATCAGCACCCAAAGCCACAGCTACAGGAAAATTTTCACCAGGGTGTTGCAACTGCCAGTCACGAAAATCGAGGGCACCGCCACGGTGTGACAACCAACGCATAATCAGGCGATTTTTACCGATCACTTGTTGTCGATATATACCTAGATTTTGACGTTGTTTATTAGGGCCACGAGTGATCACCAGAGGCCAGGTTATTAGTGGGCCAGCGTCGCCGGGCCAGCAAGTTTGGATAGGTAGTTTACCCAAGTCGACATCATCACCTTCCAGCACCACCTGCTGACAAGCTGGACGCGAGACCTTTTTTGGCCCCATGTTCAAAACTTGCTTGTATAGAGGTAGTTTGTCGAGGGCGTCTTTAAAGCCCTTAGGTGGTTCGGGTTCTTTGAGGGTAGCCAGCAATACGCCGATATCACGTAAGCTGCTAACATCCGCCGCGCCCATGCCCAGCGCTACGCGTTTGGGAGTACCAAACAAGTTCGCTAAGACAGGTACAGAAAAACCTTTGGGGTTTTCGAATAGCAATGCAGGCCCTTCGGCCCGCAAAGTGCGATCACAGATCTCGGTCATTTCTAAATGGGGGTCAACAGGGGTTTGAATACGTTTCAATTCGCCCTGTTGCTCGAGGGTGGCGATAAAATCGCGCAAATCCTTATATTTTAATGTCATGACCGATGGTTTTTGAGTCAGGGTTATTGGCGCTTCATGGACATAAAGAACTCGTCGTTGGTCTTAAAGCCTTTCAGCTTATCAACTAAGAATTCAGTGGCAGCGACATCTTCCATTGGATCAAGCAACTTACGCAAAATCCACATGCGCTGTAGCTCATCTTCACGGGTCAGTAGCTCTTCACGACGGGTAGAAGACTTACGGATGTTAATAGCAGGGAAAACACGACGTTCGGCAATCTTGCGATCCAAGTGCACTTCGGAGTTACCCGTGCCTTTGAATTCTTCAAAAATAACTTCGTCCATCTTGGAGCCCGTTTCCGTCAGTGCGGTAGCAATAATGGTCAAGCTACCACCTTCTTCGATATTACGCGCCGCACCAAAGAAACGCTTTGGGCGTTCCAAGGCGTGAGCATCAACACCACCGGTCAATACCTTACCAGAGGAAGGCACTACCGTGTTGTAAGCACGAGCAAGGCGGGTAATTGAATCAAGCAATATAACCACGTCTTTTTTATGTTCAACAAGGCGCTTGGCCTTTTCAACGACCATTTCGGCCACCTGTACGTGACGCGATGGTGGCTCATCAAAAGTACTAGCAACCACTTCGCCACGTACCGAACGGCTCATGTCGGTTACTTCTTCTGGGCGTTCATCAATTAACAATACGATCAAATGGCAGTCTGGATTGTTGCGTGTAATTGAGTGTGCAATGTTCTGCAACATCAAGGTTTTACCGGCCTTAGGTGGCGATACAATTAAGGCACGCTGACCTTTACCCATAGGCGCAGTTAGGTCAATAACACGGGCGGTTAAGTCTTCACTAGAACCGTTACCCAATTGCATGTGCAAACGATCCTGGGCAAACAAAGGGGTTAAGTTTTCAAACAAGATTTTGTTTTTGGCTTGCTCTGGTGGACCAAAGTTAATATTGGCCACCTTTAACAAAGCAAAGTAACGCTCACCGTCTTTTGGTGGACGAATCTTGCCATCAATGCTGTCGCCTGTGCGCAAATTAAAACGTCGAATTTGCGATGGGGATACATAGATATCATCAGGGCCAGCTAGGTAGGAGGAGTCCGCCGAGCGCAAGAAGCCAAAGCCGTCTTGAAGGATTTCCAACACGCCCTGGCCGTAGATATCTTCGCCACTTTTGGCATGGCGCTTAAGGATGCTAAATATAACGTCTTGCTTACGCGAGCGAGCAAGGTTATCAAGACCCATTTGTTTGGCTATGTCGAGTAATTCGGGTACGGATTTCTTTTTTAATTCAGTAAGATTCATAATATTTTTTGCGCCAGACAGGCAGAGAGAAAACAGAAAGTTAGAGTTTAAATATTCTTGTATATAAGATTTTTGCGATGACGAGAGTCATAGAGGGCAACAGGTGCAAAAACACCTGCTACGAAGTTTGTCCGATTCAACCACCGATGTCAATGTCTCAAACCCAGCTCTAGCATACTTTACTTACTTTTTAGCAGTATTAATGACTAAAAACCTAGTTTCATAAGTATTTAAAAAATGCTGGCAGCACGATAATGCTCTAACGCCGTGTCTAGATGACCCAAGTGTTGCTCTAGGCGCGCTAATTCGGCATGAGCTTCTTTACTGGCCTGCATACGAATACTACTTTGCAAATAGTCCCTCGCTTTGCCCCACAACTCCAAACGACGACACAAACGCCCTAAAGTTAACTGCAAAGCGGCACTGTCTTTGGCTTGTGACTGCCAAGCTTCGGCCTTGCCTAGAGCTTTTTCTACATCGGCTGTATCCGTCATAGGCAAATGAGCAAACTCCAGCACTAGGCCATCATCCCACTCTTGTTGCAAACTGCTGGCAATAAACTCAGCAGTGCGCTTTGCCGGGTTACCCTCGGCTTTATGCATCGCCTGCACCAATGCCAAGCGACAAGCACTGGATTTCTGTACCGCTGCAGGGGCCTTACGCCATAATTGCTGCAACTGTGGTAAAGCTTGATCGTGACTTAAGCTTTGCGAAAACGCCTGAGCATAGGCTTTTTGTTGCTGCTGGGCCATAACCGCCTCGGGCATTTGCTTAGCACCTGCGACAACCTGCAACAAATCAATAACATCCAACCAACGTTGTAAACCTTGCAGCAATTCCAACAGCAACTCATTAGCCTGACTATGCTGCTTATCTTGTGCCGTGATTTTTTGCAATGGCACCAAGGCCGCTTCGGCATCGCCTTGTTGAATATAAATACGCGCCTGGGCCAAACCCACTAGGGCGCCAGCTTCAGGCATTGCGTTAAGCAAAGCTTGCAAGCGCTTTTGGGCTTTATCAAAGCGCCCCATACGCGCTTCGGCTTCGGCCAAAGCGGGTATCACCACCAACGGTTGGCTGGTTGTTTCAACTAAACCGGATAACTTCTCAACGGCCCGGCTATATTGGCCATTGGACAAAGCCAACAGACCTTGCCGAGTCTGTAACTGCGCCCGGCGCAACTTACCTTCTGCGGACCAGCGTGCCATAAACTGCCAAGGCGCAGTTAACGAAAACAGTAGCCGTAAGCCAAAATACAGACCGACATAAAGCACTAAAACCAGCACCAGGCCTACCCATAGGCTCATTTCAATCGTCGTCTGACGCCAAGCTACCAGCAGGTAACCCGGATCCATTTGCATCATGGCACCCAACCAAGCACCAACAATAGCCATAACCAAAAGCAATACAGCCCAAGCTCGCATACGCATGATTAGTTGGCTCCCTGCTGGGCATGGATAGCTGCCTGCAAATCTTGCAAAGCATACAAGGAGCTACTGATATCAGGCATGGCGGCCATAACCTGCACCTGCCCCAACTCAGCAACTTGTTCAGTCATCGCCTGGGCCACAAGGTCGGTGCTACGATAGTAATCCTCTAGCATTAACGTCACTTGCGCCAACGATGCTTGATAAACAGTTTGCTGGCCACGCAGTAAAGCAACTTGAGCCTGACTCAAGGCCAGCTGCATGCGCATACGCAACAAAGCTTCCACTTCAGGCGTTAATAATAATTGATCGGCATTAGTACGCTGTTGCACGCGCACCAATACTTTTAGCTCTTGCCAGGTATTAAGCAGGGCCTGCTGGCTGCTACCCAGCGCTTTCTGCGTCCATGTTTGCAGCATTGGCTCGCTATTGCTTACCTCATCCGCCACGGCGGTCGCTAGGCTTGCCGGTTCCGGCACAGTCCCAGCGCTAGCCATAGTTGGCGCAACATAGGTCAGTTTGGCTGCTTGCACCATTAACGCAGACAAGCTTGCAAAGATACCTTCTATATCAGCCAGGGGTACGGCAGTAAGGGCGGCCATATCTTGGGCAATAGCCTGACGCACACCATAACTACCAAGTTGTTCACTGGCATGCATAATTTCATCTGCAGCTTGCAACAAGGTTAGCGCGGATGCGGGGTTTTGCTCCATCGCCAAGCGTTGATTGGCCAAGCGTAATAGGTACTCTGCTTCGGCTAACTCCCACTTAGGCAGCTGCACTTGTTGTTCACTTTGTTGCTGGGCCATTTGCTGTAGCGCTTGCTGCAAGGCTGCATCCATACGTGCTTGCTGGGCAAGCAACGCATCTTGCTCCGTGCTGATATCCGCCTGCATAGCACTTACCAGCCGGCTCACCTTTGCTGTTTGCTGCTCTTGGCTTTGTTGTACAGACAACTGAGCTTGCTGCTGTTGCTGACTATAGGTTTGAACCTGTTGAGCGTTGATCCAACCTTGATAAGCAGTATAAGCCCCCAGCAACAAAGCAGCAACAGCTAATAAGGTAGCCAACCCCGCACCTTTACTGGTGACTTGAGCAGGGACGGTAGAGGTAGATTTTGTGGCCGCTCTGGCATTAGCCGCCTTTGCTTGCTGACTAGTTGCTGATTTAGTTGTGGCCGTGGCGCCTGTTGTTGCTTGCGCACCTGCTGGCTCGGACTTTACGGACTCAGTTTGAGCACCCTTAGCATCCTGTTTATCCGTCATAACTCACCGTATCCTTTTAGTTGGCCTCTTGGGAGACCTCATACTGACTTAAAGTATGGCATATTGCTTGATCACTAGCACCCTGGCTCAACAAACATTGTTGGTAGCCTAATTGCTGAGCTAGCAGCAAGACTCTTGCACTGGGTAACAGCAAACGTGTCGTCGCCCCAGAACGGTCTATTTGCTCAGCAAAACTGGCCTCAAAGTTTAGCAGGGTTTCACCACTTTGTAGCACCACAATCTGGGGCTGAAACGCTTGTACTTTTTCGATATCTCGCGCTGCCAATACCGGCGCCTGCCGACTATAGCACTGGGCATAATCAACTTTAATGCCTTGTGCTTCTAATGTTTGCGCTAAGGTTTCGCGACCACCAACACCTCGCACTATCAACACCTTGTCACCGGCCTTCATCAAAGGTAGCAAGCTGCGCAACAAATCTTCACTGGTTTCACCAGCCGCAGCCCTTTGTACCTGCGGTATATCTACCGCCTGCAGGGCCGCCTGGGTAGTTGCACCCATAGCCCACCATGTTTGGCCCTGAGGCCACTGCGGCCAATAGTCTTCAACCACCGGCAAAAAACAGGCAGCCGCATTGGTGCTGACGACAATTACGTGAGCATAAGCATCAAGATCCATGGCCAAATACTTGTTCACTTGACCCTGATCGCTAGCCAGTGATACGGGCACAATTTCGAGACACGACATAGGCAGGACTTGATGCCCCAATGCGCTTATTGCCGCCACCGTCGATGACGCTTGTGCTTGCGGCCTAGTGACCAGTACCCGTAGGCTCATGCTGTAAAAAGACCTAGTTACTAGTGGCGTAAACTTCAGCCAAAATAGCACCAGCACCTTGATCCAATAGCATTTCGGCTACTTGAATACCTAACTGCTCGGCCTGCTTACGAGGGCCGGTAATTTCGGCTCGTAATACTGTCTTGCCAGTCAAGTCACCCACCAAACCACGCAAGTATAGCTGGTCACCTTGCAGCACGGCAAAGCAGGCGATAGGCACCTGACAGCCTCCCTCTAGGCGGCGATTTAGGGCGCGCTCGGCAATTACACGATCCGATGTATCCTCATGATGTAGCGGCGCCAACAAAGCTCGCGTACGAGCGTCATCGGTACGGCACTCCACACCCACAGCGCCTTGGCCGCCAGCGGGCAGGCTTACTTCAATGGATAAACGGCTGCGAATACGTGCATCAAACTTTAACCGCATCAAACCTGCACTGGCCAAAATGATAGCGTCGTATTCACCCGCATCAAGCTTAGCCAACCGGGTGTTGACGTTGCCGCGCAAGTCACGAATCACCAAATCGGGGCGTGCAGCACGCACCTGCAATTGGCGACGCAAGCTAGACGTACCGACACAGGCACCCGGTGGTAATTCTTCTAGGCTGTTGTAGTGATTGGACACGAAAGCATCCGTTGGGTCTTCGCGATCGCAAATAATCGCCAAGCCCAAGCCATCAGGAAACTCCATAGGCACATCTTTCATGGAATGCACGGCAATATCCGCACGATCATCCAACATAGCTTGCTCAAGCTCTTTCACAAACAAACCTTTACCGCCTACTTTGGCCAAGGGCACATCCAATATAATGTCACCCTTGGTCTTCATACCTAGCAGTTCAACCTGCAAACCTGGGTGAAAACGCTCTAGTTCGGCTTTAATAAACTCGGCCTGCCAAAGGGCCAATTGGCTTTCGCGAGTTGCGATACGCAAGGTGGTCATAAATATCCTGTTCTATTAATACATCAAACTGCCGCCAGTTTACCAAATTCAATGTGCAATGACCCCTATTTGCGACTATTTTATTGATCTCAATGTAAGGTAAAATAGGTATATTAAAGGATACCATTAACCATGCTCTCAACTATGCAACCTAGCTACCGCCGCTACCTTATTAGTGCTGCCATATTGGCCGGCCTAGCTGTGGCACTGGGCGCCTTTGCCACCCATGGTTTAAAGCCTATTTTGTCAGCACGTATGCTGGCCGCTTTCAACACAGCAGCCGACTACCAAATGACCCACGCCCTAGGCTTACTGATCACCGCGTGGATAGCCAGCCAGCACCCAAATAATCCATGGTTTTTAGCTGCTATGCGCCTTTTTGTCATGGGTATTTTGTTATTTAGCGGCAGCCTCTATATCATGAGCCTCAGTGGTATCTCTCAGCTTGGCATGATCACGCCCCTAGGTGGCCTTAGCCTTCTTGGCGCCTGGACATGCTTAGCATTCGCCTTCTATAAAATCAGTAAGAACTAACAGCCATGCAAGAACAGCAAGACACAAACCAATCACCAGCTTCCTATTCCGTTGACAACCCACGCCGCATTCGCAGCTTCGTGCAGCGCTCGGGCCGCATGACGCCAAGCCAGCAGAATGCGCTAGACCAGCAATGGCCAAACTTTGGCTTGCAACTAGTTGACGGCTTATTAGACTTTAAGCAGCTGTTTGGCAACGACAACCCAGTCATTATGGAAATTGGTTTTGGCATGGGAGACTCTCTCATAACCATGGCGAAGACCATGCCAGAGAACAACTATCTCGGTATCGAAGTGCATAAGCCCGGTGTCGGCCGTTTACTCAACAATGCGCAGGCCCAAGGCCTCACTAATCTTAAAGTATTTTGTGATGACGCCATTGAAGTCATGGCCCAGTGCATTGCCGACCATAGCCTAGCTGGTGTACAGCTATTCTTCCCTGACCCTTGGCATAAAAAGAAGCACAACAAGCGCCGTATCGTGCAACCAAAATTTGCCCAAGACATCCGCCAAAAGCTCGCCCCCAAGGGCATATTTCATATGGCCACGGACTGGCAACCTTATGCAGAACACATGATGGAAGTGATGGAAGTGGCTCCAGGTTACAGCAACCTAGCAGGCGCTGGCCAATTTTCGCCACAACCAGACTTTCGCCCGGTTACCAAGTTTCAAAGACGGGGTGAAGGCAAAGGCCACGGGGTTTGGGATTTGATGTATCAGAGCCGGTAAAGCGCTTAAAACACCGTCATTGCAAGCGCCTAAAATACCGTCATTGCGAGCGCAGCGAAGCTGCGCTCTAGCAGGCAAAGTGCCAAAGTGAAGCGATTGCCACGCCTTCGGCTCGCAATGACGAGCTATACGCCTTCGGTCCGCAATGACGACGTGTTCGCCTTTGGCTCACAACGACGAGGGTGAGTGCGTCGCTAGGTAAGCGCTTTGACATAGCTTGTTTCTAGGTCGATGGCTTGCACGCTAATCTCCAAGGACGGTATACCCAGCCCTTCGAGTCCAGCCAAGACAAGGTCACTTAATGCTGTTTTTTGTGCATCTGTACGACCTGGTAACAGGTGCACATTCACGTGCACAAAAAAGCGATGATTAGCACCAGACATGAACTGGTCAAAAAGCTGCGTGCGCACCTTAACGTCTTTCGTGGCAAACAACTCGGACGCCATGACACCGTCAAATACGTTTTCCATCAGCTCGCGCGGCGCAATATATTGCTCAATACCAGTACTACACTCAATAACACAATGTGGCATTAACCACCTCAGGAACAAATAGCGGAGCCTGAGCTCCGCTTCTAATTAACGATTAGTGTGATACTGAGCGCTTTGCTCGTGTACCGCGTCAACAAAGATCTTGGCACTTTCTGGATCCACAAACTGGTGGATACCATGACCCAAGTTGAATACGTGACCATCGTTGGCACCAAAATCAGCCAAGATACGGCCCACTTCGGCTTGAATAACAGGGGCGTCAGCATATAAAACGCTGGGGTCCATGTTGCCTTGCAAAGCAACCTTGTCGCCAATACGGCCGCGAGCGGAACCGATTTCTGTTGTCCAATCTAGACCTAGCGCATCGGCGCCAGTTTCAGCCATGCTTTCCAACCACTGCCCACCGTTCTTGGTGAACATGATAGCAGGCACACGACGACCTTCGGCTTCTTTAGTGAGGCCATTTAGGATACGTTGCATATACTGTAAGGAGAAGGCGTCGTAGCAAGGGCCACTTAACACACCACCCCAGGTATCAAAGATTTGCACAGCTTGAGCACCCGCCGCAATCTGCGCATTAAGGTATTCGGTAACAGCATCAGCCAACACCGACAAGACTTGATGTAGTAGTTCAGGTGTCTTATACATCATGGCCTTGATATGACGAAAGTCCTTAGAGGAACCACCTTCAATCATGTAGGTAGCCAGTGTCCACGGACTTCCGGAGAAGCCAATTAGTGGCACATCACCATTTAGCGCATTACGAATGGTGCTGACAGCATTCATGACGTAACCCAGGTCGTCATCCATTTTCGGTACGGTTAAAGCGGCAACATCGGCTTCGGTACGCACTGGACGTTCAAACTTAGGACCTTCGCCAGTTTCAAAGTACAAACCTAGGCCCATGGCATCAGGCACGGTTAAAATATCTGAAAACAGGATAGCGGCATCTAGTTCGTAACGACGTAGTGGCTGCAAAGTGACTTCACAGGCAAAATCGGCGTTTTTGCAAAGGCTCAAGAAGTCACCAGCGTCAGCGCGAGTAGCGCGATATTCTGGTAGGTAGCGACCAGCTTGGCGCATCATCCAGACAGGGGTAACATCAACAGGTTCACGCATCAAAGCGCGCAGGAAACGATCGTTTTTCAATTCAGTCATAATAAGCTAGGAATTTGATCCAGTAATGGGCTATTTCGAGAGGTTATTTCAGTAAGCTATAATATAACCCTAGGCGCCAAAATACAAAGATTCCGATCAATACTTTGCCGTGTTACTGGTATAATAGGCTCTTCTCCACTGTAAAACCGATCCGAGGCACTAGACCCTTATGTCATTCTCAAACCTTGGATTATCCAATCCCATTACTCAAGCAATTGCCGAGCAGGGATATAGCCAGCCCACACCCATCCAAAAACAAGCCATTCCGGTCGTGCTAGCAGGCAAAGATTTGCTTGCTACAGCCCAGACAGGTACCGGCAAAACCGCCGCTTTTGTACTACCCATTTTAGAATTATTTAACCAACCAAGAAAATTGCGCGGCAAACGCATACGCGCACTGATTCTTACCCCAACACGGGAACTAGCCGTGCAGGTGGCAAACAATGTTGAGCAATACAGCAAACACCTCAACCTAAGCACATTTGCCGTTTATGGCGGCGTTGATACAGAAACACAAAAACAACGCCTCATCCAAGGCGTTGACGTCCTGGTTGCCACACCTGGCAGACTGCTAGATCTTGCCCACCAACGTGCGCTGCACTTTGATGAACTTGAAGTACTGGTGTTAGACGAAGCCGACCGCATGATAGAAATGGGCTCCACGCGTGAAGTTCAAGACATCACCGATCGCTTGCCAGTACAACGTCAGAACCTGTTGTTCTCGGCCACCATGAGTGATGATGTACGTAAGCTTGCGGATAATTTTTCCCATGCGGCCGCATCAAGCCCTGCCATAGAAATAGCTATTTCACCTAAAACCAAAGCCGCAGAGACCATCAATCAATGGTTAATCACGGTCGACAAAGACACCAAATCCGCGCTGCTTAGCCATCTGATTAAAGAGCAAAACTGGGACCAGACCCTCATCTTCATCGATAAAAAACACGCCGCAGCCAAACTCGTTGTGCAATTAGCCAAGCGTGGCATAGAGGCCGAAGCGATTCATGGTGATAGAAGCCAAGTCATGCGTGAGAAAATTTTAGCCGATTTCAAATCGGGTAAAATTAAATACCTAGTAGCTACTGGCGTTGCCGCCCGTGGCATCGATATTGGCAAGCTGAGCCGCGTGGTAAACTATGACCTACCGTTTAAACCAGAAGACTACATCCATCGCATAGGCCGTACCGGCCGCGCGGGCGCACCTGGCGAAGCCATATCTTTTGTGGCCTGGGGCGATTTCAAAAACCTGTGCGCTATAGAAAGCCGCCTAGACCACCTTATCGAACGCCGAGAAATTGACGGTTTCCCCGTGCGCAAGCTAGTGCCTATTTCGATTTTAAATTATGTGCGTAAAAGCCAGGCACCCCAGCCTAAAGGGCCAAAGCCGAACGCCAAACCCAAAACCAAATTAGACACTCAGAGCAAGCCCTCGCAAAAACCTAAAGCAAAAATAATTGCCGATAGAGCTAATAAGGGCATTTGGGGTTAAGTGATTTTATAGATACTCGATCTATGACCGATTTTGACCACATTAACGATCAACTCGTTATCTCTGATTTGGTAAATGATGCGGTAGAGCCCTTGGCGAACACGGTATTTGTCATGCCCTGCAAGCTTGATACAACCCTCACCCCTAGGCTCCTGCGCTAACCTTTCGATACGAGACAGTATACGTTTCACATCTACTGCAGGCATGCTACGTAAGTCCTTGGCGACGGACTTTTTAAAGCTTATATTATATTTTGCCATGCTTGCTTAAATCGCTCAGCAAGGCTTCATAGCTGATTTCGGGCTCATTTACACGCTCAGCAAAAGACTGTAGATCCTCTTGATCTTCACGCATTAGCAAGCGCACCGCTTCATCAACGAGTTCTGATATTGACGCATGAGAAGCCGCCGCGCGTATCTTCAAGGCATTATGTATTGCCGGCTCAAAATAAACTGTGGATCGCTTTGATAGCTGGCTCATTACCACCTCCTTAACAACGTTATAGCATCATAACACTATAACGTTGTGTATTGCTAACATGGTGCCTGACAACCTATCAATCGAAGCAATGCTGGTGGCTAGTCGTTGAAGCTAACGGTGAAGTCGACTTATGTTCAGTAGACCCAGGATTCGATATCGATCTTTATGTCAACACGGACCTTAAAACCATGACTGCAATTTGGATGGGATTAACGACCGTCAAGAAGGAGCGTGCACGTATGCGCTTGAGTGGCACCAAGGCCATAGCGGCTTCCATGCAAGTTTGGCTAGGGCTAAGCCCATTTTCAGCACAGAAAAAACTAGTTTCTTAAAGCCCCATAACAGGCTCAGCCAAGGTGGGTATTTTGGCACGCTGAGTTAGCAGACTAGTGCTGTCATTGGCACAGGTTGGAAGGTTGGAAGGTTGGAAGGTTGGAAGGTTGGAAGGGACAGGCACTTCTGCCTCGCTGCGCGAGCCAGAAAAGCCAGTCCCCTAGATTTAAACTTCTAAGAAGTCCAAAATGCCTTCGGCAGCGTCGCGGCCTTCGGCAATGGCGGTAACCACAAGGTCAGAACCACGTACCATGTCACCACCGGCAAAGATCTTGGCGTTGGTAGTTTGGAAAGCGTAGGCTTTGTTAACCAGATCCGTAGACTGGACCACTTTAACGCGATCCCACTGGTCTAACTGAATGCCTGCGTCAGCCATCCACGGTTGTGGGCTGGGACTGAAACCAAAGGCGACGATCACGGCGTCTGCCGCTACGATCTCTTCACTACCGGCAATCACAACTGGGCGACGACGGCCGTTTTCATCGGCTTCGCCTAGCTCGGTAGTCACTAGTTTAATGCCAGTGACCTTGCCATTTTCACCAACCACTTCTACCGGTGAACGGTTAAACAGGAACTCAACACCTTCTTCTTTGGAATTGGTGACTTCTTTAACCGAACCCGGCATATTGGCTTCGTCACGACGGTAAGCACACTGTACGCTAGTGGCTGCTTGGCGAATCGCTGTGCGGTTGCAGTCCATAGCCGTATCACCACCACCAAGCACCACCACACGCTGACCCGCCATATCCACAAAGTCTGCAGCATCGGTTTCAAAGCCCATGCGACGGTTAATATTGGAAATCAAATAAGGCAAAGCTTCGTAAACACCATCTAGGTCTTCACCAGGGAAGCCACCACGCATGTACTTGTAAGTACCCATGCCCATAAATACGGCATCGTATTCCGATAGCAAGTTATCAAGCGTAATGTCCTTGCCAACCTCCATGTTTAAACGGAACTCAACACCCATACCTTCGAGCACATCGCGACGCCTTGTAACCACGTCTTTTTCCAGCTTAAATTCGGGAATACCAAAGGTCAGCAAACCGCCGATTTCAGGATTACGATCATACACGATGGGCTGCACACCATTACGTACCAAGACGTCGGCGCAAGCAAGGCCTGCAGGACCCGCACCAATAATGGCAACGCGCTTATCCGTAGGCACGACATTGCTCATATCTGGGCGCCAACCCATGCTGAGCGCGGTGTCGGTAATGTACTTTTCTACGGAACCGATAGTTACCGCACCAAAGCCGTCATTAAGGGTACAAGCCCCTTCGCACAAACGGTCTTGTGGGCATACACGGCCACAAACTTCAGGTAAGGCGTTAGTCTGGTGACTCAACTCGGCCGCTTCGATGATGTTGCCTTCGGCAACCAGCTTTAACCAATCAGGAATGTAGTTGTGCACTGGGCACTTCCATTCGCAATAAGGGTTGCCACACGCCAAGCAACGGTGCGCCTGAGGTGCTACTTCAATAGGTGTGAAGGCCTCATAAATTTCGGCGAACTCACGCTTGCGCTTCGCCGCTGGTACTTTATTTGGATCTTGACGACCCACATCCAAAAATTGGAAGTTATTCTGTAAACGTTGTTGAGCCATATCTGCCTCATCTTTCAATTCTGTACAGGCAGACTTGCTGCCCGTGTTTTCGATAAAGTTCTTGCCCCAATCACTCTTGGGGCTGAGCGAATACTTAACTTACTCAGTAGTAGAACGCGTGCTAGCCAAAAGCTGCTGTAAATTGGTAGCCTTGGGCTTAACCAACCAGAACTTGCTGACGTAATCTTCAAAGTGGTAGCTCAATTCTTTACCCCACTCACTGCCCGTTTCGTCGGCAAAGTCAGCCAAAATCCCGCGCAGATGACTACGGTACTCTTCCATGGACTCGCCACGGATACGACGAATTTCAATTAGCTCAGGGTTAAACTTATCCACAAAGGTGCGATCCATATCCAATACGAAGGCAAAACCACCGGTCATGCCTGCACCAAAGTTATAACCAGTTTCACCTAGTACCGTTACCATACCACCGGTCATGTATTCACAACAGTGATCACCAGCGCCTTCGATAACCGCATGCGCCCCCGAGTTACGTACGGCGAAACGTTCACCGGCACAACCCGCTGCTAACAAGGTACCACCGGTTGCACCGTATAAGCAGGTGTTACCAACGATGGCAGTATCTTCAGATCGGAAACGGGATACCCGCGGCGGGTAAATGACCAGCTTACCACCAGCCATGCCCTTACCGACGTAGTCGTTAGCATCACCTTCTAGGCGCATATGCAGACCTGTGGCGTTCCATACACCAAAGCTCAGACCAGCCACACCCTTTAGATTGACAACCAGTGGATGCTCAACCAGTCCTTTGTTGCCGTGATGCTTAGCGATAGCACCGGACACACGCGCACCCACTGAGCGGTCACAGTTAGTGATGCCATAGCTAAACTCACCACCCTTGGCGTTGATGATGGCATCTTCCATGTCTTCGATCATGCGCTGGTTCATAGCCGCCACGTCATACGGCGCGTTACGCTCCTGCTGACAAGTTTGTGGCTGACTAGGGTCAATGCCAGCCGTGCTCAGCAAGGGCGACAAATCCAAGTTCTTTTGCTTAGCAGTCAAACCTTGGCTAGTTTCAAGTAACTCAGTACGACCTACCAATTCTTCCAGGCTACGCACGCCCAATTGCGCCATTAGCTCGCGCACTTCTTGGGCAATAAAGGTAAACAAGTGCTTCACCATTTCCACGGTGCCGCGGAAATGCTCATCACGTAGCTGCTGGTTTTGTGTTGCCACACCAGTAGCGCAGTTGTTCAAATGACAAATACGTAGATACTTACAACCCAAGGCCACCATCGGTAAGGTGCCAAAACCAAAACTCTCAGCACCCAAGATTGCCGCTTTGATAACATCAAGGCCGGTCTTTAAACCACCATCGGTTTGCACACGTACTTTGCCACGTAAACCATTACCGCGTAGAGCCTGATGCGCATCAGCCAAACCTAGCTCCCAAGGAGAGCCCGCATAGCGGATAGAAGTTAGCGGACTGGCGGCCGTACCACCGTCATAACCAGAGATGGTAATCAAGTCAGCATAGGCCTTGGCCACACCAGCCGCGATAGTACCAACACCAGGGCGTGATACTAGCTTCACCGAAACTTGCGCGGTGGGGTTAACCTGCTTCAAATCGAAAATAAGCTGGGCTAAATCTTCAATGGAATAGATATCGTGATGAGGGGGTGGCGAAATCAAGGTTACGCCAGGTACCGAATAGCGCAGGGTAGCAATCAGGTCATTGACCTTACCACCAGGTAGCTGACCACCTTCACCCGGCTTAGCGCCTTGAGCGACTTTGATCTGTAGCACTTCAGCATTGGCTAAGTACTCTGGTGTGACACCAAAACGGCCAGATGCAATCTGCTTAATCTTGGAACGCTTCATGGAACCGTGACGAGCTGGGTCTTCACCACCCTCACCCGAGTTAGAACGGCCGCCTAATTCGTTCATGGCCACAGCCAGTGCTTCATGCGCTTCTGGGGACAGGGCACCCAAGGACATGGCGGCACTATCAAAACGCTTAAAGATGGCTTCTAAAGGCTCAACCTCAGCCAAAGCTACGGGTGTCACCTGCTTGAGCTTAAACAAGTCACGTAAGGTAGCTACACCACGCTCATTAACCAGCTTGGCGTAGTCTTTATAGATTTCATAGTCGCCGTGCTGCACAGCCTTTTGTACCGTTTGTACAACATCTGGGTTATAAGCATGGTATTCACCACCGTGCACATACTTTAACAAGCCACCTTGTTGAATCGGCTTGCGCTCAATCCATGCTTCTGCCGCCAAAGCTTCTTGTTCCACTTGGAAGTCTACAAAGCGGGCGCCTTCAATACGGCTAGCCACACCTTTAAAGCACATGGCAACAACGTCGCTGCTCATGCCGATGGCTTCAAATAACTGAGCACCACGATAGGAAGCAATAGTGGAAATACCCATCTTGGATAAAATCTTCAACAAGCCCTTGTTGATACCCTTACGATAAGCTTTGTGGCAATCAATGGGGTTACCCACGACTTCACCACTAGACACCATGTCATTAAGTACGCGGTAGCTTAAATACGGGTAAACCGCCGTAGCACCAAAACCAATCAATACGGCAAAGTGATGAGAATCACGAGCACTACCCGTGTCAACGACAATATTTGCATCGCAACGCAAACCCTCGTTGGTTAGGTGGTGATGCACTGCACCCGTGGCCATGGCCGCAGGAATGGGCAGCTTACCTTTTTCAATTTGGCGATCGGACAGGATAATAATAGTATTGCGTTTACGTACCGCATTTTCGGCTGCGGCGCAGACATCTTTGATAGCCTGTTCCAAGCCAACCGCTGGATCGTAGTTGATGTTGATGCTAAATACACGCAAACCCGGCACATTCATATGTAGCAAGTCAGTATATTTGCTAGCCGACAGCACGGGCGAACCTAGCACAATACGCTTGGCCAACTCAGGGCCTTCTTGGAATACATTACGCTCACGCCCCAAGCAAGTCTCTAAGGACATAACAATGGCTTCACGCAGCGGGTCTATGGGTGGGTTGGTGACCTGAGCAAACTGCTGACGGAAGTAGTCATACACCGAACGTACACGGCTAGACAACACCGCCATGGGCGTATCGTCACCCATGGAACCAACGGCTTCTTGGCCCGATTCGGCTAAGGGACGTAATACCTGGTCACGCTCTTCAAAGGTAACCTGATACATCTTCTGGTGTTGCTTCAGTTCTGACTCAGTGAAATCATCAAAAGATTGTTCTTCGTTAAGCGTACCTTCTAAGCGGATAGCCGATTTACGCAACCATTTTTTATAAGGCTGAGCCGCCTTCAAACGCTCATCAATATCCGCCGTATGCATCACTTCACCAGTGTGAGTATCCACCGCCAAAATTTGACCCGGTCCGACTCGGCCTTTGGCAACCACGTCTTCAGGGGCGTAATCAAAAGTACCAATCTCTGATGCGGTTACTAGGTAGCCATCTTTGGTCATCACCCAGCGCGATGGACGCAAACCGTTACGGTCCAGCATACAGACCGCATAACGACCCGTGTTCATGACCATACCAGCAGGGCCATCCCATGGTTCCATGTGCATGGAGTTGTATTCGTAGAAGGCACGTAAATCAGGGTCCATTAGCTCGTCGTTCTGCCATGCTGGCGGCATGATCAAACGCACAGCACGGAATACATCCATACCGCCTAGCACCAACAACTCAATCATGTTATCCATACTAGAGGAGTCAGAACCCGTGGTATTTACCACACCTTCCAACTCTTGTAGCTCAGGAATCAGCATCGTGGACAGCACGTTTTGGCGCGCCCGGGCCCAGTTGCGGTTGCCATCAATGGTGTTAATTTCACCATTGTGAGCAAGGAAACGGAAAGGCTGCGCCAACTGCCAGCGTGGCAAGGTATTGGTAGAGAAACGCTGATGGAAAGTACAGATAGCGGTTTCTAGATTGGGGTTGCCTAGGTCCTTATAGAACACAGGCAGATCCACCGGCATCATTAGGCCCTTGTAAGACAAAACACGATGCGACAAGCTACAAATGTAAAAGTCGTTATCGCCTTTCATGGCAAACATGGTGGTCTTACGCGCTACCAGCAAGCGTGCTTCGAGTATTTCACCACGTAAACCTGGGCTGTTAACAAACACCTGTTCAATTTTTGGCAGGGCGTCTTGCGCGATAGGGCCCAAGCAGGACTCATCCACTGGCACTTCGCGCCAGCCTACTACTTCAAGGCCGTTATCTTCCAAGGCGCGATTTAATACACTACGAGAATGGGAGGCCTGGTCTTCGTCCTTAGACAAAAACACCATGCCCACACCGAAAAACTCGGTCATCTCTTCATTGAACAGATTATATGCCGCCTGACGCATAAAGTTGTCAGGCATTTGAATGAGTAGACCACAACCGTCACCGGTTTTGCCGTCGGCAGCAATGCCGCCACGGTGGGTCATACAAGTCAAAGACTCTACGGCTTTTTGTAACAAATCGTGACTTGGCTCGCCATGCATATGGGCGATCAAACCAAAACCACAGTTGTCTTTAAATTCTTGGGGATTAAACAAACCTGCGTTCATGGGTATCTCTCTTTCTAACTGGGGTCGTGACGAACTTGTCGTGCATCACCAACCGCTAGGAAGCAAGCGCCTGGAACCTAAATTGAAGTTTGTATAAAAGGAGTCATTAGTATTGGTATGACACAACAAGCTCTCGATTCCGACACCTGCTGTAATCAAAGCTCCAAATCAGAGCTTATAAAATATTTTAATCAAGCAAATGGACAGCCATGGTATATGAAGAGCCAACCCCATTCAAGAAAACGCACCTTATTTGCACCATTTACCTACTAAATAACCGCTTGTTAGACGACGATAGCCGAATTTGTAAAAATTATTCACCACCTGCGTTAATTTTATTTACAAGCTGTTGTTGTAATTTAGTCACCGGTCTTGCCCAAGGCTGCAGGTTGCGCACTTTTTGCGGCAAATTTTCGATCGCATTGCGCGCATCGCGCTGGCTCACAAAGTCACCCACCAAAACCACAAACCATGGCTCCCCACCGCGTTCAAGCTCTAGCACATAAACGGGTAATTTAACCGCCCCCAAACTAGTTAGAAACTGTTTAGCTGTAGCTTCATATCGAGCACCAAGCACTTGCAAAGAATAATGTTCTTTTGGCAATGCCATAAAACGTTGTTCTATGTCATTCAGTCGCTTAGCCACCTCAATTGTTGCTGGCTGGACTGATGCAACAGGCTCAGACTGTGGGGTGACAACCGCCTGTTGCGGCACCGGCAGAGTGGCCTCAGGCGATACCTGAGACATCTGCACAGCGGCTTGCTGCAGCTGCTCATGCAAAGCCTCGCTTTGCTGCAATAAATCATCGATTTGCTGTTGTTGTTGTGGATCCACCAGACCCTCTGCCACGGGCAATACCTCGGTGGCCGCTTCCACCTCTTGTGGTTGCCGCGGATTAAACTCAGGCTCTGGCGACAAAACTAGCGGTTCCAATACAGGCAAAGGCTTGAGAGTGCCACTTGATACAGGCTCTGGAAAGGCCGTTGCTTGCGCGCCTAGCTCTACTGACGCATGGCCAGCCAGGTCAAATTCATCAACCACCTCCCTATTGAGCCACCACAAACTTAACAGAGCAACCAAGACAAGAGCGATAGCGGATATATGCCACACTGGTAGGCCATTAGCGGCGTTTTGCAGGCCGCCTTGGCTCAGGGCCTGGCGCATCAACATATCCAGATAGCCAGGCACACCTTTTGCCATCTCATGCAATTGGTCCAGTTGTGCTGCATGAATATCAGCATCACCTGGCAAACCTAAATCAGCCACCAACTGACGTAAAAACTCTCGACTATCAGCCTGACTAAAGGGCGCCAGGGTAAGTTGATAAAACCGCTCTTGGCGTAGTTCATTAAACTGCGGCGTCTCAAAGCGTTCCACCAACACTGGTTCGGCAAACAACACTACATGCGGCCGCGCATCTGCTGGAGCACTATGAGGGATCACGTTAGCCAGCAATTCTAAGGCATCATCTGCCAACCAATGCGCATCATCAATCACCAACAATAAGATTTGATCGTTAGCCGCTAGGCTCATCGACAAGTCTTGCAAGGCTAGGATAGATTGCTCTAAAGAGGCATGTTTTGGCACCTCTATGGGCAGCTGGGCAACTATTTCCCGCACTAGGCGTGGGCCACTCAATGTTTCTTCTGGCGTTAGCTGAACAACACAAGTATCGGTAGGCTGAACACGTAAGAATTGCTGCGCAAAAATGCTCTTACCGCTGCCAGCAGGCGCGGTCAGCAACACTAGATAATCAGAAAAGTGACTAAGGTGCAGCAGCGTGTCTAACTGACGCATGCGCGCTGGCGCTTGGTATTCGATAATATTGGGCGCTAGATTGCCTGGGGATTGTTGCCGGCGCTGAAAAGCCGCATAGGCCCCAGCTAAGTTAACTTTCGCTTGCTGGGCCGTTGCCATGCTTAGTTGGCTCGGCTTACCTGCAGCGTTTGCTGCAAGAGTTGTGGTGCAAAGTCGCTGCTTAGGATAGCCTCACCAATAGCGGTCATTAACACTAACCGCAACTGACCGTCAGTGACTTTTTTATCTATCGCCATGTGGGCCATAAAAGCCTCAGCGGTCATATCCGCAGGCGCCCAACTGGGTAGTTGAGCACGCTGTAACAGGCTTGCTATACGTTCCAGAGACGTTGCATCTAACCAGCCACAACGGTGAGATAGATCAGCCGCCATGGCCATGCCCGCACCGACGGCTTCGCCATGCAACCAGTTACCATAACCTTGTTCCGTTTCAATGGCATGACCAAACGTATGCCCCAAGTTAAGCAAGGCACGACAACCTTGTTCGCGCTCATCGGCAGCGACAATTTCCGCTTTCATCTGACAAGAACGGTGGATGGCATACACCACCTGCTCTTGCTGCAAGCTCATCAATTGATCAATGTACTGTTCTTGCCAAGCAAAAAAATTGGCATCACCCAACAGACCATACTTAATCACTTCTGCCACACCAGCACTAAGCTCCCGTGCCGGTAAAGTAGACAAGCTATCGGTATCAATCAACACACACTGGGGCTGATAAAAGGCACCAATCATGTTCTTACCGCGAGCATGGTTAACACCAGTTTTACCACCCACAGAAGAATCCACTTGGGACAGCATCGTGGTCGGAATTTGAATAAAATCGACACCGCGCTGATAAGCCGCAGCAGCAAAACCAGTCATGTCGCCAATGACCCCACCACCTAAGGCAATCAAGGTAGTGGTGCGATTATGACGTAACTCCAATAGGCGATCGAAAATCATATTGACCGTATCAAGGGTCTTATAAGATTCGCCATCTGGCAACACCAAACTCTCGGCCTGCAAGCCTTGCAAAGAGTCCATAACTTGCGGCAAATATAAAGGCGCAACAGTGGTATTAGTCACCACCAATACCTGCTTACCCTTAATATGATCGCGCAACAGAGACGCCTGCTGCAGCAACCCAGCCCCGATATAAATAGGGTAGCTACGCTCACCTAAGTCAACGTGTAGGGTCTTGGTTACGGCAGTCATGTTATGTCTCGTTAGCTATTAATCAATTACAAAGAACGCAGGGCTTCAATTTGCTTAATAATGTCAGCGGCAAGAGTGCGAGGATTTTGAGCACCGGTTGCCACAGTAATATCGGCCACTTCTTCATACAAGGGATGCCGATGATCAAATAGCTCTTCTAGCACCTGGCGTGGGTCTTCATTTTGTAAGAGTGGGCGATTTTTGTCTTTTGACGTCCGCTCCACTTGCTGGTCAACCGTAGCGTACAAATAAATCACCGTGCCACGGGCAGAAAGATGCTGGCGATTTTCCGGCGTTTCTACCGCACCGCCACCGGTCGCGATAACCACGTCACGCAATTGCGTTAGTTCGGCCACGATATTGGCTTCGCGTTTGCGAAAGCCAGCTTCACCTTCCATGTCAAAAATCCACGGGATATCAGCCCCAGAACGATCTTCGATTTCACGATCAGTATCGATGAACTTCAATTTTAATTCGCGCGCCAATTGACGGCCTATTGTGCTTTTACCTGCCCCCATTGGGCCAACCAAAAATATATTCACATTTAGAATCCATTGTTTGTAAATACACACCACCCGTCCAACCAATACTACAACTGATTCAACGACTCCATCACCAAGCTTTACCCGAGACTAGCAAACGCACCGGTTTTACGACAGACGTGGGTGGGATACACGAGTGTATTTTCGTGACTATAGGGCGCTACCTGAGTAGCGCAAAAGAGCGATTTAAAATGCTCAAGACGAGCAGATTAAAAGTAACTCCTAATATGGGGATTAAGCATAGCAAATTCAAGCACTAAGACGATAGTCATGAGAACGAATTTTGCAACTATTGCTGGCATATTTATGAACGTTCGCTAGTTCACCTGCCTTGGGGTCACAAATATCAACAATTCAAAGCGCTGCGACTCCTGCTTTTTGTCTTGCATCCATTTACCAAAGAAGGGCAAAGACATCCACGCAGGGTTGCTTAACAAGCGTTGTAATTGCTGCTCATATAAAGCCCCACCTAGCACTAAGGTTTGCCCTAAACCCAGCTTTACTCGGGTTTGTAGGCGATGGGTATTAAGCGCTAATTCGCCATTTGCCAACAACTCCCCAACTGAATCTTGCACTACCGACAAATCCAGCTCTACCTCATTGTCGGGCAAGACTCTCGGTGTCACACTCAACCCCAGCACGGCCTGCTTCCATTGCCGGCTTTGATTACCATCTTGCTCCATTACGTAGGGCACTTCTTGTCCTGTTTCGATACGGCCTAGCTGCCCCTCTTGCACCACCACTTGTGGCTGAGCCAAGGTTAATACCTGACCACTGGCCTCCATCGCTGCCAACTCAAGGTTCAGCAATATGTGACTTGCCACAACACCCATTTGCAAAGCCGCCAAACCATCCGCACCAAGCATGATTAGTTCAGCCGCATCGCCCTGGGTGCCATTGCGATTACTCAACTGCATACCCAAGCCTTGCCGCAAACTAGCCCCAACATCGCTACTAGCAATAACAATGCGCGCTTCTATGTGCAGCTGTTGCACTGGCTGGTCGAGCCCTTTAATCAACTGTAACAATGGCTGCACCTGCTGGTTTGGCACCCGCAGCAATAGATTTTGACTACGCTTATCCACCAATAGCTGGCCACCGGCCAGCAATTCCATATGCAACTGCAACTGCTGCGCCACCTGTTCAGCCTGCGCAAAGTGTAAAGGCACGGTAACAATTTGCAGCTCGTGCACAGGCTCAATGGCTTGAGCAGTGACCAGTAACGCGCCGCTTGGTTGCCAGTAACAATGCACTTCAGGCATACGACACAACAACTGTATGGCTTCCCTAGCCGACAATTGCTGCCATAGAAGGTGCACTGGAAAATCCAAGTCGCCCTGCATAACTAGGTTGACGTTAGCCGCTGCTGCCAAACGCACAAAAATCTGCTGTACAGGCATATCCATGGCCTGCACATCAACTCGATCTTCTGCGCGAACGCCAGCCAAGACCAACCAGCTCAATAAAAACACTAGCCGTATTGGGTAAATCTGATATTGCTGCCGTTTAATTTGCCCCTGCATTCGCCATCCTCCCTGATGTAGCCATCGGCAAGCGCCAAGCCTGTGCCCTCTGTAACTTCCGGCCATGCACAATTAATGCTTGCTCATCAATTTTCAGAACCGGTATGCCGTGGCATTTATCACCCACTCGTACGAAGCAATATAGAGGCCTACTGTGACCCTCCTGATGGTGACTTAGCCAAGCACCAATGCCCTGCGCATCGCGAACAAAGCCGACATAACGCCAGCTCGAAAAATCCACCAAGGGCACATCCGCCTTAGCACCAATTTGATCATTTACGCGGCCCACAAGCTGTCCACTATTAGTGCCCGAAGTGCGCCACATACGGGCGTCAAAATTAGCTTCTGGTTGGGGCCCCACTAGTACCTGCTGCGCCCTGCTGGCCTCTTGCGAAACCATTTGCCAACGCATTTGCAAAGACCAATGTTGCGCTTTTGGCACTAAATCCACCTGCTGCAATTGCCAGCCCGGCCAGATAGGCAAAGTGCCCAATGACACCAATTGCGCTGCTGTTAAGTGCCCGGACAAGAGTAACCAATCGCTGTCATATTCACTTTCCAGAGCTTCACTTTGCTCAGCAAAATGAGCTAACAAGCGCCGCTGCAACTGCCGCGCAGAAAGCCCCTCGTTGGTCGTAGCCACAACCTGATTTGTAGGACTCGCTGCGACTAAAACATCATAGGGAACCTGGGGCAGCGTTTGATGCACGGAATACCAAGGCGTCACGCGCCAAACAAACAAGGTGATAAATACCACCAACCCCCCAGCCACCCACAACCACCAAAACAGGTAACGCAAATAAACAGCGGGCCCAGCCACAGCTAATTACCCACATCCACTTGCAATAGCCATTGGCTAATGCCAGTTTCTGACCTCTGTTGCTTAACTTGACGGATACGCCCAGATTCGGGCAACCACCATTCAGATTGCAACTGCTCCCATGGCCTTGATGACACTAGCGATACTTCAACCTTAGTTCCTTGTATTAGCAACGACTTGGCTTGGGCATCAATTTTCTGCAGCATAGTTTGCACAACTAGCAGCTGCTGCATGAGCCTGCGGCTTTGCTGCCGCAGTTGGGCACTCTCAACTATAGCAGCCTGCTTGTACAACCATAGCGATTGAAGATTACGCATAGGCTGTAGCTGTTGTTGTGACCCTTCAAGCTGCGCAAACAAGCCCTTTTGTAACCAGCTAATATAATGTTGACGCTGCCAAGCCAACGCATAAAAACTAGTTACCACTAACAATACAATCATCAACAACAAAGCAACACCTAGGCGCAACAGCCGCCAGCGCTGAGCAACCCATGGCGGCCGCCAAGGCAACATATTCACTCGCCCATAAACATGAGCTAAGCAGACCCGAGGTGGTGCATGCCCATCATGCATAAGATTTCCCCGCCTGCACTAGCAAAGATAGGCACTGCCCTGTGCTCAAAGGTAGTAATCTCTGCCACGCTTGCCATGGCATCGACCACCTTCCAGGCCGGTAAGCCAAATGCCACGCTAACATCATGCTAGGCTGGCCATCTTTCACCTGCCAACGCCAAGCTGTCGAGGCTAACATAGACGCCTCACCCGATGTATCACAATGTAAATAATGACCACACTGGGTAAGCAAGTCTGTATTTTCTGCCCCATGCAAACCCTTGGCGTCGACTAACAAGCCGGTTTTGCTAGCCTGCCACGACCCTAGGCCTATGTGCTGCCGCATACGCCATGGCCAAAGCTTTAAGACCGCGCTAACATCGGTTTCTAAACCAAATCGCAAGGGACCAGACACAACAGGCTGCAGTTTGCCCATGACGTGAAAAAGATCCGCTAAGGGCAGGCTAGGCGTACTAATGAGCAGTCCGGCGCTGGGGGCGATAGGTAGAACATCAATATAGACATGCGCCGGCTCTACTTGCCAATGCATCGCTGCTTGGCGCTGCCACATAACTGGGCCGCCATCGGGTAGTGGCTGCCAAGCACAATGTTGGTGAGGTAAGCCGAGGTTAACAACTAGGGAAGGCAGCGGCTGGCCCCCAAGCTCAGCTTGCACTGACGCCGAGATAGACTGGACAAATGCCTGCAAGCAAACCGCTGGTGGTTCCGCCTCGGCTATCGCATGTTGCCAACAACCGCGCCAGCGAACGCGCCCTAAAGTGTGTTGCAGCAGAACGGCTTGCCAGCAATTTGAGCCTAAATACAAGCCTAAGAACCATTGTTCAAATAGTGATTTCAGCATGGCAGTGATACCTCCTTGTATCTATCCCTTGCTTAGTAAAAACCAAACTCTGGAGTAATTTTCACCCAAGACTGGCTAAACCGATTATTTCTTATATACTTTGCTACTTCCTAATTAATATGTAGATACGACTCTCTAAGCATAGCATGGCTTTTCGTCGCCGCTTGAAGCGGCTCATAATCTGGAGCACTGGCCTAGGTATTGTGGCAGGCATCGCCTTTACCGCTTTCACTTGGTTTTATCTCGTCCCACGTTTACCAGACGTGGCGAGCCTGCGTGACTTTCATTTACAAACCCCACTACGCGTCTTCTCCAAAGACGGCAAGTTGATTTCTGAATTTGGCGAAAAACGCCGTATGCCCTTGCGCATAGACCAGGTACCACAACACTATTTAGACGCCCTGATTTCTGCCGAAGACGAAAATTTTTACCAACACTATGGTGTCGACCCTAAAGCCCTATTGCGCGCCGCCGTACGCATGGTGCAAGCTGGCGGCCGTATTCAAGGTGGCGGCAGCACCCTAACCATGCAGGTAGCGCGCAACTACCTATTAACCTTAGACCAAACGTTTAGCCGCAAATTTAATGAGATACTGCTATCTTTGCAGATAGAACAACAACTCAGTAAAGACCAAATTCTAGAGATGTACTTTAACAAGATGTTTATGGGCCACCGAGCCTATGGCATAGAAGCGGCTGCGCAAGTTTATTATGGTCGCCATATGTGGGAGTTGACATTAGCCGAACAAGCCATGATGGCAGGCCTCTACAAAGCCCCGTCACGCTACAACCCTATATCCAACCCCGCCCGCGCCAAGATAAGACGCGACTGGATTTTAGGGCGCATGTTAGCGCTGGGCTATATCGACAGCCTAGACCATGAAACAGCCATAAACTCGCCCATTAGCGCGCGTTTCCACAGCTTAACACCAGAAACCCAAGCCTCTTATGTGGCAGAAATGGTACGCCAAGAGCTCATCAGCACCTTCCCCATAGAAGATGTTTACACAGGTGGCTACCGGGTTTACACCACTGTTGATAGCAAGCTGCAAGATGCGGCGCAATACGCTGTACAAAAAGGCCTACTCGCTTATGATCGTCGCCATGGCTTCCGCGGCATACAGACCAACCACGGCGATCAGCTTAGCGACCAAGAGGCGGAACGCATTCTTAACCGCATACCCGTGTTAGGGCCCCTGCAACCTGCCATAGTACGTAGCATAGACAGCGAACGACAGACTGCACAACTGCTTATGCGCTACGGCGCAAGGGCAGAAATTCGTTACCAAGACATGGAATGGGTACGCCCGCGCATCAGTATCGACCACTTGGCTGACAAACCACCATTAATCACTGATATCATTAAACTTGGCGACCAAGTCCGTATTCGCAAGGCCTACAATAACTCGGACTTGTGGTTCTTATCTCAGGTACCTGATGCACAAGGCGCCATTGTCGCCCTCAATCCACAAGATGGCGCCATCATTGCCCTCGTAGGCGGTTTTGAGTATTTACACAGCAAGTTCAATCGCGCTACCCAGGCCTTACGCCAACCGGGCTCTAACTTTAAGCCATTTATCTATGCCGCGGCCTTGGAACAAGGTTTCACCGCCGCCACCTTGATTAACGACGCCCCCGTGGTATTTAACGATGCTAGCCTTGAAGACTCTTGGCGCCCTGAGAACTATAGCGGTAAATTTTTTGGGCCCACACGCTTACGCCAAGCCTTGTACAAATCGCGTAACCTAGTATCCATTCGATTACTAAGAGAGATAGGCACCAGCAAAGCCATCAATTATGCCGTGCCTTTTGGCTTCAAGCCGGAGCACTTGCCACGCAACCTATCCCTAGCCTTGGGCAGCGCCTCCGTGCCACCTATTGACGTAGCCACGGGCTACGCCGCCATCGCCAACACAGGCTATGCCGTAAAACCTTATTTTATTGAACGTATTGAAGACAGCACAGGTAAACTGCTATTCCAAGCTGAACCTATTACGGTTTGTGACAATTGCGAGTATTGGCCCAAGGCCGAACTGGTAAGCCTCAACCCAACGGAGGCGACGATCAACATAGCCGATAGCGCCGTTATGGGCCTCGACGAAGAAGATCAAAGTTTGCTTGATGGTCCGCGCATCACGCATCTGCCCATTGCCGAACGGGTAATGGAAGAACGCGTAAACAACGTTTTACACACCATCTTGCAAGACGTTATTACGCAAGGTACCGGTAAGCGCGCCTTAAAACTAGAGCGTTCCGACCTAGCCGGTAAAACCGGTACTACCAACGATCAAAAAGACGCTTGGTTCTCTGGCTACAACACGCAAATTGTCGCTACTGCCTGGGTAGGTTTTGACCAACCGCAACCTTTAGGGCGCAATGAATTTGGTAGCACGGCCGCCTTACCTATTTGGATCGACTTTATGGCTGAGGCCTTGCAAGACGTGCCAGAAACTCCCCGTACGCAACCCAATAAAATGATCGAAGTACGAATCAACAAAGACACCGGATTGCTGGCCAGCCAAGACGACACTAACAGTATGTTTGAAATTTTTCGTGCTGAGTTGGCACCCACTGAAATATCCCCGCTCAGCCCCAGTCAAAATTCGGGCAACAATACCGAAGTGGCACCAGAAGAGGTTTTCTAGCTTTATTCCGTAAGCCTCAACATATGTGGATGCGTTAAGGCCAGCACACCGTGTTTATAACCGCGTTGACGCTGGGCCTTGGATAAAGAGCGCCAAGCCATCCAACCACGCACAGAAACCGTTTGCTGCAACCAAATTTGTGGCTGCATGCCAGCATGTTCACGCCACTGCTGTTTATTAATGCGCAGTGCCACGTCACCATCTAACTCCACAAACCAGTCATACTTTGCCGATGACACCTTAGTGACCCTGCCGGAAAGCAGCACAAAGCCAGCGTGCGAGGCCGCAACTTCAGAAGCCGCTAACTCTTTTCCAAGTTGTGTCGCCCAAACACCCCTTGCTGCCTGCTTGGCAATAGCTTCCTGCCACCATAAACAAGCAGGCGACACATGAGGGGGCATACTCACGACAAAGGCCAAACCTTGCCGTACTAGCTGCTCTGCTAACCATTCGCCCTTGGCGTTGTACAAGGTGCCAAGGTGACGCCCATAGCGATCACGCCGCTGTTCGGGCCGCGCCCTAGCGTCCGTTTGCCAGTAAACCTGCTTACTAGCCTGCATAAAATCAACCACGGCCTGCTTGGCAGCCTGAGCTAGGGGCTGGTCTGCCGCTCCAGAACGCCCTAGTTCTGGTGTATTAATGAATGCCAGACGCAAGCGCTTATCGGCACCCACATCCAAGGTGTCACCATCAAACACATACCACTTGAAGATTGCCTTAGCAGCGCCTTCTGTGGGCTTTAGGCATTGCGCCTGTGCCGCTAAACTCAAACCCATCAACAACGAGAAGAGCACGACTGTTAGCTTTTTACCCATCAAAATTAATCGCTCTCATCAATCACACTAGGGTCATCTTGCCATAGATCTAGTGTAGCGGCTTAAATTTAAGACAAAAAAAATGGGCTCAGATAAATCTGAACCCATTTTTTAGCAGCGTAGCAATTACTTGCTAGTGCGGGAACCGAAACGACGGTTAAAGCGATCGATACGACCACCTGTGTCTAGAACCTTCTGCTTACCTGTGTAGAATGGGTGGCAAGAGGAACATACGTCAATGTGGATGTCTTTGCATAGCGTAGAACGTGTTTCTACTACGTTACCGCAAGAACAAGTAGCCTTGATGGCTTCGTACTTAGGATGGATATCTTTTTGCATGGATCTAACCCTTTGGTTATGGCACCGCCACCTGATCTTTGCCAAGCACCGTACCTAAATAGGAGGCTCGCCAATCGAGCTTCCGAAAAATAAGAGGCGGAATTTTAGCAGACCTTACTCTTAGGTCAAGTGATTTCGCCCTTTACCGCCTATTTAGGCTCAATTTAAGGCAAATACTCACACTTATTTATCCTTACTATGCATAGCTCCAAACAATTCAATGGTGTAGCATGCTCCTATCCAGTTATTGTGACCACCCCAAAGCCTTGCCCAAGTTTCTTCAAATCGTTATCGCTAGCGGCTTACGCCAGGTATTTACCTACTTACCAGCCAGCGTCAACTCAGCAAATCAACAACAACCATTGCCAGCCATTGGTTGCCGTGTACTTGTGCCCTTTGGCCGTAGTCAACGCGTTGCCTTAATAGTAGGCCATAGTGATCACAGCGACATAGACACAACAAAACTTAAACCTATTCTAGAAGCAGTAGACACCACACCTTTGCTACCTCAAAGCTTATGGCAGCTGGGCACTTGGGCCAGCAACTACTACCAGCACCCCCAAGGGGATGCCTTGATGCACTTACTACCAGTACGCTTGCGTCAGGGGCACAACAACCAGCTAATCAGTCGATTTTGGCAGCTCAGCGACGCCAATCCTGACCTGTCACGAGCCCCCAAACAACAACATGCATGGCAACAATTGCTCACCCTGCCAGCCGTATTTGGCGAGCGGCATCTGGCCTCCGTTAAGCTTGCCCAAAAAGACATCAAACCGTTATTAGACAAGCAATTGCTCGCCTTAACACAGCCGCAACAACAAGTAGTTAGTGCCGATGTGCATGGTGAAAAATTTAGCCTCAATGCAGAACAAGCTACCACCTACCAAAGCATTAGCGAACAACTAGATCATTTTGCCTGCCATCTCCTACAAGGTATTACGGGTAGTGGCAAAACCGAAGTTTACTTGCAACTTATTGAGGCCTGTTTAGAGCAAGGTAAACGGGCTTTGATACTGGTGCCCGAAATTGGCTTAACGCACCAGTTACTAGAGCGCTTACAGCAACGCTTTAACAACCCATTATTGGCCCTACACTCTGGTCTAACCGACCAACAACGCCTAGATGCTTGGCAACAAGCTAGTTTGGGGCAAGGTGATATCATTCTTGGTACTCGGTCGGCTATCTTTACACCCATTCCTGACCTAGGTTTAATTATTGTCGACGAAGAACACGACCAAGCCTTTAAACAACAAGAAGGCTTTCGTTATCATGGCCGTGATGTCGCCATAAAGCGAGCCCACGACGCCAACATTCCGATCATCTTGGGCTCCGCCACACCTAGTTTAGAAAGCCTAGCCAACGCCAAACGCCAACGCTACCAACTACACACACTCAAGCAACGTGCCGGTGGTGCTAGTCAGCAAAGCTACGAAGTAATCGACCTACGGGAATACCCAGTGCAGGCTGGCATTTCCGCCCGTTTACGCGAAGTCATGCTGCAAGAACTACAAGCTGGCAACCAAGTACTGCTAATGCTCAACCGGCGCGGCTTCTCACCTAGCTTACAATGCCAAGCCTGTGGCTTAACTGTACCTTGCCCTGCCTGTGATACCAGCATGACATTGCACAAGCACCCGGCGCGCCTGCATTGCCATCACTGCGACAACCGGCAAAGCATCCCTACCCGCTGCCCCAGCTGTCAGGCACAGCAAATGCGGCCCCTTGGTAGTGGCACCGAACGCATAGAAGAGCACCTGCAAGCCTTGTTTGTCGACTTTCCCGTACATCGTATCGACCGTGACACAACACGCAACAAGGGTTCCTTAGAAAGCATGTTAGATCAAGTGCATACTGGCCAGCCTTGCATCTTGATTGGCACACAAATGTTGGCTAAAGGGCACCATTTTCCCCATGTCACGGCAGCCGTCATCGTGGATGCCGACAGCAGCCTGTTTTGCGGAGATTTTCGTGGCCCCGAGCGACTGGCGCAACTTATTACCCAAACGGCTGGTCGCGCCGGTCGCGCAAGCCTACCCGGCACAGCCTATATACAAACCTACCAAGCCGATCACCCGGTCATCACCACCCTCACACAACAGGGCTATGACACCTTTGCTGATATGGAATTGCAGCAACGCCAAATAGGGCTTTTACCACCCTTTGGCCACATGGCCATGTTTTTAGTGCAAAGCAAACATGAACAAGCTGCTTATGGCCTACTCTCTTGGCTGCAGCACCAAATGAGCAACCCGATTTTAGCCTCCGTTAGCAAAGACTTGCAGCATTTTGGCCCTATGCCTGCGGCCATGGCTAGGCGTGCCAATCAATTTCGCGTGCAACTGCAATTACAGCACCCGACGCGCGCTCACCTACAAAACCTTTGCCGCCACCTTTGCCTCTTGTTAGAGCAACATCCTGACGCCAAGAAGCTCCGCTGGAGTCTCGATATAGACCCGCAAGATATGGGCTAGCAGAGTAGATTTAAGCAGTGCCCATACCGCCATCAAAGCATTGGCTTTATTGGTCAATTCAAGGGATAATATAGCGCTTGATTCGCCGCGCTAAATCAGCCCGACAATCACCTCAATTCCAATACAACTAACTAACCGAGCTATTCATGAAGCAGCTAGTCGCCTCTTTAATCGCGCAGTCTATCGACAATCTCAAGCAAGCCGGCACTTTTGACGCCGATTTGCAGGCCAACATTCAGGTGGAAAACACCCGTGACAAACAACACGGTGACCTAGCCAGTAACGTTGCTCTCACCTTGGCCAAGGCTGCCCGACGTAACCCACGCGAAATAGCTCAGTTAATTTGTGACAACTTACCGGCCACTGCAGAAGTCACCAAAACCGACATTGCTGGACCCGGTTTTATCAACTTCTTCATAAGCCAAGATGCCACCGCCGCCGTGATCAACAAAATCATTGCGCAGGGTGATGATTTTGGCAAATGCCAACTGGGCAATAACCAGTCGGTACAGGTTGAATTTGTTTCTGCCAACCCCACTGGCCCACTGCACGTAGGCCACGGCCGTGGTGCTGCCTATGGCGCCAGCTTATCTAACTTGCTAAGTGCCGCTGGCTTCAAGGTACAGCGTGAGTACTATGTGAATGACGCAGGCCGTCAGATGAACATTTTGGCCGCCAGCGTTTGGCTACGCTATTTGGCCTTGGCCGGCATCAACGTTACCTTCCCTAGCAATGGCTACCAAGGCGCATACGTCAAAGACATCGCCGCCGAGCTGCAAACGCGGGTCGGTGACAGCCTGCAGCACAGCGCCGAAGCGGTTACTCAAGGCCTACCTGCGGATGCCCCGGAAGGCGACAAGGAAGCCCACATTGACGCCATTATCGAGCGCGCCCGCGAGCTACTTGGACCCGACCACTACGAAACCCTATTTGCGGCTGGCTTAGACTCCATCCGCGATGACATCAAAGACGATTTAGAAGAATTTGATGTGAGCTATGACGAATGGTTTTCTGAGCGTAGCCTGAGCCACAATAATCAGGTTGAACAGGCCATTAAAAAGCTGCAAGACAATGGCCATATCTACCAGCACGAGGGCGCCCTCTGGTTCCGCTCAACGGCTTTTGGTGACGACAAAGACCGTGTAGTAAAGCGCGATAACGGACAAACCACCTACTTTGCCTCGGACATTGCTTATCACCTCAACAAGTTTGAACGAGGTTTTGACACTGTCATCAATATTTGGGGTGCCGACCACCACGGCTACATCACCCGTGTTAAGGCCGCCCTTACTGCCATGGGCATTGACGCCGAACGTCTGGTGGTAAAACTAGTGCAATTTGCCATCCTGTATCGCGGTACCGAGCGCGTACAGATGTCTACTCGCAGCGGCTCTTTTGTTACCCTACGCGAACTACGCGACGAAGTTGGCAAAGATGCCTCGCGCTTCTTCTACGTAACCCGCAAGGCTGAGCAACACATGGACTTTGACCTAGAATTGGCCAAATCTGAAAGCAAAGACAACCCGGTTTACTATATTCAGTACGCCCATGCGCGCATCTGCTCGATGATTGCTAAATTAGCCAGCGAAGACATGACCTGGGACAAAGACCTAGGCTTAGCTAACCTAGAACGCCTAGATCAAGATGCCGAAATCGCCTTGATGCAACAACTAGAGCTATACCCAGAAATGATCGCCCACGCCGCTGCAGCCTATGAGCCTCACCAGATCGCCCACTATTTGCGCGACCTGGCCGGTAATTTCCACACCTACTACAACGCTCATCGCATGAAGATAGATGACGCTCCATTGCGCAACGCCCGCCTGACCTTAAGCAACGCCACGCGCCAAGTACTGGCCAATGGCTTGCAACTACTCGGCGTAGACGCACCGGAAAAAATGTAACATGGCTCGAGATTACGCCCGCGGCAAAAAATCCAAGAAAAAAGCCAACAGCAAAGCATCGCCTGTGCGTACTTTATTGACGCTCATCATGGCCGTTGGTTTTGCTGGTGGCTTATGGTACTTAGCACAACAGCCTAAGGATCAAGCGGCCCCAGCACCAAGTAAAGCGGCCAGCAGCGCGCCTATAGCACCGAAAGCAGCCCTCACTAGCCCTAAGCCTAAAACGGCCCCGGACAGTAACAAGCAAGCAGATAAAAGCAATTTTGACTTTTATAACCTGCTACCTGAGAGCCAAGTACAGCCACAAGCAGTGGACGCGTACAAGTCCACCCCCAAGGACCCCAACAAAAAAACCAACACCTTGTTGCAAGCAGGCTCTTTTCGCCACCTCAAGGATGCCGAGCGCATGCGCGCCAAGCTAATCCTACTAAACCTACCTAATGTGATCACCGAAAAAACCACCGCTAGCAGTGGCACTATTTGGTACCGAGTACGCCTTGGCCCATTTGCCAACCGGTCTATGCTCAACAAAGCCGAAGACACACTGGCGCAAAACAACATTGCCCCCTTGCGCATCAATCGCAAATAGCCACTAACGCCTAAAACGGGTCTTGAATTCGCCAACTCCAACTCCATTAATAGAACATTAGCTATTAATGGAGTAACTCTGTGACAACAATTGTATCCGTACGCCGTGGCGACAAGGTCGTACTCGGTGGTGATGGCCAGGTTTCCTTAGGCAACACAGTCATGAAGGGCAACGCCCGCAAAGTGCGCCGCCTTTACCAAGACCAAGTTATAGCCGGTTTTGCTGGTGGCACAGCCGATGCTTTCACCCTATTCGAACGCTTTGAAGCGCAACTACAAAAGCACCATGGACAGCTAGTACGCTCCGCTGTTGAGCTTGCCAAAGATTGGCGCAGCGATCGCGCTCTGCGCAAACTAGAAGCCATGCTGGTGGTAGCCAACCAAGAAGCGTCTTTGATCATTACTGGCAACGGCGATGTGGTAGAACCAGAAGAAGGCTTGATTGCTATTGGCTCTGGCGGCAACTACGCCCAGGCTGCCGCTACCGCACTACTCAAGAATACCGACCTTAGCGCGCAAGAAATTGTTGAAAAAAGCCTTTCTATTGCCGCTGACATTTGCGTCTTTACCAACCACCACACCACTGTCGAGTCTTTGGATATTTAGGAACTAATATGTCGAACCTAACTCCTGCCCAAATAGTTAGCAAGCTAGATCAACACATTATTGGCCAAGCTTCGGCCAAACGCGCCGTTGCTATCGCTTTGCGCAACCGCTGGCGCCGCATGCAACTAGATACCGACATGCGCGCTGAAATCGCCCCCAAAAACATCATGATGATTGGCCCAACCGGGGTCGGCAAAACCGAGATTGCACGACGCTTAGCCAAGCTTTCCAACGCACCCTTTATCAAGATCGAGGCCACCAAGTTCACCGAAGTTGGCTATGTTGGACGCGATGTTGAATCGATTATTCGCGACCTAGTCGAAACAGCCATCAAAATGCTGCGTGAGCAGGCCATGGACAAGGTCGGCAACGACGCTGCCGATCGGGCTGAAGATCGCATCCTTGATGCACTGTTGCCCCCTGCCCGCGGCGAAGAAGCAAGCCAAGACTCTAGTACGCGCCAAGTATTCCGTAAGAAATTACGCGAAGGTCAGCTAGATGACAAGGAAATCGATATCGAAATGTCCGTCACGCCCGCCGGCGTAGAAATCATGGCCCCCCCTGGTATGGAAGAAATGACCAACCAGCTACAAAGCATGTTTTCCAATATGGGCCAAGATCGCAAGAAAAGCCGCAAGATAAAGATCAAGGACGCGCGCAAGCAACTGCAAGATGAAGAAGCTTCCCAATTGATTAAGGAAGATGATATCAAGCAGCAGGCTTTAGAAGCTGTAGAACAAAATGGTATCGTATTCCTTGACGAGATCGACAAAATTGCCAAGAAACAAGAAGGCGGCACCAGTGGTGACGTATCTCGCGAAGGCGTACAGCGCGACCTATTGCCGCTCATTGAAGGCTGCACCGTCAGCACCAAGTACGGCATGGTAAAAACAGATCACATCTTGTTCATCACCTCAGGCGCTTTCCATTTGGCTAAGCCTTCTGACTTAATACCTGAACTACAAGGCCGCCTACCCATTCGCGTTGAACTTAACGCCCTCAAGCCAGAAGATTTTGCCCGCATTTTGACCGAGCCAAACTACTCCCTAACGGAACAGTACCAAGCCTTGCTGGGTGTTGAAGGTGTTGACCTTGAGTTTAGCGAAGATGGCATAACACGCTTAGCGGAATTAGCCTTTGAAGTGAACGAGAATACCGAAAACATTGGTGCACGTCGCTTGCACACCTTGATGGAGCGCTTGCTTGAAGACCTGTCTTTTGAAGCCAACCAAGCCCAGGGCGCCAAGGTGGTGGTTAACCAAGCTTATGTCGAGCAGAATCTACAAGATTTGGTACAGGACCAGGATTTGAGCCAGTACATTCTTTAAAGACGCTAAATAAGGGACAGGCACTTTTTGTTTGCTACGCAACCAAACAAGAGCCAGTCCCCACAGGCTCGGACAGGGGGCTGGCTTTTTCCGTTAGGAGAGTGCCTGTCCCTTTATTATAAATCTAGCCCAAATACTTCGCTAACTGACGCTGTATCTCAGCTTCAATCTGGCCTTTCATAGGCGTCAGCATCATACCCAACTTTAGCTCAATATTAACCTCACCTTCACTTAGCACCAATTCGCCATTAACACCCTGACGCTGTAAAGTCATGGTATCGCCCTGCCACGCGCATTCAACCCCTAATTTTGCCGACAGCTTGCCGGCGAAGGTATCCGCCGCCTCTCGAGCCTGCTCACTAGTGCGCTGATGCGGGTAACAAATACTTACTGTAGCCATGCTTGCAAGTGTTCCTATAATAAAGTTTTAGCTAAAAATTAGCATTAATTCGCACTAAGATTAAACGCTTGTTTAAATTATATCAACGCAAAATTACGTTTATTTTCAAGCTTATATAAGTAAAATTTGAAAACGCTACATCTTTACTCTAAATGCAGATAATGCAATATTCTATAAAATTATTAACATATTCCAATTAATTATTAGACTTCATGCAGAATGTTGCTAGTATGCCCTCCAACGCAAATAAAAATAATAAGCGTCATAAGAAAAACAGACACCCTTAAAGGCTTGCCAATAAAAATAAAAACAGCCTCAGAAAGCAGCTCCTAAGAGCTGCTTTTTTATTGCCTGACTGTTTATACCTCTAGCCACCGCTAGCTCGACAAGACTTCTCCACCATCCAGTGCGCCAGCTTATCTAACCGCGCCTTTAACTGGGCATACTCGTCGGCTGCGCCTTCATCTGCATTGTCATCCACAAAAAACAAAATTGGCCAATAAACCACACCGCCGACAAACTCCATTCTTGAACGCTGCACTTCATCATTATAATCTCCCGCCAGCACTTCCATTTGGCTTGCTACCCTGCGCGCTTCAGAATACAACTGATCGCAACTAAAGGACTCATACAGCCCCGTGAAGCCCGCCACAGCCAAAGGACTATCATTTACATCCACACTGCCACAGGCCATCACAAAGCCACACAAGCCACTTATAATTATTTTTTTAAACATGTCCATTTCCTAACTCGCCTACTAGTCAAGACTCCTATATATAGAAGAAGTTCCTGCTAGCACTTACCACACCGCTATATATTTAACCTTAGCACAAAAAAGGGCGACCTTACGGCCGCCCTTTTTATACATACTATGTATGCATTAACCGCCACGTGATGCGCGCTTACGCTCATGCTCTAACAAAAGCTTCTTACGTAGACGAATAAAGTTCGGCGTTACTTCAACCAACTCATCATCTTCGATGAATTCTAGCGCTTGCTCTAGCGAGTGACGAATAGGTGGTGTCAGCTGAATGTTTTCATCAGTACCAGCGGCACGGATGTTGGTCAACTGCTTACCCTTAGTTGGGTTAACGACCAAGTCATTGCTACGGCTGTGTACACCGATCAACATACCTTCGTATACGTCGATGTTAGGTTCGATCATCAAGCGGCCACGGTCTTGCAGGTTAAACAAAGCAAAGGCCAAGACCTTACCTTTAACCATAGACACCAAGACGCCATTTTGACGCTCTGCCATAGCACCCTGCTTCACTTCACCATAGTGATCAAATACAGAAGTCATAACGCCACTACCAGAGGTAAGGGTTAGGAACTGACCACGGAAACCAATCAAACCACGTGAAGGCACAACAAACTCAAGGCGCGTACGCCCCTTGCCGTCTGGCTCCATGTTAGTCATTTCGGCCTTACGACGACCCATCTCTTCCATCAAGGAACCGGTGTGTTCGTCTTCACAGTCAATCAATACCGCTTCGTACGGTTCCATCATCACGCCATCCATTTCTTTTTGGATAACTTGAGGGCGGGACACACCTAGCTCAAAGCCTTCACGACGCATGGTTTCGATCAACACCGACAAATGCAATTCACCACGGCCAGAAACGATAAACTGGTCAGGGGTAGCACCTTGCTCAACACGCAGTGCCACGTTATGAATCAATTCACGCTCAAGACGCTCTTTAATGTTACGGCTAGTTACATACTTGCCGTCTTTGCCAGCAAACGGCGAATCATTAACCTGGAAGGTCATGGAAACCGTTGGCTCATCAACACTCAAAGGTGGTAATGCTTCTACACAATCAACAGCACAAATAGTATCGGAAATGCTTAGGCCGTCAATACCAGTGATACAGCAAATGTTACCCGCTTCAACCGTTGGCACATCAATACGCTCCAAGCCCAAGTAGCTCATCACTTGCTGTAGCTTGGCTTTACGCGCCTTGCCATCAGCATCAACGACCATAACTTGCTGACCCGCTTTGATTTGGCCACGGGTTACACGGCCAACACCAATTACACCAACATAGCTGGAGTAATCCAGAGCCGATATTTGCATTTGCAAAGGACCGTCTGCGTTCACTTCTGGCGCCTTTACTTTTTCTACTAGCATTTCTAGCAATGGCGTCATGTCTTCCGCCATGTCGTCAGCTTCTAGGCCAGCAATACCGTTAAGAGCCGATGCATAAACTACAGGGAAGTCCAACTGCTCATCGGTAGCACCCAGCGAGTCAAACAGATCAAATACTTGATCCATTACCCAATCAGGACGTGCGCCAGGGCGGTCAATCTTGTTGATAACAACGATGGGACTCAAACCCTGCTGGAATGCTTTTTGTGTTACAAAACGCGTTTGCGGCATGGGGCCATCAACGGCATCAACCAAAAGTAATACGCAATCTACCATGGACAATACACGCTCTACTTCACCACCGAAGTCGGCGTGTCCCGGTGTGTCTACGATATTGATATGGTAGTCGTTCCAGTTGATAGCCGTATTCTTGGCCAGGATGGTGATACCACGTTCCTTTTCCTGGTCATTGGAGTCCATGATACGCTCGGAGCCCTGATCACGACGATCTAGAGTACCGGACTGTTCCAGCAATTTGTCTACCAAGGTGGTTTTACCATGGTCTACGTGGGCAACAATGGCCACGTTTCTTAGCATTTCGATCATGTTTTGACTCCAAGCCTCCCTATTAAATGGGAGGGATAATAAAAGCCCTAACAGCAGTACCGACAGGGCCTATAAATTTCGCGCGCGAATTATACCACTAATTACCTATAAGTTATAAGCGCTAGGCCCACCTTCAGCCATTATAAGCCATGAAAAAAGGAATTATTTTCCCATAAGCTAGCAACACACCCATAGCGCACTATATTAGTGCAAAATACTAGCCGTACGCACCAAATTGCACCCATTTATCCGCAACCACCCCTAACCCGCTCACACAACGCACCAGCTTAGCGCGACCCAGCCGCATAGAAAGATGAAATAAGCCCCATTAAAGCGTAAAATAGCGACGCTTTATTAGTCTGTTCGCAAAAGCGCATCAATTTAACTGCTAAATGCTCGATTTTTCGACCTTGCGCATTAAGTTGGCACGGCGGTTGCTATATAGATATGTGAAAATGCGAGCTTAAAGCAGGAACTAAGATGAAAGTCGCCTTTACCCTGCGCTAGCAACACGCTAGAGTGCTTACTGCACAAACAAATCGTGATAACCAACCCAGCCAGAAGCTGGCCAACATGGAGAGACATGATGTCTTCAAATACATTGAAAATGATCCAGGACAATGATGTTCGTTGGGTCGACCTACGCTTCACCGACACCAAGGGTAAGGAACAGCACGTTACTATTCCTGCTAGAACTGTAGACGAAGACTTCTTTAGCGAAGGCCAGATGTTTGACGGTTCTTCTGTTGCTGGCTGGAAAGGCATCAACGAATCCGACATGATCATCATGCCTGATGACAGCTCTGCGGTAATGGACCCATTCACCGAAGACTCTACTCTAAACTTACGTTGCGACGTTATCGAGCCAAGCACTATGCAAGGCTATGATCGCGACCCACGTTCTGTTGCCCAGCGTGCAGAAGAATACCTAAAGTCCACCGGTATCGGTGACACAGCTTTCTTCGGCCCTGAGCCAGAGTTTTTCGTATTTGACGACGTTAAATGGAAAGCCGACATGTCTGGCGCCATGTACGAAATCAACTCCGAAGAAGCCGCATGGCAGTCCAATGCGACTATCGAAGGCGGTAACACCGGTCACCGTCCAGGCGTTAAAGGCGGCTACTTCCCAGTACCACCAGTAGACTCTTCCCACGACATGCGTGGTGCAATGTGTGACGCTATGGAAGCCATGGGCGTTGAAATTGAAGTACACCACCACGAAGTGGCAACGGCTAACCAAAACGAAATCGGCACTAAGTTTAACACCCTAGTACGCAAGGCTGACGAAGTACAGATCACTAAGTACTGTGTACACAACGTCGCTCACGCTTATGGAAAGACGGCTACTTTCATGCCTAAGCCAATCGTTGGTGACAACGGTTCTGGCATGCACGTACACATGTCTATCGCTAAGGACGGTGTAAACCTGTTTAACGGCGACGGCTACGGCGGTCTTTCCGAAATGGCGCTACACTACATCGGTGGTGTTATTAAGCACGCTCGCGCCCTTAACGCTTTCACCAACGCCTCTACTAACGCCTACAAGCGTTTGGTTCCTGGCTTTGAAGCACCTGTTATGCTGGCTTACTCTGCCCGTAACCGCTCTGCGTCTATCCGTATCCCATACGTAAGCAACCCGAAGGGTCGTCGCGTAGAAGTACGTTTCCCTGATCCAACTGCCAACCCATACTTGTGCTTCGCAGCCTTGATGATGGCCGGCCTTGACGGTATCCAAAACAAGATCCACCCAGGCGATGCAGCCGACAAGGACTTGTATGACCTACCGGCAGAAGAAGCAGCAGCTATCCCAACTGTAGCTAGTAGCCTAGAGCAAGCTCTAGACGCACTAGAAGCAGACCATGAGTTCTTAACTCGTGGCGGCGTATTTACTGAGTCCATGATCGAAGGATACGTTAACCTTAAGCGTGGTGAAGTAGAAGCAGTAAACAGCGTCACTCACCCAGTTGAATTTGACCTTTACTACTCTTGCTAAGTACGCAGTGAGCTAGCTAATAAAAAGCCCTCTCACTCAGAGGGTTTTTTGTTTATACCCAAACCCATCTAGCAAAATGCAAAAAAACCATGCGCACCAAAATAGTGCGTGTATAATCAATGCCTATGAGCCTACACAATTCACATCGTACGCAACCTGCCAACCTGGTGGACCAGCTCAGTACGGCTGTGATTTTATTAGACCAACAACTGCACATTCAAGACTTAAACCAGGCCGCACAAACCCTGCTACTCATGAGCTCTCAACAAGCCCATGGCACAGCCCTAGAACAAGTTTTACAACTAGAACCCAGACTACTTGCCCAGTTTAAAGCTAGCCTTAGCCAAGGCCAATCTTTTACTAGCCGCGAAGTCAAGGTGAAGTTAGCTGGCCATCCTGTAATGCTCATTGACCTTACTGGCACCCCCATTGAGGACCAGCAATATCTGGCACTAGAAATCCAAACTTTAGATCGCTTTTCACGTCTAAGCCGTGGCGAGCTTATGCACAGCCGCCGCCAGTCATCAGCCAACCTAGTACGCAACCTAGCCCACGAGATCAAAAACCCCCTCGGAGGTATTCGTGGTGCAGCTCAACTATTAGAACGCGAAATTGAAACCCAGCTCGACAACCCTAAAGCCTGCCAAGAACTACAAGAATACGCCCACGTTATTATTTCTGAAGCCGATCGTTTGCGCGACCTAGTGGATCGCTTGCTTGGCCCGCAGCGCCAAACGCAAAAACAAAGCAGCAATATCCACCAAGTACTAGACAAGACCTACAAGCTACTTGCTGCCGAAGCTGGGAATCAAATTCAGCTTATCAAAGATTATGACCCCAGCCTGCCAGAACTGATGCTCGACGCCAATCAACTCATGCAGGTGTTTCTCAATATTGGCCGCAACGCCCTACAGGCATTGCAAGAAAACCCAACACAAGCGGCAAGCATCCGCCTGCAAACCCGTGCCGCCCGACGCTTCACTATTGGCAACCACAACCACCGCTTGGTGTGCCGCGTAAGCATTTGCGACAACGGCCCAGGCATTAGCCCAGACATAAAAGACGAAATATTTTTTCCCATGATCACCCACCGCGCCCAAGGTACAGGCCTAGGTTTGAGCATTGCGCAAAATCTAGTTGCACAACACAACGGCCTTATTGAATGCGACAGCAAACCAGGTAACACCTGTTTTCATATATACATTCCCATGGAGGGACAGCCGTGAGCGAGACAAGAGCCATGAGCGAACAAGTTTGGCTAGTCGATGACGACAGCGCCATCCGCTGGGTGCTAGAAAAAGCCCTACAGCAAGCCAATATTAGCTTTCGCAGCTTTGCCCAAGCAGGCGAACTTCTAGCGGCCACGCAGCAACAGACACCACAACTCATCATCAGCGATATTCGCATGCCAGAGATGGACGGCTTCTCGTTACTGCAAGAATTGCAAACCAGTCTGCCGCACATCCCCGTCATAATTATGACGGCCCACTCAGACCTAGACAGCGCCGTTACCGCCTACCAAGGCGGTGCATTTGACTACCTTCCAAAACCCTTTGATATTGACGAAGCCATCGCTCTAGTACGCCGCGGCCTACAATTTAGTGCCGAGCAAGCGGCGCAAAGCAGCACAGCAACAACCACCAGCGGCAACACCAAGCCTAGCCACCTAATTGGTGAAGCGCCAGCCATGCAGGAAGTGTTTCGGGCTATTGGCCGCCTCTCACAGTCCAACATGACCGTTATGATCAACGGCGCATCAGGTACCGGCAAAGAGCTAATCGCCCAAGCTGTGCACCAACATAGCCCACGCTCTAACAAGCCTTTTATACCTTTGAATATGGCGGCCATCCAGAAAGATTTGATTGAGTCAGAATTGTTTGGTCACGAAAAAGGCGCCTTTACAGGTGCCGCGAACCAGCGTAAAGGCCACTTTGAGCAAGCCCATGGCGGCACCCTGTTTTTGGATGAAATTGGCGACATGCCAGCCGAAGCGCAAACTCGCCTCTTGCGGGTACTCGCCGACGGTGAATTTTATCGCGTCGGCGGCCACACATCAGTCAAGGTAGACGTGCGCATTATTGCCGCCACCCACCAGGACCTAAATAGCCGTGTGGAACAAGGATTGTTCCGCGAAGACTTATTCCACCGTTTAAATGTAATCCGCATACAGGTGCCCAACCTGTCACAGCGCAACGAAGACATACCAGCCCTAGCCGAGCACTTCCTCACCAAGACAGCCCAAGAGTTAGGCGTAGAAGCCAAGCTTCTTGCACCAGAGACTGCCGCTTATTTGCAACAACTAGATTGGCCAGGCAATGTGCGCCAGCTAGAAAACCTATGCCGCTGGCTTAGCGTTATGGGCGCCGGCAGCAAGATACTTATCAGTGATTTGCCACCAGAGCTACAGTCTGTACAACAGTCTACCCCAAGTCAAAAATGGCAAGACTTACTTTCTACATGGGCCCGCACACAACTGCAAGCTGGCAGCCAGGGCATATTGGATGAAGCCCTACCAGAGTTTGAGCGCACCATGATTAACATTGCCCTATCGCATACAGGTGGGCGTAAACGTGAAGCCGCAGAGCTGCTTGGCTGGGGGCGCAATACCTTAACCCGCAAGCTGAAAGAACTCGATATAGGCGACCTTCCTGATACAGAAACCTAAGACAACTAAAAGCGCAAATACCAACAAGATAAAAATTGAGTAAAAGCTGATGCTGGCGCTTTAATTGGCCGGCAATTAGGCTACACTATTCGGCATGACAACAGACGCTATACCCAGCCTGCTAGCCGGGCCTATCTTACGTAAAACCACCCGCCAAGAAATCAATATCTGGCTGGCAACCCGCAGCCCCTGCAGTGTTCAGCTGCAACTACATACACCAGCTGACCAGGCGCCACAAAGCTACCAACTTAGTCCCGGGCAAGATGGCTATACCGACCTGCGCGTGGGCCAACACCTGCACATTGTATTGCTGCATTTCGAACTGTCTACCGAACTACCAGTAAACCAATTTATTGATTACAACCTACTGCTACTGCCCCATGATCAACACCATCTCAGCTGGCAAGCGCTAAAACAACTCGCACCTTTGCTAGTGCATGCCCAGCAGTCCTTACCGCGTTTCCAGGTAAAGCCCCAAGTAGCAAGCATTTTGCACGGTTCGTGCCGCAAGCCACACCACGCTGGCACCGACGGCCTTGCCCAAGCCGACCAGCTACTCGCTGACTTGCAGTCCAACAGCCCCACAAGCAAAACCCAGTGGCCATCCTTGCTGCTGATGTCCGGCGACCAAATTTACGCCGATGATGTCGCTGCGCCGCTGCTACAAGCCATACATCAATTAAGTGACATACTTGGGGTTTATCAAGAACCGCTCCCTTGCTTAGCTAAGCATGGGGTAGGCACCAGTAACGACCTATATCAACACCCAAAGAACTTTTACCAGCGTCACACCCTGCTACCCAAAAACACCCACAAAGGCGTTATAGAAGCCCTATTCAGCGGTGCCGAAAAGCCTGTTTTCACTAGTGTTAACGCTCACAACCATTTGATCAGCCTGGGTGAATACATATTGATGTATTTGCTAGTTTGGTCGCCCACACCATGGCAACTCATACACCTAACAACCCCAGACGGCATCAATCCAGAGGACCTAAAGCGCTACCACAAAGAAAAATTAGCCATCGACGAGTTCGTGACATTATTGCCCGCCGCCGCTCGCACTATGGCACACCTACCCTGCGCCATGATCTTTGATGACCATGACATTTCTGACGACTGGAATTTAAACCTAGCCTGGGAACAGGCCGTATACAACAACAACCTATCGCGCCGCATGATTGGCAATGGCCTCATGGCCTATTGTATTGCCCAAGGCTGGGGCAACGCGCCGGATAAATTCTCACCGACCATGCTCAACAGCATTAGCCAGAGCCTGTTACAACCAGGCAGCGAGCAGCATGACCACTGCATTGACGAGCTTATCCGCTTTCAAGGCTGGGACTATGATTGGGATTATCAGCCAGCACTGGTAGTGCTAGATACGCGCACACGCCGCTGGCGCTCAGAAGCAGATGCCAATCAACCATCGGGCCTACTAGATTGGGAAGCCCTAGTCGAACTACAAGAGCGCTTGCAAGGCAAAGACTCCGTTATACTGGCCTCAGCAGCACCCATATTTGGCGTTAAACTGATTGAAGTAATACAACGCATCTTCACCTTCTTTGGCAAGCCCCTAACCGTAGATGCCGAAAACTGGATGTCACACCCAGGCACGGCCAAGGGCATATTGGATATCTTTCGCCACACCGATACACCACAAAACTTTACTGTGCTATCCGGTGATGTGCACTACTCCTTTGTCTATGATGTAGCCCTGAGGGGACACACAGAAGGCCCACATGTTTGGCAAGTGTGTAGCAGCGGCATGCGTAACAGCTTTCCTGACAAACTACTGAGCACCTTTGATTTGTTAAACCGCTGGCTGTTCTCACCACGCTCGCCCCTAAACGGCTTTACCCGTCGTCGCAATATGCGCATCACCCCACGCAAACCCGACCATCGCCGCTCTGGCCAACGCCTACTCAATGCCGAAGGCATAGGCTTAATAGAGTTTGATGAACAGGGCAGACCAAAGAGCATTCAACAGCTTACCAGCGCCCCCTACAGCATTGCCTTTGATCGTGTAGAAGCAGCCAGTAGCTGGGAATAATGCTTAACGAAATAGACTAAATTGATCAGCAATGGATTTTCGCTTACAATAGATCCATTGGTGTAGCAGACATGTTCATAATAGTACATGACACCACGTAACCTAGATGGTCGAGGCTGTGCCCGGTAATGACGTTCTGAATCCAAGATTTTTTCTTGGCGAAGGCTCCCTAGTTGGAGCCTTTGTTATTTATGGCAAAAGGAATTTGCTTTAATGAAAAGTCGTGTATTCAACCTTGCAGATAATGCATATCAATTTTGGAAGCCATTTCTCTATCAAGAAACGGTTATTGATTTCCCTCACCTCAGGGCCTGTAAACATCAATTCTCTCACCCAACAAGAGCAGAAAATTACACTCTCTACTTCACCTTTTCCCATCATGTGTTTACACGCTCCTACCTAAAAAATGAAACTATTGATTTGCCGCATCAATACCCATTTCCAACCTCGGATTTACGTGTATTCGATATACAGCGCTATGAGCTTTCTCTAAATATTCCACAAATAATTGCCACACTACCAAATCAATTTTGCTACCACGGAGGTTATAGCCGATATTGTAGCTGCAAAATTCATACAAAAGACGGCGCAAGCCTCTATTATCAAATAGTGTATCGAACATGGAAACAGAAAGGAAAACTCCGCTTTCACATTGAAAGTGCATATGCTTTACCTAGCCGCCCCAGTAAAGCCAAGAAAGTAAACTTCTGGGTAATTTGCCACAACTTGTTACATGGAAAAAAGTTGCCCCTACCTCCCAAACATTAACCTTATAGCATCACCGACATCATCCAAATCTATTTTGTAAACGCATTAGCAAGTGCTATCATTTGCAGCCCTTACAATTTGACACCAAGCACTATGCTACACGTTGTTTTATTCGAACCAGAAATTCCACCCAATACGGGCAACATTATTCGCTTGTGTGCCAACACGGGTTTTCAACTGCATCTGATAAAGCCACTAGGCTTTAACCTTGAAGACAAGGCCATGCGCCGTGCTGGTTTGGATTACCACGAATGGGCCCATATGCAGGTGCATGAAAACTTTGCCGAGTTTATTGAGCAGACTCAACCAGAGCGTCTATTGGCATTGACCACTAAGGGTAGCGATTGCTATAGCAAAATTGCTTTTCAAGCCGGTGATGCAGTGGTATTTGGGCCGGAAAGCCGAGGCTTGCCAGAAGCTATTCGTAGCCAATGTGACGAGCGTTTACGCCTGCCAATGAAGGGCACTAGCCGAAGCTTGAACTTGTCGAATTGTGCAGCGATTGTGGTGTACGAAGCATGGCGGCAGTTGGATTTTGCCGGCGCAGAGTAAATAGCAATAACAGGGCAGGAAATGACAATAACGGGACAGGCACTTTTCCTTCGGAAAAAAGCCAGTCCCTAGTCACTGCGGGGACTGGCTCTTGTTGGTCCGCGCAGCGGGCAAAAAGTGCCTGTCCCTAAACTTATTTAGTGGGTAGTTGCTTCGGCTTCAGTTTCGCCAGCGCCAGCTTCTGCCGCCGCAGCCTGCTGTGCCATGTTCTGTGCATACAAAGCATCAAAGTTAACTGGCGCTAACATCAATGTTGGGAAGCTACCACGAGAAACCAAGTTATCTACTGCTTCGCGGGCATAAGGGAACAAGATGTTAGGGCAGAAAGCACCCAAAACCTGACCCATGGCTTCTTGTGGTACGTTAGCAATGTGGAACAAGCCAGCTTGCTGCACTTCAGCCAAATACATAACGTTTTCTTCGGACTTGGCAGTAATGGTCAAATTAAGCACAACTTCAAACGCTGTGTCGCCAATTTGACGAGTTTGGCTATTCAGCTCAACGCCAATTTCTGGCTTCCAATCAGCCGCAAAAGATTGCGGTGAAGCTGGAGATTCAAAAGACATGTCTTTTAGGTACACGCGTTGAATCAAAATTTGTGGTTGCTCAGACGCTTGTGCTTCTTGTGCTGCTGCGCCGGTTTCTTGTTCGCTCATTAAAAACTCCTATTATGCCAACAAGGCATCCAATTGACTGCCTCGTTCTAAGGCATATAGTTCATCACAGCCACCTACGGACTGCCCATTTATAATAATTTGAGGTACCGTACGAGCGCCGGTAATGGTCATCATCACACGACGTTTTTCCATGTTACCGTCAACGTTGATTTCCTCGTATGCCACCTGCTTGCTTTGCAACAAGCGCTTGGCACGAAAGCAAAACCCACACAAGTCAGAACTGTAAATAGTTACTTGAGCTGTCATCTTGTTTTCCTCTGTATCAGTAGACCGACCTTGTTCATAACGCTTTTATTTACGCGCCAGAGGTAGGCCTTGGTTGGTCCATTCCACCATGCCGCCCGTCATACGGTACACCTTAGTATAGCCGTCTTTGCGTAATATGTTGGCAGCGCTACCGGCTGTTTGGCCAGTTTTACAGATCAGTACAACCGGCTTATCACGGTGCTTTTGCAAGTCATCCATACGCTTGCTTAACTCAGCAAAAGGAATGTTTTTGGAGTTAAGGACACGGCCAGTTTTATAGTCTGCGGCACTACGTATATCCAGCATCAAAGTGTCGTCGTTATTGCCCATTACCGTGGCTTGCTGCGGCGTCACCGAAGGTGCCGCTTTACGACGCTCGGTAAAGATCAGCATGGCAACCGTTGCCAACAATGCCAAGACCATATCCCAATGATTTATAGAGAACTCGATTACACGATCCATAATTACCTTACCCAATTACCTTGCTTGCATGCTTAGCTACCATTGCAGCTAAGTTAAATATAAAAACCAGCGGGCATTATACACAATCTGCCGCCTTTAAAACCGCGCCATCACAGTTATATAATGAATTTTGCGACTCTGAAATAGCATGACAACTAATAGTGCGCTAAGAAGCAGGCCAAAAGCCCAATTCAACTCCCTCAACATGGCTTAATTGGGGGCACGATGGTAAAATATCAAGCCTAAATTTATGCTGATTGCAGCACTCATCCACTCTACCCGAGACGCTACCTGAGACCCATGACCAAAAAAGCAACCAAAGCCCTCATCATTCTTGATGGTTGGGGCCAAAGTGAAAGCTCTGCCTCCAATGCCATCAAAGCCGCCAACACCCCTACTTGGGACCGCATGCTAGACCAGTACTCACATACCCTAGTAGGCACAGCCGGGCCAGATGTTGGCTTGCCAGATGGACAAATGGGCAACTCAGAAGTAGGTCATATGAACATCGGCGCTGGCCGCATTGTGTATCAAAACTTTACCCGCATTGGTAAAGCCATTGTGGATGGCGACTTTTTTGACAACCAGGTCATCGCTAATGCCATGGACAAAGCCATTGCCAACAACGGTAGCGTCCATATCTGCGGCCTGCTATCCGATGGCGGCGTACATAGCCACCAAGACCACATTATTGCGGCCTGCCGCATGGCCAAACAACGTGGCGCAAACAATATTGTCTTACATGCCTGGTTAGATGGCCGCGACACGCCCCCGCGTTCGGCAGAACCCTTTTTAGCCAAAATAGAAGCCGCTCTTGCCGCAGTAGGCGGCCGTATTGGTAGCCTCAGTGGCCGTTATTACGCTATGGACCGAGACCAGCGCTGGGAACGCGTAGAGCCTGCGTACAACGCCATGCGCCACGGCCAAGCTGCCTACACTTATGATAACGCACAAGCGGCCCTTGCCGCGGCGTATGCGCGTGACGAAAACGACGAATTTGTAGCCCCCTGCGTGATACTTGACGAAAACCGCACAGCATCCACCATCAACCATGGCGATGCCATTATTTGCATGAACTTCCGTCCGGACCGCTCACGCCAAATGACACGTGCATTTGTCGAACCCGGTTTCGATGGCTTTGACCTCGGCGAGCCTGTGCAGCTGGCCGATTATGTCATGCTCACAGAATACAGTGCCGACCTAGGCAAAGTATGCGTTTGCGCCTTCCCTCCTCAGGCTATTGCCAATGACCTAGGCGAAGTCATTGCCAACCAAGGCATGCAGCAACTGCGCATCGCAGAAACAGAAAAGTACGCCCACGTCACCTTCTTCTTCAGTGGCGGCCAAGAGGCCCTATACAGCGGCGAAACCCGTGAACTGATTGCCTCACCCAACGTTGCCACCTATGATCTGCAACCTGAAATGAGCGCCCCTGAAGTGACCGACAAACTAGTGGCCGCCATTGCATCCGGCACCTATGACCTGATTGTATGCAACTTTGCCAACGCTGACATGGTTGGCCACACCGGCAAATTTGACGCCGCTGTGGCCGCTGTTGAAGCCGTAGACGGCTGCCTGCACCGGGTTATTGATGCCCTCAATACCGTTGGTGGCGAAGCCTTGGTAACGGCCGATCACGGCAACGTAGAACTCATGCAAAACCCCACCACAGGGCAGCCGCACACGGCGCACACCGCCTGGCCTGTACCTTTGGTATACGTAAGCAATGCCAGCGCCGCAACGGCAACACGCCAGTTACAAGCTGGCGTACTGGCCGATATTGCACCTACCTTGTTGCATATGATGGGGCTGGAGCAACCTACTGAAATGACCGGACAGTCGTTGCTAAGCAACGTATAAAGCCCCTGATGCGCGGCACAACGAGCCCCCAATTTTGTCTATATAACCTGGCTAGATTGGCGGGCACGCGCCTAGGCACAAGCATCGTAGCTTTGGTGTTGCTAGGTTCTGCTTTGCTGACCACAACAGCCACTGCGGCTATCCAAACCAGTAGCGCCGAACAAGCGCAACTGGAACAACGCATGCAAGCCTTGCAAGGTGACATCAAAAACCTACAAAGCTGGCTCAAAAAGTCGCAGCTAAAAGCCTCCACACTCAATCAAGAACTGGCCAACAGCGAACGGCAGATCAGTAGCCTTAGCAAACAAATGAGCCACCGCCAAGCCGCTCTTGATAAACTGCGCAAGGATGGCCAAGCGCTACAAGAGCAAGCCAGCCAACTACAAGACAGTTTATTTGAACAAGAGGTAGCCCTGGCCGGACACATTCGCCAGCAATACCAAATGCAGCAACGGCAGCAAAGCGGCCTACTGTTTTCATTGACCGACGCCGCCGATGCTAGCCGCATGATGGCTTACTTTCGTTACCTGCATCAGGCCCAGGCAGAGCAGCTAGCTGCCTATCGCAACAGCCTTGAATCTTTAAACCAAGTACAGCAACAACAGGCCGACAATGAGCTAGCTTTGCAACAAGAGCTAGCCGAACTTCAGCAACAGGAAGACAAGCTAGTACAAGCTCGCCAACAACAGCAAAATGCGGCAAGTAAATTACACCAGCAACGCCAATCTAAAACACGCAAATTGTCTGATAGCAACGCCGCCAAAGAACAGATTCAAGACCTATTAGAACAGCTAGAAATAGCCCTTAAAAAAGCCCAATTGAAAAACCAAGGCCTACCCTTTGTGGCACGCCAAGGCAAACTTAACTGGCCTTTGCATGGCACGATTCTCAACCGCTTTGGCACCCAGCAAGATGACTTTCCACTCAGCGAAAACGGCTGGTTGATCAAAGCCAAGGCAGGTAGTTCCGTACAAGCGGTGCATGATGGACAAGTGGTGTTTGCCAACTGGCTAAAAGGCTACGGCCTACTTATTATCATTGATCATGGTGACAGCTATTTGACCCTATATGGCCAAAACCAGTCCCTTTATAAAGAAGTTGGTGATAAGGTAGTGGCGGGCGAACTTATTGCCAATAGCGGCAAAACCGGCGGCCAACAATTTGAGGCCCTGTACTTTTCCATACGCAAAGCAGGGCAACCACAAAACCCGCGCCACTGGTTAAGCCGCTAATTCACCGAGCAGGATGCCAACAACATGCAGCGACAGCTAAGCCCTCTATTTTTAACATGCAGCCTATGCATAGCGAGTTTGATCAGCCTATCCCTACCTGCCCAAGCAGAATCCACCCCTCCTCCTGCCGTACCACTACAAGCCTTGCAAGATTTTGTTAGCGTCTATGAACGCGTGCGAACCGAGCATGTTGAGCCCCACAGCGATGAAGAGTTACTGACTTTGGCGTTACAAGGCCTGATGCTCAAACTAGACCCTTACTCCGCCTTCTTGGATGCCAAGGCAACACGCGCCCTAGAAGAATCGACTAGCGGCTCCTATGTTGGCATTGGCATAGAAATAGAACCAGCCGGCCATCATATTCTAGTTATCACCCCTATAGATGGCAGCCCAGCATTACGCGCCGGCATACAAACCGGTGACTGGATAACTCATATCAACGGCAAGCACGTAAAAGGCCTAGACAGCACGGCTATTGGGCAACTTATTACCGGCCCTGCGGGCTCCAAAGTGAGCCTGAGCATACTGCGCCACGGCGAAGAGCTCACCCTAAGCATGCAACGCGAACACATCAACATGCCTAGCGTGCGCGCAGAAATGATGGCAGGCACTATAGGCTACCTACGCATCAGCCGATTTCAAGAACGCACCGCAGCAGAACTGATTGCACAAATGCAAGACCTAAAAGGACAAGGCGCCGAAGCTTGGCTGCTGGACCTGCGCAACAACCCAGGCGGACTCATTAACAGTGGCGCAGCCGTGGCAGATGCTTTCCTAGAAAAAGGCATTATTGTTACCACCCGCGGCCGCCAAGAAGCCGGCAATATGATCTATGAAGCCGATCCGCTCGACCCTAGCCAGGGCATGCCAACCCTAGTGCTAATAAACCGCGGTAGCGCTTCGGCAGCAGAAATAGTGGCGGCAGCCCTACAAGAAAACCAACGCGCACACCTTGCAGGACAGCAAAGCTTTGGCAAAGGCTCTGTACAATCTGTTATCGCCCTAGACGCAGAGCGTAGCATCAAACTAACCACCGCCTACTATTACACCCCCAAGGGCCGCAACTTAAATAACAACGGCATAGTGCCAGACCACAAACTGAGTGTAAGTGCAGCGCAAGCAGAGCAACTGGACAACATAGAAAAGAGCAAAGAAATTTTGCAACAGGCCATCACCTTGCTACAAAAACGGCTATAATCCCTGCATGCACAAGATCTTTTCATCCGCTATATTTTCCTTAGCCAGCCTCGCCCTCTTAGTGCTAGCTGTATTCAGCCACTTTGCCAGCGCTGAAGAAGAGCCACAGCCAGCCATGGTGGTGATTATTGACGACCTAGGCGACAATCTAAAAAAGGGCTTGGCCGCCGTACACCTACCCGGCCCGGTCACCCTAGCTATCATGCCCCATACCCCCTTTGGGCCACGCCTAGCCCAGGCTGGGCATCAGTTAGGCAAAGAAATCATGCTGCATGCGCCGATGGAAAACCATGCCGGCATGCGCCTTGGCCCTGGCGGCCTTACCAGTCATATGAGCGAAGCCAAATTTAAACAAACCTTGCAGCAAGGCATAGCCAGCATCCCCCATGTTGAAGGTATTAATAATCACATGGGTAGCGCACTAACAGAAAAAATTCAGCCCATGCGCTGGACTATGGACGTCGTTGCTGGCCAAGGCTTATTCTTTATCGACAGCCGCACCAGCGCCAAAAGCCAGGCCTTGAAACAAGCGCAAGAACACAACATTGCCAGCCAATCTAGGGATGTATTTTTGGACAATGATCTGGCGCCAGAAGCCCTACAGAAGCAGTTTGATCAGGCACTACGTATCGCCCAGGGCTATGGTTCAGTGATTTTGATCGGCCACACCTACCCAGCTTCGATTAAGTTCTTAAGTGACAATCTGCCCAAGCTGGACGAAATGGGCATTCGCCTAGTATCGGCTTCGGCCTTGTTGTATGACCTAGAGCACCAGCATCAACGCCCCCCAGTACAACTCAAATAAACCCCAGGGACTGGCTTTTTCCCGCAGGGAAAGTACCTGTCCCGTTATACTAGAGCCCAACCCCTAGGGACTGGCTTTTTTGCGCAGCAAAAGTGCCTGTACCGTTATTCTATACGCATCTCAATACCGCGCTGCGCCATATACTCTTTGGCTTCGGGCACGGTATATTCATTGAAGTGAAAGATACTTGCAGCCAGCACGGCATCAGCACCGCCTTCTAGCACACCATCTACCAAGTGATCCAAGTTACCCACACCACCAGAAGCGATAACAGGCACCTTTACGGCATCACTAATGGCACGGGTTACACCAAGGTCATAACCGTTTTTAACGCCATCTTGATCCATACTAGTCAGCAATATTTCACCAGCACCAAGCTCGGTCATTTTTACTGCCCATTCAACGGCATCTATACCCGTTGGCTTACGGCCACCATGGGTAAAGATCTCCCAACGTGGCGCTTCACCTGGCTGGCTAACGGACTTGGCATCAATAGCCACAACAATACACTGCGAACCGAAGCGCTCGGCCGCTTGGCGTACAAAATCGGGGTTAAACACCGCCGCGGAGTTAATACTTACCTTATCAGCACCCGCATTAAGCATGCGGCGTATATCTTCGCAGGTGCGAATACCGCCACCTACCGTTAGAGGTATAAACACCTGGCTAGCCATGCTTTCTACGGTGTGCACCATAGTGTCACGGTTTTCGTGGGTAGCACCAATGTCCAAAAAGGTAATTTCATCGGCACCTTGCTCATCATAGCGCTTGGCTACTTCAACAGGGTCGCCGGCGTCACGGATATCAACAAACTGCACGCCTTTAACAACGCGACCGTTTTCTACATCCAAACAAGGGATAATACGTTTTGCCAAAGCCATTATAAACTACCGTCCCATTGCACAAAATTCTTCAACAGCTGCAAACCTGCCGTATGGCTTTTTTCTGGGTGGAACTGCACAGCAAACAAGTTAGGCTGAGCTAAAGCAACATCAAACTCCACACCATACTGGCAAGTGCCAACAACCATGTCACGAGCTTGCGTGCGCACAAAATAGCTATGCACAAAGTAAAAACGGCTCATGTCATCAATACCCGCCCACAAGGGGTGATCAATCTGCTGTACCTGATTCCAACCCATATGGGGTACTTTTAAATGTTCGGCATTAACACTTGGCTGGTCACCAAAGAAGGACACTTCACCAGGTAAATGCCCCAAACAATCAATACCACCATTTTCGCTAGAATGCTGCATCAGTGCTTGCATGCCCACACAGATACCCAGCATGGGCTTGGTACCCAAGGTATCGGCCACAATCTTGTCCACACCGCAGTGTTTCATTTCGGCGATACAATCACGAATAGCGCCTACACCAGGCAGCACAACCCGATCGCTGTCGGCGATAATTTGCGGATCATTGGTAACGATTACTTTGGCATCAGGCGCCACATGCTCTAAGGCCTTAGAGGCCGAGTGCAAATTGCCCATGCCATAATCAATAACAGCAATAGTGTTCATAGTGACTTATAAGCTACCTTTAGTAGAAGGAATCATGCCGGCCATGCGCGGGTCGGCGGACAAAGCCATGCGCAAAGCACGACCAAAGGCCTTAAATACCGTCTCAGCTTGGTGGTGAGTATTTTTGCCACGAATATTATCAATGTGCAAAGTCACCTTAGCGTGATTCACAAAACCGTGGAAAAATTCATCAAACAAATCCACATCAAAACTACCCACACGACCGCGCGTGTAATCCACATTGTGGCTTAACCCTGGACGACCAGAGAAGTCCAACACAACGCGCGACAAAGCTTCATCTAAAGGCACATAAGCGTGACCATAACGCGTCATACCCTTCTTATCACCGGCGGCTTCGGCCACAGCCATGCCCAAGGTAATACCCAAATCTTCTACTGTATGGTGAGCGTCAATATGCAAGTCGCCTACGGCGTTAATATCCAGGTCAATCAAACCATGACGTGCCACCTGATCTAGCATATGATCCAAAAATGGTAAGCCAGTTTCACAGTTAAATTCACCAGTGCCATCTAGATTGATAGACACTTTAATTTGCGTTTCTAGGGTGTTGCGTTCCACCGTAGCGATACGAGCCGTCATGGGCTACTCCTGCATAGAGTTAAGTATATAGTCTAGCCATAATTATACGGCAATAACCTATACACAGCCACACTCAAATCCCCCTCACGCCCACCCCAATAACTCGCTATAATAGCCACCAACAATCCCAACCCAAGCACATCATGACCCACACCTTTGCCCACCAACTACTCACTTGGTTCGATGACCATGGCCGCCACAACCTACCCTGGCAAAATAACCGCAATGCCTATCGCGTTTGGCTGTCCGAGATTATGCTGCAACAAACCCAAGTGGCCACAGTCATACCCTACTTCGAACGCTTCACCGCGCGCTTCCCCACCTTAGCCGACCTGGCCAGCGCCCACGTGGACGAAGTACTGGCCCTTTGGACAGGCCTTGGCTACTACACGCGCGCCCGCAACCTACACAAGTGCGCCCAAGCCGTAACCGAACAGCATAACGGCGAGTTCCCCAACGACACCGCCTCACTAGCCAACTTGCCCGGTATTGGGCGCTCCACCGCTGCTGCCATAGTTAGCCAAGCCTTCAATCATCCTGCCGCTATACTTGACGGTAACGTAAAGCGAGTACTTACACGCTTACATGGAATAGAAGGCTGGCCAGGGCAAAAAATTATAGAAAACAAACTTTGGCAACTCGCCGAAAAACTTACACCCAAGCACCGCAACGCCGACTACACCCAAGCCATCATGGACCTAGGCGCCACCCTTTGTAAGCGTAACAAGCCCCTGTGCGTAGCCTGCCCCATGCAGCACACCTGCCAAGCACTAGCCCAAGACAAGGTCGCAGACCTGCCCACACGCAAACCCAAAAAAGAAATCCCACAAAAACAAATATGGGTACTATTGCTTGCCAATCAGCAACAACAAATACAACTGCACCAGCGCCCCCACAAAGGCATCTGGGGCGGCCTGTGGAGTCTGTTAGAATTTGCCGACGCAGAATCCATGCAACAACACTTGGCACTACAAGGCATCAACCTAACAACGCAAACCTTGCCGCAAGTAAAACATGCCTTTAGCCACTACAAGCTGACTATCCATCCACATCTCGCAGAACTACCTGCAAGCCATGGCCACATACAAGAAACACCTCTAGTAAAGTGGTATGCAGCCGAGCAAATAGATACAATAGGCCTACCCAGCCCAATCAAAGACATACTGCTACAGTATTGGGCCTAAACCACACAACCGTCATTGCGAGCGCAGCGAAGCAACCTCTAGACAAACCAAAGAGACATACAAATGAGCAACACCGTATTCTGCCGCAAATACCAAGCCGACATGCCAGCCATGGACCGTGCACCTTACCCTGGACCAAAAGGCCAAGAACTATTTGCCAACGTATCCAAACAAGCATGGCAAGAATGGCTAAGCCACCAAACCATGCTAATCAACGAAAAACACCTAAACATGATGGACCCAGAAAGCCGCACCTACCTACAAGGCGAAATGGAGAAATTCCTATCTGGGCAAGACTACGACCTCGCTGAAGGCTACGTAGCACCCAGCAAATAAAAAAAACACCTAATAAATAGCAAATTCAGCTACTTAGTGTTGACAGCAAAAAAGAAAACGGGTTTAATACGCCCCTCTTTACGAGTACAGGCCAAGGCCTTCGTAAAGCAGCACTCTTCAGCAAATCGCTGAATCTATAGTGCCCGGATAGCTCAGTCGGTAGA
>DPHB01000045.1 GCA_003521845.1 Oceanospirillaceae bacterium | reverse complement strand
GCCAAATCACCAGAATAACGTACGCCGCCGTCAGCAATAACGGGAATGCCACGTTTTTGCATAGCCGTAGCCACGTTAGCAACGGCAGAAATCTGCGGCACACCCACACCAGCAACAATACGTGTGGTACAAATTGAACCCGGGCCAATACCGACTTTTACACCATCGGCGCCGGCATCAGCTAGGGCTTCGGCAGCGGCTGCCGTAGCAATGTTGCCACCGACAACTTTCACTTGAGGAAAGTTTTCTTTGACCCAACGTACGCGATCAATAACACCCTTGGAGTGACCATGAGCAGTATCAACAATAATCAAATCAACACCCGCCTCAGCCAGCGCCTTAACACGATCAGGGGTGTCGGCACCGGTACCTACGGCTGCCCCCACTAGCAAGCTACCGTTAGCATCTTTTGCGGCGTTAGGGTAAGCCTTGGCATAGTACATGTCTTTTACAGTCATCATGCCTTGCAGCTTGTCGTTTTCGTCGACCACCAAAACACGTTCAATGCGGTGCTTACGTAGTAGGTTGCGTACTTTTTCTTGGTCAACACCAGGTAATACGGTAACCAGCTGCTCTTTTGCTGTCATGATAGTAGAAACAGCAGCGTCTAAGTGATTTTCAAAACGCATATCACGACTAGTAACAATACCAACTAGGTCTCCATCATCAACCACAGGGAAACCAGAGAAACCAGTACGCGCAGCAATCTCTTGTAGTTGACCAACAGTAATATCAGAACGACAAGTAACTGGGTTTTGTACAACACCACTTTCATGCTTCTTAACTTTAGTTACTTCAGCAGCTTGCTGATCAATAGTGAGGTTCTTATGAACAATACCAATACCACCTTCTTGCGCCATAGCAATCGCCAGACGAGCTTCGGTAACTGTGTCCATAGCGGCAGACACAAGGGGTACGTTTAAGGGTAGATCGCGAGCGATAAACGTTTTAAGTTGGACGTCGTTAGGTAGCACCTCGGAATAACCGGGAACCAATAAAACATCATCAAAAGTGAGGGCTTCTTCGGAGACACGTAGCATGTGCTGCATCCTTTGTTGAGGTGTAAAGGAAACGCCACATTATACCCGATAGCACACCATTAGGGCCACTCCAGCAGCAGCATTTTTATGCCTTAAGTGAGAAAATAATGCAGAAAAATAAGGTAGAAATCCAAATCATATTCAAATAAGAAATTAGCCGAATTTAAACCTGCGATTTTCGTGCTTTATGCAACTCAAACAGCGCGCTTAACATTTTATACTATAGTTAATCCACCCCTAATTGCATTGCCAATGCGCTCTCGCTCCCACTATGACTACTGCACACAAGAATAATGATGACAACCTTGCATCCCAACAAGTTTATTTAGTCTCGTCTAATACACAAGCAACCCCCATACTGCCTGACTTTAGACTCCATATTACCGCACAACTAGGTGCGCACTACCGAGTACTAGCAGGTGATTTAAACGACAATCAGCTACTTGATAATGTTATAGCCGTGCGTGACGGCAATGATTTATTGCTAATCTACAGCCAAGGCTATGAAATACTGATAGCGGACTACTTTATAACTTGCGCAGATAACCACCTCAGCGAGCATAAAGACACCTGCAGCGTTCAACTACCTAGCGATACAACCACTCCTTACACGATACATACGCAAAGTATTCCAAACACCAAGAGCCCCAGCATCGTATATACCCACGGTAGCGATGAAGCACTGCTTCAAATCACTAATAGTGGAGCCGTATCAGAGTCGACACTCACTGCCTATTTATTAGAGCAAGCATCACCCGCGGCAGGCCCTCTTTTGCTAGGCAACCTGATAACAACTGGGATTTCATTAGCCGGAATATCGGCTAATAATAGCGAGGCAACGCCTTCAACCCCCCTTGCCCCACCAGCGCCAGAGCTAGAGCCAAAGCCAGAGCCGGAACCAACTCTATTGGAATTAATTGGCACCGATGCCCATGACGGCACCCAAACCTCTATCAATGCCACAGCTATACAGCTTAACGCTATCAACAACGTCAGTGGTGCCTTAACCGCAAAAGAGGCGGCATACCAAGCTTATATAGATGCCAACCCTGATAGTTTTTCACCAGTTGCTACCGCTGCTGAAGTACAAACTATGGTTAATACCGTAAACACAACCACGCCAGGGTTTACGTTTTACAGTAATGCATTGAGCCAGACTTCTGCCCCTGCTGTCGCTGCTGCTGGTGATGTCAATGGGGACGGTCTAGCTGATATTATTATTGGCATACAAAACATCAACACGAAAGCCGGGCAAAGCTATGTTGTGTTTGGCAAAAGTGACGGTTCTAGTGTAGATGCCAATGACCTTATCAAGGGCATAGGTGGATTCGCCATCAACGGTGCATCTAGGCGCGGCTTTAGTGGCGCATCTGTCGCCTCTGCCGGCGATGTTAATGGCGATGGCTTTGATGACTTAATCATTGGCGCTCGCGGCATTAACCGAGGCAAAGGCGAGAGCTACATTGTTTACGGCAAAACTGATACAAAAAGCGTCAACCTAGACAAAATTACGGAAGGCCAAGTTGGCTTTGCTATATCCGGCACCCAGAATCGCGGGGCACTGGGCACATCCGTCAAAACTGCCGGTGACTTCAATGGCGACGGCCTTAGCGACTTCATTATTGGCGCACCTGCAGCACAAGGCTCGGGGCAAAGCTACCTTATTTTTGGCAGCCATACCAAACCTACTATTACGCTCAATGACCTTGGCGAACAAGGACTAATTATTAGCGGCATTAATAACAACGACAAAAGCGGCCAATCTGTCGCTAATGCTGGGGATGTTAACGGTGACGGCTATGACGACCTGATAGTTGGCGCACCTGAGTCTAATATCAATGGCATCAGCAGTGGGCAAGCATACGTAATATTTGGTAGCGCCGACACATCTGACATTGCCCTGACACAAATCAGCACCAACCAAGCAGGGTTCGTTATCAATGGCGCTGCTGCTGGCGACTTTACAGGTTATTCGGTTTCGACAGCTGGAGATGTTAACGGCGACGGGTTATCTGACCTAATTATAGGAGCGCCCTTTACCGACACCAATGGCAGCAACTCAGGTACTAGCTATGTACTATACGGTAAGGAAAATATGACTGATGTGGATCTTTCATTACTCACCAGTAGCCAAGGTTTTGCCCTATATGGAGAAGCAACAAACGACGCTAGCGGCTTTTCTGTATCAGCAGCCGGCGATGTCAACGGCGACGGCATGGGGGACCTTATCGTCGGCGCATATAATGCTCATGGCGGTGCCGAAAACTCAGGGCGTAGCTATGTCGTATTTGGTAGTGCCAATAGTGACAACCTAAATCTAACTAAAATCACGACTACCGAACGGGGGTTTATTCTAGATGCCATGCAGGGACAAAATTTTAGCGGATACTCGGTGGCTAGTGCGGGTGACGTCAATGCTGACGGCTTAGATGACCTCATCGTCACGACTAATAGCATTAATGTTAACGATGAAGACACCATTCAAAACTATGTAGTATTCGGTAAAACAGATACCCTACCTGTCGAATTAGATACGGTAAACGGTAATAGTATCCCCATGATTAACTTTGCAGGCACGGCCGCAGCTGATCAATATAATGGCACCGCAGACAACGAGATAATACTCGGCGGCAGTGGCAACGACAGACTGGCGGGCAAAGGTGGCGCGGATGTTATAAAAGGTGGCGCCGGAGATGACAAAATCATCTTAAATGCTAACAACCTTGCGCAGTTAAACCAAGGGTTGATAGATAGTCGCGTTGCCAGTATTGATGGAGGCAGCGGCAATGATACCATACTACTAGAAGGCTCGGGACTAACATTGGATTTCAGGTCTATTGTTGACAATCGCATTAGTAATATCGAGAACATCGACCTTAGCAACAACCGTACGAATGGCAACAATCTTTATCTACCTGATTTGCAAACAATTTTAGACCTATCTGAAGACACTAATATACTCAAAATTTGGGGCGAAACTGATGATACCGTGAACGGGATAAATGGAGCAGGGTTTGTCGACTCAGGTATCGATCAATCCTATGCTGACTCTATGTTTGATGTTTATACGCATACGCATGCACCTACTGTTGAACTATGGATCGAGCAAAATATTAGTGTTATTTAAATCACTAGAACCGATCACGAATAGTAAAATTGGGCCATGTTAGGCTATGATAGAGCACTAAATTTCTAGCCGTATTCTAAATAAATGTATTCAGAACCTACTCAAGAGCGCATTTGGCAAGTTAGCGAACTTAATCATGCCGCCCGTGCAACACTGGAAAGGCAATTTGGCCTAATTACTGTTTGTGGAGAAATCTCTGGCCTGACCAAAGCCAGATCTGGGCATTGGTACTTTACCCTCAAGGATATAGATGGTCAGGTGCGTTGCGCTATGTTCCGTAACCGCAACCTATATTGTCAGTTTCAGCCACAAGAAGGCGACCTAGTTCACTTACAAGCCAAAGTTTCCATCTACCCCGGGCGAGGCGACTATCAGCTAATTGGTGAGAACATGTCACCCGCAGGTGCAGGGCAACTACAAGCCGCTTTTTTAGAATTAAAGGCCAAGCTAGAACAAGAAGGTTTGTTTTCTCCTGAGCGAAAACGCCCTATACCCGAACACTGTCATCGTATAGCTGTTATCACCTCTGCAGACGGCGCAGCCGTGCACGACATTGTTAGCGTTGCGGGCAAACGCATGCCTAGCTTACAAATCGATGTACTACCAGTTACGGTGCAAGGCCCTAGTGCAGCACCAAAAGCATGCCAGGCCATTGAGCTATGCAATATGATAGGCATGCACGATGTTATCATTATTGCGCGCGGCGGCGGCTCTATGGAAGATCTGTGGAGTTTCAACGACGAGACTTTAGCCAGGTATATCGCCAACAGCACCATTCCCGTAATTAGTGCGGTAGGGCACGAAACAGACTTTACTATTAGTGATTTTGTCGCTGACCTTAGGGCACCTACTCCCTCTGCCGCAGCAGAAACCGTAAGCCAAGACCAAAGCCACCTGAGCCAACGCACCAAACAGCTAGATGCTCGCCTACGCCAAGCAATGCAGACATACTTGAGACACCTAAGCCTGCAACTACAACAGCTAACTGGCCAACTAAGCAAGCCTGACCAGCAGCTACAAGATTACAGCCAGCGCTTAGACAAGCTATCAACAAGCATGGAACAAAGCATGCAAGGTAGTATCCTGCGCTTACAAAACCATGTCGAACGACTGGGCAGCCGCATTCAACCACAGTCACCCACTACTCGGATAATGCTTAACAAGCAAAAGCTCGCTAACCTTAGTGAACGCTCTAAACAAAGTATCAGTACTCAACACAAACGCAGCCAAGACAAGCTAGCTCATTTAGCCGGTATGTTGCACCAATTGAGCCCATTACAGACCCTAAGCCGTGGCTATAGTATCACTCAAAACGCTCATGGTAAGGTGATCACCACCAATCAGCAAGTACGCCCTGGTGATACGCTGAATATTCGCTTGCAAGAGGGGATTATAGAAGCCAGCGTAAGCAAGTCTGTATTATTGACAGACAGTGACCCATTGATTTGAAGGAATTGAGCACATTACCGCAGGGTAAGCATCATAACCCCCTGCACAGGAAATATCATTCCACCAACCATTTTCATGCCTATCTCGTGACAACTCAATACCTGCACAATTTGCCCCCTCACCACCATTGGGTTCAGAAACAGGCCAATTTGAATAGCTAACCGGCCTACCGGATCGCCACAGCCATTTACTTTCTTTACCTACGTCAGTTAAATTAATCATCGCGCCAGGATAAAGATTGCTATTAAAATTTGCCTGCTCTAATAATTCAACCACCCGGTTATTGAGCTCTGCAGAATAAATATAGGCTATCACACCACCTGCTGACAAACAGATATCTGAAGCCATAGCGGATGAAATATTTTGCCCAAAGAGCATTAGTTTTAGTTCACTCAGCACCACCTTAGTCACCACACACCGCTGCTCTTTTATAGATTGATGTGACGCCACATGCTTGTGACCGTAATTGGCACAACCTGCCAAAATAAAGGGCAACGACGCACACCCAAGCCCGAGCTATTTCATCATCACTACTCCCCCAAAACATTACTCAAAACAAAAGCACTGAAGATAATAGTAGACCTAAAATGATGTTTTGCTGTATTTCGGATTGACTGGGTCAGACTATGTTCCAGGCAGGTGTATGTGAGCAGACCCAACGCGGCACGATTGGGGTCTGATTCCACCTACTCCCCTACCACTGACTAGATCGCGGGCTTTTTCCATACCACTAAACTAGCCTGTGGCCCCACTAGCAGGGGTCAGGCACCTAAAACACGGCGTTGGAGCCAGACCCCGGCACTGCCAAGCCAGGTGCCACGAAGCAGGTCGT
>DPHB01000046.1 GCA_003521845.1 Oceanospirillaceae bacterium | reverse complement strand
CAAAGTGCCAGTCTATCTTTACAATTAAAGCTTCTTTTTGTAGCCGCGCGGGGTGTAAACCCATTCTTTGTTGCCGTTCACTATGTGGCGTGATTCGCTGTTGCCAACGGAAACTAGGGTAAACATGTCGACGTCTTTGGCATCGAGCTCGTCTAGGCGAATGATGCGGATACTTTCGTCTGGACGGGTAAGTTGGCGACCTAGCAGTACCGGTGTGGAACCTGGGCGATGTTGTAGCAAGATGTCGCGCGCCTTGTTGAGCTGCCAGTCACGCTTTTTCGATACTGGGTTGTAGAAGGACACCACAAAATCGCCTTCTCCGGCTTTTTCGATACGCTTAAGAATAGTTTCCCAGGGCGTTAGCAAGTCAGACAAGGAGATGGTGCAGAAGTCATGACCTAGTAGCGCGCCAACGCGGCTAGCACCGGCTTGCATGGCCGAGATGCCAGGGATGACCTCAATTTCTACGTCTAGCCATTCTGGGTGGCTTTCTTTGCCTTGTAGCTGCATATCTAGCAACTCAAATACCAAGGTGGCCATGGCGTAGATGCCAATGTCACCACTGGAAATAAGCGCCGTGGTTTTGCCGCTCGCGGCCAGGTCTAGGGCTAATCGAGCACGGCCAATTTCTTCCCCTAAAGGTAGGTCGTGATGGGTTTTGCCATCGCAAACGTCACCCAAAATTTGTAGGTATAGGCCGTAAGCCACTAGGTCGGTACTGGCGGCAATGGCAGCGTGGGCACGGGGTGCCACTAGTTGGCTGTCACCGGGACCGGTGCTGACGACAAATAATTTACTCATGTTATGTTGCTCTCTCTTTGTAAAGATAGTCTGGCACTTTGGGGTACCCAAGGCACTCGCTCCGCTCATGGGGCAGGCCCTCAGACCCCAAAGTGCCAGACTTAATTGTTATTAATCCAGCATACCTGTGCTGCCTGATCCGGGCGGGTAGGCGCGGGCAATGGCACAGGTGGCTTTAGGGGTTTTCTGTTTCGCCAAGACTAGCTCGGCTTGGCTTTGGGTGGCTTGTTGGGCCGCCCATAAAGCCGCTGATTCGGCGACGCCGTAGACGCCAACGGTGTTGTAAACATACTCCGATGGTGTTTGTAGCTGGTCGCTGACCGCAGCGAGGTTTTCGGCACTAAAGGTTTGGTATAGCTTGGCTTGGTCGCGAGCGAGTTCTATTAAGCCCACTTCGTCGGCCTTGATGTCGATGCTGTTGATGCTGACGATGTCCGAGATGCTTAAACCTTGTTGCTGCAGACACTGATCTAGCAAGTCTTGTAGATGCTGGGCGTCGCAGCCTCGTTCACAACCCATGCCGACCGTATAGACAGGTTGTAGATAAGGTTTGGCGGTGGTCATGACTAGCTGCGCGTTAATGCTGTCGCTTACTTGGCGTGCCCATTCGTTGGCACCGCCTTCGTGGCCAGAAATCAAGGGGATAACAAACTCACCTTGTTCGTCCAGTACCAATACCGCTGGATCGCGGTATTTATCCACCAAAACCGGTGCCAGGGTGCGTACGGCAATGCCCGTAGCGCAGATTAGCAGCAAGCGTTCGCCGTGTTCAAAGGCTGTTTGCACGGTTTCGGTGAAAGGCTGCGGGCGCAACTGAAAGCTGACTTCCTGTGCGTCCGATTGCAAGATGTTTTGCAAACGACGGCCTAAGATTGCACCGGCATCCGTAAGGGCGAATATGCGAATCATGCTGGGCGTTCCTCACGCAAAATCACAAACAATGAAAAATAGGGGCCCACTTGGTCTTCCAATTGGTCTAGGTCGTTGACGACTTTTTGATTGTCACGGCCAATGTATTCTAGGTAGTTGCCATCACGCCAGCGGCCTGTTTGACGCAGCAGGGCAAGTATACGGGGGCGAGCGCGGCCAGCTTTCATAATCACGACACTATCATGTTGCTTTAGGGCGTTTTGTATCTGTTCATCGCTGTGGCGGCCGCTGACCACGACAAAGGATTCTTGCAATAGGGTCAGGGGTTGCTGTAAGGCCGAAGCCGAGGCATTGACGGAGGAAATGCCCGGCACTACCTGGCAGCTAAAATCGTCACTCAGGCGTTGCAATAAATAGCTAAAGGAACCAAAAAATAATGGATCTCCTTCGCACAGGAATACTACCGACTTGCCGTCTTCTAGGTAGCCGCGCAGCTGCTGTGCAGCCAGATCATAGGCACTGTTGGCCTGGGTACGATCAGTGCTCATGGGCATAGGTACGGCAACTTCAACTTGTGTTTCTGGGCTGCTGTCTAGGCTGTAGCGGGCAATATCTCGAGCTTGAGAAGTACCGGATTGGTTGGCAATGTAACTTACTACATCGGCTGTTTGAATCAGTTGGTGGGCCTTTAAGGTCAGTAATAGCGGATCGCCAGGGCCAACGCCAACGCCATAAAAGGTACCGGCTTGTAAGGTCACTTGTGGAATGTTGTTAAACATAGGGCTTGTCCCAACAAATAAGGCTAATAGGAAGATTGGGGCGTAGCAGGTCATGGCCTGCCAACTTGTCTGCGCGACTGATGCTAACTTGCATAAATTCGGCAGTATCGGCGCCAATTGTGTCGCCAAAATGCAATAAAGTGGCTTTGCTTTGCTCGGTTACCGCACTGGCAAGCAGGCGGCCACCGGGCTTGAGTGCCTGCCAGGCCGTGCGCATAATGTCTTGTAGGTCGCCGCCACTACCGCCAACAAATACCTTATCCGGAGCCGGTAAGTTTGTCAGGGCTTGTGGGGCGCGTTGCTGATGGGTATGCAGGTTTTGTATCACCCCGAACTTGTCGCGGTTGGCCTGCAAGCAGCTGAATCTCTGTGCGTGGTGCTCAATGGCATGTACCTGGCCGTGGGGGTTCCACAGGGCCCACTCCACGGCAACACCGCCACAACCGGCACCTATGTCCCAGCCTACCTGGCCAGGGCCTGCTTGCAGCAAAGACAAGATAGCTAGGCGTACTTCGCGCTTGGTAAGTAGCCCGTGGCCGGTTTTGCCGTCGGTAATAAACTGGGTGTCAGCGATGCCGGGAAAATTAGGCATCACGCCGCCTGGGCCGCGAGTTTCGATGACAGTGACGTGAAGGGGGTCAAATACTTGTTGGCTAGTGAGCAGTTCGCTGACGCTAAAGCGTTGATATTGCTGGTCTTCATAGCCTAAACGCTGACATACGTGCAGGCTAGAGTCTTGCAGATTAACCGCTGCCAATGTTTGCGCCAAGTGCTGTGGTTGGCTGTATTGGTCGGTAAAGACTAGCAAATTACGCTTGGCTTGTAAGTACCGGCGTAGGCTAGACAGTGGACGACCATGTAGACTAACCAGTTGTGCATCTTGTAGTGACAAACCCGTTAGCTGACATGCGCCCTGCAGACTAGATACACCGCTATAACAAGTCACTTGCTGAGGGAACTGTTGGTGCAAGAATTTACCGATACCAAATAACAGCGGGTCGCCAGAGGCTAGCACTACCACCTGCTCATAAGCTTGTAGCTGCTCTTTTAGCAAGCTCAGCTTTGGTAGTTCACGCTGCTCGCAATGGCCTGCTAGCAACCCCCCTACGCTTTGCAGCTGGCGTGCTGAACCAAACACCGCTTGTGCTTGAGCAAGAGCCTGCTGGGCAGGATTAGACAGCAGTGGCGGTTGGCTGATGCCAAGGCCGATAACCTGGATAGAAAGCATTAGTAATACTCGCCAATGTTGCAGCGTAATAGCGCGTTGACAACAGAAGAGGCGGCGGCGCTACCACCTTGGCGGCCAAGTAGCGTAATACATTCAATACCCAGCTCGGCGTATTCGTCCCATAGGTTTTGCTTGGATTCGGCAGCACCAATAAAGCCCACGGGAATGCCCACGATTAGTGCCGGCTTGGCGCTACCCGTGCGAATCATCTCTAGCAAGCGAAACAGTGCGGTCGGCGCGTTACCAATGACCACAACGCTGCCGTCAAGGTCGTCGCCCCAAAGTTGCAAGGCGGCCATGGAACGGGTTTCGCCCGCTTGTCTGGCTAGGTTGGCTGTATCGGCATGATTCAAGTAGCACAAAGGCTGACGTTTGATCATACGCTTGGTAATACCTTGCTTGACCATTTCTACATCACACAAGATGGCGCAGTCGTTAGCCAAGGCTTGGCGACCGGCAGCACAAGCCCCAGGGCTGACGCGCATAGCTTGGGCCACACTAGGGTCGCCCAAGCTGTGCACCACACGCATGACGGCCTGTTGCGCGTCACGGTCAAAGCTATTGAGGTCAGTTAGTTCGCGAATTTGGCGAAAACTGTCCTGTTCAATACCCTGCGGATTGGGGTTGTAGTTGTACATATATCAGGCTTCTGTAGGTCGGGTTTTAACCCGACATTGGTTTTTGTCGGGTTAAAACCCGACCTACACTTCTAGTCTTTGTGATGGTGATGACCGTGTTGCTCGCCATGATGGTGATGGTGATCATGGTCGTGGTCATGATGGTGATGATCCGCATCAGTGCCAATGCCTTGTACATGGTGATGGTGGCCTTCTTGTGGTTGGCCTACCCTGTGTTCAACGCCAATGATTTGTTCGCGATATTGGCAAAGTTGGCAGTTCATGTTGGCATCGCCCGAGGTGATCTGGTCCAGGCGCTCAACGAAGGTGTCGATGACCTTTTCGTGGGCGTTGAGGTAAGGGGCATTAACCAGTTGAATGTCGGGGTTGGCAGCAGCAAATTCATCACACGCTTTATAGATACGCTTTATCAGACGACCGGTAAACAAGAAGTAAGGGAAGACAATAACACGCTTGAAGCCCAAACCTTTGGTGCGTTCTAGGGCGGCAGGTACCAGAGGATCGGCAACACCACTGTAAGCTGTTGCAGACCAACCAAAGCCCATGCCTTCTTCTAGGAAGCGGGTAATTTTGCTGATGTTGGAGTTGGCATCTGGGTCGGTGGCGCCACGGCCAACCACAATTAATAGTGTATCGCGGCGATCTTGGTCAGCGCTGTAGCCAGCAATGCTGGCTTCGGCTTGTTCGATGCGATCACGGGCGGCTTGTAGCATCTTTGGGTCAACACCTAGCTCGGCGCCGTATTCGATGCGAATGCCGTGCTTCAGCTGTAGATTGTTGAGCTCGCTCGGGATGTCGTTTTTGGCATGGGCGCCAATCATCAGCATGCCAGGTACGGCGTGAATTTTTTTGGCACCTTGGGCAATCAGTTTTTCTACGGCGTCAGAAATAATGGGGCGTACGAATTCTAGAAAGCCAGTTTCTACCATGCGCTCAGGGAAACGTTGCTTGAAGTTTTCGGCTAGCTGGTAAAATTCGCTTACGGCTTCGTCATCACGGGAGCCGTGGCCGACGAATAGAATTGCTGGTTTTTCGTTGCTCATGTTGTTTTCCTTAAATGGCTGTCGAGACCGCTGGTGCGGTCGTCAATGTCTGTTGCCAGGAGCTTACCTGGCTAATTAAATGTTCAATACTTGTGAATGTTGCCGCGCTGTTTTGCTGCTTGATGTGCGGGCGTTGCAACATATAAACGGGTATACCTTGATCACGGGCCGCTGTGAGCTTGGCACTGGTGGCTTCACCACCACTGTTTTTACTCGCAATGGCTTGAATTTGGTGCTGCTGTAATAAGGCTTGTTCGTTGGCCAAATCGAAGGGGCCAATGGCCTTGATCCACTGCACGTTGCTTGGCAGATCTACACTGGGTGGTACTGCCGTGCGTAGCCATACATGGGGCACTTGGTTTAATAAATCCAGTTGCGTTGGCTTAACTTGGCCCACGGTGAGCAGGATGCGCGTATAGCCTTGCATGGCCTTTAATAGACCTGCTGTGCTGCTGAAAGTGTGCCACTGGTCACCTGCTTGAGATTGCCATGGGGAACGCAAAAAACGCCAATGGCGGATGCCTAGCTGTTGGCTGCTAGCCAATGCTGTGGCGGCCATGGTGGTGGCATAGGGGTGGGTGGCATCGACAATGGCACGAATGTTTTGTGCCTGACAATAGTGACTAAGACCACCATGTTGAGCGAAGCCGCCACTAATCACTGTGGCAGGCACCTGCGGCTGACGTACGAGGCCGGCGACACTATAGATTAATTCTAGTGCTGGCATATTTTGATGCAGTTGTGCGCAGATATGACGGGCGTCGGCAGTGCCGCCTAAAATAAGTATTTTCATGCTGCCTGCCCTAGCCATTGGCCTTGCCGATCGACGGCAATGACTTCAATGGCAACGTTAGCTGGGGCAACGGCTTGTGCTTGCTGCAAAGCTGCCTGGCAAACGGCACTGACAAGATCTATATGATCGGCTTGGCACAGCTGTAGGGCTTGCAAAGCGGTGTTGGCTTGGCGAATTTGCGTTTGTAGCTGGTGGCTGGCACCCAGTTTGGCAGCAAGGCTAGCTAGCTGGTCAAAATCGATACTAGAGCGGCTGCTATGCAAGTCCATATGGCCATTGGCCAGTTTAGTTAGCTTGCCAAAGCCAGCACACACAGACAGCTTGGCAATAGGTGATTTTTTCAGGTGTTTTAACACGGCACCGGCAAAGTCGCCCATTTCAATCAACTGCATTTCCTGTAGCTGATAGCGTTGTTGCACGTAGGCTTCGCTGGCATTGCCGGTGGCAGCGGCTACATGATCGCAGCCATTGGCTAAGGCCACATCTAAACCTTGATGAATGGAAGCGATCCAAGCACTGCACGAAAATGGCCTGACGATACCGCTAGTGCCCAGTACGGACAAGCCGCCCAGTATACCTAAACGTCCGTTCATGGTTTTAAGGGCCAGCTGCTCGCCGTTGTTGATGCCGATTTGCACTTCAAAGCCACCAGCATAGTCATATTGTTGCGCTAGGGCTTGTAAGTTAGTGTGTATCATTTGGCGAGGCACTGGGTTGATAGCGGGTTCGCCAATATCTAGCATCAAGCCGGCACGGGTGACGGTGCCGACGCCGGGTCCGGCACGAAATTGAATGCCCGTTTGCGTTGTTAGCCCCAGGTTAACCCAGACCGTAGCGCCGTGGGTGACGTCTGGATCATCGCCGGCATCCTTGATGGTGGCCGCATGGGCCAGCTGGTCCGCATGTTCTAGATTGAAGATATCCAGTTCGACGATTTTATGCTCTTGGCCTTTTCTGGTGGCCGGCAGGGTAACACTAACTCGGGTGTTACTTGCTTGACCCAGCAACAGATGGGCAGCCGCCACGCAGCAAGCCGTAGCACAAGTGCCGGTAGTTAAACCGGTGCGCAAGGGTTGTTGCTGTTCGCTGGACTCAGGCCACATGCTGCTGCATTCCTAATTTATTAGTTATTGTTCAGCGCCAAACACAGCCGCCACGGCAGCTGGGTTGGACGGGAAGAACAGGTGTAGATAACTGGCTGTTAAGCCTTGTGCACGATAAATGGCTTCGCCCGGTGCTGGGTGGCGCTGGCGCTGGCCGTGAGCGACGGGCTCGGGCGTATTTTGGCTGCGTGACCGGTGGTGAGCATGGGCGCGCACGGTGCCTTCTGGCAAGGGGGCTGCTTGCATGCCTTGGCAGCCGCGTTTGCCGCGCATGGCACCTTGGCCTGCCATGATAGAGGCCATGGGCCAGGTGTCTTCGGCTAAATCCGTTAGTTCTTCTAGGCAATATAAGAAGCCGCCACACTCGGCAAGAATGGCCTTGCCAGCGCTGTGGAAGGCTTTGACGGACTGCCGCATGGCTTGGTTGGCAGCCAGCTTTTGGGCGTGAAGTTCTGGGTAGCCACCGGGGAGCCACAGGGCATCGGCTTCAGGTACCTGTTCGTCATCTAGGGGCGAAAAATAGGTAAGCTCTGCGCCCATGGCTTCCAGCAAGCGTGTGTTGGCGCTGTAGATAAAGCTAAAGGCCTGGTCTTTGGCGATGGCAATGCGCTTACCAGCTAGCAAGGCTTCTGGCTCGGCTATGTCCTGGGCGGCAAATGCCACCGCAGCCGGTAGGTCACAAATAGCTTGCTCGCCCAGCCAAGCTGTGCCGAGGTTGAATTTGGCTTCTAGCTCGTCACGCACTTCTTCGGCTTGCACTAGGCCTAGGTGACGCTCTGGCAGGGCCACGGCTTCATCACGTGCCAAGTTGGCCAACAAGGGCATGCGGCCATCTAAAGCATCACGCACTAGTTGCGCATGGCGTTCGGTACCGCAATTATTGGCGATTAAGCCGATAACTTCGACATCATCGCGATAATTGGCTAGGCCCAAGGCCACCGCAGCGGCAGTTTGAGCCATGCCTTTCACGTCCATTACCAAGGCAATGGGAATGCCAAAGGTAGCGGCTAGGTCGGCACTGGACGGTTCGCCGTCGAACATACCCATAGCACCTTCTACCAGGATCAGATCAGCAGTTTGTGCCGCCAAGAAGAACTGCTGGCGGCAGTATTCAACACCAGCCATCCATAGGTCTAGTTGGGTCACGGGTTGGCCCGAGGCCTGTTCGAGAATTTGCGGGTCTAGGTAATCTGGGCCCATCTTGAAGACACGTACTTTGCGACCTAGGTTGCGATGATAACGTGCCAGCGCAGCGGTAATGGTGGTTTTGCCTTGGCCTGAAGCCGGTGCCGCCAAAAACAGCGCTGGGCAAGAGGCGCTAGGTGTTGCTGCTACGGTGGCCATTAGTATTCGATTCCAGCTTGAGCTTTGACGCCTTTGCGAAAGGCATGGCCATCGTCCTTAACGCTGCTGATGGTATCGGCATACTCTACCAAGGCATCGGGCATAACGCGGCCAGTGATGATTACCGTTTGGTTAACAGGGCGCTGTTTGAGGGCCTCGATTACCGGCTCTAAGGCTAAGTAGTTGTACTTGAATACATAGGCCATTTCGTCCAATACCAGCATGTCCAGACTGTCATCTTGTAGCAGCTTGCGGGTGATTTCCCAAGCATGATTGGCAGCCGCAATGTCACGGTCTTTATCTTGGGTTTCCCAGGTGAAACCATGCCCCATAACATGCCAAGGGATGTCTGTGTTGGCTTTAAAGAACTTGTGTTCGCCGGTTTCGATGCGGCCCTTTACAAACTGCACCACGGCGCCCGTTTTGCCGTGGCCAAGGGTGCGCATGAGGGTGCCAAAGGCGGAGCTGCTTTTGCCCTTGCCGTTACCGCGCAATAGTATTGTCACGCCGCGCTCTTCAGTGGCCTTAGCGATCTTGGCATCGATGACGGCTTTTTTTGCAGCCATGCGTTGTTCGTGTGTTTTGGTAGTCATAGTTGTGCCTTTTAGCCTAGTTGTTGAGCTTGGGAGAGGGTCAAATAATCTGCCCCAAGCAGGTTGGCGATGTGTTGGCCGCGGCCGCGTTTTACCTGCGCTTGTTCGGTGTCGACTAGCAGGCTAGTGCCTGGTAAGTGCAGGCCGTGGATATCTTGCTGTACGCGGCCATCGGTGATGATGTAGTTAACAATACGTGTGCTAGGGTTGCGGCGTAACAAGCGTTGGCCGAAGGCTTGGGCTTGTTGCAAGGCTTGTTTTAACGGTGTGCCGCCGCCGGCACCGATGCTATTCAATAACGGTGCCATGGCCTTGGGGGCACGGCCCAGGGCATATAGTTCTTCTACCTTATCGTTGCCGAAACCTAACAATACCATTGCTTGGCGTGCCACATAGGCTTGTTGTGCCAGACCTGCCACCAAGCCCTTGGCTTGGGATTGGCTTTGACCCTGTAAGGTGGAAGCCGAAGTATCTAGCAATACAAGGTGCATGGTTGGGTCGCCACCGCGCTGGCGACGAAAACGTAATTCTGGCTTGCCATCTTGGTTGGCTATGGCACCAGCGACTAAACTGGTAAACCAATTAATACGCTGGCTCCAGTTGCGTGTGGCACGGCCCTTGCCGTGGCATTGCTTGCCTTGGCTAGCGATAAGTCCTAGACGGCTAGCAGTTGCTTTATCATCTGCTGGTTTTGCGTGCACTGAGCGTTTGGTGCCAGTCGCTTGCATTTGCGGCTGCATTTGTCCCCAATCACTAGCTCCCGACTGGGAAGAGCTCGGTGCTTCTTGGGGCCGTTGAAATGGCGGTGGTGGCGTGTTTGTGTTTGGTGGTGTTGGGGGTTGGGGCGCTTGTTGGCGGCGATGCATTAATACCAATTCTTCTACGGCATCCAAGTCTTGGCTGTTGATTGATTGGCGGCCATGCAGGGCAGCGTGGGCACTAGCGGCACGTAACCAAACTAGGTCGCCACGTACGCCATCTACGTTAGCTTCGACACAGCGCTCGGCAATGTCCAAGCGCTGCTCGTCGGCAACGCTGATGCTGTTAAGCATGCTTTGTGCCGTGTGAATTTGTGCCCGCAACAAGTCTTGTTGTGGCATGTAGGCTTTCTTGCAAGACTACATGCCACAACAAGACTTGTT
>DPHB01000003.1:3865-21238 GCA_003521845.1 Oceanospirillaceae bacterium | reverse complement strand
CATAACGCCGCAAACATTGGCGAGCTGTAGCGAGTCCAGCCACGTTTTTTGTGGCGTTTTGCTTTGCCTTGTTAAGCAGTGAACCATTACGGCAAAACATGCTCTCGCACGATGCCAAAGTCATCACAAATTCTATCTAATTCAGTCCCCGCAGACGCATCCGAATTTTTAAAAAGAAGCTTAGCTATTAATGATTCATCCTCGTCTTCTATTGTTTCGTAGCTTCGACATTCAGAGAAGTTCGTCCAATTCTCCAACACATTCAGTGCGTCAGTACTTGCCGTATTGGTGCTGAGAAAGCCTTTGGGATTACTAGCTCGTATGAACCTATATGTGGCTTGTTGCATAATTACATTCCATAATAATTAGGTTTTTCGGATTATGCCGCTTAACGCCCTACATAAACCGCGCGAGCTTGCGAGCGTCGGGCGACCGAAGGGAGTGTTTTAATGCAATTTTTATGGGCGGCGTTGACGCAGAACACGCTAGTGCAGAAGCCCACTGCCAAGCTCTTTGGTATGGGATGTGGACCATGAACGCTCCTTTGCTCATTGGTTGATCGGTAACAATTGAGAAGGTACTACTTAATCCTAGACTAGAAACGTGATTTTTGGCTACTTACCTAGAAAGCAATTTTTCTTACCAATGCATCTATCTTGCAAAAACCGCAAGGCTACAAAAGGTTAACGATGTGATTAAAATCATTGTTCTAAAATCAATTGCGTATTTTTTGCCCCATAACGTCTCAAACAGAGGTGCGCTTGCGCGTCCGCCTGCTTTGACTTGTTAAGGGGAACGGGGCATGATATACCAATATGTAATACAGGGTAAAACTCATGCCTAGAAATACCAGTGTAACAATTGGAAATCATTTAGAAACCTTCATATCTGGCCAGCTTGAAGAAGGGCGTTACGGAAGTGCCAGCGAGGTAGTGCGGGCAGGATTGCGGCTTTTGGAAGATCATGAAACCAAGGTGCGTCAGCTGCGAGCTGCTTTGATAGAAGGCGAGCAAAGTGGCTTCGTTGTATATAGCCGTGACGATTTTATAGGTAGCCTGGATTAACACGAGTGAGACAATTCAGGCTTTCGGTCGCAGCCGACAATGATATGAGGAAGATCGCTGCTCATACGCTTCAGCAATGGGGGCATCAAAAACGTGATTCCTACATCGGTGCCCTGTTCGATACCTTCGAGCGACTCTCGGCAACACCCCAGATAGCAACGAGAGTTGATGAGATTCGAAAAGGTTATCAAAAATTTCCTCAGGGCAGTCATGTGATTTTCTTCCGAGCTTCTGAACTTCATGACATAGAAATCATCCGGGTACTGCACAATCGAATGGACGCTGATGCTCAACTGAGTTCTCCTTAACGCCTCAAACAGAGGCGAGCGTTAGCGAGTCCAGCCACGCTTTTTGTGGCGTTTTGCTTTGTCTTGTTATGAGTTTTTAAAAAGCAGATCACCGTACCCCCATACTACAGTTGCCAGAATTATTGAAAATAATACAAACTTTTCAAACTTTTTTCTTGATGCAGGAACTACCCATTTTTCTGGTGTTGCATCCCATCTGCTGGTTGAGTCCTGCGCAACTTCATTCATGCCTTGTTGGACAGTGATATTTCTGTACTCAGCAATTGCACAGAAGATTACGGCTAACGACCCGGAACGAGAAAACCATAGTTCATCTCCACTCAACATGCTTAAAAGGGCTGATAACAGCATGGATAAATAAGCCAAGACAACGAGGAATATCTCGGCACCATATTGCCCAGCATTCTCCAGCCTTTTCTCGTATTCTTCAAATTCCATACTTTACTCATAACAGTATGATTAAAGAAGCCTGCGGCTTCATAATAATTATTAACGTGAAGGCCTTATAGTTTTTCATCGTACCTTCTATTTAGTTGATATTACTAGGTTTTTTAAATTTGCAAATCTTCCTTTTAAGCAAATCGTGAATTATTCACGTTAAATAATTTCAACAAGACGCTACTATATAGAAGGCTCGTAAGAGCATAGTTAGGATGAACTAAGCAACGTGCACTTCTTGGTCTATAGTAACTATAGACGACGATTGGTCCCTTGTCGTCTATCAAGCAGACACGCTCACAGAATCCTTCCATGGCATAGTTGTCATGTTTTAGGAAAAATAAAGCAGGTTTCCAAGGCTTTGGTAACCTGCCCATATGGCCAGTATAGTGAAACAATTTTGGCTATTTTGAGTTGGGCTAGATTGCTTCACTATACTGGCTGAGATTGCTTCGCTGCGCTCGCAATGACACAGAGAATAAACGCTAGAAATGACGGGGTAAAAACTAATGAATCTTTAACACCTGCGGCTCAACTTCTTCTACTACAGGTTTATCACTTTGGTTAACACGGGTGGGCAGTTCATTTTTGGATTTCAGGTAGCCTGCTAGGCTTTCTTCATAACCACACTCTACGCAATCGCGTATCTGGTGATCTTCTTCCCCAGCTTCAGGTATGTGCATACGCACACTATCGGCAGCACCACATTTGGGGCACACAACCCCGGCTATAAAACGCTTTTTCATGCTGTCTCTCCTTGTTCAATACTTGATGCAATTGGGGCTAAGCCTTTGGCACGTATGAGGGCGGCTACGTCTGGTTCACGGCCCATAAAATCAATAAACAACTGCATGGCGCTCTTGGAGCCACCTCGTCCAAGAAGCTTATCCCAATAGGCTTGGCCGGTTGCTTGGTTAAAAATACCGTCTTTCTCAAAGCGTTCAAACACGTCTGCGGCTAGTACGTCGGCCCACATATAACTGTAATAACCTGCTGCGTAACCGCCAGCAAAGATATGGCCAAAACCATGTTGGAAGCGGTTCCACTGCGGCGGGGTAATCACGGCCACTTGGCTACGCACCTTGTCTAGCACGCTTTGTACGGTGACAGGCTGCTGAGCATCGTATTGCATATGCAGGCGCAAATCGAACAGGGCAAACTCTAACTGGCGCACCATAAACATGGCGGACTGGAAGTGCTTAGCTGCCAACATTTTTTCTAGCAAGGCTTCTGGTAGCAATTCATCGGTTTGGTAATGCCGGGCAAACATCATTAAGGATTCGCGCTGCCATGCCCAGTTCTCCAATAGCTGGCTAGGTAGTTCTACGGCATCCCACGCCACGCCATTTATGCCAGCCACACCGGCTACGTCAATTTGGGTGAGCATATGGTGTAGGCCATGGCCAAATTCATGGAACAGGGTCACCACATCGCTGTGCGTCAGTAGTGCTGGTTTGCTGCCCGTTGCCGGCGCGAAGTTACACACCAAATAGGCCACAGGTAATTGTGTGCTGCCATCGGCCAATTGCTGCTTGGTACGGCAATCATTCATCCAGGCGCCACCACGCTTTTGTTCACGGGCAAACAAGTCAAAGTAAAAGTAGCCCACGGCTTCGCCATTTTGGCTTATGCGATAGAAGTTAACATCATCATGCCAGCTCTCTACGACTTCATTGCTCGCGACGGCTTCTACCTGAATACCAAATAAGCGTTCGACGATATCGAATAGGCCAGCTTGTACCTTTGGCAAGGCGAAGTAAGGCTTTAAGGCTTCTTGAGACAAGTCAAAGCGATCTTGGCGTAGCTTTTCGCTGTAGTAGGCAACATCCCAAGCTTGTAGCTGCTCTGGGCCACCTTGCTGGCTAGCAAAAGCTTGTAGTTTGGCCATTTCTCCTGCTGCTAGGGGCTGACATTGCAGGGCTAGGTCCTGCAAGAAATCATGTACTTGCTGGGCTGAATCCGCCATCTTGCTGGCGACAGAATAGTCGGCGTAGTTGTCATAACCTACTAGGTTAGCCAACTCATGACGCTGGGCCACTAGCTGCTGCATAATTTGGGTATTATCTAATGCCTTGTCATGGGGGCCTTGATCAGAAGCGCGTGTATTAAAAGCTTCGTACAAGCTGCGGCGCAGTTCGCGGTCATCGGCAAAGGTCACTACCGAGAAGTAGCAGGCAAAGTCTAGGTTTAATAGGTAGCCGTCTTGGTCTTTACTACTAGCCAGTTGCTTGGCTTGGGCCAAGGCAGATTCTGGCAAACCTTGTAAGCGGAAATCATCAGCAAAGTGCATGCTCCAAGCGTCTGTGGCATCCATAACATGGTTGGAGAACTGGGTAGATAGCTGAGCTAGCTGCTGTTTTAATTGCGCGTACTGTTGCTTCTTATCGCTGTCCAAGGCCACGCCAGCCAAACGGAAATCACGTAGCTGCAGGCTAATGTCTTGCTGCTGCACTTGGCTTAAATTAGCAAACTGATCACCTTGTTGAATAGCTTCTAAGGCGTTATATAAAGTATCATTTTGACTCAACCAGGTGCTGTATTCTGTCACCTTAGGTAGGCACTCATCATAGGCCTGACGTACCGCATCGGTATTGGACACACTATGCAAATGGGCTAGTGGCCCCCACACCTGACCAATAGCATCATCTATCTGCTCCATGGCTGGTACCAGCTGGGCATAACTTAGTTCAGATTGTTGCAACAAGGCCTCAATACGCTCTTGGCTTTGACTTAGCAAAGCAGCCAGTTGTTCAGGCACAAGGCTAGCGTCGTAGTTTTCAAAATTGGGCAGTTGTAAGGTCTGCATAAGGGACATGTTGTTTATCTCTATTCAATTGGGCCGTTAAGCTTTGTGCAAAGGTCTCTTTGTATATTGGGCCCCATAAGGATTTTGCAATCACTAATAATTCTCTGACCACAAGGACAGGATTTTAGCTTACAATAGACAGTCTTACTCTACCCCTATAGTTAAACATCAAGAAGCTTTTCATGAGTATTCGTCCTTTTAAAGATCAACATCCCGATATCCACCCAAGCGTTATGGTTGATGAACAATGCACCGTTATTGGTGACGTAAGCATTGGCGCTGATAGCTCCGTTTGGCCCCACGCCTCTATCCGTGGCGACGTACAAAGTATTCGCATTGGCGAGCGCACCAGCATTCAAGATGGTTGCTCCCTACACGTGACGCACCGCGGGCCTTATACGGGCGAAGGCGCCGCCTTGCACATAGGCAATGATGTCACCGTTGGTCACAATGCCACCCTACATGGCTGCACTATCGGTAATAGTGTATTGATCGGCATGGGCAGTACCGTATTGGACAAGGCCATTGTCGAAGGCCAAGTGATGCTAGGTGCGGGTAGTTTGGTACCACCTGGCAAGACCTTAGAAAGCGGATTTTTGTATGCCGGTAGCCCTGCCAAGCAGCGCCGCCCGTTAACAGAAAAGGAGCTAGACCTCCTTGCTTACATGGCCAACAACTATGTAAATCTTAAAAACACCTATTTGGAAGCAGAAGCATGAGCAATTCCCCCTACTCCAAAGATTTCCCTATTTCTTGGGAAGAACTACACCGCAACGCCCGTGCCCTAGCTTGGCGCTTGCACGAACAAGGCCCATGGAAAGGCATTATTGCTATCACTCGCGGTGGCTTGGTACCCGCCGCCATCATCGCCCGTGAATTAGATGTGCGCTTGATCGATACCATTTGTATTTCTAGCTACGGGCAACTGGAAGCCGGTAGTGAAGCCGATATCGTGGGTGATCATGTGCTATTAAAAGGCTTTGACGGCGATGGCGAAGGCTTTTTGCTAATCGACGACCTAGTCGATACAGGTAGCACCGCCAAGGTGGTCCGCGAGATGGTACCTAAAGCCACCTTTGCCACCATTTATGCCAAGCCAGCCGGTAAGCCAACGGTGGATATGTATATTACCGAGGTTAGCCAAGACACTTGGATTCGCTTCCCATGGGATATGGTGCACACCTTTGCCACACCTATTGCTGATTTAGAGCACTAAACAATCAATTTGGAGGCTGACATGCAACCCCGTATCAGTATGGTAAGTTTGGGCGTACAGGACCTAGTCCGTGCCACAGAATTTTATCAGCAAGGTTTAGGTCTTCCGCGCCTAGAGCCTTATAAAGACTCAATTACCTTTTTTGATCTAAACGGAACTTGGTTAGGCTTGTACCCATGGGACAAGCTAGCTGAAGACGCGGGCATAAGCCCTGCCGGAGAAGGTTACCGAGGCATGGCTTTGGCCCACAATCTGCATTCCAAAGAGGAAGTGGATGCCCTTATGCAGCAAGCCGTGGCGGCTGGTGCCACCATGGTGAAAGAACCCCAAGAAGTTTTCTGGGGTGGCTATTCGGGTTATTTCGCTGACCCCGATGGCCATATGTGGGAGCTAGCCTACAACCCCTTTGCTTGGGTTGGCCCTGAAGACTAGAAGCACACCTGAATTGAAGCTCGAAGCAGTCTGCAATGCCTAGGTTCGGACGTTTAGTTAAGTGCATGTCGTCGGGGTGATAAATCTTTTGCTGGCACCGCTATGGAAAGCTAGCGGGCACAAAAGAATTTCACCCAGACTTCCCCACATAGCTAATTGCCAAGCGTTATATTTCCAAGAATCCGTGACGAACCCTTCGATATATAATGTCGCTTACCTGCCGGATGGTCCACCTAGAGGCCCTTGCGGTATTGAACAGGAGTCGAGGTGAAATTCTTTTTATGCGGTGCTTTCTACAGCCAATAAAAAGATTTATCACCGCGGCTTTTGCTTCGAGCTAGGCCCCTGTACCACCATATAACACACCGGCAATGCCTAGGTTCCGGCGTTGAGCTGGGTGCATGTCGTCGGGGGATAAATCTTTTGCTGGCACCGCTATGGAAAGCTAGCGGGCACAAAAGAATTTCACCCAGACTTCCTCACATGGCTAGTTGCCAAGCGTGACATTTCCAAGAATCCGTGACGTACCCTTCGTTGTATAATTTAGTTTATCTGCTACAGAGTGTGCACTTTTCGGGTGGTCACCCAAGAGGCCAGCACGGTGTGAGAAAGAGATCGGGGCGAAATTCTTTTTATGCTACGTTTTTTGTAGCCAATAAAAAGATTTATCGCCCCGGGCTTTGCTGCGAGCCAAGCCCGGTACCACCGAGCCAGAACGAAACTGCAAACTAACAGACGCAGCGCGGATTAAAGCGACTAGAGCTGTGCTCGTAAGTCCGCTAAGAGTTGCTGAGTTGATGGGCGTACACCGCGCCAGATGGTGAAGGCCTCGGCGGCTTGCTCAACTAACATGCCTAGGCCGTCATCAGCTTGGGCTGCGCCCTGCTGCATGGCCCATTGGCTAAATACCGTTGGCTCCGCGCCGTACATCATATCGTAGGTACGCGCGCCTGCAGCTAAGATGCCTGCTGGCAACGGTGGCAAGTCACCGCTAAGACTTGCTGAGGTGCCGTTGATAATCCAATCAAACTGACCCGTGACTTCGGTAAAACCACAGGCAGACACATTGCCAAGCTGCTGCACAGCATCGGCTAGGTCTTGGGCTTTACTGACGGTACGGTTAGCGATGACTAGTTCGCTCAGCTTCTGCGCTAATACCGGTTCTAAAACACCCCGTACAGCACCACCGGCGCCCAGTATTAACACTCGCTTTCCGGCAAGGCTGCCAGCAAGGTTGGCCGTGATATCACGCACCATACCCACGCCATCGGTGTTATCGGCACATAGTTCGCCATCAGCATTGCACCATAGGGTATTGGCGGCGGCTGCAAGGCTAGCGGCGGCACTAGGATGTTTGGCTAAAGCGAAGGCGCGTTGCTTAAAAGGCACGGTAATATTAAGCCCTTTACCACCTCGGTTAAAAAACTGCTCAACATAGGATTCGAAGTCGCCTTCTGCTACTAATTGCGCCGAATATTCCATATCTTGCTTAGTTTCAACGGCAAACACCTTGTGGATAGCGGGTGACTTGCTATGCTTGATAGGATTACCCAATACCTGATACTGATCCATACTCACGATTCCTTAGTCCGTAGGTGTAGCGTTATTTGGCCAACCAGTCACGATGTGGCAAGAAAACTTCCGTCAGTTGCGCTTCGGCGCTACCTGGCTCTGGTTGCCAGTTGTAGTCCCAGCGTACTTCTGAAGGCAAAGACATCAAGATGGACTCAGTACGGCCACCGGTCTGCAGGCCAAACAAGGTGCCACGGTCATAAACCAAGTTAAACTCTACATAGCGGCCACGGCGATGCAGTTGAAAATCACGTTCCTTTTCACCATAAGGCATGTCTTTGCGACGCGCCATAATGGGCCCGTAAGCGTCCATAAAACTATCGCCAACACTACGCATAGTAGCAAAAGCGGTGTCAAAATCAGGGCTATTTAGGTCATCAAAGAATAAGCCACCAACACCACGGGCTTCACCACGATGCGGCAAGAAAAAATAGTCATCACACCATTTCTTTAAACGTGGATAAAGGTCTTGGCCAAACGGGTCACAAGCGTTTTTGGCAGTTTGGTGCCAATGCACACAATCTTCTTCGTTACCATAATAGGGCGTTAGGTCATAACCACCGCCAAACCACCAAACTGGCTCTTCACCTGCTTTTTCGGCGACAAAGAAACGAACGTTAGCATGGCTAGTGGGTACATAAGGATTATGCGGGTGAATCACCAAGCTAACACCCATGGCTTGAAAGCTACGCCCAGCTAGTTCTGGACGATGTGCGGTAGCGGATACGGGCATGGAATCGCCCATTACGTGGGAAAAGTTAACCCCGCCCTTTTCAATCACCCCACCTTGGGTCAATACACGGCTGGTACCGCCGCCACCGGCATCACGTTCCCAGCTATCGGCTACAAACTTGCCTTGGCCATCATGGGCTTCTAAAGATTCACAAATGCGTGTCTGCAAGCCCATCAGATATTCTTTAACTGCTGCTATATCTACGTTCGCCACTGCTTCTATTCCCTATTTCTTGCTGTCGTTGTTTATTTACTGCAAGGAGACAAGGTCTCCATGTATTTGGATTTTAGTAACTAGCTAGTTTTTGATACTAGCATCATGCACTGCGAATGACCTTATTAGAAAGTAAATCCCGCACTTGGGAAGGCTGCGATGAAGACCCTAAATTGCCTGGTAACACATAGTCCAAAGATTCACCAAAATACTGGCGCACTTTCAGCCTTGTTTTGGCTGGCGCTAGCGTTGCCGGGTTGGCTGAAGTCGACACAATAGGGCCTCCCAAAGCATCGCACAAGCGCTCTACCAGCGGATGCGCCGAAATACGCACGGCCACACTATCATGTTGTCCCTTCACCCATTGCGGCACCCAGTTTTCAGCATCGGGTAATAGCCAAGTATTAGGGCCTGGCCAGGTATTACGCAAGCGTTGTATCTGCTCATCATGCAAATGCGCAATCAACGGTTGTATATGCTGCCAACGGGAAGCAACTAATATCAGTCCCTTATGCCAAGGGCGTTGCTTCAGTTGCCAAATTTGCTCTACTGCCTGCAGATTCCATGGATCACAACCCAAGCCCCAAACGGCTTCGGTTGGATAAGCGATAACGCCGCCTTGGCGCACCGCCGCCACGGCATTACTAAGGTGCCAGTCGCTACTCATTGTCACTCTCTATCAATCCAATTGTGTCTATCTTATGCGCTCAAAACCTTGCTCCGCTTCGGCAACATACCCTAACAGCGTTAATTCCATCAGCAATGTCGCCACTTCGGCATAGGGCAAGGCCAGTTGCTGACAAATTATATCAACAGGCAGGGGGTCATAGCCAAGCTGATTGAGCAATTGTTGTAATTGGGGTGATAAATGTTGCTCTATTGCTTCGGCATCCTCTGGTGAAGTCCGCATATCGGGTGTTAACACACCAGTTAGGCCGGTTAACATGGGGGCAAGCTCAGCAATAATCTGTTGCGGTGAGTAAACCAGACAGGCGCCGTCACGAATCAAACCTAAACTACCCTGCGCTTGCCGGTTATGGGCGCTCGATGGCAAGGCAAATACCTCCCTACCCTGCTCCAAAGCCAGTTTTGCAGTAATCAAAGAACCGCTTTTGGGCGCGGCTTCCACCACCAACACACCTAAACTCAGGCCACTGACGATGCTATTACGTACCGGGAACTGATGCGGCCGAGCGGCTAGAAACAACGGCCAAGGAGACACTAGTGCACCACCTTTATTGACGATTTCAGCCGCCAAATACTGGTGTCTTGCGGGATATATATCAGCCAAACCAGAGCCGAGTACGGCAATAGTATCGCCACCTGCGTCCAAAGCTCCTTGATGACTGGCACCATCAATACCTAAAGCCAACCCACTGATAATGGTCAGCCCGGCACTAGCTAAAGACTGCCCATACTCTCTAGCCAAGGCCAAACCAGAAGGGCTAGCTCGCCGGCCACCCACCATAGACACTGCTGGGTCATGTAATAATTGCGCCTTACCTTGTACCCACAACCAGCCTGGGCAATCTTCGATTTGCTTTAGTGATGCGGGAAAACGTGCATCATGCCAAGTGATCAGTTGCGCGGGGTGTTGCTGCAACCAACGATACTGTTTTTGCAGATAACGCACTAGATCCACTCGCCGCAATTCATGCCAAACGGTAAGCTGCTGGTCAGAAAGAACATGAGATAGAGAAGACAAATCAACCTCATAAAACAGCTCGCCAATATCTGGCCAACGTTGAATGAGCTGCCGCGACTGAGAAAAGCGCAGATTGAGCTCAGTAAAGGCCAACCATTGCCAGTGCTCTGGCTGCCAATCTTGGTGTTTGTGGTCAGTTTGATTATTTGTATTCTGCATATGGCCTCCTTGCCGTGCTTAGTGTCTGACTTATGCTAATAGGTCATGATATAATTCTAGCTAGTATTTTTAGATTTATTTGAGCAACATACACCATGGCCCTGCTACCCATTCTTGAATTCCCAGATCCACGCCTGCGTAAGATCGCCCAACCCGTTACCGAAGTCACTGACGCCACCCGTCAACTTGTCGAAGACATGTTGGAAACCATGTATGACGCCCCTGGCATTGGTTTGGCGGCAACGCAAATAGATGTACACCAACGCATCGTGGTTATCGACGTGTCAGAAGAGGGCGATGAGCCCTTAGTACTGATCAATCCAGAATGGGAAGCCATTGACCAAGACATGGAAGAATACAAGGAAGGCTGCCTGTCAGTACCTGAATTCTTTGATGATGTAGAACGCCATAGCCACATTATTTATCGCGCCCTCAACCGAGATGGCGAACCAGTTGAAGCCAAGGCCGAAGGTCTATTGGCAATCTGTATTCAGCACGAGCTGGACCACTTGAACGGCAAATTGTTTGTGGATTATTTGTCGCGCTTGAAGCGTGATCGCATTCGCAAGAAGCTAGAGAAGAAGCACCGTCTAGAAGCACAAGGCTATTAAATAAGCCTTGTCTGAGTCGTTGGCTTGATATAAATACCTAGAAGGAAACCCTTTGAGCACCAATACCTTGCGCATCATTTTTGCTGGCACCCCTGAATTTGCCGCCCAACATCTACAGGCCCTATTGTGCACTGAGCATGAGGTGGTGGCCGTATATAGCCAGCCAGATCGCCCTGCAGGTCGCGGACGCAAGCTAACGGCTAGCCCAGTCAAACAGCTGGCCTTAGATAACGGCATAGAAGTACAGCAGCCTTTGTCGCTAAAGGACGCCGATGCGCAAGCACAGCTAGCTAGCTACCAAGCCGATATCATGGTGGTGGTTGCTTATGGTTTGCTGCTACCACAGATAGTATTGGACACGCCGCGCCTTGGTTGCATTAACGTGCACGGTTCCTTATTACCACGCTGGCGCGGTGCGGCGCCTATTCAACGTGCCCTATTAGCCGGCGATGCCGAAACGGGTGTCACCATTATGCAAATGGCGGCAGGTCTGGATACTGGCCCTATGCTGCTTAAGCGTACCCTGCCTATTACCGATGCAGACACCTCCGCCAGTCTCTATGACAAGCTAGCCATTAGCGGTTGTGCTGGACTAGTGGACACCTTAGCCCAAATTGACACTTTGCTAGCCGCAGAGCAGGATGAAAGCCTCACTTCCTACGCCGAAAAACTCAGCAAGGCCGAAGGTGCCATCGATTGGCAGCAATCAGCCTCAGCCATTAGCACGCAAGTACGTGGCCTCAACCCATGGCCTGTAGCTTATACGGATTTTGGTGCACAGCGCCTCCGCATCTGGTTTGCCCGGGCCCTCGATGAAAACCCAACAGATGCACTAACTGGCACAGTAACGGGTTTCAGCAAACAAGGCATAACCGTGGCTTGTGGTGAAGGCACACTGCTTATCAGCCAAATCCAATGGCCAGGCAGCAAAGCGATTGCTGGTGCCCAGTTGAAGAACTTACAACAAAAGCTCCCCATCGGCAGCCAATTAACCAATCAGGATTAACACCATGAGCGAACCTACCCGCTATCTGGCAGCCTTGGCCGTAATGGAAGTATTGCGCGAAAAAGGTTCCCTAGCGGGCAGCCTGCCCTTGGCTTTGGCGCAAGCTGATGCCAAAGAACGTCCCTTACTATCCCAAATGGCTTACGGCACTTGCCGTTATTATCCACAACTCAATGCCATTGCTCAGCAACTACTCAACAAGCCCTTGCGTAATAAAGACCAAGATATCTATGCCTTGATACTAGTCGGCTTGTACGAACTAATGCATATGCGTACACCGCCCCATGCCGCCGTGGCTAGCTGTGTAGAAGCCGCCAAGGCCAGCGGCCAAGATTGGACTAGCTCTTTAGTCAATGGTGTCTTACGTTCTTTCTTGCGCCAGCAAGAGCAATTGCCTGAGCAGCTAGCACAACAAGCTGAATACCAGCACAACCACCCTCAATGGCTGCAAGCCAAGCTGGCCAACCACTGGCCGGATAACTGGACTGATATTCTCGCTGCCAATGACCAGCAGGCACCAATGACCTTGCGGGTAAATCAGCGTCACCAAAGCGTAGCAGCCTATTTGCAATTGTTGGCGGCTGCGGACATCGACGCCCAAGCTTGTAGCTATAGCCCTTGGGGTGTGCAACTAGCAACACCTTGTCAGGTAGAAAGCCTGCCCGGCTTTGCCGATGGCTGGGTGAGCGTACAAGATGAAGCCCCACAATTGGCACCAAGCTTATTGAACTTGCAAGACGGCCAACGCGTATTGGATGCATGTGCAGCACCCGGTGGTAAAACCGGGCATCTGTTAGAAGTTGCCGACCTAGATGTTACCGCCATAGAGCTTGAAGAACGCCGCATTGGCCGCTTACACGAAAATCTAGAAAGGCTACAGCTACAAGCGCAGGTGATTTGTGCTGATGCTAGCCAGCCAGATGCCTGGTGGGATGGCCAAGCCTTTGATCGTATACTATTGGACGCACCCTGCTCCGCAACGGGTGTTATTCGGCGTAACCCAGATATTAAGCTGTTACGTAGCAACGAAGACATCACCCGTTTGGCACAACTGCAACTGAGCCTATTACAGCAGCTCTGGCCTACATTGGCGGCAGGCGGCGTATTGGTGTACGCCACCTGTTCCGTGTTACGCCAAGAGAATGAGCGTATAGTGAAACGCTTCTTGCAAACACAGACAGATGCAGAACACCAAGCTATCGATGCCAATTGGGGACAAGCCGCGGAATTTGGACGGCAACTGTTTCCACAACCGGGTGGCCATGATGGCTTTTACTATGCGGTACTCAAAAAGGCGGCCAATTAGGCACAAACTTGACACGGCTTGTGCGGATAACCATGACACTTATATGGTTTCTGGTATTATACAAGCTAATCAGCTCACATCACTGAAGCAACGGTTATGAAAATTATCATTCTTGGTGCCGGCCAAGTCGGCAAAACCCTGGCGGAAAACCTGGCTATTGATGCCAATGACATCACCATGGTGGACCAGAATACAGCAGCCCTAAAAGATCTGCAGGATCGCCTAGACATCCGTACGGTAGCAGGACCTGCTTCCTTGCCTGGTATTTTGGAAGCCGCCGGGGTAGAAGATGCAGACATGCTAGTGGCGGTTACCAACAGTGATGAAGTCAACATGGTGGCCTGCCAAATAGCCAAACATGTGTACCTGACACCTACTACCATCAGCCGCATTCGTTCGCACCAGTACTTACGTCACCGTGGCGCGCTATTCAAAACCGATGCTGGCGCCTTCCCCATTGATGTGATTATCAGCCCAGAAAAATTGGTCACTAAGCACGTACAACGCTTAATCGAAAACCCGAGTGCCTTGCAGGTACTCGATTTTGCTGGTGGCAGCGTACAGCTAGTCGCAGTAAAGGCCCGCTTAGGCGGCCCACTAGTAGGCCAGCCGATATCTTACCTACGTCATCATATGCCTAATGTGGATGCTCGTGTTGCTGCCATATTCCGTAAAGACCGCGCCATCGTGCCCGAAGGTGATACGGAGATTCACGTTGACGATGAAGTCTTCTTTATTGCTGCAAAGCAGGATATTCGCGCCGTAATGAGTGAACTACGTCGCTTAGAAAAACCCTATAAAAAGATCATGATTGCCGGTGGCGGTAACATTGGTGCGCGCCTAGCTAGCAACCTCGCCAAGGATTTCCGCGTTAAGATCATTGAACGTGGCCTTGCCCGTTGCGAAGAACTTGCCGACAACCTTGACGATGTCATTGTGCTACACGGCAGTGCTTCAGACCAAGACCTATTGATTGAAGAAAATATAGAGGCAACGGACGTATTTTGCGCCCTTACTAACGATGACGAAGCCAATATCATGGCCTCTATGTTGGCCAAACGCCTTGGTGTACGTAATGTCATGACGCTAATCAGCAACCCTGCCTACGTGGACCTGATTGAAGATGGCACCATCGATATCGCCATCTCACCCCAACAGACTACAGTAAGCAGCCTGCTCACCCATGTGCGTCGTGGCGATATTGTCAACGTGCACTCTCTACGTCGTGGCGCCGCAGAAGCCATTGAGGTAATCGCCCACGGCGATCTCAAAACTTCGCAAGTGGTGGGCCGACGTTTGGAGCAAATTGCCCTGCCTGAAGGTACCAGCTTTGGTGCCATCGTGCGCGACAACAAGGTCATCATGGCACACCATGACACACTCATAGAGAACGATGACCATGTCATCCTGTTCTTAACTGATCGACATAAGATCAACGACGTTGAACGCTTGTTCGCCGTCGCTTTGACCTTTTTCTAGGGCCTGGCATGCATTTTCGTATCGCTCAGAAAATCATCGGCATACTTCTCATGGTCTTTAGTTTAGCCATGCTGCCGCCACTACTGGTGTCTTTTATCTATCAAGATGGCACCCATATGGCCTTTATACAAGCTTTTGCCATTACCCTAGGTGCCGGTCTTATTACTTGGTATCCCGTCGCCAAATATGAAAAGGTGCTGCGCACTCGCGATGGCTTCGTGGTGGTGGTTTTATTCTGGACCATATTGGGCATATTTGGCGCTTTGCCTTTATATCTAGTTAAGCCCTGGCAAGTTAATTGGCAGTTTGTTGATGCACTATTTGAATCCCTATCTGGACTCACCACCACGGGTGCTACGGTTATTATCAAAATTGACTACCTACCCGAGTCCATTTTGTTTTATCGCCAATTTCTGCAGTGGTTTGGTGGTATGGGTATCATCGTTTTGGCGGTCGCCATATTGCCGATGCTAGGCATTGGTGGTATGCAGCTTTATCGAGCTGAAACGCCAGGGCCGGTAAAAGACTCTAAATTAACACCCCGCATCACGGAAACAGCCAAGCACCTTTGGTATATCTATTTGGCCCTTACTGTTAGCTGTGCACTAGCCTACTGGGCCGCGGGAATGAGTGCTTTTGACGCCATAGGTCATAGTTTTTCTACTGTCGCTATTGGTGGTTTTTCTACCCATGATGCCAGTATAGGTTATTTCAATAGTCCCGTGATCGAAGCTATCGCCATTGTCTTTATGTTGCTGGCCGCCATTAACTTTGGCTTGCACTTTCAAACTGTGCGCCTAATGCGTAATAAGCATCACAACTTCAACCTCAAACACTATTGGCGTGACGAAGAATTCCAATTTTTCCTTGGCATCATCGGTAGTATTTCCGTGGTCACCATACTTACCTTAGCGGTGGCAACTAATTTGGGCTGGATCGACAGCTTCCGCCATGGTTTATTTGAAGTAGTATCCATCGCCACCACCACTGGCTTCGCCACGGCAGACTTTGCCAACTGGCCGGCCATGTTACCCTTCTTACTCTTTAGTGCGGCCTTTATAGGCGGCTGCGCTGGTTCTACCGGCGGTGGTATGAAGGTAGTCCGCGTACTCATCGTACTGAAACAAGGGCTACGTGAGGTACAGCGCCTTATCCACCCTAACGCAGTCATTCGCGTTAAACTCGGTGGCACAGCTATTCCTGACCGCGTGGCTGATGCGGTATGGGGTTTCTTCTCGGTCTATGCCCTAGTATTTATCGTCATGATGATTATGCTACTTGCTACAGGTCTTGATCAGGTTACAGCCTGGTCTGCCGTGGGCGCAACCCTTAACAACCTTGGTCCAGGCCTGGGTGATGTCGCCGCCCACTACGGCGATATCAATACCACAGCCAAATGGATTCTTTGCTTCTCTATGCTCTTAGGTCGGCTTGAAGTCTTCACCTTACTGGTTATCTTTATGCCTATGTTTTGGCGGGATTAATTGCAGCTATACACGGCGTATGCGCAGATTGTTAACAGACTTATCCACAGGCAACTCTTATGTCAGATAAATGGAACCAACGCTACGCCAAGGTCAGCGGCATACCCAAGGCGAACCCTGTGTTGGCCTATTATCAGCACCTACTACCGACCCAGGGCCAGGCTTTAGATCTCGCTTGCGGCCTTGGTCAAAATTCGTTTTATCTGGAAAAACAAGGACTTATAGTTGATTCCTGGGATATATCTCAGGTGGCTATCGATACCCTTAATGAGTACGCCAAGACCAATATGCTTGCCGTCACTGGCCATTGCTTAGATGCCACGAAAAGCTGGCCGGAGCAAGAGTTTGATATGATTTATGTGAGTGCTTTCTTAGAGCGCGAACTTTGTCCACAGATCATGGCCAGCTTGAAAGCAGGCGGTATTTTGTTCTACCAAACCTTCAATCGTGTTCCCCTAGAGGGTAAACCAAGCAGTCCTAAGTTCTTATTAGCTGAAGGTGAACTACTTGATCTGTTTAACGGCTTAACACCACTGGTTTACATCGATGAACAAGAGCACTTCGACCCTCAGCACCAACCCAACCTTGCTGGCAAGGCTCTGCTTATTGCCAAAAAACCCCTGTAGCACAACCTAGCGCACGAGAATTATAACCTGTGCCTACTCCCCGCCCTAACAAGACATTTATGCAGCCGGCCTTAGTTCCTTGGCTGGCTTCGCCAGCTGCCCTGTGCGTGCCAATTGATCCATGGGCGCTGCGGAACTCGGCCTAAACTACAGGCCTCAGACAGTCCTCACGCTTAATCCATGGTCCAACTGTCATGCTCGGCGGCGTCATAATC
>DPHB01000003.1:0-3640 GCA_003521845.1 Oceanospirillaceae bacterium | reverse complement strand
TGAGGGCCTGCCCCATGAGCGAAGTCAGTGCTTTGGGAACCCCAAAATGCCAGATGATCTCTACAAAACTCTGAAGTTAGGAAGCTAACCTTGTTCTAGAGTTTGCTTAAAGCGGCGGTATTCCCACTGATACTGTTCTGGGTGCTGACGTATCAGGTCGGCTATGGCGTCATTCATGGCCTGTACTGTGCCTTCTAAGGAGTCTTGGTTGCACTGCTCGGTGATATCCAACAGTTCTAGGTTAAACCCATTGCTTGGGCCAAGGCGTTGCGCCCAACCCAAAAGAATTTGTAAATCAGTGCCCTTAGCTAGCTGAGCGGCCAAGGTCATAGTATAGGCTGGTTGACCAAAGAAGCTTACCTGTACGGCTGACTTAGCCGGTGGCTCTTGATCCGGTAGGATGAGTATCGCTTGTTGCTTCTTTAGCGCCCGCTTTAATCCCAACACACCCTTAGCCGAAGCTGGCGCAAGGGCCATACCAGAAGCCCTACGCCCATCGGCAATAAGCTTGTCTAACGCTTCCAGTTTGGCTGGCTTATATAGTGCTGTAAGCGGCACTTGATTAGCTACCCAGGTCGCAAATAACTCCCAGTTGCCAAAGTGAGGAGTCAGTATTATCCGGGGCTTTGCATCTGCTAATAGCTGCGCGCCGCTAACATGCTGGATTCTTGCCAAGTTGGTTAGCGGTTGGTCGCTCCAGTTATGACCCATTTCCATCATCGCCATGGCCGTATGAGCCAAACTCTGCTTTACCAAATGCTCACGTTGGCGGGCATCTAAATGTGCTAGGCAACGTTGAATATTTAGTTCGGTCTCCTGCTTAGCCTTATTAGGCAACCAATATAAAAGTCGCCCTATAAACACGCCGCCCCATTGAGCCAAGCCCATAGGTAAGAGGCCAAATAGGTGGATTATTTTGCTGGCTAAAAAGGATTTCATAAGACGGTGTCGTAGCTAATCACATGGGCATTAGAGGGCCTTATGATACCACTGATACCGCAACCACACCTCAAGCAACCGCCAATTCAACGACTAGCCAGCAATTTTAGCGCATTTGGGCTGGTTTATGCTCATTTTCGCCCGCCCAGCCTAGCCTTCTTCATGCGCCAAAACCCGTACTAGTGTATAATATCGCGTTTCTTTTGGGCCTCATATAGGCTTAATCTATTAACAGTCACTAGTGGATTTGACATCGTGGACACGACTACTGATAGCAGCACATTCCAGGGCCTAATTTTTGCCCTGCAACAATTTTGGTCTCGCAAAGGTTGCAACATCATGCAGCCTTTGGATATGGAAGTGGGCGCGGGTACTTTCCACCCGGCCACCTTCCTAAAGGCTATTGGCCCGGAAACTTGGCGCTCGGCTTATGTACAACCTAGCCGCCGCCCAACTGATGGCCGTTATGGTGAAAACCCTAACCGCCTACAACACTACTTTCAGTTTCAGGTAGTCATCAAGCCTTCCCCAGACAACTTCCAAGAAATGTATCTTGAGTGCCTTAAGCATCTAGGTATTGATACAGAAGTACATGATGTACGTTTTGTAGAAGACAATTGGGAATCCCCTACGTTAGGCGCCTGGGGTCTAGGCTGGGAAGTATGGCTAAACGGTATGGAGGTATCTCAATTCACCTATTTCCAACAAGCTGGCGGCATTGAATGCTACCCAGTCATGGGTGAGATCACCATCGGCCTTGAACGTATTGCTATGTACCTGCAAAACGTTAACAGCGTATACGACCTAGTTTGGAGCCGCACTGAAGATGGCGAGGAAGTGAGTTACGGTGACATTTATCATCAACAAGAAGTTGAAATGTCTACTTTCAACTTTGATCATGCTCATGTACCAACCTTGCTTTCTAACTTTGATCTATACGAAAGCGAATGCGAAAAGTTAGTTACAGCACACCTGCCGCTACCTGCCTACGAGCTGGTACTGAAGGCATCCCATACATTTAACTTGTTGGACGCTCGTCACGCTATCTCAGTTACCGAACGTCAACGTTATATTTTACGTGTACGTACCATGGCTCGGCAGGTTGCTCACGAATACTATGCCGCCCGCAAAGCCTTGGGCTTCCCTTTGGCCAGCCCAGAATTACGTGCTGAACTGTTAAAAGACGAGGAGCAAGCATAATGTCTCACGCTGATTTTTTGTTTGAACTAGGTACCGAAGAACTACCACCTAAGTCTTTGCAAACCTTACAAAATGCCCTACGCGATAGCATTGTTAAGCAGTTGGGCGCATTAAACCTAGGCCATGGCTCTGTCACTGCCTACGCGACACCTCGCCGTTTGGCCGTCATTATTGACCAACTACAGCTACAACAAGCAGACCGCCAGGAGAGCCGTCGCGGCCCTTCCTTAGCCGCTCCTGAAAAGGCAGCGCAAGGCTTTGCTCGATCTTGTGGCGTAGATCTCGCCGACCTTGACGTTATCGACACCGATAAGGGCCAGTACTACAATTTTGAAAAGAACGTGGCTGGCGCGGCTACCAGCAGCCTATTAGCCGCTGTTATTGACCAAGCATTGGCCGACCTGCCTATTGCTAAACGTATGCGCTGGGGTGACTCACGTGCTGAATTTGTACGCCCGGTACACTGGTTTATCCTCATGCTTAACAACGAGCTAGTCGATGCTAATGTATTTGGTTTGAGCAATAGCCGTGAAACCCGAGGCCACCGCTTCCACTGCCAGCAGGCAATCACTATCGACAGTCCTGCCAGCTACGCCAAGCAGCTACGCGAAGAAGGTCAGGTTATTGTTGATATCGAAGAACGTAAGCAAATCATTCGAGATCAGGTAGCTATTGAAGCTCAAAAAGTTAGTGCCAACGCCGTCGTTAGCGACAGCTTACTGAATGAAGTTTCCGCCCTAGTTGAATGGCCTGTTAGCCTTTGCGGTAGATTTGACGATGCCTTCTTGGCAGTACCTGCTCAGGCGTTGATCTCTTCCATGGCCGAACACCAGAAATATTTCCACCTAGTAAACGATCAGGGCGACATTCAGCCTTACTTCATTACTGTCAGCAACATTGTCAGTAAAGATCCTCAAGCCGTCATTTCAGGCAACGAGCGTGTTATACGCCCTCGCCTAGCTGACGCTGTGTTCTTCTTTGAAACCGACAAGAAAAGCACATTAGAGAGCCGTAATCCAGCGCTAGAGAAGGTTGTTTTCCAAGCAGATCTTGGCACCCTTGCTGACAAGACTCGCCGCATTGCCTCCTTGGCTGGCACGATTGCCACGCAGATTGGCGCCGACGTAGGCAAAGCAACTCGTGCAGGTTTGCTTGCCAAATCCGATTTGAACACAGAAATGGTGCTAGAGTTTGGTGATCTGCAAGGCTTGATGGGCCATGTATACGCCCTCAACGATGGTGAAGATGCTATTACTGCCGCCGCCATTGAGCAGCATTATTGGCCTAAGTTTGCCGGTGACAAGCTACCAGAATCACCTGAGGCTAGCGCCCTAGCTCTAGCAGATCGCCTAGACACCCTAGTTGGCTTGTTTGGCATCAAGCAACCGCCTACGGGCAGCAAGGACCCTTATGCTCTGCGTCGCGCCACAGTGGGCATGCTACGTATCATGATTGAACAGGAACTGGACCTTGATCTAGCCAGCTTAATCGAAGAGGCCTA
>DPHB01000023.1:19168-23491 GCA_003521845.1 Oceanospirillaceae bacterium | reverse complement strand
GGTCAGACCCCAAAGTGCCAGTCTTAAAAGGATATGAAATGACTGTTTATTTTATCGGCGCCGGCCCTGGTGATCAGGAATTGATGACCATCAAAGGTCAACGCTTGTTAGACGCAGCACCGGTGGTGCTATTTGCGGGTTCTTTGATTCCAGAAGAAAACATGGCTACGGCTAGTGCCCGTGGTGCTCTAGTAGTGGATACGGCATCCTTGGCTTTAGAAGCTATTGTCGACTATATGGTAGAAGCCAACGACAAGGGCCAAGATGTGGCCCGCCTGCATTCTGGCGACCCCATGCTTTACGGCGCCATCGGTGAGCAGATTCGCCGCTTGGACGACCTAGGTATTGCGTATGAAATCATCCCTGGCGTTATGGCCACGTCTGCGTCCGCCGCATGGTTGGGCAAGGAATTGACCCTTTCGGGTATTTCTCAGACCGTGATTTTGACTCGCTATGAAGGCAAAACCCCCTTCCCAGAACGTGAGCGTTTGCCTGCCTTAGCGGCTACCGGCGCTACGCTGGCTATTCACCTAGGGGTAACCCGTATTCATAAGATCGTGGATGACCTGATTCCCTTCTATGGTGAAGACTGCCCTGTGGCCGTTTGCTACCGCACCAGCTGGCCAGATCAAGACAAGGTTGTGGGCACGTTAGGCACTATTGTTGACCTGGTTCGTGAAAAGAAATTCACCCGGACTTCTTTGGTCATTGTAGGCCACGTGCTGGACGCAGAGAACTTTGATGATTCTTACTTGTATGATGAAAACAAAGCACATATCTACCGTAAGAAAGACCACTCTAAGAACAAATAGATCACATTTAGGTCGGACTTTAGCCCGACAGACAATGTTTATGTCGGACTAAAATCCGACCTACATAGGAACAATACTATGCAACTGAATAAAATCCCAGCCACGGTTGTTACCGGCTTTCTAGGCAGCGGCAAAACCACTTTACTGTCCAACGTTATGCGTCAGGCGCAAGGCAAACGCATTGCGGTAATCGTTAACGAATTTGGCGAGCTCGACATTGATGCCGACCTCATTCGCAACTGCCCCATCGATTGCGAAGACGACAGCAACCCGCAAGCGGCTAACACGCAACAAGGTATTTATGAGCTAGCCAATGGCTGCATCTGCTGCACCGTAGAAGAAGAATTTCTGCCAGTTATGCAAGAGCTGGTTAAACGCCGTGACGACATTGACCATATACTTATCGAAACCAGTGGCTTAGCGCTGCCGAAGCCGCTTGTGCAGGCCTTCAACTGGCCCGATATCAAGCAACATTGCACGGTAGATGCGGTTATTACTGTCATTGATGGCCCTGCCGTAGCCGCTGGTCGTTTTGCCAATGATACCGATAAGGTGCAAGCACAACGCCTGGCTGACGAAAGCTTAAATCACGATCCCGATCTGCAAGAGCTACTGGACGATCAGCTAAGCGCTGCCGATTTGGTGTTGGTTTCCAAGAGTGACCTACTAAATGCCGAAGAACGCACGCAAGTAGAGGCGGTGATTAGTGGCCGCGTACCGGCAGCCGTTAAAACAGCCTATATTGGCCAAACAGCCGAAGGTATTAGCGATGCTAGCATCGAACTAGTTATGGGCCTAGAAGCCGCCGCCGAAGAACGCATTGAGGCTGTGCACACTCACCATGATCACCATCATGACCATGGCCATGATCATGACCACGCCCACGATCACTTTGATTCTTACGTAATCAAGCTGGGCGAAGTAGATGCCGACAAGCTACAAGCTATCCTGCAAGACCTGTTAGCTCAGTACAACATCTACCGTTGCAAGGGCTTTGCAGCCGTGCCCGGCAAGCCCATGCGTCAGGTATTACAAGCGGTTGGCCAACGCCTAGAAAGCCACTTTGATCGCTTGTGGCAAGCCGACGAAGCACGCGCTACCTCCTTGGTATTTATTGGCAAGGGCATTAGTGAAGAAACACTTACTGAAGCGCTAAAGGCAGCGGAAGTTTAAATATGCACCTATTGGCAGCACAACCCGGCGGTTTCGTCGAAGAAGAAGGCATCATCGACCTGGGCCAAGACCCCGCTCGCATGGTAATTCTTGCCGCTGCCGAAACTAGCCTAGCCATGCTCGCTGATGCGGCCGAACAGCTCAATGATGAATTGCCCAGTTTACGCCTCGCCAACTGGAGCCACCTACTCAAGCCTGCCGCCTTTGATCTGTACGAAGACAAGGTATTAGAGCAGGCCGAACTAGTACTGGTATCCATGCTAGGTGGCGCTAGCTACTGGCAGTATGGTTTTGAACGTTTACAGGCTTGGCAACAAGCTAAGCCTAATCGTCATCTGATTTTAGTGCCCGGTGACGATGCACCCGACCCACAACTGGTCGCTGCTAGCAGTGTTTCCAGCGAATGCTACACGCGCTTATGGGCCTACCTACGCAATGGTGGTGTTGGCAATGGTGTAAGCCTGCTGAGGTATTGCCAGCAAGCCTTGTTAGAACCTGTTCTAGCAGACACCTGGCATGAGCCCTATACATTACCTCAGGCCATGTTGTATGTGCCAGGACAGATCGAAACTAAGAGCCAGGCCAGCCTTGCCGACTGGCGCAGCCAAGCCCAAGCTAGAGGCATCGCCGATAGCGCGCCGAGTGTGGTACTGCTGTTCTATCGCAGCCATTTGCAAAGTGGCAACACCGGTATGTTTGACGGTATGTTACAGGCCTTGGAACAAGCGGGCCTCAACCCCATTGCTTTGGCTATCACATCCCTGAAAGACCCAGCAGCCAAACAACTCATCAACCACACCATCGAGCAGGTTGATGCTAGCTTGGTTATCAGTAGTTTGGGGTTTGCCAACAATCGTGTAGATGCACCGGGTTTAAGCTCTCAGCCTACTCACTATGAATTGCCGATAGAGCGCCAAATACCAGTATTACAACTGGTGCTAAGCTCCACCACGCGTGATGCTTGGCAGGAATTTAGCCAAGGTTTACGTTCTCGTGATATTGCTATGCAGGTGGTGCTACCCGAAATGGATGGCCACTTACTCACGCGCGCGGTGAGCTTCCGCTGCATGGACGAGCGCCTTGAACGTACGCAAATTAGCCTCACCCGTTATGTACTAGACGACGAACGCGCCGCCTTTGTGGCGCAACTAGCTTGGCGTTATTGCGGCCTACAAAGCAAAGCCAACAAGGACAAGTGCATTGCCGTTATCTTGGCCAACTACCCCACCAAAGATGGCCGTATCGGCAACGGCGTGGGTTTAGATACGCCCGCTTCGACGGTGAACATATTACGCGCCATGGCCGCGGCTGGTTACCCTATCGATCAAGTACCCGAAGATGGCACAGCGCTCATTCAAACGCTACTGGAATCTGTCACCAACAATCCTAATACTCTGCATCATTTGCCATGCTGGCAGAGCTTAGGTGTAGACGAATATCTACACTATTTCCAGCAGCTACCCAAAGCCAATCAAGAGCAAATTTGGCAACGCTGGGGCAGCCCAGAACAAGATCCTAAGTTTCGCCAAGGCCGTTTGATGATTGCCGGCATGCGCTTGGGCGAAACCTTTGTGGGTATACAACCGGCTCGTGGTTACAACATGGACCTAAGCGCCAACTACCACGACCCAGACCTAGTACCGCCCCATAGCTATCTAGCTTTCTATTTTTGGCTACGCCATAGCTATCAAGTGGAAGCCTTCATTCACGTTGGCAAGCACGGCAACTTGGAATGGCTACCGGGCAAGGGCGTCGCCTTATCGGCAACCTGCTACCCCGATTTAATCCTTGGCCCCATGCCGCATTTTTACCCCTTTATCGTCAATGATCCCGGTGAAGGTGCGCAAGCCAAGCGCCGCACGCAAGCGGTGATTATCGACCACCTTATGCCACCCATGGCGCGCGCCGAAGCCTATGGCGACATGGCCGAACTAGAGCTATTAGTCGACGAACTTTATCAAGCCACGGGACTCGATACAGGTCGCGAGCAATGGTTGCGCGCACAGATCGTTAGCAAGCTCGCTAGTAGCCATCTACAAGAAGAATTGGGGCTCAGTGTTGGCAGTGATGAAGACACGCTTTTGGCCGAGTTAGATGCCTATTTATGCGACATCAAAGAAGCCCAGATCCGCAATGGTTTGCATATTTTGGGGCAGCTGCCGGAAGACGCCGAACTAGCCGAAACCCTCGTAGCGCTGCTGCGTTTACCGCGTGGCGAACAACCCCACGAACAAGGCATCTTGCACAACCTTTGTTTGGATCTAGAACTAGGCGATTATGACCCCCTAGAATCACAAGTCAGCAACTGGCAGGGGCCCCAACCAGAGCTACTACTCGC
>DPHB01000023.1:18713-18925 GCA_003521845.1 Oceanospirillaceae bacterium | reverse complement strand
ACTTACTAGACAATCAAGACATCAATACACTAAACCAAAGCCTACCTGCTAGCAGTCAGCAACTAACCTATGCCAAGCAGGTATTAATGACGGCTTTGGACACCAGTGCCGAGCAAGAAATCCAAGCCTTGATACAAGGTCTTAGGGGTCAAGCTATCGCCCCCGGCCCGAGTGGTGCACCGACCCGAGGCCGCCTAGACACCTTGCCGACA
>DPHB01000023.1:17750-18554 GCA_003521845.1 Oceanospirillaceae bacterium | reverse complement strand
CTAGACACCTTGCCGACAGGACGTAATTTTTTCTCCCTAGATAGCCGCTCGGTACCCTCTCCTGCGGCTTGGGCCCTGGGGCAATTGTCAGCTCAGTCTTTGATAGAAAGGCACCTACAAGAGCACGGCGATTACCCACAGCAACTGGGCCTTTCTGTATGGGGCACCGCCACCATGCGTACCGGTGGCGACGACATAGCACAAGCATTTGCTCTGATGGGCATCAAACCCATTTGGGCACCCGGCTCGCAGCGTGTAGTGGATTTTGAAATCATCCCCGCTATGCAATTAGGCCGCCCAAGAGTTGACGTTACCCTACGTGTTTCTGGCTTTTTCCGTGATGCCTTCCCTAATGTTATGAAGCTGTACGATGCCGCTATTTTGGCCCTAGCCAACTATGACGAACCGGGCACCAGCAACACTATTCGCGCCCATATAGAAGCCCGTCAAGCCGAACTACAAGCACAGGGCGTAGATGCCCAGCAAGCCCACCGCCAAGCCGCTTATCGCGTATACGGTAGCAAGCCTGGTGCCTATGGTGCTGGTCTGCAAGGCTTAATAGACGAGCGTTGCTGGGGCGAGCGCAGCGACCTAGCCGAAGCTTATGTCAACTGGGGTGGTTATGCCTATGGCAATTGGTCTGGTCCTGACAATGATAAAGACGTACCTGCCGATGGTGTGGTGGCCCATGGCGACTTCCAACACCGCCTTAGCCAGCTGGAAGCCGTGGTGCAAAACCAAGACAACCGCGAACACGACCTGCTTGATTCCGACGATTATTATCAGTTCCAAGGCGGCATGACC
>DPHB01000023.1:14817-17600 GCA_003521845.1 Oceanospirillaceae bacterium | reverse complement strand
TATCAGTTCCAAGGCGGCATGACCAATGCTGTTACCCAACTTAGCGGCCAAGCACCCGCCGTGTACCACAGCGACCACAGTAACCCTACGGCACCCAAGACTCGCACCTTAAAAGAAGAGCTCAATCGGGTGCTTCGTTCACGCGTGCTCAATCCAAAATGGATCGGCGCCATGCAACGTCATGGTTACAAGGGCGCCTTTGAAATGGCGGCTAGCGTGGACTATTTATTTGCCTATGATGCCACCACGGACCTGATTGACGACTACCAATATGAACAGGTGAGTGAAGCCTTGATTTTTGAGCCACAAAACCAAGCCTTCTTGCGTGAGCACAATCCTGCAGCCCTGGAAGAAATGGCAGAACGTATGCTCGAAGCCTGCCAGCGCAACATGTGGCAAGAACCCGGCGAACAAGCCGACAAGCTACAAGACTTATTACTCGACATGGACCAGCAGCAAGAACAAGGATCAGCATCATGAGCAACATCGGTCGCTATCGCAACCATCGTACCCTAATGGTACAAGGCACCACCTCCGATGCGGGCAAGAGTGTCTTGGTCACGGCTATTTGCCGTATGCTAGCCCGTCAAAACATCAAGGTAGCACCGTTTAAGAGCCAAAACATGGCCCTTAACAGCGCGGTAACCCCCGACGGTGGCGAAATAGGCCGCGCCCAAGCAGTACAAGCCGAAGCCTGTTATCTACAACCCGATGTGCGCATGAACCCTATCCTGTTAAAGCCTAATAGTGACCTTGGTTCACAAGTGATTGTACGGGGCAAAGCCATCGGCAATATGAAGGCCGCCGAATATCACTACTACAAGCCGGAATTACTCAAGGACGTGGTAAAAGCCCACCAAGAATTGCATGCAGAATTTGATCTAGTCATTGTGGAAGGCGCTGGCAGCCCGGCCGAAATCAACCTGCGCGAACATGACTTAGCCAACATGGGCTTTGCCGAAGCCGTCGACTGTCCCGTTATTATTGTTGCGGACATCGACCGTGGTGGCGTGTTTGCCCACCTGTTTGGTACCTATGCTCTACTCAGCGAAAGCGAGCAAAATCGCATTGAAGGCTTTATTATCAACCGCTTCCGCGGTGATCCAGCGCTCTTGCAAGGTGGTTTGGACTGGCTAGAAGCAAAGACCGGCAAGCCCGTATTAGCGGTCATCCCTTACCTTCATAACCTGCACATTGAAGCTGAAGACGCCGTTGCCAAACAGCAGATCAATCACCAAACCCACCAACTCAAGGTGGTAGTGCCGGTTTACCCGCGCGCCAGCAACCACACAGATTTTGATGCCCTGCGCATGCATCCACAAGTGGACTGCCAACTACTTAGAGACATTAACGAATTTGCTGGTGCGGACCTGATTATTCTGCCTGGTAGCAAAAACACCCGCGGTGACCTAGCTTGGTTTAAACAGCAAGGTTGGGACAAGTTAGTACAACGTCACCTACGCTTGGGGGGCAAGGTGTTGGGAATTTGTGGTGGCTACCAGATGCTGGGCAATTGGGTACATGATCCAGAAGGCAGCGAATCCACGCCAGGCAGCTGCCCGGGCCTTGGTCACCTTGCCATAGAAACCACATTGCAAGGCGAAAAACAGCTACGTAATGTTAGTGGCCACTGGTGTGGACTAGATGCCAACGACAAGCAAGCACAAGCGCAGGTGCGTGGCTATGAGATCCATGTAGGCGTCACCGAAGGGCCAGATACCCAACGCGCCCTAGTCGAGTTACAAGACGAAAACGGCAAGCGTGCCGACGGTGCCCACAATACCGACAGCACCGTAATGGGTTCCTACGTACACGGTATTTTAGACCAATCTGAGTTGCTCAATTCCATCTTGGATTGGGCTGGTTTGCATGACATAGAAGCCTTTGATTACCAAGCTCACCGCGCCAACGAAATCGACCGTCTAGCCGATGCTACGCAGCAAGTCCTACCTTTGCACAAGCTATACAAGCTGCTTGACTGGCCTGTGTCATGAGTTTAATTACCAGTGCTATGGTCAGCACTCTGTTTAGCGTATTACTCGCCCTGCTGATGGACTACCGTTGGGGCGAACCTAAGCGCATGCATCCATTGGTTGGTTTTGGCAACCTAGCCGAGCGCATCGAAAACTGGCTTAACAAGCCCCTTCAACAAAGCGCCACCCGTGTTCTTGGCATGCTCGCTTGGGCACTAGCTGTATTGCCCCTCACCTACGTGGCCCACAGTATTGGCCAAACCATGCAGTCGAGCTGGTTGCTGCACATGTTTGCCAGCGCGGCGGTTTTGTATCTGGCCATCGGCTGGCAGAGCCTATTACAGCATGCGCAGGCCATCTATACGCCCCTAAAAGCCGGTGACATGGCGCAGGCGCGCATAGCTTTGAGCTATATCGTTAGCCGTGACACGCAACATCTCAATGAACAAGAGATTGCCACGGCTGCCACTGAGTCAGTGCTAGAGAACGGCGCCGATGCTATTTTTGCGGCGTTATTTTGGTTTCTTGTTGCTGGCGTGCCTGGCGTGGTACTTTATCGTTTAAGCAACACCTTAGATGCCATGTGGGGCTACAAAAACCAACGCTATTTGCACTTCGGCTGGGCCGCTGCCCGCATTGATGATTTGCTTAATTTTATACCGGCTCGCCTCACCGCCCTCACTTACACTCTGTGTGGCAACCGCACCTCAGCATGGCGTAGCTGGCAGGCCCAAGCAGGCACCTGGAAAAGCCCCAATGCCGGCCCCGTGATGGCGGCCGGTGCCGGTGCGTTAAGCGTACAGCTTGGCG
>DPHB01000023.1:7475-14601 GCA_003521845.1 Oceanospirillaceae bacterium | reverse complement strand
CGCCAAGAGCGCCCAGTATTAGGTGAAGGCGAAGCTGCTCAAAGCGCCACCATCAACCAAGCATGCCAACTAGTTAATCGCGGTTTAGGCTGGTGGGTCGCGGTATTAGTAGGCTTGTTGTTACTGGGGGCCTGGCTATGACACAACATGGTTTAATACATGGTGGTGACCTACAAAGCGCCAGCCAGCGTTATGGCAGGCCAATTGCAGACTGGGTAGACCTGTCCACAGGCATCAACGTATATAGCTATCCCGTACCAGAAATGAAGCCAGAAGTTTGGCAGCGCTTGCCCTATCTAGATCCACAACTAGTAGAAACGGCTGCTGCCTACTATGGTAACCGCAACCTGTTACTTGCGGCGGGCAGCCAGCCAGTCATCGAACTTTTGCCAGAAATTTTGCATGAACAAGGCAATCAGCTAACGGCCTTGCTCCCCGACATTGGCTACCAAGAACATCACCAAGCTTGGCGTAAGCAGGGGCCGGTTGCTACCTATTCCGGTGTCGTAGATGCTAGTGATGAAATCAGCGCTCGGTTAAATGAGCCGCATATTGGCCACCTATTACTGATTAATCCTAACAACCCAACGGGTATCCAGTACACGCTTGCACAGATCCATATATGGGCCCAACAACTGGCTAGCAAACAAGGTTATGTGATTATTGACGAAGCTTTTATTGATTGTGCACCAGCTGCCAGTGTGGTGCAGGAAAATATGCCCGACAACCTAGTCGTACTAAGGTCTTTTGGTAAGTTTTTTGGCCTTGCCGGTGTACGCTTAGGGGCGCTCGTTGCCAAACCGGCAATATTACAACATATGGCCGGCCTTATGGGCCCCTGGAGCGTTAACGGCCCGGCTCAAGCCATTGCCACGGTAGCCTATTCAGACCAAGTTTGGCAGCAAGCCATGCGCACTAAGCTAGCCACCGAACAAGCACAACAATTAAACATCTGGCAAGCTACTTTTACCAGACTAGGCGCCCAGCTACAGGCCAACACAGCCTTGTTCCGCAGCTTCGCCATGCCCAAAACCCTAGCCGAACAACTGCACACAAAAGCGGCCAATGCCGGTATACTAATACGACCAGTGCCAGTGTCACCAAGCAGCAGCCTAGTTCGCTTAGGCAATATTGATTTAACCAACCAGTCACACCAAGACCATTGTCTGGCGTGGCTAGCTAGCCTAGTTAACAACATAGGATAATACCATGGGGTACTTCCCGCTCTTTCATCAAACGGATCAGTTACATGCCCTCATTGTGGGCGGCGGGCGTGTTGCCTTACGCCGCGCCAAGGCACTAACCCAAGCCGGTGTAGCCTGTGACCTAGTGGCCCCTACCTGCCGACCAGAGTTAGCTGAACTCATCACAGCCGCTGGCGGCAAAGTTATTGCACAAGCCTTCGATAGCCATCTAGTACAAACACAATACAACCTCTTGCTGGCTCTGACAGACCACAAGGGCGTAAATCAAGCTGTTGCCAAGCTAGCCCAAGAGCGTGGCTTACTCAGTAACGTGGCCGACGACCCCAGCGCTGGCAATGTCATTTTTGGTGCCACTGTCGACCGTAGCCCACTTGCCATCGCTATTAATAATGGCGGTGCGTCACCGGTGCTGTCACGCTTACTGCGTCAACAGCTTGAGCAATTTATTCCTAAGCATTACGGCCACTTAGCAGAGCTAGCCGGCAAGTATCGTGATGCGGTTAAACTGGCACTACCCAAAGAAAGCGACCGCGTAAGCTTTTGGGAAGGCGTATTACAAGGCGCCGTAGCCGAAGCGCTTTTTTCCGGCCAGCGCGATGTTGCCGAAGGCTTGTTAAAGAAAGCCTTGCAAGATGCCGATAAGCATACTAGCAATGGTGAAGTATACCTACTTGGTGCTGGGCCTGGTGATCCAGACCTACTCACCCTACGCGCTTTTCGTTTGCTACAACAAGCCGATGTGGTGCTGCACGATGCCTTGGTTTCGGAGCAGGTGATGGCCTTAGTACCGGATTCAGCGGAACGCATTTATGTGGGCAAACGCCGAGCAAATCACAGCGTACCCCAGGACGGCATCAACCAACTATTGGTTGACCACGCCAAGCTCGGTAAACGCGTTGCACGGTTAAAAGGCGGCGATCCGTTTATCTTTGGTAGGGGCGGTGAAGAGATTGAAACCTTGGCCACATCTGGGGTACCCTTTCAGGTAGTGCCCGGTATCACCGCTGCCAGTGGCTGTTCCGCGTACGCGGGCATACCACTTACGCATCGTGACTATGCGCAATCGGTACGCTTTGTCACCGGCCAACTACGTGATGGCGGCATCGCACTAGACTGGCCTGCATTGGCAGTAGAGCATCAAACTCTGGTATTCTATATGGGACTAAAGGGGCTACCCATAATTTGCCAAGAGCTCATCAAGCACGGCATGGATCCACATATGCCCGCCGCCTTGATAGAAAAAGGCACGACTCAGGACCAACGCGTTATCGTGTCAGATCTGAGCCATATACCTGAAGTAATGACCAAAGAAACGGTGATGTCACCATCACTGTTTATTGTTGGCAGAGTAGTCAACTTACACGACAAATTAGCTTGGTTTGACTCAGAAAGAGACGACTAGTAACTTAACCACACAAGGAAGTAGGTAACAAACGAGCTCAGCTCAGAGGTTGCATACGCATGACAGATGATCTGGAAAAACAGATTAACGCTCTACTAGCTGAGTGTGAGACGGCTATGTCTGACTATGCTAAAAAAACCGGTGCCAATATGTTTCCTGAGGTCATCAATCAAAGCATGCACCTCAGAGTGCCCACTTCCACCATGTCAGCTAAAGCCATGCTCAACTTGGCAAATGATCTACAGATGCAAACGGCAGCCGCAGCACAAAGAGCAGCAAACCTTGATAATAAGATGGCGGAAGCCGCCGACGAACTAGTCAAAAAGAAAACTGAGCGAGCCCTTGCAGAAGCGGAAGACGCACGCCAGGAAAAAGCCCGCATTGATGCCAAGCGTAAAGACCTTTATCGTGGCGACCCAAACCGCAATATAGCAAAAAAGAAACTGGCGCCAAGCTACGATGGGCCGATTACCCTAGGCCGCGTTAGCGCCGGTTCCAGACGCCGCCTTGGCCACTGATCATTACCAACAACTAGCCTTAACAGGGTGGGCGCAGCTACCCGCTAGTGCAGAACTAAAAGCTTGGCAAAAGCACACTTTGCCCATTGCTATACAACGCATGCAAGCCCCCGATCTAAAACAATGGTGGCGCTACCAAAATACTTGGTTTGCTGGCGTTAATGCCTTGCCTAATGACGCCACAGGCGCTGTAGCAAAAGGCCCTAGCCTACCGACCGGTCTTTTAAAACAGCTAACAAACTATGTGGATTGCACCGAACTTGCCCTAGACCAAGCCCAAATTTCAGCTTGTCTGCCAGGCTACCCCCAAGCCAGTGCCAGTGAGTCTAGCGCTAGCTTTCAATATCGCAAGCAACGCTATGCAGCACACTTTGATGGCCTACGGCCTCTCGGTCCAGAACGCCGACGCCACCTCACAGAACAGCATAGCTTTATACTCGGCATTCCATTAAGCAGTCACTTGCCAGAAGCTGGCCCAGTAATGGTTTGGCCCGGCTCGCACAAGCTAGTACAAGCCTGGCTACAGACAGAGCTTGCCCAGGTGCCAGAACAGCACTGGTCAGAAAAGGATATTACGGATGGTTATCAATTGGTGCGCCGACATATTCTAGAAACTATACAACCCGAACCCATCTATGCCCCCTTAGGTGGCGCCTATCTGATTCATCGCCATGCTCTACACGGCCAAGGCCTCTGGCCGAAAAACACAGCTAACGTCGGGAAAAATGGGCGTATAATTGCCTATTTTCGCCCATTACTACATACACCACATAACTGGCTATGCAACAACTAAGGCTACTTACGCAGCGTAAGAATATCACCGCGCTGGCTAAATTCGATGTGCTTTAAAAAAGACATGCCCAATAATATGGCGGGCGATTCATAGCCCGGCACAATAACGGCAGGCACTTGCTGCTGAGTGATACTACCCAAGCTAAGGGTATCCAGCATGGTATCAAAGGTGCGACTAACCCCATTGGCGGTATTCACTTGCCCTGCACGGCCATAACGCAGCCCCAATTGTTTGGCAATCGGCTCTGGAATGGCCACATCGGTGGCCCCAGTATCGAGCAAAAACACCACTTTTTGACCATTTATAAGGCCAGTTGCCACATAGTGCCCCTGTTTATTACGCTGTAAAACTACCGCCTCTGAAGCACCTGACTGCTGCGCAAGATTCTGATTAGGGTTATATTGTTCCTGCAACTGATCTTGGAAAAACAACACCAATACCAGCAATACACCCAACCACATCAAGGCATACATCCAGCGGCTGTAACGTTTACGTTGTTGAAAATTTGCTTCTGACATAGATAATTTATTAGGCTTCCTGCTCGGAACCAATACTATGCCCTGCACCCTATAGTGCCGTCAATCTGCAAATCAGCCAGCATGATAAAACGAGTTTTGGGGCCAAAAAAACCTTAATTATTACCGCTCTGGCACTAAACATCCTGTTTTTTACGCTATATACTTGCCACCAGCGTTGTCCAATAGCAACGCTAAACACAATTTAACGCGCCTTGTCGGGGTGCCTTCTAGTCACAACATGACTAGTTGGCTGAGATGATATTTCAAACCCGCCGCACCTGAACAGGTTAGTACCTGCGTAGGAAACAAGCTGCTCGCTCAAGCCACGGCCCCTTTTCGGGTGTGGCTCGCCGTCAGGTCGCATTTTCATTCTATTAATGGAGAAACGACATGAGCCCAGACGGCACTTCCCTTGACCAAAATGCAAGTCAAAACTTAAGCCAAACAGCCTCAGTTGATCAGCTTTCAACCAAAGCCTTACCCAATTCCCGCAAATTCTATGTCACCGGCAGCCGCGATGACATTCGCGTAGGTATGCGTGAAGTCACCCAGTCGCCTACCCATTTACGCGACGGGGAACTAGAAGACACCCCCCCGTACGCGTCTATGACACCTCCGGCCCCTATACGGACCCGGACATAGACATTGACGTACGCCACGGCCTACCCAATATCCGCGACCAGTGGATAAAGGAACGTGGAGATACCCAACAACTAGACGATTTTACCTCCAAATACAGCCGTTTACGGGAACAAAACATCACCCTAGAAAAACTGCGTTTTGAACATAAACGCAACCCCTTGTGCGCCAAACCTGGGCAAAATGTTACCCAACTACACTATGCTCGCCAAGGCATTATCACCCCAGAAATGGAGTATATTGCCATTCGCGAGAACCTTGCCCTAGAGCAAGCGGAAATGGAGCAGGCAGTACAACAACAGCACCCTGGGCAGAATTTTGGTGCCAATACACCGAGCTTTATTACCCCCGAATTTGTACGCAGTGAAGTAGCCGCGGGCCGCGCCGTGATTCCTGCCAACATCAATCACCCAGAATCCGAGCCGATGATTATCGGGCGTAATTTTTTAATCAATATTAACGCCAACATTGGTAATAGTGCCGTGACCTCTTCTATTGAAGAAGAAGTAGAAAAAATGGTTTGGTCTACACGTTGGGGTGGTGACACGGTTATGGACCTGTCTACCGGTGACAACATTCACGAAACCCGGGAATGGATCGTACGTAACTCCCCGGTACCTATCGGTACTGTGCCCATTTATCAGGCCCTAGAAAAGGTTAGCGGGGTAGCCGAAGACCTGACTTGGGAAATATTCCGTGACACCCTGATTGAGCAGGCCGAACAGGGCGTGGATTACTTTACCATTCACGCTGCAACCTTACTGCGTTATGTGCCCATGACCGCCAAGCGGATTACCGGCATCGTCTCCCGTGGTGGTTCCATCATGGCCAAGTGGTGCCTAGCGCATCATAAGGAAAACTTCCTCTACACGCATTTTGAAGATATCTGCGACATCATGAAAGCCTACGACATCACCTTCTCTTTAGGTGATGGTTTGCGCCCCGGTTGCCTAGCCGATGCCAATGACGAAGCCCAGTTTGCCGAATTGCGTACCATGGGTGAACTCACCAAGATCGCCTGGAAGCATGATGTACAAGTATTTATCGAAGGCCCAGGCCACGTACCTATGCACATGGTGAAGGCCAATATGGACGAGCAGCTAGAGCATTGTCATGAAGCACCTTTCTATACCTTAGGCCCTTTGGTCACCGATATATCACCCGGTTATGACCACTTTGCGTCAGGCATTGGTGCCGCCATGATTGGCTGGTACGGCTGTGCCATGTTGTGCTATGTGACACCTAAGGAGCATCTGGGTTTACCCAATCGTGATGATGTAAAAGAAGGCATTATTACCTACAAGATCGCTGCCCACGCCGCCGACCTAGCCAAAGGCCACCCCGCCTCACAGCTACGTGACAATGCCCTTTCTAAAGCACGCTTCGAATTCCGCTGGGATGACCAGTTTAACCTTAGCTTAGACCCTGATCGTGCGCGCGCATATCACGATGAAACCCTGCCTAAAGACGCGGCCAAGGTGGCGCATTTTTGTTCTATGTGCGGGCCCAAGTTCTGTTCTATGAAGATCATCCAAGAGGTACGTGACTTTGCTGCTCAGCAGGAACAAGACCTAAAACAGGAACAGGAAAAGCAACAACAAGCAGGCATGCAAGACATGGCCGATAAGTTTAAGTCCGAAGGTAGCGAACTCTATCATGCCATCTAAGCGGCTTGAGCACTGCTCTAGCCTGCGCGTCGGCATTGCCGGCGCTGGCTTGATGGGGCGACTGCTAGCCTGGCAACTGCACCAGCTTGGTCATCAGGTAACCCTGTTTGACCAAGCTTCCGCGCATGAAGAAGCCTCTGCCGCCTTTCTGGCAGCGGGCATGCTTGCCCCCTATGCCGAGCTAGAATCGGCCGATGCCAGTATTTATAAACTAGGTATGCGCAGCCTAGACTTGTGGCCCCAGCTAGTGCAAGGCTTAGGAGCCGAGGCTTTGCTACAGTCCCACGGCAGTTTGATTGTAGCCCATGCCCAGGACCAGCCTTATTTGCAGCGTTTTTGCCAGCAACTTGCGCACCACCAGATACCCCAAAGCCAAGCCCAAAG
>DPHB01000023.1:0-7304 GCA_003521845.1 Oceanospirillaceae bacterium | reverse complement strand
CCCAAAGCCAAGCCCAAAGGCTGCATAAAAAACAGTTACTTGAGCACAATACTGGCTTAGGTGAGGTATTTGAGCAGGCTATATATTTACCCGCAGAAGCCTGGCTAAACAGCCGTGAGCTAATGCACGTGTTGGCACAGCGCCTGCATGCAGGCGGCGTTAAATGGCAACATCAATGCCCGGTAACGGCAGTAAATGCTGGTCATATACAGCACAGCACAGGGCAGTTTGCTTGCGACTGGGCAATCGACTGCCGAGGTTTAGGTGCACAGGCGCAACTACCCGAGCTACGCGGTGTACGTGGGGAAGTCATCGAAGTTTACGCACCAGAAGTGGATATTCAACAAATGGTACGTTTGATGCACCCACATTATCGACTGTATCTCGTGCCCAGGCCCAAGCACCACTATGTGTTAGGCGCCACGCAAATAGAAACCAATGATGCTAGCCCGATCAGTGTGCGCTCGGCTTTAGAGCTGCTTTCCGCCCTCTACTCATTGCACCCAGGCTTTGCCGAAGCGCGTATTGTGCGTACCGCTAGCGGCTGCCGTCCGGCCCTACCAGACAATGGACCCAAGTTAATAACACAACCCGGATTGCTGCGTATTAATGGCCTCTTTCGACATGGTTTTTTACTAGCACCGGCTATGGCAGAGCAGGCCATCAACTACCTTGCTAGTCATTGTGCCACTGCCTCAACAGTTTACCAAGAGAATAGCTATGCAACTTTTACTTAACGGACAGGTTATTAAAAACCTCAAGCCCTGCTCCCTAACTGAATTTCTACAACAACAGACGCAACTGCCAGAGCAGTTTGCCATTGCTTGCAATGGTGCCTTTGTGGCGCAAGGCAACTATGACCAAACCTTGCTCAGTGACGGCGATGACTTGGAGCTACTGGTTCCCATGCAAGGAGGTTGATATGTGGCAACTCGCAGATAAGGAAATTAACAGCCGACTACTTATTGGCTCGGCCTTATACCCCTCTCCCAACATCATGCAAGACGCCATTCGGGCCGCCAAATCCGATGTCGTGACCGTATCCTTACGCCGCCAAGCAGCTGGCTCAAACGCCGGCGACGGCGGCCATCAGTTTTGGCAAATGCTACGTCAACTAGAGCTAAACATACTACCCAACACGGCAGGCTGCCATAGCGCCAAAGAGGCGATTACCACGGCCTGCATGGCCCGCGAGCTATTTGGCACCCAGTGGATAAAGCTAGAAGTGATCGGTGACGAATACAGCCTGCAACCCGACCCTTTTGCTTTGCTAGAGGCCACCCAAGAGCTGGTCAGCCAGGGCTTCGAGGTATTCCCCTACTGTACAGATGATCTGGTGCTATGTGAAAAACTCGTAGCAGCAGGTTGCCGCATTCTTATGCCATGGGGGGCACCCATCGGCACCGGCAAGGGGCTGATAAATCCCTATGCCCTCAACAACCTACGCCAGCGCCTACCGGATATCACCCTGATTGTGGATGCTGGCATCGGCAAACCCTCCGACGCCGCCCAGGCTTTGGAACTAGGCTATGATGCTGTCTTACTTAACACCGCCATAGCGCGCTCACCAGACCCCGTTACCATGGCCAGAGCCTTTGCTGCTGGCGTCGAAGCGGGTCGCTATGCTTTTGAGGCCGGCATTATCCCCAGCAGTGACACAGCCAAACCCAGCACACCCACCTTAGGAACGCCGTTTTGGCATCAATAGCTATGCACTACCCCATTACTACCCATTGCCTGCCGCCCCAGCAACCCCAACGTGCCGTTATCCTGTGCATTGGTGGCAGCGACTCGGCCGGCCTAGCTGGCATACAGATGGACAGCCGCTGTGCGCAAGCACTGCAAGTACATTGCGCGACCGCGATTACCGCCGTAACAGCACAAACCAACGCTGCCTTAACCGCCCTCAACCCGGTTTCTGATATCGCATTAGGCTCACAAATCGAGGCTGGCCTGAGCCTACAGCCACAAGCCATAAAAATTGGCATGCTGGTCAGTGTGAGCCAAGTGATACTTGTGGCTAAAATGCTTCAATGCTATGACCTACCTATCGTCTTCGACCCTGTTTTGGCCACCACTAGTGGCGCTGCTACGAGCAACCAAGCCATATTGGATGCCATACGCCTGCATCTACTCCCCCTCTGCGCCATCGTCACACCTAACGTGCCAGAAGCTGCCAGTTTACTAGGCATTCAAAACGCTGAGGCTAGCTGGCATTACGCTCGACAGCTACAGGCCTTAGGCTTGCCATGGGTGGTGCTCAAAGGAGGGCATCAGCTGCCGACTGCAAACAATCAGGTCACGGACTATATTTGTGGCCCTAACACCACCTTCAGCCTTAGCCAACCACGCCTAACCACACCCCATACTCGTGGTACCGGTTGTGCCCTGGCCTCAAGCTTGGCCAGCTTATTGGCCTTGGGCTATGAAATTCGGGATGCCTTAGTGATCAGTAAGATGATTTTGCAAGAAGCCTTAACGGCGGCAAGCGCTATCAATGACGTAAAAGGCTGCCTAATACCCCAAGGGTTCCCGAGCAGGCATTGGCCCCAGTTTGCCGCACCTGAGCTGCCGCTTGAGGGCCTAGATTTTTCTAGCTGCAGCGGCCATGGCGAACCTGACGCCCTAGGCCTTTATCCCATCGTTGACAGTGCCGCCTGGCTAGCACGCCTTTTGCCCATTGGCATTAGTACCGCACAGCTACGCGTCAAACACCTTTCTGGTAAACCCCTACAAAAGGAAATAGCCGACGCGGTAGCGCTGGCCAAAACCTACCATTGCCGCTTGTTTATCAATGACTATTGGCAGCAAGCCATTGCTGCAGGCGCCTATGGTGTACACCTAGGACAGGAAGACCTAGCGACGGCGGATTTGGCGGCCATTGCCAAAGCAGGTTTACGCTTAGGTATCAGCAATCACTGCCACTTTGAGATAGCGCGCACCCTAAGCATCAAACCATCCTATATTGCCTGCGGCCCTATCTTTGCTACCACAACCAAGCAAATGCCGTGGATTCCTTATGGTATGGCAGGCTTGGACTACTGGTGCGCTAGCCTCACACAGCAGCCTTTGGTAGCCATCGCCGGTATTGATGCTAATAATATCGAGGCAATAGCCAGCACCGGGGTGAGCGGTATCGCCCTGATCACGGCCATCACGCAAAACCCAGACCCAGAAAAGGCCAGCCAAGAACTGCAACAAATGATCGCGCTAAACAGGCCGCAACAGGCCCTAGGAAGTAAAACGAATGACTAGCCAACCCCAACCAACACTAACCGATATAGATTTAGAGCGTTATCAACGCCACCTTCAACTACCCAATTTTGGCCGTGTTGGCCAGGCTAAGCTAAGCCAAGCTCACGTAGTTATCGTGGAAGTAGGCGGCCTAGGTTGCCCAGTGGCACTTTATTTGGCGGCCGCTGGGGTGGGCCAGATCACCTTGGTGGATGGTGATGAAGTCAGTTTGTCCAACTTGCAGCGCCAGGTTTTATTTACCGAAGCCAATATAGGCAGCAACAAGGCCGTGGCCGCAGCAGAGCATTTAACACAACGTAATAGTCAGCTACAAATAACCGCCATAGCCCACACACTAACCGATACCAATGCCGTGCAGATTCTGCAACCGGCAGATCTAGTCATCGATTGTAGCGACAATTTCTACGCCCGCTACCTCATCAACGATACCTGTCATCAGCACGACACAGCTTGGATCTACGCCAGCGTGTTGCAACAGCAAGGACAGGTGGCCCTATTACAGCCCCAGTATTCCTGTTTTCGCTGCCTGTTCCCGCAGTTAAACTCGGCGCTAGATTGTAACCAAGCCGGTGTATTAGGTGTTTTACCCGGCATGCTAGGCAGCATGCAGGCGAGTTTGGCCATGCAATACCTGAGTGGTGTTAATCTGCCTGCTAATAACCAGCTAACGCGAGTGAACAACTGGCCCTTACAAGTACGCACCATCGAGCTGGCTAAAGCCCCAAACTGCAAACTATGCCACGGCCACGCCACGGCAGAAGAACTGCAAAAGGATTATCATGCAAGGCCCACCGCTGACCTTGCTAGGCAGCAATTATCCGCCCAGGACTTGGCCGACCTGCAGCGCTCAACGAATGTCATGTTAATAGATGTGCGGCAGGAGGAAGAACATAAAAAGCACAACATTGGTGGTACAAACATACCTTTATCGCGCCTCAAGACCGAGTTAATAGTGCAAGCCAAGGCAACCTATGTATTCTACTGTCAAACGGGTAAACGCAGCCTCTATGCTCTAGAGCAGCTAATTGCCGATCAGCCTGACATTCTAAACCATTGCCAGTTGTATTCTCTAAAAGGTGGGACCGAAAAACTATAGCTGCGTGAACAACAGCGTCAGGGCTAAGGTAAACATCACAAAGGCGATAAAACCATCGAGCACCTGCCAGGCTTTAGGCTGGGCAAATACCGGCGTCAATAAACGGGCGCCATAGCCCAAACCGAAAAACCACACAAAACTGGCCAATACTGCACCGGCAGCAAATACCCAGCGCGCCTCACCCGCCTGATTGGCTAAGGCGCCCAGCAAAATTAAGGTATCCAAATACACATGGGGATTAAGAAAAGTAAAACCGGCTACGGTGAGCAAAGCCGCTTTCAAGGTTGTGCCGCTACCTGCTGTAACTGACATATGTTCGGCATGGCGCATACGCTTGATAGCGTCATAGCCATGATAAGCCAAATAGGCCGCACCGCCGTAACGAATAAGGTTTAGCGCCAACGGCTCGGCTTCAATCACCGCCCCCAAACCCGCCACGCCAGCAAGAATCAATAGGCCATCCACGACAGCGCAAAATAAAACCAGTGGCAGCACATGCTCGCGTAACAACCCTTGCCGCAAGATAAATGCATTTTGCGCACCGATAGCGACAATTAGCGCCAAACTTGCAACAAACCCCGTGACAAAAGCGATTAACATAAGGCCCTAACTAACAACTTATAGATAACAATGAACCTATGTTACAGCGTAAAGTAGCGCAACGCATTCCTTTTGTTTACGACACCTTGTTAACTTACTTGGCACCAGAAAAACGTAAACCAACACTATTCGACCTAGCTTGACTGCCAGTCATTTCTCGTATGTAGAAGAATGATCCAGTAACGCCGCTACTGAAGAAAAAGTCCGTGCCTAATTCGGTTTTCCAGCGCGTATCATCACGACTCGCAATGCTTGTCGTATACACAGTAGACGTTGCCGAGTTGTAATACATACTAGCATCACTATCACTCGAGAAGTCCGAGCCAAATTCAACCTTGGCATAGGGCTTCAATAGGCCACCATAGACATAGGTTTCATAATTGACATCCAAACCCGCCGCAAACATAGCTGTGGTTATGGCTTGTTGATTATAGGTCAAGGCATTAGCCCCGCCTGTTTCAGTAAACTTATTTAGTCGGCTGTAGGACCCGTCCAGGCGCGCATAAGGCGATATAGATAAGTTGCCAGACAGGCGGGATTGGTTACTTCTAACCGCCACTGAGGCAAAGATTTGCTTACCTTTACGGCTACCCGTCAATGTCTCTATGCCATCAACACGGGTACTGGTAAGGTCAAGCTGGCCATACCCAAATATGCCTTCAAGCGTAACAGTAGGATAGATAAATGAGCCATAGCTAGTCATCGCATAATTGTCGGCATCCACGCTACTACCGGCTGTCCCGACATCTACATCATCGTTAGCCATAGTGAGGGCAAAGCCAATACGCTCGTGTTGGCTAATGGGCTTATCCATACCCAAAGTAATGCTATTGCCGCTAATGGCTTGCTTTGCCGCGGTGGCAGAAACATCGATGCTGCCAAGGGTTACCTGCCCAGCACTCCACATAGACCATTGGCCAATTTTTTCACTTGAAGTGGGATTCAAAGTAGAGAGGATTTCTTTGCGCATACTTATCGCGCTATCAAACGCCAAGTCCGAGGCCACTGAACTTGCCTGATTTGTTAGATCACCCGTGTTCTGGCCAGCGGCGGCTAAGTTCTCCATATCGGTCTTTAAGTCACCCGAAGTTGCCACATCCCCATTCATCACCTTATCAAGGGTAACATCAGCGAACTTCACATTAATACCTTGATGGGATAACTTGTAATGGCCATAGTTGCGCCGCAAAAAATCTAGGCGGCTAGTGATGGTATTGGTGGTGTTATGCGCATTGCGCCTGGCAATATTGGTCCAAGCTTCGATCGAACCGACTACATCGGCTTTTGCTAAAGGGCTGCTTGGGGTGTATAAACCACCATCATTAATAGTCCAAGCATAGGTAGAAATAATGCTTGCTCGGGCAGTCGCGCTCAAGGTTGAGTATTGAGTAGTCCCAATATCAATTGTCTCACCGGTTAACAGCGTTTGTTGGCTCCAAGCATTGAGCATGGCATCATAATTTGTTCTTGATAAGCCTGAACCTGTGGAAAAAGATCGCAAGTTACTGACACTGGTCATATCCCAAGCACCAATATTTTGATCAAAGGCAGCGGCATTCATAAACAGCCATTTCATATTCGTAACGCTACTGGTATTCCAACTACTGATATCTTGATTGAACACGCTGGTATTTCTAAACATGCCTCTCATGGTTGTGGCGCTACTGGTAGCCCATTGATTTAGCGACTGGTTGAACACCAGGGTGTCTTTCAGCATATAATCGAAGTTGGTTACAGCGCCAACATTCCAAGTATTCAGAGGCTGATTAAAGGCACTCGCATATTCAAATGCCGACTCCATAATAGTGACAGAACTGACATTCCATGTACTGAGGTTTTGATTAAAGGCATAGGCCTTCTTAAATACCCTTTTCATGTCAGTAACGCTAGACACATCCCAGCCGCTGATGTCTTGGTTGAACGCGTTCGCGTCTTCAAACATTTGATACATGCTTGTAACGTTGCTCACATCCCAGCCACTAATATCCTGATTAAAAGTGGAATCAGTGCGGAACAACGATGACATATCCGTGACACCAGAAACATCACAACTGGTGATATCCCAATTGTTGCCCGCTGCAGCACTAATACTTGCGGTATCACTGTTTGTTAATTGGGAAGTGGTATTTGTCGCGCCATCTAATAGACAAGCGGCATAAGATTGAGCGGTACCGAGAAGAATAACGAGTGCCGACTTTGTCAGCACATTAAAAAATAATCTCTTGCGGAGCATGACTTCACCTTTATAGAAAGAGCGCTTGGATATTGAGGCAAAGTCTGATTATGGTATTTATTTGAACTTACCTTTCGTTGTATAAATATTAGCATAATTGAATCGCCACTAGTTCACTAG
>DPHB01000042.1:1202-31092 GCA_003521845.1 Oceanospirillaceae bacterium | reverse complement strand
ATGCTAATAATGGGGGGATTACACGTCTGATTCAATACAAACCCAAACTCATATAGAAATGCCCTGCTGTGCGCTAATAGCCACTCACCTAACTGACTTCAGGTGCTTCCACTAGACTCTCATCATCCATGTCATAGGGATAAGATCCAACATAGAACATAGTGTCATCTTTGTATACTTTGGTCTTTTTAGGGCGGTATTCATAGTCAAAGATAAGCAAAATCCAGCCTATGTTGGTTGCACCCATCTTCTTAATCTTATGTTCTACCAAGTTAGCAAAGCCACTAGAATAAGAACAAGGTGCCAATATCTCCATGATATCGCCTAGGCCGTTCTCCACCCCATTTAATTCTAGATTTTCCACATCCACATCGGTGATATGGAAATTACGCATCCACAATTCCTGACCGACATCATTGGCCTCAAAATAGGTTTCATCCACCTGTTCATAAGATTGGCTAGAATACCAAACAGAGACTTTACCTTCTTTACTAAAAACAAATTCAGGGGACGATTCGGATGACGAAGCTGGGGACTGTTCGGAAGACAAAGGACTTACCTATTAAAAGATGGATTCTAGGCGCAATTGTATGTGTTTATGAGGCAACATCATAGTGGGGCTCAGCAATCAAAGCCGAGCCCAAGGCGTATCCATTGTTTGGCTAGGTAGTACCGACAATGGATACTACTCCACTGTGACAGACTTGGCCAAGTTACGCGGCTGGTCCACATCCGTACCTTTTATCAAGGCCACATGATAAGACAGTAACTGTAAGGGAATGGTGTAAAGGATGGGTGCCAATAGTTCATGTACTTCTGGCAAAGCAATGATGTGGGTAGCATCGTCGGCCGCCAAGGTGGCTTTGGAATCGGCAAATACGAAGAGTTCGCCACCACGGGCGCGCACTTCCTGCATGTTGGCTTTTAGCTTGTCTAGCAGGTCATCGTTGGGGGCCACCACAACCACCGGCATTTCGGCATCAACAAGCGCCAGTGGCCCATGTTTTAGCTCACCAGCTGGGTAGGCTTCGGCATGAATATAGGAGATTTCTTTCAGTTTAAGCGCCCCTTCCATGGCAATAGGGAAGAGTGCACCGCGACCCAGAAAAAGGGCGTGATTTTTATCGGCAAAGCGTTCAGCAAGCTGTTCGATCTTGTCTTCATACTGCACTACTTGATTTAGTAGACCCGGTAGGCTTTGAAGTGCTTGCATGATGCCTGTTGTATCGTGTGTAGTACGTGTTTTGGCCAATGTTAGGGTAAGCTGCAACAAGGCCAGTAATTGGGTGGTGAAGGCCTTGGTAGAGGCCACGCCTATTTCAGGCCCAGCTTGCGTTAGCAAGGCAAAATCGGACTCACGCACCATACTACTTGATGGTACGTTACAGATGGTCATGGCCGCCACTAGCTTATGCTTATCCACATGGCGCAACGCCGCTAGTGTGTCCGCTGTTTCACCGGACTGAGACAAGGTAACAAAAAGGGTACCAGGGGCGACCACAGGGTTGCGATAACGGAACTCACTAGCTATCTCTACTTGGCAGGAAACGCCAGCTAATGACTCAATCCAATAACGCGCCACCATGCCAGCATAGTAAGAGGTGCCACAAGCAATGATTAGCACTTGTGTGGCTTGTTCTAGCTTGGTCAGGGCCTCCGCATCGAGGGGAATATGCACCTCACCATGCAGATCAGTACGATCACTGATAATATTACCAATTACTTGTGGCTGCTCGTGAATCTCTTTCGCCATGTAATGCTTATACTGACCCTTGTCGCTAGACTGGTCACCGTGTTCGTAACGCACAATGTCCCTTTCTACCGATTCACCTGCGCGATTCCACACCTGAATAGCATGTAGTTCCAATTGCGCTACATCGCCTTCTTCTAAGAACATAAAACGATCAGTGACCTGCAACAAAGCTAGTTGATCTGAGGCTATGTAGTTTTCTTCTGAACCTACACCCACTACTAACGGGCTACCTTTACGTGCAGTCAGCAACTTGTCAGGCTCGCTTCGGTCGATAACGCCTAAAGCATAAGCACCTTCACACTGCACCACAGCTGCTTGTACAGCGTGGCGCAAGTCCATACCTTGGGCCCGGAAAGAATGTATCAGGTGGGCGATAACTTCGGTATCGGTATCCGAGGCAAAGCCATAGCCAGTTTCAATAAGTGACTGTTTGATTGGCTCAAAGTTAGTGATTATGCCGTTATGTACCACGGCAATATCATCTTGCGATAAATGGGGGTGGGCATTAGCTTCATTAGGCACACCGTGGGTTGCCCAACGAGTGTGGGCAATACCAAGGCCGCCACTAATGGGGTATTCCGCGATAGCCTGTTCTAACTGCGCAACCTTACCTGCACGGCGCAAACGTTGTATTGTTTGCTCGTCATACAGGGCCAAGCCTGCGGAATCATAACCACGGTATTCTAAGCGGTTAAGACCTTCTATAAGAATGTTAGCTACATTACGTTGTGCGATGGCACCGACAATTCCACACATGGGCTGTTCTCTACTTGGTCACTTAATGAATAGGTTTATTTATCGATTTTAACTGGTTTCGTCCAACTAGCCATATTACGTTGCTTACCACGGGCCACGGCTAAGTGTTGTGCTGGTATGTCTTTAGTAATCGTCGACCCAGCGCCTACGGTAGCACCGGCGCCAATAATAAGCGGTGCAACTAATGACGAGTTAGAACCAACGAACACACCGTCTTCAATACGCGTTTGGAACTTGTTAACGCCATCGTAATTGCAGGTAATAGTACCTGCGCCTATGTTAACTCCAGCACCCACGTCACTGTCACCTAGGTAGGTAAAGTGATTGGCCTTGGAGCCTTCACCAAGATAGGTTTTCTTGGTTTCAACAAAGTTGCCGACCTTGGCCTTGTTGGCCAGTTCTGTGCCTAGCCGTAAACGTGCAAACGGGCCTATATCGCATTGTTCTGCGATTACCGCACCTTCTATGACGCTATTGGCCTTGATCACCGTGCCAGCGCCGACAGTGGCGTCCTTGATAGTGCAATTAGGGCCAATGACCACATCATCGCCAAGTTTTACGCACCCTTCAAATACGCAGTTGATATCGATAGCAACATCTTCACCACAGGTTAACTCACCCCTTACGTCAATGCGCGTGGGGTCAGCAACTCGCACACCATTACGCATCAATTCTGTCGCCTGGTATTGCTGGTACCAACGTTCTAACTCAGCCAACTGAATACGATCATTAACACCCAAAGCTTGTTCAATGTGTGGTGGTTGTACCACTTTAATGTCCACGCCATCAGCCACAGCAAACTCCACTATGTCTGTAACATAGAGCTCGCCTTGTGCATTGTTGGTGTCCAAGCGTGGTAACCATTCTTTTAAGCGCTTAGCAGGCAGGGCATAAACACCGGTATTGATTTCGCCAATGGCAAGTTGTTCTGGCGTAGCGTCCTTGTGCTCAACAATAGCTTGTACCTGGTTGTTATGGTTACGCAGGATACGACCAAACCCTGTCGGGTTATCTAAGGTCACCGTCAGCATGACGAGCTTGTCTTGCTGTGCTTGATCCACCATCTGCTGCATTACCTCAGCTGGGATAAGTGGACTATCTGCGTACATTAGTAAGAGTATCGAATCATCTGCAACGTGTTCACTTGCGATGCCAAAAGCATGGCCGGTACCTTTTTGTTCGGCTTGCACGTGGCATTGAGCACCCAGGTGGGCAACGGCCTCACTTACTTGCTTAGCCGCATGGCCAACAACAACATGCAGGCCCGCAAGGTCTAGTGTACTAGTGGTTTCGGCAAGGCGTGTTACCAAGGGCTTACCTGCCAGTGTATGCAGTACCTTAGGTAGCTTCGAACGCATCCGCGTGCCTTGGCCAGCGGCCAGAATAATGGCTTCTACGCCCATGTATAGGGTTCCTTGATGCAAATAGGTGGGTTTAAATCTTAGACTCTAATTATAGTCGAAGTTCAGTTGTTTTAAGATACTAGTTAAGTAGAAAGAGAAGTTTTCTGAACTCAATCTATACACCACGGACCCACAGTAGGCACTGTCCAGGTCAGAGGGCCTGACCCTGTCTGTACCTGCTGCCGATCTTCAGGCACAAAAAAGCCCAGTTGGTAGTCCAACTGGGCTTTTTAAAAGTGTGAGCTTGACGCTTACTTGCCGAGCTTAGCTCGAATCTGACGAATAGTACGCAGCTGCGCTACGGATTCGGCCAGTTGTGAAGCAGCCGTGGCGTAATCCAATTCGGCAGAGCTATCGGCCATGGATTGTTCAGCAGCACGCTTCGCTTCTTCAGCTTTCGCTTCGTCTAGATCGTGAGCACGTAGAGCGGTATCGGCTAGTACAGTGACCTTGTGAGGCTGTACTTCCAAAAAACCACCAGACACGTAAAACACGTCTTCTTCACCAGATGCCATGCGCATATGCACAGGGCCAGGTTGAATATCACTGAGCAGAGGAGAGTGACCAGGTGTAATACCCAAATCGCCCATACTGCCAATCAGAGATACAAACTCAACTTCACCAGAGAAGATTGCTTCTTCTGCGCTTACGATATCGCAATGTACGCTAGTAGCCATGTTATGTTCCTCTTACGGGTTAGTTAACCTAGAAGCCATAGAAGTCTTATTGGTTGCCCAACAAGGCTTCTACGACAAGAGGCATTACATGCTCTTAGCTTTTGCAACTACTTCGTCGATGCCGCCAACCATGTAGAAGGCTTGCTCTGGAAGTTCGTCGTATTCGCCGGCCAAAATTCCCTTAAAAGCACTGATGGTGTCTTTCAGAGAAACATACTTACCAGGAGAACCAGTAAATACTTCAGCTACGAAGAATGGCTGAGACAAGAAACGCTGAATCTTACGAGCACGCGTTACCGCTTGCTTGTCTTCGTCAGACAATTCGTCCATACCCAAGATGGCAATGATATCTTTCAGCTCTTTGTAACGCTGAAGGATGCCCTGAACGCCACGAGCAATGTCGTAGTGTTCTTGACCGATTACCAATGGATCCAACTGACGTGAGCTAGAATCTAGTGGGTCAATCGCTGGGTAGATACCCAATTCGGCGATTTGACGAGACAATACAACAGTCGCGTCCAAGTGGGAGAAAGTCGTTGCTGGGGATGGGTCAGTCAAGTCATCCGCAGGTACGTATACCGCTTGGATAGAAGTGATAGAACCTTCCTTAGTGGAGGTAATACGCTCCTGCAATACACCCATTTCGGAGGCTAGTGTTGGCTGGTAACCTACCGCAGAAGGCATACGACCCAACAATGCAGATACTTCAGTACCCGCCAATGTGTAACGGTAGATGTTGTCAACGAACAACAATACGTCACGACCTTCGTCACGGAACTTCTCAGCCATAGTAAGGCCAGTCAACGCTACGCGTAGACGGTTACCTGGAGGCTCGTTCATCTGACCGTATACTAGAGATACTTTATCCAATACGTTGGATTCTTTCATCTCGTAGTAGAAATCGTTACCTTCACGAGTACGCTCACCTACACCGGCGAATACAGAGAAACCACTGTGCTCGATAGCGATGTTACGGATAAGCTCCATCATGTTTACGGTTTTACCAACACCGGCACCACCAAATAGTCCAACCTTACCACCTTTGGCGAAAGGACAAACTAGGTCGATAACCTTGATGCCAGTTTCAAGCAAGTCGCTACTAGCTGATTGCTCACTGTAGGTTGGCGCCTTACGGTGAATAGGCATACGCTCTTCTTCACCAATATCACCACACTGGTCGATTGGGTTACCCAATACGTCCATGATGCGGCCTAGGGTCGCAGTACCTACTGGTACTTTGATGGCTTCGCCGGTGTTAGATACGTCCAAACCACGGCTTAGACCTTCGGTCTGGCCCATGGCGATGGTGCGTACTACGCCGTCACCCAACTGTTGTTGCACTTCAAGGGTGGTACCCTTGGCGTCAACTTTTAATGCGTCATATACTTTTGGCACAGAATCACGTGGGAATTCCACGTCGATTACAGCGCCGATAATCTGTACGATACGTCCGCTACTCATAATTTTTTCCTCTATCGAAAATTAATGCCTGTAACCAGGATTATACTGCGGCTGCACCAGCGACAATCTCAGAAATTTCCTGAGTAATTGCCGACTGACGGGCTTTGTTATAAACCATTTGCAAACTGTCAATAATATCACCAGCATTATCGGTGGCGCTTTTCATAGCGATCATCCGTGCGGCCTGTTCACAAGCGTTATTTTCTACTACAGCTTGATATACTAAAGATTCTACATAACGAGTCAAAAGGCCGGTGAGTAGATCACGGGCGTCTGGCTCATATAAGTAGTCCCAATGGTGATTCATGCTGTCATCATTCGGGTCTGCCTGCAGTGGCAGAAGCTGTTCCACGGTGGGTTCTTGTGTCATGGTATTAACGAAACCGTTATACACCACGTATAAGGCATCCAACCGTCCTTCATCATAATTATCAAGCATGACTTTAACCGCGCCGATCAACTCAGCCGCTTCGGCCTTGTCACCCAGCTGGGTCTTGCTTGCTACAACGTTGCCGCCGTAGGTATTGAAGAAGGATGCTGACTTAGAACCAATTGCACAAATGTCGATTTCGACATTTAGCTCGTTCTTTTCAGCCATGTTCTGAATGGTTTTCTTAAACAAGTTAATGTTCAAACCACCACACAGACCACGGTCGGAAGAAACCACAATATAACCCACTCGCTTCAGCTCACGCTGCTGCAAGTACAGATGCTTGTATTCTGGATTAGACTTGGCTAAATGGGCAATCACTCCACGCATTTTTGTAGCGTAAGGACGGCTTTCATTCATCCGGTCTTGAGCGCGTCGCATTTTACTCGCCGCAACCATTTCCATGGCGCTAGTGATCTTCTGCGTGCTCTGAATACTCGCAATCTGGGTCTTTATTTCTTTTCCGACTGCCATATGCTTTACCTATTCAGTTGCGGTTCTTAGCTAAGCTAGGAACCGCAAGCTGTCAGTTACCAGGTTTGCGTTGCCTTAAACTGCTCAACACCAGTCTTAAAGGAAGCTGCGATGTCATCGTTGTAATTGCCAGATTCGTTAACCTGATCCATTACAGCAGTATGTTCGCTGTTCATGTAAGACAGAAGGGCTGATTCAAAATCGCCGATCTTGTTTAGTGGAACACCATTTAGGAAACCTTCGTTGGCAGCAAATAGGCTCACAGCCATTTCTGCAACGCTCATTGGCGAGTACTGGTGCTGCTTCATCAATTCAGTAACGGCTTGACCGTGTTCCAACTGGGCGCGCGTGGCGTCATCCAAGTCAGATGCAAACTGAGAGAAGGCCGCCAATTCGCGGTACTGAGCTAGTGCCAAACGAACACCACCACCCAACTTCTTGATAACCTTAGTCTGGGCTGCACCACCTACACGGGATACAGATAGACCAGCGTTAATCGCAGGACGTATACCGGCGTTGAACAAGTCAGTTTCTAGGAAGATCTGACCGTCAGTGATGGAGATTACGTTAGTCGGTACGAAAGCCGATACGTCACCACCTTGAGTTTCGATGATAGGTAGAGCGGTCATAGAACCAGTCTGGCCTTTCACTTCGCCGTTGGTGAAGTCTTCAACATACTTTTCGTTTACACGAGAAGCACGTTCTAGGAGACGGGAGTGCAAGTAGAAAACGTCACCTGGGTATGCTTCACGACCCGGTGGGCGACGTAATAGCAAAGAAATTTGACGGTAAGCCCAAGCTTGTTTGGTCAAGTCATCAAATACAATCAGGGAGTCTTCACCGCGGTCACGGAAGTATTCACCCATTGCACAACCAGCGTATGGCGACAAGAACTGCATAGCAGCTGAGTCGGCAGCACCGGCGTTAACAATGATGGTGTGATCCATGGCGCCGTGTTCTTCAAGCTTACGTACTACGTTAGCGATGGTAGATTGCTTCTGACCAATAGCTACGTAAACACACTTAACACCCGTGCCTTTTTGGTTAATGATGGCATCGATCGCGATAGCTGTCTTACCAGTCTGACGGTCACCGATGATCAACTCACGCTGACCACGACCAACAGGTACCATGGCATCGATTGCTTTCAAACCAGTTTGTACTGGCTGATCAACCGACTGACGTTCGATAACACCTGGTGCTACCTTTTCTACGGCGTCAGTGATCTTAGCATCGATAGGACCTTTGCCGTCGATGGCGTTGCCTAGTCCGTCTACGACGCGACCTAGCAATTCAGGACCTACAGGTACTTCCAAGATACGACCAGTACAACGAGCAGTTTGGCCTTCTACCAAACTTTCGTAATCACCTAGAACTACCGCGCCAACGGAGTCGCGTTCTAGGTTCATGGCCATACCATAAACGTTTCCAGGGAATTCAATCATTTCCCCGTACATAGCGTCAGCCAGACCGTGGATCAATACGATACCATCGGAAACGCTGACAATTGTGCCCTCATTTTGGGCTTCAGATGAAACATCTAGCTGCTCAATACGCGACTTGATGATTTCACTGATCTCTGAAGGATTCAGTTGCTGCATGCTCTATTCCTCACACTCAAGTGTTCATGGCCTCAGCCAATTTGCCAAGTTTGCCACGTATTGAACCGTCTATTACTAGGTCGCCCGCACGGACGATAACACCACCAATTAATGACGCATCGGTAGTAGTAGTAATATTAATTTCACGCGACAACATAGCGTTTAACGCCTGAGTCAGTTTGTCTTGTTGCTCATTGCCTAGTTCGAAAGCACTAACTACAGAAACGTCAACCGACTTTTCTTGGTTAGCTTTCAAGGTTTCAAACAAGTTCGAAACCTCAGGAAGCAATGACAAGCGCTTGTTTTCGGCCAGCAAAGATAAGAAATTCTTACCTTGCTCGGACACGGCTTGGTTAACGCTACATACGTCAACCACTAGTTGGGCTTTCTTATCTGCTGCTAAAGCTGGATTATCCAGCGCTAACTTCAGATCTTCATCAGCAACGACTGCTGCAGATAAAGCTAAAAACTCAGACCAGCTACCCAGGTCGCCCTGGGCTAAAGCCGTTTCGAAAGCAGCCTTAGTGTAAGGACGGGCAACGGTAATGGATTCAGCCATTGTTAACCTCTCTTACAGTTCAGCTGCCAACTTATCGACAAGCTCTTGGTGGTTGTTTACGTCGACGGACGCGCCTAGGATCTTCTCCGCACCAGCCACTGCTAAAGCAGCTACCTGCGCACGTAGCGCTTCTTTGGCACGGTTCACTTCCTGCTCAACTTCTGCTGCTGCAGCCGCTTTAATGCGGTCGCCTTCAGTGTGAGCGGCGGTTTTCGCTTCATCAACGATCTGATTTGCACGCTTGTTAGCTTGCTCGATTAACTCGGCAGCTTGCGCCTTACTTTTTTGCAATTCTGCTTCCACAGATTGCTGAGCGGCTTCTAGGTCACGATTTGCTTTATCAGCAGCATCTAGACCTTCAGCGATCTTCTTTTGACGTTCTGCCAAGGCCGCAGTAAGCGGTGGCCAAACATACTTCATGCACAAGTACACAAAGATAATAAAAGAAATGATCTGCCCAATAATTGTCATGTTCATATTCATGGCAAGATCTCCATCAGTTTAGGGTTGATTTGCTTATGCAACCGCAAACATGATGTATAGAGAGATACCAACACCGATCATAGGTACGGCGTCAGTCAAGCCCATCATGATGAAAAACTGAGTACGCAGTAGAGGGATCAATTCTGGCTGACGCGCAGCGCCTTCCAAGAACTTACCACCCAAAACACCGATACCTACAGCAGCGCCAACGGCAGACATGCCCAAGATCAATGCACCAGCAATATACAATAAAGCCATTTCCATTTGTTTTCTCCAGTTAAGTGAGATAGTTAAAATTAAAAGTTAAAAATTTGCTAAAAATTAGTGATGGTCGTGAGCCATCGCCAGATACACAATGGTTAGCACCATGAAGATAAATGCTTGCAAGGTGATAATCAGGATGTGGAACAAGGCCCACGGCACTGAAAGAAGCCACTGCGCCCAGAAAGGTAGCAATGCAATCAGAATAAAGATCATTTCGCCAGCGTACATGTTACCGAACAAACGCAAAGCTAATGAAATAGGTTTTGCAATCAGGCCAACCAATTCTAGGAATAGGTTGAAAGGTAGGGCCCACTTGCCTAATGGCTGTAAGCTTAGCTCGGCTAAGAAGCCCATAATGCCTTTTTGCTGAATAGAATAGAAGATGATCAGTACAAATACCGCTATCGACATGCCCAAGGTCACGTTCAAGTCAGTAGAAGGTACGATCTTCATAAAATGAATACCAGAGGCAGCAGCCAATGCTGGAATCCAATCTACCGGTATCAAGTCCATCAAGTTCATGAGGAAAACCCACACGAAGATGGTTAACGCCATAGGCGCGATAATCGCATTTTTGTGATGAAAAACGCTTTTTACGTTGTCATCAACAAATTCAACAATCATCTCAATAAAGTTTTGCGCACCACCCGGTACACCCGTGGTGGCGGTCTTTGCTACTTTGGCAAAGAACCAGATGAAAAATACACCTAAGCCAATGGACCAAGCCATGGAGTCTACGTTAATGGCCATAAAGCCCATTTCCGCGGCTTGCTCGCCACTTTCAGCAAAGCTCCAGCCGTTTACCGGGTGGTTGCCATAGGTCAAATTGGTCAGGTGATGCTTAATATATTCGGCAGAGCTACTAGCCATATTTAATCTCACTATCGATTCATAAAAGTTTGTTTAGCTATAACCACTGGCAAAAATGCTGCCAACAAATAGGAACCGATATAAGCGAGTAACAAAGCCTTAGGATCTAAAGGCTGAATAACTGTAAACGCTATTACAAACAACAAAATAGTGAAGCCAAACTTCAGTATTTCGTTGCCATACATCTGTGCCAGGGTGCGCCCAGGATCATTCACGGCCTTGCTGCGATTAAATTCGCGTCGCATGGCCCAGTATGCTGGCAAACTATAAATAGCCCCACCTAACAACACCGAATACCCAGTTACTGCGCTAGTTATAAATAAACCCACTCCAATAATTAGTATAATAATTACTTGGGTTTTTAGGGTTTTAAGCAACCAATCTGGAGCCTTATCAATTGCCATTAGGGCCCTCTCATCAGCTTGGTTGATCCTTTTCTTGTGCCACAAAGACACGGAGGTCATTGAAGCGCAGGAGATTATAGTAATTTTGATCTCTAATCTCAACCAAAATTACTTCATTGCGGCTAAGGTCTAATGAATTGCGACGATTTTTTGCCGTTGCGGCAGCGATATGCTGCATTCATTGCCAGCAATTAGTATTTATCATGCTGAGCATCTAAGCGCAGCAATATGCCGTCTAACTGATCCAAACTGGCATAGGCAATAGTCAGCTGACCTTTGCCTTTGGCGTTTTGTCGAATAGCCACTTTGGTGCCCAAGCTATCCGACAAGTGCTCCTGCAAACGCAATACATCGGCATCGCCACTTGGCTTGGCTTTTTCTGCTTTTGGTTGCTGGCTACGGCGCACGAGTTCTTCGGTTTGACGTACTGACAAGCCTTTAGCGACAACTTCACGGGCGGCTTGCTGCTGGTCATCGGCTTCTAGAGCTAACAAGCTACGGGCATGGCCCATTTCCAAGTCACCACGTTCTAGCATCAAACGCACAGGCTCTTGTAACTGTAGTAAACGTAATAGGTTAGCGATAGCGCTACGTGACTTCCCCACGGCATCAGCCACTTGCTGTTGCGTAAGCGAAAATTCGTCTTGTAAACGGTGCAATGCCATCGCTTCTTCCATGGCATTGAGATCTTCGCGTTGAATGTTCTCAATCAATGCCATAGCAATGGCAGATTCATCAGGCACATCCTTAACCAAAGCTGGTACATTAGGCAGCTCGGCTAACTGAGCGGCGCGCCAACGACGTTCACCAGCAATAATTTCATAACGATTAACGCCAATACTACGGACCACGATAGGCTGCATGATGCCGTGTTGACGTACCGAAGCGGCGAGTTCTTCTAAGGCTTCTGGGTCTAGATCTCGGCGTGGCTGATAAACCCCGCGTTGCAGCCATTCAACAGGCAAATGCTGTAATTCATCGGTGCTTTCCCCAGAGGCTTGGTTTAGATCCACGTCCAAGCTACCTGCGCCTTGCAATAAGGCTTCAAGTCCGCGATTTAGGCCACGCTTTTTAACCATGTTTCACCTCTGGATTATTTTTGCTTACGCATAAATTCGCTAGCCAAGGCCAAATAAGCCACGGCACCGCGAGAATTTTTATCGTACATCAGCGCCGGCAAACCATGACTGGGTGCCTCTGCTAAACGCACATTACGAGGTATCACAGTACGATAAACCAACTGCCCAAAATGGTTAATTAGTTGGTGTGATACGTCGTTGGTTAAACTATTGCGCGGATCGTACATGGTGCGCAATATGCCTTCGATTACCAGTTTAGGATTAATACTGTTTTTAATTAACTTTACCGTGTGCAGCAGGGCGCTTATACCTTCCAAAGCATAATATTCACATTGCATGGGTATCAAAACACCTTGCGCACAGGCGAGGGCATTAACCGTAAGCATATTCAGGGAAGGTGGGCAGTCGATAATGATAAAATCATAACGATGATGCAGAGGTGATAAAGCATTACGTAAACGTGCTTCCTTGTTAGTGGCGTCAATAAGCTCTACTTCTGCCGCCGTTAAGTCGCCGTTAGCCGGTAATAAATCATAGCCTGCAGGCGTTCTTAGGTGAATCACCTGATTGACTTCAGCACGCCCGGTCAGTACATCCAAAGTAGAGAACCGCAAACTATTTTTATCCACACCACTACCCATGGTAGCGTTGCCTTGTGGGTCCAAATCAATCAGTAGTACGCGTTGCTTGATAGCCACTAACGAGGCCCCCAAATTGACGCAGCTAGTGGTTTTACCCACACCACCTTTTTGGTTAGTTACAGCAATTACTTTTGCCACTGATTAATCCTAGTTTGTTATTGTATAAATTATGCTTGTTTAGTAATGATAAGCAAATGCCTTTCGGCCTCTACGTCAGGTACGCTTAGCACTTTGCTGCTTACTAGCTGATAGTCTTTGGACATCTGCGCTAGCTCAGTTTCAGGATACTGCCCCTTCATGGGTGCAAACACACCTGTAGGTGTAACAAGTTGATTACAGCCGCCAAGCATATCACTGATTGAGGCAAAAGCTCTAGATACCACAATGTCATAAGCTTGCTCGGGTTGATGTTGTTCAACGCGTTTATTCAAAACCGTGACGTTATGCAGCTTAAAAAGATGTTTACAATGGGTCAAAAAGCGTGTTTTTTTACCATTGGTGTCGAGTAAATCAATACTGGTTTGTGGCCACATGATGGCGAGTATCATACCCGGCAGGCCAGGCCCGGTGCCGACATCGATAATACGTTGCGGCTGCAGTTTGGCCAGTTCTTGAACCACACTCAAGCTATCTAAGATATGGAGTTTAAGCATTTCTACCGGTTCGCGGATGGCCGTGAGGTTGTATGCCTTGTTCCATTTGTGCAGTTGTTCTGTATAGGCCAAAAGCAATTGTATTTGTGCTTCGTTAACATCAATGTGCATAGCACTGCAGCCTGCGCGTAAAAGCTGCTCACATTGTGCTGGTAAACTAGTGGTCATATAGATACTTTTATTTTATTAAGCTTTGATAGCAACGTTTTGTTTTAACTGCCGCTTTTTTAAGAAGATAAGCAGTAAAGAAATAGCGGCCGGGGTCACACCTTGAATGCGGCTAGCCATACCCAAGCTAGTTGGACGCACCTGCATCAACTTGGCCTTAGCTTCGTTAGACAAACCATCGATAACACTGTAATCAAAATCGTTTGGTATGAGGGTGCTTTCGCTACGCTTTAAGCGGGCAATATCATCCTTTTGACGACTAATATAACCCGCATACTTGGCCTCTATTTGAATTTGTTCACCACAGTCCGGCGCAATAGGGGGCAAGTCAGCCAATTTTTGTAATTGATCATAGTCTAATTCTGGACGCTTTAATAAATCCAGCAAATTGGTGTCTTTGGACAAGGGTTGTTGTAAATGCTCATTAAGTCGTTTACCCAAGTCATTATGCAAAGTCACTTTGCTCTCGCGCATAATCTTTTGCTGTTGAGCAATGACTTCGCATTTGTCGTTAAAATGTCGCCAGCGGTCTTCGCTAACCAAACCAAGCTTATGGCCGATTTCAGTTAAGCGTTGATCAGCATTGTCTTCGCGTAATAACAAACGGTATTCAGCACGACTAGTAAACATGCGATAGGGTTCTTGCGTACCATTGGTGATCAAGTCATCAACCAATACACCAAGGTAAGATTGGTCACGAGTTAGGTTTAAGCTATCTTTTTGTTGAGCTCGTAAAGCGGCATTGGCGCCAGCTAACAAACCTTGTGCACCGGCTTCTTCGTAACCCGTAGTACCGTTAATTTGACCAGCAAAAAATAAACCATTTATCAGTTTGGTTTCTAAACTTGGCGTAAGATCTTGTGGATCAAAATAATCATATTCAATGGCATAGCCAGGACGAATAATATGGGCTTGTTCAAAACCCTTGATAGATTGCACCAGGTTAAGTTGGACATCAAACGGTAGGCTGGTAGAAATACCGTTAGGGTATAGCTCAATACTGTTAAGTCCTTCTGGTTCAACAAAAATTTGATGACTATTTTTATCGGCAAAACGCATTATCTTGTCTTCAATAGATGGACAATAACGTGGACCTACACCTTCAATAACACCGGCATACAAGGGGGATCTATCTAAACTTTGACGAATTAAATCATGGGTTTGTTCATTGGTGTGGGTGATGTAACAGGATATTTGCTGTGGGTGTTGCGTCACGTTACCCATGTAAGACATCACCGGAGTGGGTGTATCGCCAGGTTGTTCTTGCATGACGCTAAAATCAACAGTACGTGCATCAATGCGTGGCGGCGTACCGGTTTTTAAACGTTCAATACGAAACGGACGTTCCCGTAGTTTGGTTGCCAAGGTATTGGCGGGTGGGTCACCAGCACGTCCGCCTTGGTGGTTTTCCATACCTATGTGAATAACACCAGCCAAGAAAGTACCTGCGGTTAGTACAACTTGTTGGGCCATAAATGTTAGGCCCATATTAGTGACTACGCCTTGCACCTGATCTTGTTCAATTATGATGTCATCTACGGCTTGTTGAAAGATAGATAAATTTTCTTGTGCTTCTAATTGCGTTCGTACGGCATGACGATATAAGGATCTATCAGCTTGTGCACGCGTAGCCCGTACAGCAGGACCTTTACGGGCATTCAATACACGAAATTGAATACCAGCTAGATCCGTGGCTTTAGCCATGTATCCATCAAGGGCATCAATTTCTTTAACTAGGTGACTTTTACCAATACCCCCAATGGCTGGGTTACAAGACATCTGTCCTAAGGTATCTATGTTGTGAGTCAGCAATAGTGTTTTGACACCCATACGAGCACTAGCCAATGCGGCTTCAGTACCAGCATGGCCACCACCGATAACGATGACATCAAATTGATCAGGGAATTGCACAAGCTTACCTAAACGAATGGGTTAATAGATTAGCTTACTAGTATAGCTTTTTCTGCTTGATTAAGAAATGTACACGTTGTTTAGGTTTTTAAATAAAAGAAGAATATATGAAATATATTTATATTATGATTATGGTTATTATTAGGCAGACACTTTTCTGGTGATAAGTAACTTTTTTCTTTTATAAACAAAAGGTTATATCAATGATAAGCCACTTAAAAAGGTCTTATTAGGCACTAATATTTACTGGGTATAGATTGTGGATAAAATGGCTAGTTATACACAGTGTTATATTGTTCACAAGTTTGTTACGGCTTTATTAGATGGGTTATGCACAGGGTTTACTAACTTGTGGGTAAGTTGTTTGGAATGTGTGAGTAGATGCCCATAGGTCAACGGTAGCGGTACCTGTCGAGTCTGGGGTGAAAAAATCAGTACCGATCGTATGGCGGCGGGGTTGAGGGGTAATATTGTTGGCAATTACTTTCATCCGTAAAGTCATCTCTGTTCCAGAATCGATTTGGATTTGATTTTTCTAAGTAATTCTTTGCCCGAGTTGAGCAAATATCTTATCAATGACCTTTTTAAGTGCCTCTTCGTAACCTCTTTTTTTTGGGCAGGCAGGTTTGTATTTTTAACTCGCGGCAAACCGTTGTCGACTGAGCTCGAAGCTGGCAATGGGCAAGCCTGAACCTCTAAAACACGGATTGTCTGGGTATTGTCGCCATTTTCTAAATAAACCCATCATGCAGAATAACCTTCCTAAGAATGCGCGGTAAGCCCTAGGGCAATTGATTTACTTATTGATTTTGAAGCAGTAATAAAAATGTCTGTCATACCAACAAGTATGCATAAGTGTAGTACACAGCCACTCTTTTGCTAGGACGTAGGGAGCTTTACGATGGGGCATAAAAAAGCCCGTATGGCACGGGCTTTGGTGAGTAACCGCGCTTGTAGGCGCGGTTGGCTGTTTCTATCTAGGCTATTAAGAGAAGATGCTCTTGAATATGTAGAAAAAGGTAATAGACAAGATGGCACCGGCAGGTAGGGTGATAACCCAAGAAGTGAAGATGTTGCCGATGACACGTAGGTTCAAGGCAGCGATACCACGCGCTAGGCCTACACCCAGTACCGCACCTACTAGGGTGTGAGTAGTGGAGATTGGCAAGCCAATGCCAGAGGCCAATACCACGGTGCAAGAAGCGCCTAGCTCAGCAGCAAAACCACGGCTAGGTGTAAGTTCGGTGATCTTTTTACCGATAGTGCCCATTACCTTGTAACCGTAAGTAGCTAGACCCACAACGATACCAATACCACCGGCCAATAATACCCAAGAAGGCATGGAGGACTTGGCTGTGATAGCACCGGACTTGATGGTACCGATAGCAGCAGCCATTGGACCAACGGCGTTAGCAACGTCATTAGAACCGTGGGCAAAAGCCATGGCACAAGCAGTAAATACCATTAGGATAGCAAATACTTTTTCTACGTTAGCGTAACGATCGTCTTCTTCGGCTTCTTTGTTGCGCTTAACACGCTTCATCAATCGAGCACCAATGAAGGCAACAATGATACCAACTACAGCAGCAATCATGAACATTTCTGCAAAGCTAAGCTGGAAACCCATGTCTTTAAATACGTGTTTTAGACCTTTGATCAAAGTCACCATGGTGATCATGAAGCCCACCATAAACATGTACACAGGGATATAACGCTTGGCATTTTCGAAGGGCGTATCCGTATCAAGTATCAACTTTTGCACACTGCGGAACAAGAAGAAGGATATACCACCGGCTAGTAAAGGCGACACTACCCAACTGGCGACGATGGTGCTTACCTTGCCCCAGTTTACCGCATCTACAGAGATGGCAACGGCGGCAAAACCAACGATAGCACCAACGATAGAGTGGGTAGTGGATACCGGCCAGCCTAGCATAGAGGCAATAAGCAACCAGGTGCCCGCCGCCAACAAGGCCGATAACATACCATACACCAGATATTCCGGTGTCCCCTGTAAAGCCAAGGGGTCGATAATGCCTTTGCGTATGGTGGCCGTCACTTCGCCACCGGCAAGGTAGGCACCGGCAAATTCGAAAATCATGGCTATGACAATGGCTTGACGCAAGGTGATAGCGCCAGAACCTACGGAGGTACCCATAGCGTTTGCTACGTCGTTGGCGCCAACGCCCCAAGCCATAAATACGCCGAATATAATCGCTAGAATGAGCAGTATTTGCCCGTATTCGTTTAATACATCCATTAGATTAGTCTCTTAACAAAGGTTATCGGGCAATGATGATTTGAATTTGCTCACCGGCACTTTGTGCACGGTCAGCCAAGTTACCAACGGCTTCAATGGTCTTATATAAGAACATGGCATCAATGGGTGGTAGGTCAGCTTCTATAGCGTGTAGCTTAGAACGCAAAGCGACTTGCCGCTTGTCATTCTTATTCTCAGCTTTTTCAAGCTTGGTGATGCATTTGTTGATGCGGCTGATTTCACGGCCACCGAAACCAGAACCAATAAGTTCATCTAGTTCATCAATAACGGCTTTCGCTTCGTGGGCAACAGCAACGGCTGATTTCACATAGGCTTGCATATCAGCAGCAATTTTCTTAGGTACTAGTTGCTGGCGACCTAGAATCAAACCAGCGATGTCTTTCGCTGTGTTACAGATCCTATCCTGCTTGCTCAGCAAGTGGATAAGATCAGAGCGGTTGATGGGCATGAACAGGCTTTTTGGTAGGTGCAGACGTATGTCCTGCTTCTGATTGTCTGCTGCAGACTCGAGCTCAGAAATCTGGTTGTAGATTACTTCGACGTTTTCCCAGTCTTCTTTCGTTACTGCGACAAAATACTCGTTGAGGAGGTCTACACAATCAACCACCGTATGCATATGGGTTTGCAGTGGTTTGATAGGGGATTGGCCAAATAGGCTCAGAATAGTACTGGAAGCCATGCGCTTTACCTTTGCTATTTAATAATCAATAGGGTGTGATTAACTCACTTGGCGCGCATTATAAGGATGCTTTGTTAAGACAATATAAAGATTTGCTTTAATATTAGAAAATATGACAATTAATTTGCAGTACAACATGGGCTGAGGATGTTTAGGCCAAAGGTAACTTGACTTCGAAACACGTGCCTTTATCGATCTCACTGTTGACCTGAATGCTCCCTTGGTGACTCTGTACAATATGCTTAACAATGGCTAGGCCAAGGCCGGTACTGCCAACCTCGCGGGAACGTGCCTTGTCGACACGATAGAAGCGTTCAAATATGCGTTCACGATCAATGGCGGCTATGCCAATACCAGTATCTTTTACAGTGAAGATGGCGGTATGGTCTGCTAGGGCCAAGTAAACATCCACCTGACCGGTTTCCGGCGTGTATTTAATGGCATTATCAACCAGGTTGGTCACCATTTGAGCTAATGCCTTGTCGTCGCCAAATAATTGTAAAGACTGTTTATCGGTATGTAGTTTTAGACTGATATTTTGGCTTTGTGCAACGGCTTGTAAGTTAGTACATACTGTCTTTGTAATAGCTGTTATATCTACTTTTGTATCGTAGGCCTTATCATTACTTTCGAGCCGAGATAAAGCCAATAAATCAGAAACTAGGTCTGATAAACGTATGGATTGGCTGTGAATTTTGCGCATAAAGCGGCGCAATAGTTTGGCATCCACGTTGCTGTCTTCTAATAGGGTTTCGGCAAAACCACGGATGGCAGTTATGGGTGTTTTTAATTCATGGGAAGCATTGGCAACAAAGTCGGCACGCATGCGATCGATACGTTGAATTTCGGTAATATCCTGCAGAACTAGAATAGCGCCGCCTTCGCGAGATTCTTTGAGCAAGGACACGTGCAGGCGGTAGTGCCTAGCAAAGGCATAGCCACGTAGTTGAATTTGCTGTTGTACGCCTACTTGTGAGTCGGTGCATTTTTGCCAAGCTGTATGCAGTACCAAACTATCTTCAATATTCTCTAATGACTTGCCTAGGGACTTATCCACATTGGCGCGTAACATACGCAGGGCAGCGACGTTGATGTGCTGAATAACGCCTTGGCTATCGACAGTTATTACCCCCTCGTTCATGCTTTTCAAAATGGTTTCTAATTGATCCCTTTCACTAGTTAGGTTGTTAAATCGTTGGGCTGAAATATCGGCCATTTGGTTTAGTGAGCGCGCCAAGTCACCAATTTCGTCGCGGCGATGGCTGGGAATACGCATTTGATAACGCCCTTGGGCGTAATTATTGGCAATCAGGGTCATTTGGCGTAGGGGTTGAGCAAAACTCATAGCCAGCCAGTAGCCGACAAACAAGGCAATAATGGCCGTTAGGCTGGTGGCGATGATGATTACTCGGCGTAGGTAATTGATTTCTTCAGCAATGCTCTGGGTTGATAAAGCCGTGCGTATATAACCTAGGTGGTTAGTAGCGCTGATGCTAGGCACCGCAACATACTGCATGGTGGTATCTAAGGTGGTGCTAAAACGCCGTGCTTGGCCGATGCCTTTGGCGTGAGCTTGAATGATTTCTGGACGCCGGCTGTGGTTGTCCATTTGTTGCGGGTCAAATTGGGAATCTGCCAATACTAACCCCGTGCTGTCGATTAAGGTAATGCGCGCATCAATGCTATCGCCAATGGTGGCTACCTGTTGCTGTAGTTGCAATAGGGGTAGTTCATTTTGGAAGGCAAAAGTTTGCTGCAATATATAGGCTTGATGTTCGAGGTTGGTGCGAATATCACGCAGGCTAGCTTCTTCTATTTGTCTTTGTACCATCAAACCCAGAACACTAATACTAAACAAAATAACCACGGCAAAACCGGCATAGAGTTTAATAAATATGGGGGAATGGCGACGCATAGGTGTTTCCTTTTATTTTGCCTTCTAGCCTTCGCCATTACAGCAGCGATAGCCCACACCGCGTACCGTTTCAACGATGTTATGATCTTCACCTAGTGCTTTGCGAATAGCGCGGATATGAACATCTACGTTGCGATCCACTACATCGGTTTGTTCACCAAGCGCTGATTGAATTAACTGCTCGCGGGAAAAAGCCCGTCCTGGCTGCTGCATCATGGCGTGTAGTAGTTTAAATTCCGTGGTGGTCAGTTTTATGCTTTGATTATCAATTTTGCAGATAAACAGATCTGGATCGAGACACACATCGTTAATGCACAGGGTATTGGACTGAGGCTTGCGGCGTAAGGCGACTTTGATTCTAGCCATTAGCTCGGCTTGGCTAAAGGGCTTGGTGATATAGTCATCAGCACCGCCCGTTAAGCCTTTGACTATGTCGCCTTCTTCACTACGTGCGGAAAGCATGATAATAGGAATATCAGCGGTTTCCTTGTTGGCTTTGAGCTGTTGGCATACTTGCATGCCATTGAGTCCGGGTAACATCACGTCTAACAGTACCAAATCCGGCCGGCATGCTTGTACCAAAGCCAAGCCATGACTGCCGTCGCCGGCCAAACTTACTTGATAACCAGCACGTTCCAAATTGAAGGCAATAATCTCTTGGATATCTTCTTCGTCTTCTATACAAACAATATGATGCTGGGTGTTTTGCATGATAATTTTGTTAAATGCTCTTGGCTTGGGGTAAATTTTTATGCAGCTTTATTGTATGTGGCTGCCTAGGGAACAGCAAGTGGCTATGTTGGGCTGCCTATTGGTAACTTTGGTTAACCAACTTATTTGCCAATACAAAACGAACTAAAGATATGACCCAATAGGTCATCACTGGTAAATTGGCCGGTGATTTCACTTAGGCAATCTTGTGCTAAGCGCAGATCTTCGGCCAGCAGTTCGCCAGCCGCGCTGTAAGCCAGCTGGTCGGCGCCTTGTTGTAAGTGTGCGGCGGCTCTTTGCAAGGCATCTAGGTGGCGACGGCGGGCGCTAAAGCCCCCTTCAAGGGTACTGTTATAGCCAACACAGTCTTTTAAATATTCTTGCAAGGTATCCATACCCAAGCCTTGTTTGGCGCTGATGTGGATAACGGGGATGTCTGTATCGGAGGTGTTGGCCTGCAACCCCACCAGCTCTTTTGTCAGGTCAATCTTGTTGCGCACCAGGCACAGGTGCTTAGGCATGGCTTGTTCCGGTATTAACGATTGCCAAAGCTGCTGTGGGCTGGCTTGTTCGCGGGCATCTTGTAATAACAAAATTTGGTCGGCATCTTGAATGGCTTGCAGGGCGCGTTGAATACCAATTTGCTCTACTTGATCGGGGCTGTCACGTAGGCCCGCGGTATCAATAATGTGGAGCGGTAAGCCATCAATGTGTATGGTTTCTTTGAGAATATCCCGTGTAGTACCGGCAATGTCAGTAACAATAGCGCGATCTTGGCCGGCTAGGGCATTGAGTAGGCTTGATTTGCCTGCATTGGGTGCGCCAGCAATCACGATTTTCATGCCTTCTTGCAATAGGCTGCCTTGTTGGGCGACCTTGAGCACTGTCTGCAGTTGTGTTTTGGCGCTATCTACTAGCCCGCTGACTTTACCATCGGCTAAGAAATCGATTTCTTCCTCGGGAAAGTCAATGGCCGCCTCCACGAATAAACGTAGATGAATAAGCTGTTCGACGAGGCTGTCTACTTGATGACTAAATTCACCCTGCATGGAACGGATAGCATTGCGAGCGGCCTGCTCAGAACTGGCATTGATTAAATCAGCAATGGATTCGGCTTGGGCAAGGTCTAGCTTGTCATTGACAAAGGCGCGTTCGCTAAATTCACCGGGGCGGGCCATTTCAGCACCTAGTTGTGTTAGTTCACGCAGCAGCATGTCCATGATAACTTGGCCACCATGACCTTGAAACTCAAATACGTCTTCGCCAGTAAAGGAATCAGGGCCAGGAAAGTAGAGCGTTAGGCCAGCATCAATCTGAATTCCTTGCTGGTCTAAAATAGGGCCGTAGTGGGCATATCTTGGTTGGCCCTTGTTACGGCTGAGTTGCTGGCCAATAGCGAGTGCTTGGGGCCCAGAAAGGCGAATAATGCCCACTCCACCGCTACCTGGCGGGGTGGTCTGAGCGCAAATGGTGGTATTGGAATTCATGGTAGGGCTAGTGGGGTCAAACCTTAGGTCTGACCCCAAAAGATCAATGCTGCTTGGCAGCCATATCACGTTCAATACGCTTGGTAATAATGTATTGTTGCGTGATAGACAGGATGTTGTTCACAACCCAGTACAATACTAGACCTGCAGGGAACCATAGGAAGAAGAAGGTGAAAACGATAGGTAGCATCTTCATGATCTTGGCTTGCATTGGGTCTGGAGGTGTTGGGTTTAGTAGTTGCTGCACGAACATGCTCGCACCCATTAGGATAGGTAGCACAAACGTGGGGTCTTTCACGGACAAGTCAGTGATCCACAGCATAAAGGGAGCGTGACGTAGTTCCACACTTTCCATCAACATCCAGTAAAGACCGATAAACACGGGCATCTGAATCAAGATTGGAAAACAACCACTGAGTGGGTTGGCCTTTTCACGCTTGTAGAGTTCCATCATACCTTGGGACATTTTTTGGCGGTCGTCACCAAAACGTTCCTTTAGCTTGGCAATTTCTGGTGCTAGGGCACGCATCTTGGCCATGGAGCGGTAAGAAATCGCTGAAGGGTAGAAGAAAAAGGCTTTTACGCAAAGGGTGACTAAAACGATAGCCCAACCCCAGTTACCCACCAAGGCGTACATGGTTTTTAGCAACCAGAACAATGGTTGGGCGATCCACCATAACCAACCATAGTCCACAACCAAATCTAGGTTAGGTGAAATGGCTTCCAAGTCGTCCTGAATTTTAGGGCCTACATATAGCTCTGCACTAGTGCTGCCTTGTTGACCAGGTTGCAATTGCAAGGCTGGGCTAACAAAGCCAGCAATGTAGTTGCCATTGCTAACGCGTGTGCTATAGGTGTGACTTTGTTCGGCATTAGGTACCCAGGCACTAACAAAGTAGTGTTGTAGCATGGCTACCCAGCCGCCGTTGGCCGTGGCTTTTAGATTTTCATCATCCATGTCATCGAAGTCATAGCGCTTGTATTTTTCATCGTTAAGAGAAAACGCTGGGCCAATATAGGCCGACATGCCCATGCTAGTGCTAGCTGTTGGGTCTTCTGAACGGTCGCGCTTGAGCTGACCAAATAAGTTGGCAGACCAGGGCGCTGTGGATTGGTTGTTAACACGGTAGGTCAAGGTGATTAGGTGGCTATCGCGTGTAAAGGTGTACACCTTGTCGATGTGAGCGCCGTACTGATCCGTAAAGGAGAGTACAACATCCATATTGTCTTGGCCGTCGGCCATGGTGAAGCTATCTTGGCTAACGCTATACACTGGGCGGCTAGTAGCGTCTGTACCGTGACTGCCTACTAAACCACTTTGGGCTACGTAGGTACGGTTTTGGTTTTGCTCTAGCAGGGTGAATTTCACATCAGGGTGATCCATTTCCGCCAAATGCTGCGCCAAAGAAGCCTGAATGATGTCACCACCACGTGTATCAATCGTCACCTGTAATGCGTCGGTGCTGATTTCTACCAAGGTAGCCGGTGTTTCACCTGTGTCGGCAGCCTGGGTAGGTGTGCTAACTTGATTGCCAGTTTCAATAGCAAAGTCGGTGCTAACAGGTTCGTCTTGATAAGCGGAAACGCTAGTCACTTGAGTGGGTTCGATTGTGCCTGGGCCGTAATCTTGATTCCACTGAATCATCATAATGTAAGAGATGACGGCAAGTGCGCCGATAAGAAGTATACGTTGGAAGTCCATAGGGATTTTCGTCTACATGTAGTAATTGGGCTAATTGAGCTGCTTTTTAATTCAACCGTGATTATAGGGGCTGAAAAACTGGTGGCAACCGTCGTTGGCTGATTCTAGGCGCTTTGCGTCATTTTTTTCGCTAAACGACGCCATTGTTTGCCAAAAAGCTTATGTAAAACAGGTTTTTCTAATTCACCAAGGCCTTTGCGTGCGAGCACAACAATGTCCATAGGTGGATCTAAAGGTTGTTCCAGAGTACGAAATGATTCCCGCAAAATACGCTTAATGCGATTGCGATCAACGGCGTGTTTGACGTGTTTTTTGGCAATCACTAAGCCCAACCGAGAGTGGGAAGATTGCGCGGGGCGGGCAAGAATCAACAGATGTTGATCAGAGACTTTGAAGGCAGCCTTATCAAAAACCCATCGATAATCCCCAGCAGTCAACAGACGTCGTTGCCGGGAAAAGTCGAATTCGGTCATAGCTAGTAGCTCTGAGTTAAACAACTAGCGTAAAACAATGAGCTTAAGCGCTCAGACGCTTACGGCCTTTGGCACGACGAGCGTTAATTACCGCACGGCCGCCGGCAGTAGCCATACGGGCACGGAAACCGTGAGTGCGCTTGCGCTTCAGTACGCTGGGTTGAAACGTTCTTTTCATGATCGGTCTCGCTAAATATTAAGTTGCTGGCCAGAAATTCTGGCGGTTAAAACTAGGCGCGCAATTATATTGAAATAATTACCTTGATGCAAGCCTGTATGCGAATTTCTTTCTTCTTTACACAATGGCTTGGCTTGTGCCGCTGGCTATATAGCTATAATAGAGGCTGCTAGCTGCCCTGTCGGCTGAGAGTATATCGGGTTTTGTCTTGGGATATAACAATAGCCGCCATAATAGTCACCAAGTCGCTTTTAGCTGTGGATAAGTGCCTGTGGATAATGTTAGAATTTATGGCTGTTTTTGCGCTTATTCCGCGTCTATTTTCGGTAATTTACTCGTATGTCCTCATCCTATTGGCCCCAAATACTTGCCAGCTTGCAGTCTGAGATGCCGAGCCAGCCTTTTAATACCTGGGTTAAGCCGTTGCAAGCACAGGAACAAGAGCTACACCTACAATTGTGGGCACCTAATAAGTTTTTTAAGAACTGGGTCGAGGATAAGTACCTGTCGCGTATACAAGAGCTTTCGCGTGAACAGTTTGGCGCTACCATGCGCGTGAGCTTGGACATTAATCAAGTACTGAAGGCCAAGCCTAGCTTCCTGGTCGATGCAAATTCAGCACCCGCAGCAACGGCCTCCTCTATTTCTAGGCCTCCAGCTAAAGAGCAGAGGGTAGCCGAGTTTGATGTGTCGGCGACAGTTTTAGAAGCAGTAAATCCTGTATCAGGCGAGATTTTAGTTGCTCAACCCGAACCTATTATTATGCCTGATAGACGGGATAGGCAAGATAGGCAGGTTCAGGTAGATGGTGGTTTGCGGCACCAAAGTTATCTTAATCGAGGTTTTACCTTTAATAGTTTTGTGCAAGGTAAGTCGAACCAGTTGGCCCTGGCGGCTGCCAAGCAGGTAGCTGAAAATCCAGGCAGTTCTTACAATCCCTTGTTTTTATATGGTGGCGTTGGCTTGGGTAAGACTCACTTGATGCATGCGGTGGGGGCGGCCTTATTGGAGCGCAACCCTCACGCCAAGGTGGTGTATCTGCATTCTGAGCGTTTTGTGGCAGACATGGTAAAGGCTTTGCAGCTCAATGCTATCAACGATTTTAAGCGCTTTTATCGTTCTGTTGATGCTTTGCTAATTGATGATATACAGTTCTTTGCTGGCAAGGAGCGCTCCCAAGAAGAATTTTTCCATACCTTTAATGCCCTGTTAGAAAGTGGTCAGCAGATGATATTAACCTGCGATCGCTATCCTAAGGAAATTGAAGGTTTAGAAGAGCGCTTGAAGTCGCGTTTTGGTTGGGGGCTGCCCGTGGCGGTAGAGCCGCCAGAATTAGAGACTCGCGTTGCCATACTATTGAAGAAGGCACAAGAAGCTGGCGTTTATTTGCCTGAGAATGCGGCCTTCTTTTTGGCTAAGCGTATTCGCTCCAACGTGCGTGAACTGGAAGGAGCGCTGAAGCGCGTTATCGCTAATGCTCACTTTACCGGTGAGGCCATTAGCGAAGCCTTTGTGCAAGAATCCTTAAAGGATTTGCTGGCTTTGCAGGACAAGCAGGTTAGTATTGATAATATTCAAAAAACTGTGGCTGGTTATTATAAAATTCGGGTGGCGGATATTTTATCTAAACGTCGCACGCGCTCTGTTGCCAGGCCGCGCCAGTTGGCCATGGCCTTGTCGAAAGAGCTCACCAACCACAGTTACCCAGAAATAGGCGATGCCTTTGGTGGGCGAGATCATACCACTGTCTTGCATGCCTGTAGAAAAGTGAAAGAATTACGCGATATGGATCGCGAAATACATGATGATTATGCTAATTTATACCGCACACTTACGGTATAAAAATCGGTTTAACCTTAACAGGAAAGTTGTATGAAATTTACTATCAGCCGCGAAGCTTTATTGAAGCCACTAGTTTTGGTGGCGGGTGTTGTCGAACGTCGTCAAACGTTGCCTATTTTGGCTAATATTTTGTTGGTAGTGGAAGACAATCAACTTAGCCTAACCGGTACCGACTTAGAGGTAGAATTGGTTGGTCGCGCCTTGTTGAGCGAAGCCTCTGTGGCTGGCAGTATTACTGTACCAGCGCGTAAATTGTTGGATATTTGTAAGTCCTTGCCAGATCATGCCATGATCGAAATTAGCCAGCAGGATGACCATGTATTTGTGCGCTCAGCGCGCAGTAAGTTTAAGTTATCCACATTGCCTGCTAATGACTTCCCGAACGTGGAAGATAGTCCAGAATCGTTTGAATTTGAGCTACCGCAAACTAGCCTGCGTAGCTTAATTGATAAGACCGGTTTTGCCATGGCGCAGCAAGATGTACGTTACTACTTGAATGGTATGTTGTTTGAAATTAAGGCTAGCCAGTTGCGTACCGTCGCTACCGATGGACACCGCTTGGCAACTAGCGTAACACCCATTGCGTTACCTGAGCAGGCCGGTCAGCAGTTGATCGTGCCACGCAAAGGCGTGCTGGAATTGGCCCGTTTAATGACCGACGAAGAAGCCACAGTTAAGCTAGTTATTGGTGCCAGCCATGTGCGTGCTTTCACCCAAGACTTTATCTTTACATCTAAACTAGTTGACGGCAAGTTTCCTGATTATGACCGGGTTTTACCGAAAAATGGCGACAAGATCGTGCTAATTGATCGTGTTGCTATGCGTGGTGTCTTGAGTCGCGCGGCTATCCTTTCTAACGAAAAATACCGTGGTGTGCGAGTTACTTTAAGCGATACCAACTTACAAGTTGTGGCTAACAACCCAGAGCAGGAAGAAGCCGAAGAAAACCTTATGGTGGACTACCAGGGTGTGCAAATAGAAATCGGCTTTAATGTTGGCTATGTGCTTGATGTGTTGAGTGTTTTGGGTAGCGAAGAAGTCAAGATGACACTCAGCGATGCTAATTCTAGCGCCTTATTATCCGATGGTGATGAGGGCGATGCTCAGTACGTTATCATGCCCATGCGCTTGTAATTGACGGCTACAATGCTACTTATACAAGGGCTTGATTATTCACTGATTAAGCCCTTTTTTCCCACTATATCCCCAAACTTATCCACAGGGTGCGCTGGTGTCAATTAAGCACTTAACTGTGCAAGACCTGCGCAACCTGCAGCAAGTTGATATTGCGCCAGGTGCCGGGGTTAATATTATTGCCGGCGCCAATGCCAGTGGCAAAACTAGTTTGCTTGAGGCTATTCATATGCTGGCCCTTGCACGTTCCTTTCGTAGTCATCGGCTGGCCTCTGTGGTCACGGCTGGTCAATCTGCCTGTCAGCTTTTTGCGCGTATCGAGACAGCCAATGGTGGAAGTGTGCCTTTGGGTATGTCTCGGCGTCTTGATGGTGAGCATCAAATTCGTCTTAATGGTGAAACCCTAGGGTCTACTTCAGAGTTGGCTAAGCTTCTGCCAGTACAGGTAATTGCACCTTCCAATAGTGGTTTGTTGGAGTCAAGCCCAGGTGTAAGAAGACAGTTTTTGGACTGGGGTGTATTTCATCATGATGAGCGCTTCTACGGCCTATGGAAACAGGCTCAGAGACTGTTAAAACAAAGGAATAGCAGCCTTAAATGTGGTACAATGGAGGCTTCTGTAAGGGCTAGTTTTGACCCTGGCTTGGTAGCGGTGGCAGAGCAGTTAGATGAGCTGAGAACGGCTTATTTGGAGGCCTTAGAGCCGCTCTTTTTTGCTAGTCTCAAGCAGATGGCGAATATTCCAGATTTAAACTTGGGTTATTACCGAGGTTGGAACAAAGATAAGTCCTTAGGGAGTGTTTTTGCAGAAACCTTGGCAAGGGACATGCAGCTTGGTTATACCCAACGCGGCCCGCAACGTGCTGATTTACGCTTTACTGTGCAAGGTGCTAACGCTGCAGAACGTCTTTCGAGAGGTCAGCAAAAACTAGTGACTATTGCTTTGCGTTTGGCGCAGGGTAGGTTGTTGGGTATGGCTGGGCAGCGTCGCTGTTTGTTCTTGGTAGACGATTTGGCGGCGGAGTTGGATCAACAACATTTGCGCCAGGTGTGCGAGCAGCTGGTAGCGATGCAGTCACAAGTATTTGTGACGACGGTAAATAGTGATGAATTGGCTGATGTTTGGCCACCTAATACAGCCCTAACGCAATTTACTTTGCAGCAGGGTAAAGTCACTGCTCATAACGCAGGCTAAACACTATAGCCTGATGGTGCAGTTAAAAATTATTATAGAAGCCCATAGATGGGCTTCTTAACTTGGTAGTTGGAGCGATATTGATGAGCGAAGAAAATACTTATGACTCGTCCAGTATAAAAGTCCTGAAAGGGTTGGATGCAGTACGCAAACGCCCCGGTATGTACATTGGTGATACGGACGACGGTACTGGCTTGCACCATATGGTATTTGAGATAGTAGATAACGGTATTGATGAGGCCCTTGCTGGGCATTGTAGTCAAATCCAGGTCATTATCCATGCCGACGATTCTGTTACAGTTACCGATGATGGTCGTGGTATTCCTACGGATATTCACCCTGAAGAAGGCGTATCAGCTGCTGAAGTTATCATGACCGTTTTGCACGCTGGTGGTAAATTTGATGACAATACTTATAAGGTGTCCGGTGGTTTGCACGGCGTTGGTGTGAGTGTGGTGAACGCCCTTTCCAAAGAGCTGAAGATGACCATTCGTCGTGATGGCAAAGTACATGAGCAGATCTATCACCATGGTGTGCCACAAGCGCCATTGGGGGTTGTTGGTACCACCGATGGTACGGGTACCGATATCACCTTTACGGCATCCGAAGGTACGTTTAGTAACATCCTGTTTCAGTACGATATCTTGGCCAAGCGTTTGCGCGAGTTGTCCTTCCTTAACTCTGGCGTGGCCATCTTGTTAAAAGA
>DPHB01000042.1:0-860 GCA_003521845.1 Oceanospirillaceae bacterium | reverse complement strand
CACTGCTTTACTAACAATATTCCTCAGCGCGATGGTGGTACTCACTTATCTGGTTTTCGTGCTGCCTTAACGCGTACGCTAAACAACTATATTGATGCTGAGTCAGCCCATAAAAAGGCCAAGGTTTCAACTTCTGGCGATGACGCTCGAGAAGGCCTAACAGCCGTTATTTCCGTTAAAGTGCCTGACCCTAAGTTCTCTTCCCAGACCAAAGACAAGCTGGTTTCTTCCGAGGTAAAGTTGGCAGTAGAGCAGGAGATGGGTAAGTTTCTTACTGAGTTTTTGCAAGAAAATCCACAGGATGCCAAGTCCATCGTTGGTAAAATGCTGGATGCGGCCCGTGCTCGTGAGGCGGCCCGTAAGGCACGCGAAATGACACGCCGTAAAGGCGCTTTGGATATTGCTGGCCTACCTGGTAAGTTGGCCGACTGTCAGGAAAAAGATCCTGCCTTGTCCGAAGTCTACCTAGTGGAGGGTGACTCGGCGGGTGGTTCTGCTAAGCAGGGCCGTAACCGCAGGACGCAGGCTATCTTGCCCTTGAAGGGTAAGATTCTAAACGTAGAAAAAGCGCGTTTTGACAAGATGCTTTCTTCTGTCGAAGTGGGAACGTTGATCACTGCCTTAGGTTGTGGCATTGGCCGTGATGAATTTAATATCGAAAAATTACGTTACCATAGCGTTATCATCATGACTGATGCTGACGTCGATGGTGCCCATATTCGTACCCTGTTGCTGACTTTCTTCTTCCGTCATTTGCCGTCCGTAATAGAAAATGGTCACGTGTTTATTGCTCAGCCACCTTTGTATAAGGTTAAGAAGGGCAAGCAAGAGCAGTACATTAAAGATGATCTGGGTCTAGA
>DPHB01000058.1:8793-13125 GCA_003521845.1 Oceanospirillaceae bacterium | reverse complement strand
TAGTGAACTAGTGGCGATTCAGACTGTTCACTGAGATTGTTACTCAACTTAGAAATAGAAGCTGCCTGTAGTTTCATTTTTGTAGCTAGACTGGCTTCTCTTCGTCGCAGTACAATGGAGCGCAAAAGCGTGATGTAAGCAAGTAGGATCATGCTGAATAGGGCGTGTATGTAGAGCAATGGCATATGACCGCCATTGCCAATGCCCAAGCGACCCAAGGTGGCAAACATGGCTAATAATATAAGTAAAACGTAGGGCCATTTGACCTTATTAAGAATCAATGTTTGTAAGCGATCATTGGCGCTCGTTATGGGTAGTACCGTGAGCAATATGGCCATTGCACAGGCCGAAGTAACCACGTTGAATGTAAGACCTAAAGCTTGGTCTACAAATAGGTATACGAAGAGATTGAATGCGCAAACGGCAATAGATAACTTAAATAGGCTGCCTAACCACTGCCACTTCTTTTGCATGATGTGATTTAAAATGTGCCAGTGAAAAGCCGAACCAGATAGTGTGGCGGTGATGGTGAAAAAACCCAATAAATCACCGTTTAGCACCACTACAGTGGGCCATATTCTAGGTATTAAACCACTAAATGCTAATAATATAGAAAACCAAACCAGCTGGTGTAAACCAAAGATCGCGTACAAGCGTTGTTGCATATACACACTAGCAGCTAGAGCGGTGAGGGCGGTTAAGCCAATAACAGTCAGGATAGCGCTTTTAAAAAGCGTGCTAAGCAACAAACTCTGGTTAAGTTGTGTAGCATCTTGTATGGCTATAGAAGCTTGCAGCGTTTCTGTTGCACTAATATCCAGAAGCGCTGATGAAGCGCCTTTAGGAATAGCAAAAGCCAAGTGCCCTATATCGTATTGATAGCTGTTAGGGTCGTAGGCTTGCTTATCCCCCTTAGTCGCTGTGGTTAGTAATTGATCATCTTCATAGAACTTAACCGTTACCGTGTCTAAATAAGCGGGTGCAACGACGAGATATTTAGCGTTTGGCTGCTGTTCAAATTGAGCCTGGAATAACAATAACTGGCTGGTCATACCCAGCATCGCGCGACGACCTTGCTGCCAATTTAACAAGTGCTCGCTGTTGCTATTGGTAGGTTCGTCGACGGCTGCCCATTGGCTGCTAAAGTTTATGGTTGCAGCATCGTTGCTGGCTACAAACTTTGCACTCGCGAGGAGCGCAAAGGTCAATATAAAAGCTAAGGCTAAAAGAACCTTCTGATTGCTAATGCTGATTTTCATCAAATGCCCATTAGAAAATGATGGCGTAGGTTAATTGGACAATGTATCAAATATTTATTTGCAAGTCTTTGCCTTTTCTAACAACTAATTAGAATACTAGAGTTAAGGAGCATATAGACGTGTTAGATCGCTATCTAAGGTTAAGTTTAGGTCCACGACCTGGCCGTCATTGAATTTGGCTGAGGCGCCTTGCAGGCGTAATTTTACTGGTAGTGACTGATTTTTTTGTGCAGCTGTCGTCGCTATTTCTAAGTTAGATACTTGCATGTTTTGTAACAACAGGTTGAACGTATCAGCCCCTGTACGGTCGGCACCTAAAGGTTCGGCTAGATGCAACTGGGCGGGTAATGTGTTGCTCAAGTTTAAGCTCTGAATTTGCCAGCTGTCATTTAATGCAAGCGTACCACTCACTTTTCCCTTGGCTTCTAGCGCCGGCCACAGCACCTGAGATAGGTTTGCTAGGTTTAGATCTGTGACAGTCCAAGCATCAGCTTGCGAACGGATTTCACCGCCTAAAAAGTTGCCTTTAAAATGCGTACCTTGCCAATCATGCAGGCTACTTACGGCTTTGGCTAGGCCTTTGTTTTTGGGGCTGCTAGTGGTTAACTCTAGGTGGACGTTGTTGATTAGCAACTTGTTAGACGCAGCAATAGGTTGCAAGGCTTGAATTTGTAAGTTGTAATTTGATTGCAATGCATCTTCAGCCGCGGCTACTATAACGTCTCCGTTCAGATTGGTAATCGCAAAGTCTTGCACAGCGCCGTTAACGTTGGAAAGCTGGAATTGATGCTTGTTATCACTCAGATTTTTAGCTTGCCATTGCCAGCTACCGTCATAATCGACGCTACCTGTTGATACCTGTATGGGCCAATTGACAGTGTGTTGGGCCTGCAAGGCGACTAGATCAACTGCCTTGGCCGTGGCCTGCATGCGGCCATGTTGATTAGCAAAATCCCAACTAAGCTGGCTACTAATGAGTTTGGAATAAGGCTGTGCTTGACCAGTAAAGTCGACCTCTAACTGATCGCCTCCAAAGGTAAATTGACCGTCACCCAATAGGTCAAATTCGGGCCAGCCACGTAGGCGGGTATCCTGAGCATGTAACTGGAAGTAGCCCTGACTTGGGCGATTGTTAAATTTGCTGCGGCCGGCAGGAAGTTGAATTTGTAAACCCAAGGCTCTGCTTGTTGCTTGTTCTGTTCCGGTAGCGGTTTGAGGGTGCAAAGACAGATTCAAATCGTTCCATTGCCACTGGTTCTTGGTTGTGTGATAGGTGAGCTCTAGGCTTTCCTTGTTAACTAGGTTAAGGCGGTCATTTGCAAATAACAAAACCTGACTGTTTTGTTGTTGGCTTTCCACTTGGTTAGCAGACAGTTTGCTATTGGGGGCGAGATTTAATTTCCAGGTTTCTGGAGTCATACTGAAATCTAACTGCGCAAGGGCTTGAATCTGCTGGATGCCTAAGGGAATTTGGTCAAGTAATTGGTTATTTTTAGGCAGTATATAGTAGCCACTAAGGTCAGCGTGACCACGCCAGGCGTGCGTATTGTTGTAACGTACATCCTTGAGTTGTGTGAATACTTGGTACTGGGCTTCAGGTGATTCTAAGGTGGCATTAAATACGCCATCTAGCACTAGAGTTTTTTGACCACTAAGTATATTTGTTGATGCATTTTCCAGCCTCATACTGACTGGGCCTTGTGCCACTGTGCGCATTTCTACGTTGGCGAGTTGGAGGTTGTCTATGGTACTGGCTTGTATATTAAGATTGGACCAGTTGGGTTTCAGCGCCAGTTGACTGCCTGCGTTTATTTGCCATTCATCAGGGCCCTGTTTAGATAAGTAGTGAGTGACGTTAGCATCCAATACTAGGTCTGATGCAAGTTTTGTGTTGGTTTGCACTTGTATCTGGAACTGATGCTCACCGTGAGCAGCTTGCAACCATTGTGGCAGGCTTTGTTGTTGGTCCGTGGGGACATATACTTGCCAGTGGCTCATGAGGCGGCCTTGATCAATGGGCAAGGTAAAACGCGCGGGTATGAGATTGGCTAATAGCTTCTGCGCGACAGGCACGTTAAGCGCCATTTGACCTTGCCAGTTCAGCTGCGCACCCTGTTGACGCATTTGTGATGTTAGCTTAGCGATGGGGGCGCTTTGTTGTTTAGTGAAAAGGGTCGCTGAAATAGCGTTATCGTCGGCAAAGGTCGCTTCAAAGAAGAGGTCGTTGTTTTGTGTGGTGGTGATTTTGGCTATGGCGTGGGCTTTTTCCGGTGTTCCGTCAAATTTGCCAATCACAGAAAAGTCTTGCCCTAGGGGCATGTCTGGGGATCTTACTTGCCCGGTGATACGCTCAATAATCAATTGCTCGGGCATCGTTTGCAGCCAGCGTTGTGGTAATAGCAAGAGTATGGGGGCCGCGTCGATGCTGGATTGCGCTAGCTGGCTGTCAAACGCGACCTTGCCAATATGGATATTGGGGAGGTCACCATGCCACATATCCATTAGCTTGTAATCTAGTTGAATATTACTAACATCGATTAGGTTGCGTTGGTTTTCTGTTGCTGACTTAGCTTGTAGGTGTTGGATGTGCCAGCTATCATACCGTGGGTAACCTATTTCTAGTTCTTCTATGTCAATGGCCGAAATAAGGTTGCTGTATTTAGCTGCGGCGGGCAGCCACCAAGGCAGGGCAGCATAGGTTAGCAATACTATTAGCAGTATGGGTAACAAAATATAACGCATTAGCGTGCTTAGCATGGTCGAGACTCATTATTGTGATTATAGTCTTGGCACATCAATCGCTGGTTTTATGCTTGTATTCGCACAAGTCCTCGATGATACAGGCTCCACATCTTGGCTTGCGCGCCAAGCATACGTATCTACCGTGTAAAATCATCCAGTGATGAGCATCCAGTAAAAACTCTTTCGGTACAAATTTTAGCAGCTTTTTCTCCACCACTAAAACATCTTTCCCCGGTGCTACCTTAGTACGGTTGCTCCAACGAAAAATGTGGGTGTCCACAGCCATAGCTATTTGGCCGAAGGCGGTGTTTAAAACCACGTTGGCGGTTTT
>DPHB01000058.1:5269-8569 GCA_003521845.1 Oceanospirillaceae bacterium | reverse complement strand
CCCTGGTGTTGCGCGACAAGTATAGTTGCAGCCTTAATAACATTCTCGGCTTTACTGTTGTATAAGCCAATGGTTTTTATATATTGCTTTACCCCATCTACGCCTAAATCTAGCATTTGTTGTGGTGTATTTGCCACAGCAAACAGCTTGACGGTGGCCTTATTAACACTGACGTCTGTGGCCTGCGCAGATAAAGCCACCGCGACCAGTAATTCATACTCGCTGGAGTAGTTTAGTTCAGTTTTTGGATTTGGGTTGTCATCCCTTAAACGGGCAAATATTTGCTGACGGATATCTTTGTTCATAGAGCTTTTATCTGTCTAAGTAATTGTGCCAGTAACCCGTACCCGACGTGACTCGGTTGTAGCCTGATTTGTTGGCTGCCACTTGGCTTGCTGGTCATCAATCAAATTTTTTCCAGCGATAAGTAAGCCCATGCCAATAAAGGCCCCAGGGGGTAATATGGCAAACAGAAAACCACGGTAGTCGGCAATGATAGTGAGCTGCCAATGGCGTGCTGTTTCGCCAAATAATAAATGCATATCGGCAAACAAGGTGCCCTGGCCAAGTAATTCACGTAGGCCGCCAAGTAACACTAGAATTAGACCAAAGCCCACGCCCATGGCAAGACCATCAATGACAGAGGGGGCCAGTGGGTTTTTACAGGCGTAGGCCTCGGCGCGTCCTAAAATAGCGCAGTTGGTGACGATAAGTGGAATAAATATGCCCAGTATTAAATACAATTCATAGGTAAAGGCCTGCATGAGTAACTCGGCAATGGTGACTAGAGCTGCAATAATCATGACAAAGGTGGGTAAGCGAACATCGCTATTCACCTTAGTGCGCGTTAGTGAAACTAAGGCGTTTGAGGCGACAAGAACTAGACAAGTAACAATCGCCAAACCGAGGGCATTAACCACACTATTGGTGACCGCTAGCAGTGGGCATAAGCCCAGTAGTTGAACCAAGGCTGCGTTATTTTTCCACAGTCCTTGCTGGAGCAGGGTGCTTGTTTCCGCTTGCATATTACGGCTCTCCGGTTGACGTTTTGTCGCTACTTAGAGCGGCTAACATTTGCGCCTGGTATTGCTGGCGATGGCTTAATGCTAAGTGCACAGCATTGACCACGGCACGGGGTGTAATGGTGGCACCGGTGAACTGATCAAAGTCCCCCTGATCTTTTTTGACAGCCCACGTGTGGCTACTTAGGCTGGCACCGATAAAATCATCCACCCAATGTGATTTTTGATAATCTACCTTATCGCCCAGTCCCGGTGTTTCCTTATGGGAAGTGATGCGTACACCGGTCACACTGCCATGGGCATCAATACCCACCAATAGCTGTATAGCTCCACTGTAACCATCAGGGCTAACGACCGGCAATACCCAGCCATTGATTTTGTCATTTAGCATGGCCGCATAGGCTAGGGTATCAGTGGCTTGGTGCAGTTGTTCGGCATGGGGTAAAACAAATGCATGTTGTAACAACTCATCATCAAAGTAACTGGCCGGCATGACCTGAGTGAGGGCAGCGATCTGCGCAGCACGTTGATTGGCAATGATAAGTGGCTTGGTCTGGACATAAACAATGGCCAGCAGAGCCGCCGCTACAATAGCCATCGCACCAAGGTTGATGGCGTTGGCGCGGATGTTGTGCCACATATTAGTTGCTGTAGATTCTTGGCGTGTAGTTTCTGTGTTGTCAGTCATTATCTGTGCCTCAGGGGTGGTGGCCATAGGCTTTTGGTTGGGTGTACTGATCTATCAAAGGTGCGCATAGATTCATCAGTAGCACAGCAAAGGCAAAGGCATCAGGATAGCTTCCCCAGGTGCGTATTACATACACCAGTACACCGATACCGGTACCGAATATCAATTTACCACGGCGACTCGTGGCACTGGTAACGGGATCGGTGATGATAAAAAATGCAGCTAACATGGTGGCACCCAAAAACAAGTGATCACTAAGACTAGCGTATAAGTCTGGCTCGCCGCTACCAAACAAGACAGCACATATGCCGAGACTCGTTAACATAGCAACAGGTGCATGCCAGGTGAAGACTTTTAGGGCTAATAAGGCGACACCGCCAGCGAGGTAAGCCAAATTAACCCAAAACATAGCGTCAGCGTAGTTCACTACATCAGGGTTAGCCGACAGCATTTCCGTGATAGTGCTGCCTTGCAGATGCTTCATAGCATCCAAAGGTGTAGCTTGGGTTATGGCATCGACATTGCCTTGCTCGGTCCAGAACCACAGCCATTGACTAGAGAAATCAAAGTAGTTGTCTGGACTGGTCCACATGGTCATGCTGGCGGGGAAGGCGATCAAACAGATAGCATAGCCAGCCATGGCAGGGTTAAACGGGTTGTTGCCCAAACCACCGTATAGGTGTTTGGCAAAAAGCACGGCGAAAAGGGTCGCTACGCCAACTAGCCACCAAGGTGCTAAGGGGGGAAGCGCTAAGGCAAGCAACAAACAGGTAACAATAACGCTACCATCTTTAAGGAAAAAACCGACGCGGCGTTTACGTAGTAGTAAAACCCCAGCTTCTAGTAGTAGGCCGACAAGAATAGCCCATACGACATTGATTAGAGTGCCCAATCCAAACCAATATACTTGCGCCAACAGGCCAGGCAGTGCGGCTGCAATAAGCAGTAGCATAAGTTGCTGGCTGCGCTTACCAGCGTGCAGATGGGGTGATGAAAATAACGTCATCATGAGTTGGTTTCCTGCTTAGGACTGATAATGGAATCGAGGTGTATCTGAGCTTGTGCCAATGACTTTTGGGCCGCGGCTAGTGCTTCGGCGTGAGCCGCTTTTTCCGAATCAGTAGCGTCTTCGTTAGGCGCCTGTTTGGTGAGCTTACGTACCTGAGCATTGGCTTTTGCCCACGCAATTTGGGCTTGTTTTTCGGCTTCAGGGTCTAGGCCTAACTTGCTTTCAAACTCGGCTAATGCGCTAGCAGCTGTGGCTGCACGCTGCTCCAAGTCTACGACCATAGCTTGCAGTTTAGCCGTATTTTCATGCCCAGCAGCTTGGGCGTCGGCATAGGCTTTACTGGCTTTTTTAAGTTTGGTTCTAACAATAGCTGCTGCTGTTTTTAGATCCTTATGGCTGGCCACTGGGGTTGTCGTCTGTGTGTCGTCTGTTGTCGGGGTTGCTTGTTGGTCAGCTGCAGCGTTGTTTTGTGCTGCTGCCTTTTTGCTGGCTATGCGCGCTTGGGCCGCCGCCACTGGATCCGCAGCGGCTGCTTGATCACCAGTCGCTGCGGCAGCACGTTTTGCGGCTTGAGCGGCGGC
>DPHB01000058.1:2580-5090 GCA_003521845.1 Oceanospirillaceae bacterium | reverse complement strand
CTCGGGCTTTACGCTTTTCTTCCTTGGCGTTGATGGCATCTTGCAAGCGCTGTTCCCGTGCTTCGAAGCGGATTTTTGCGTGTTCCGCTTGGCGGGTTTCCCCAGCTTGCTGGCGCAGCATACCTTTGGCATAACGATAGTGTTGTACCAAGGGTATTTGGCTAGGGCACACATAGGCGCAGGCACCGCATTCAATGCAGTCCATGAGATTATATTGTTCAAGCTTATCAAAGGCATCAGACTTAGCTAGCCAATATAGTTGTTGCGGCAATAGTTGTGCAGGGCAAGCCACTTCACATTGGCCACAGCGGATACAAGCCATACTGGTATCTTGGCTGGACAACTCTTGTGGATCAGGCACAATCAAGCAGTTGCTGGTTTTCACCAAGGGGACCTGTGTGCTTGGTAGCTGGAAACCCATCATCGGACCACCCAGAATAACGGGGTTAGCGCTGGTTTCGGCCTGACATTGTTGTAATAGGTAATCGACACTAGTGCCAATACGAATGCGGTAGTTACCGGCTTGTTTCACGCTATTGCCGGTCACGGTAACGATACGTTCGATACTAGGTTGGCCGAGACAAACGGCATCGTTGATGGCTTTTACTGTAGCAACGTTTTGGCAAAGAATACCGAGATCGGCGGGTATGCCGCCTTTGGGTACCTGTTTACCTGTAACGTTTTCGATAAGTTGCTTTTCACCACCTGATGGGTACTTAGTGGGGATCACCAGGATCTCGATATCAGCATAATCTGCAGCAGCTTGTTGCATGGCCGTGATGGCATCTGGCTTGTTGTCTTCGATTACAATAATGCATTTTGCCTGGTCTAGTAGACGCAGTAAAAGTTTGGCACCGGCGATGATGTCGGTGCTATGTAGTTGCATTAAGGTATCGTCAGCGGTGATGTAAGGTTCACATTCAACACCATTGATTAGTAAGGTGTGAATGGGTTTGTCAGTAGCAAGCTTGGCGCTACTGGGGAAGCCTGCACCCCCCATGCCCGCAATGCCGGCATCGAGCATGCGTTGACGAACTTGCTGATCATCTAGTTGTTCTGGGTCAGCACTAGCTATGTCCTTGTGCCAAGCGTCTTGGCCGTCTGTTTGTAGTTCAATGCATAGGGCTTCTAGGCCTGAGGTATGAGCCACTGGGAAGCTACCAATAGCACTAATAGTGCCGGAACTGGTAGCGTGGACCGAGGCGCTAATGATCCCCTTTGCCTGGGCGATCAGTTGCCCTTTATACACTCGCTCACCAACCGCAACTATGGGCTGGGCTGGCGCACCGATATGCTGGGATAGCGGCACCAGTAGGCGTTGTGGCAAGGGCAGTTCGAAAACCTTGCCTGGCTTAGACTGGAGTTTGTTTTGCGGTGGGTGTACACCACCAGGAAAGTCGAATAGCTTGCTCATGCTGGCAGGTCTCCCTGTGGTACAAACTTGGGGTGTCGATCTGTTGCTATTAATTGTTCTGGCTTTTGCCAATGCCAGGTTTGGCTAGTCACGGCGACGGGTAGCATATCGATACAATCTACAGGGCAGGGCTCTACGCACAGGTCACAACCTGTACATTCTTTAACAATCACCGTGTGCATCTGCTTAGCAGCACCCAAGATGGCATCTACGGGGCAGGCTTGGATGCACTTGGTGCAGCCAATGCATTCGTCTTCGCGGATATAGGCAATTTTGCGTACGCTATCAACACCTGCTTCGGCATCAAGAGGCAGCGCTTCTACATCCAACAAGTCAGCTAAGGCCTTGATGGTCGCTTCACCACCAGGCGGGCACAGATTGATAGGGTCTGTTTGGTTAGCAATGGCTTCGGCGTAGGGCTTACAGCCGGGGTGGCCACATTGACCACATTGAGTTTGTGGCAATAGCTCGTTAATCTGGTCAACAATCGGGTTACCGTCCACCTTAAAACGCTTGGCAGCATAGCCCAGAATGCCGCCAAAAATTAGCGCCATTACCGTGAGTGCAACTACGGCATAGATAAGAATATCCATTTAAATGCTCACCAAGCCAGAAAAACCCATAAACGCCAATGACATGATACCAGCACTAATCATGGCGATGGCAGGCCCCTGAAATGGTTTCGGGATGTCGGCCAGGTTGATGCGCTCGCGTAGGGCCGCAAATAGTACCAATACAAGAGAAAAGCCGATTGCTGCCCCCATACCGTACAACAAGGATTCGATAAAGCCGTTGGCTTTGTTGATGTTCAGTAAAGCAACGCCAAGCACCGCGCAGTTGGTGGTAATCAGGGGTAGGAAAATCCCCAGCACCTTGTGCAGCATAGGACTGGTTTTATGTACGAGCATTTCGGTGAATTGCACAACAAAGGCAATAACCAAGATAAAGCTTATAGTGCGTAGGAACTCAAGGCCCAAAGGTTGCAGTACAAATGTATAGGTTAGGTAGCTACAAAGGGAGGCGAGCGTCAGCACAAAGGTAGTTGCTAGAGACATGCCCATCGCCGTATCAAGTTTCGATGACACACCCATAAAAG
>DPHB01000058.1:0-2423 GCA_003521845.1 Oceanospirillaceae bacterium | reverse complement strand
CATAAAAGGGCATAGTCCCAAAAACTGTACCAGGACAAAGTTGTTCACCAATACGGTGCTAACTAAAATGAGAATATATTCGGCCACGATGGCTTCCTGTTTATGTGTAATGACGGGTACTTAATAACAAGGCTATTGTAACTTAGGAAACCCATTGCGCCTATAGTTAGGCGACCTCTTTGGGTCCATTTTGATGCCTATAAGAGAGTCTATTATATATATCATTAAGAGATAAGCAAATTGTATAATATTATTTCTAGTTATAAGTAAATGGCGTTATTATAGCTTTTTGAATCTCAGTTAAGTTACTTAAGCCATTTGTTTCAACCTTGGCTAGGAGTCATTTATGTACGTATATAACGAAGTCGATCAACAGCTAGTAAATCAGCGCGTTGATCAGTTCCGTGATCAAACCCAGCGCTTTTTAAACGGCGAAATCGCTGATGACGAATACCGCATGTTACGTTTGATGAACGGTATCTATATACAACGTCATGCGCCGATGCTGCGCGTGGCCGTACCCTATGGGCAAATGACCAGTGAGCAGTTGCGTGCCTTAGCGCAGGTGTCGCGCACCTATGATAAGGGCTACGGCCATTTTACTACGCGCCAAAACATACAATTTAACTGGCCCAAGCTAGCCGAGATTCCTGATATTTTGGCTGATCTGGCGCAAGTACAAATGCACGCTATCCAAACCAGTGGCGCCTGTATTCGTAGTATTACTAGCGATCCATTGGCAGGTGTCAGTGCCGATGAGCTAGCCGATTCGCGTCCATGGTGTGAAATTATTCGTCAATGGAGTAGCTTGCACCCAGAGTTTGCCTACTTGCCACGCAAATTCAAAATTGCGGTGACGGGTTCAAAAGAAGACCGCGCGGCGGTGCAGGTACATGATATTGGCTTGCGTATAGTGCACAACCTACAAGGCGAACTAGGTTTTGAAGTGCTGGTTGGTGGTGGTTTGGGGCGTACACCCATCATTGGTCAAGTCATTAGAGAATTCCTACCCGCCAAGCACTTGTTGTCTTATTTAGAAGCCATACTACGTATCTATAACTTACATGGTCGCCGCGATAACAAGTACAAGGCGCGTATTAAGATCTTGGTGAAAGCCATGGGTATGGAAGCTTTTGCGCAGCAGGTTGAGGAAGAGTGGCAAGCCATAAAAGATACCGACTTACAGCTACCAGAGGCTGAGATAGCGCGGGTGAAAAGTCATTTTCAAGACCCTTATTACCTAGCCGAAGGCGAAGCTAGCATGCCCAAGGTGAATGACATTGTCGATGGCGATTTCCAACGTTGGTTAGCGCATAACATAATGCCGCACCAGCAGCCTGGTTACTGTATTGTCATGGTGCCATTAAAGAACCCCATGACGCCACCTGGGGACATTAGTCATCAGCAGATGGATGGCCTTGCTGATTTAGCGGATCAGTATAGCTTTGGAAATGTGCGCTCTACCCATGATCAGAACTTGGTTTTGGCCTATGTGGCAGAAAAGGACCTACATGATCTTTGGTTAGGTTTAAGCGAGCTAAGCTTGGCAAGAGCTAACCATGGTACGTTAACCGACATGATTAACTGCCCAGGTTTGGATTATTGCAGTTTGGCGAATGCCGAAACCTTGGTACTATCTGAGCGCATCAATGAAACCTTTGATGACTTAGACTACTTGTATGACCTAGGCCCCATCGAACTGAAAATATCAGGTTGTATGAATGCCTGTGGTCATCATCACATTGGCCATATTGGTATCCTTGGGGTGGAAAAGGGTGGCAAGCAGGTGTATCAGTTTACCTTGGGTGGTAGTGATAGTGCGGCGGCGCAATTAGGTAAAACCCTGGGCCGTTCGATACCACAAGACGAGGTGGTCACCACCATCACCATGATTTTGAATACCTATCTAGGTTTACGCCATGATCAAAGTGAAACCTTTGCGCAACTGGTACAACGTGTAGGTTTATTACCATTTAAGGAGGCTGTTTATGGAACTGCTCAAAAAACCGCAGCCTAAGCAGGTTGTAGAATATACCGAATGGCTAGAGGCCGAACCTACGCAAGTAGAAGCGGTTGTTGTTAATTCTGACGTAGATGTACCGCAGCTGCTAAGCACTTCTGAGTATTTTCAAGAAGTGCAGGTTAACTTTCCTATGTTTGCTGATGGCCGTGGTTTTAGCATCGCACGCTTACTGCGCCGTGCTGGCTTCACCGGTACTATTCGTGCCGTAGGCGATGTGGCTTTGGATCGTGTGCCATATATGCAACGGGTCGGCTTTGATGCAGTTGAGCTAAAAGACGGCGAAGAGGCGGCCTTGGTGCCACGCCTGCTAAGCCACGTCAACGTTCACTACCAAGCTAGTAGTGATGGTCAGGGCCCTATCTATCTGTAACGCTTGACCAGGGACTGGCTTTTTTGCGCA
>DPHB01000026.1:274059-276002 GCA_003521845.1 Oceanospirillaceae bacterium | reverse complement strand
CTTTGTTGAATTTGTAACCCGTGTCCGTATCGGTAGGGCATGTATTCAGCTGGCCGAAACTAACGATCGTATTTCAGCAATTTGTTTTGACATTGGATTCAACAACATCACTAACTTTAATCGTCACTTCGTGAAGCTAAAAGGCAAAACGCCTGGCGAGTACCGGCGTATTATCCAGACCAATTTAGGCAAAGGTCAATCGATTGTAAAACCAGCGATAGCGATGCCTTAGCCCACCGCATCTAATAAAAACACGATATAACTACAAAGATACCCATTATGAACGCTATAAATGCGACACCACTTAAACCCCTTAATTACAGCAAGACAGACTGTGAAGTGGGAATCATTCACGTTGGCGTTGGCGCTTTTCATCGTGCCCACCAAGCAGTTTACATGAATAAGTTATTGGGCCATAAGGATCAACAAAAATGGGGTATTACAGGTATTAACTTAAGGTCACAAGATGCCAATATAAACCTCCAATTAGCTGACCAGAAACACCTATATACACTAAAGACTTTGTCGCCAGACAGCCAGGTTACCTATGAAGAAATTGGCTCTATATTGTCAACCTTGGACTGGTCCACAGATCCTGAAGCTGCAGCACAAGCAGTGGATAGTGAAAACATACATCTAATCACCATGACGGTCACTGAAAGTGGCTATTACCTTTCAGAAAATGGCCAACTGGAAGTGCAATCTCCAATTATAGTTGAGGCCTTAACAGGAACAGGGAGCTGCATTTATGCTTACCTACGGGCATCGTTAAATGCTCGGAAACGCGGCTGTAACCTGCCAATTACCTTATTATGTTGTGACAATTTACGTGACAATGGCCACTATCTAAAGTTAGGCTTTGAACAGTTCCTTGTTGCCTGTAACGACACACAATTACTTGAGTGGGTTCAGAGCAATGTCACTTTCCCTTGCTGTATGGTGGATCGTATTACGCCACGATCTGACGTTATTCATATTGCTGACGTTAAGCAAAAATTTGCTTTAGATGACCCTCTCACAATTATGTCTGAATCTTATACCCAGTGGGTGATAGAGGATAATTTTGCAGGGCCAAAACCTGATTTCCAGCGTGTGGGAGTGGAGTTGACTGCAGATGTGTCTCCATATGAAGATGCAAAGATACGAATACTTAATGGGGGGCATACTATATTGGCTTATTTTGCCGCCCTCAAAGGGTATGTAACTTACGACCAAGGTTTAGCCGATGACGAACTCAATGGCCTGTTCTCTGCCTATGTAACGACAGAAGTGATCCCAGCAATTGGTGAGTCCCCTCTAAATTTAAATGAATATTACCGGCTCACCAAAATGCGTTTGAGTAACAGCAATATCGCCGACGATATAGCTCGAATATGTGCTGATGGTGGTGTTAAATTTCCGATATTTATATTGCCGACATTAACTGATTGCTATGCAAGAGGTCATACACCCGTGTTTGCATTGCAAGGTATTGCTAGTTGGTATGTGTTCATGTGCCAAGTAAAAACGCAGATGATTCATTTTGATTACATAGAACCGAATTGGACACTGTTAGAGCCGCTTTTAGATGGTCAAAATGCCACCAACTTTATTGAGTGCGAAGAATTGTGGGGCCAAATACCGGTCCACTATCCATTATTTAAACAGCAGCTCACACAGGCTATAACGTTGATGCTAGCGCGCTTTCCTGTGGCCTGAAGTGGGTTGGTGGTCCCAGTAGTTTATGGGCTGTATTAATCCACCTTGACCCATGTACCACTACTTCATATTCTTCTGCGTGTAGCTATAGGTACAGGCTTCAGTAATACCAGAAAGAACTCTATGGGAATACTATAGGCACAAAAAAGCCCCAAGACCGCTATATATTGGGTCTTGAGGCTAGTTGTCAGGTCTTAGCGTTACCGCTCAAAACCTTTGTATGGTGGAGATGGGGGGAGTCGAAC
>DPHB01000026.1:240987-273910 GCA_003521845.1 Oceanospirillaceae bacterium | reverse complement strand
TGGTGGAGATGGGGGGAGTCGAACCCCCGTCCGTCAGTCCTCTGCCATTGGCTCTACATGTTTAGATCTTTCTATTGTTTTAACCCACAACGACCCGAAAGTCAGGGTGTATAGGGCGATCTCGATTTATTTTAGTGCTTCACCCACGAGCGAGAGTTCCACACGATCCTGTTCTGCGTGCCACTTTGCAACCATTTACAGGCATCTGGTGCTCAGTGTAAGCGGGATTTAGGCCGCTAGTGCGTAGTTTTCGTCGTTTGCGACTAAATGTTTGCAGGGTTTTATTTACGAGATACCAAGCGATCTCGACATGCACCGCAGGGTTTGTAACCAGCGTCGAAACCAGTCATCCCCAAAGTAGGCTGCTATTGTAGCAGTAATAACTGTATGGGGGCAGAGGCTAAGTGCTTCAAGTGCTTAGATTTTTGCATTTATATTGATTGTGGTTAGTGACTTGGTACAAAAACGCGCCTTGCTGAGAGATTAAAGGTATAATATAAGCTAGTTTTAATATACCCGTAACAACTTGTTAAATGATGCTGTAATTATGGATTTCTTCTGGATTTTATTTGCTTTTGTATTTGGTGTGTTGGCGCGCAGTGCTGGCTTACCGCCGTTGATTGGCTATCTGGTTGCGGGCTTTTTACTGAATTTTGCTGGTATTGAAAGCAGCGACACCTTGCAGATTTTGTCAGACCTAGGCATCACCTTGATGCTATTTACTATTGGTTTGAAACTCAATGTGCGGGATTTGTTAAAGACCGCTGTGTGGGGTGGTGCCGTCAGTAATATGCTGCTGTGGATTGTCACCTTTACCGCTCTGGCCATGTTACCTATCACGTATGGCATGAGCTATTTTGCTGGTATGGATTGGCAGACGGCTGTGCTTATTGGCTTTGCTTTGAGTTTTAGTTCCACAGTGTGTGTGGTGAAGGTGCTGGAGAGCAGCGGCGACATAAAGAGTCGTCATGGCAAGCTAGCCGTGGGTATTCTGGTCGTACAAGATATTGTGGCCGTCGTGTTTATGGTGATTGCTACTGGCCAAGAACCTTCTGTATGGGCCCTGGCACTGTTTGGTTTGGTGTTCTTGCGTAAGCCATTGTCCTTGTTTCTAGAAAAAGTAGGGCATGATGAGTTATTACCTTTGGCGGGTTTTTTCTTGGCCTTTGGTGGCTATGAATTGTTTTATGCGCTGGGTATAAAAGGTGATCTTGGTGCCTTGGTGGCTGGTATCATTCTCAGTGGTACATACAAGTCTTACGAACTGTATCGTTCTTTGATGAGCTTTAAAGATTTGTTTTTGATTGGCTTTTTCTTGTCTATTGGTTTTACGGCTTTGCCCACCGCGGACATGTTAGTCGTGGCTATGTTCTTGGCCTTGTTGATTCCAATAAAGAGTTTCTTGTTCTTTAATTTCCATGGTTTATTGGGTCAGCGTGCTCGTACCTCCTACCTCAATTCTTTGGTGTTGGGTAACTATAGCGAGTTCGGTTTGATTGTAATTGCCTTGTGTATCAGTTTTGGCTGGCTGGCCGCCGAGTGGCTGGTAATTTTAGCTTTGGCGGTGGCCGTATCATTTGTCATTACCAGCATTAGTTACCGCTTCTCGCATACCATATATCGTGTGTTTAAGGGCTTTATTACCCGCTTTGAGTATGACCGTAATTATGATGATGTATGCCAGTTACCACCGGAAGCTGAAGTGTTGGTAGTAGGTATGGGTCGGGTTGGGCGTGCTACCTATGCAGCCTTATCACGTCAACTAGTCGAAAAAGTATGGGGTATGGACAGTGACGAAGCCCGTGCCAAGCATTTGTTGAGTAAAGGTGAGCGGGTTTTATACGGTGATGGTGAGGATGTTGATTTATGGCAAGGTATGAAGTTGGAGCAGATCAGGCTAGTATTGATTGCTCTACCTCAGATTGCCGATATTGAGAACATTCAAGAGCAGCTACAGGCTTGTAGTTACCAAGGCAAGGTAGTCGCTATTGCACGCTATGAAGATCAAGTTGACGAGTTGGCTGGCTGTGGTATCGACCGTATTTTTAACTTTTACACGGAAGCCGGGGTTGGTTTTGCTGATGAAAGCTTGGCTCTGTTAGCGGATGCGGATGTCAGGGTAAAGAAGGCTTAGCGAGATGGCCGCTTTGCTGCGCGGCCTTGCTATGACAGATTTGCTTGGAGGGTTTAAGCCTTCATCAGAATACGTTGTTTTTGCTTGTTCCAATCACGCTCTTTTTCTGTGGCGCGTTTATCATGTAGCTGCTTGCCTTTTACCAAAGCAATTTCGCATTTCACATGGGAGCCTTTCCAATACAAAGCTAAGGCCACGATGGTGTGGCCTTTTTGCGTGCTGGCGGCAAACAGTTTGGCAATTTCCTTTTTGTGTAGCAATAGTTTGCGCGGGCGCATAGGCTCGCAAACTACGTGGGTGCTGGCCGTCAGTAGTGGTGCAAAATGTGCAGCCACAAGTTGTGCTTCGCCATTGCGAATCAATACGTAGGAATCGGTAATGTTAGCCTTGCCTTCACGCAGGGATTTAACTTCCCAGCCCGTTAACTGAACACCTGCTTCAAAACGCTGTTCGATGTGATATTCAAACTTGGCGCGCTTGTTGAGAGCGATGGTACCGTCGGAAGGTTTTTTTGCTTTGGATTTTTTTGCCATGGCGCGCATTGTACAGCATGGGTCAAAATTCGGTAGGGGTTTTAAGGGAAAAAGCCTAGGCAATTGTGCTTTGTTGATGAATGACTAAGGAAGCGGCTAGCATGCAGGTTAGGAAAGGCTTAAAATAGGATGTTTTTATGACTCTTAGTTTTGAGGCTGTTTGTGCCGGTTATTAATCGTTCTGCCTTGGTGATGCATTCTGCAAAGCAGATGTTTGATCTAGTTAATGATGTTGCCGCCTATCCGCAATTTTTGGATGGTTGCGTTGGAGTGGATTTGCTAGAGCAAAGTAACGACTTTATGGTCGCGCGTTTGCACTTACGTAAAGCCGGGCTTAGCTATCAGTTTGTCACACGTAACCAGTTGCACGAGCCGGGGCTGATTGAATTGGAATTGGAAGACGGCCCCTTTGAGCATTTGCGTGGCAAGTGGCTGTTTACAGCGTTGCGAGAAGACGCGAGTAAAGTTGAGATGCAATTAGATTTTGCTATTTCTGGTATTGCTGGCAAAGCTTTAGGTGGATTATTTAGTCAAGTTGCAGGCAGTATGGTTGATTCATTTTGCAAAAGAGCGGAGCAAGTCTATGGATAAGCAGGCAATGATTGATATTGAAGTGGCTTATGCCTTGCCTGATGAGCAGTTAATTTTGAACGTGCAGGTGGCGCAAGGCACTAGTGTGTTTGATGCTGCCAAGCAATCGGGTATTGAGCAGCGCTTTGAGGGCTTGGATGTTGATGATACCCCGATGGGTATTTTCGGAAAAACTGTGCGTAAGCCAAAAGAAGAGCCGATACAAGCAGGGCAGCGTATCGAAATTTACCGCCCTCTTATTATTGACCCCAAGCAGGCTCGGGCCAACCGTGCTGCCAAAGCAGCAGCGGATAAAAGTAAAGCCTAGCGTTGTATTTCGCTAACGCGGTCATTAACAAAAACAACCCGTAGTTTGGCTTCGGTTAATGTCCCATTGCCTTGCTTAAGCTGGTACACATAGTCCCAGTGGCTGTCGTTGAAGGTGTCTACTATCAGTGGTGTGCCCATAACATATTGCACCTGGTCACGGGTTAGGCCTAGGCGCAATAAGTCCACCATGTCATCGGTGATGATGTTGCCTTGTTGCACGTCCATTTTGTGAACCCCTGGAAATTCCAAATCCGTAAGACTGGAGCAGCCTGTTAGAGCTAGGGCCATAAGTGCTGTAGCAAAGTAACGTTTCATAGGTGGTCAGTATTTCCGTTATTAGTTGTGGGGAATCATACCCGATTCCTTTTGCCCACTAAAGGCTTCTTTTCGCTAAGGGTCTTTATTGGTCAAAGCTTGTTGCCGCCTAAAGGGCTTAGGTTTATGACCACCTAATCACTCAAAAGATCCTTGCCACTAGTCAAATATTTCTTTTAATGTACTGCGTTAGAGCCTAGCATTTCTTTGGCATGGGCTAGAGTCTGCTCTGTTAATGTAACACCGCCTAGCATACGGGCGATTTCTTGAATGCGTTGACTCTCGCTTAATGGCACCACTTGCGTGTGTGTCATCTTGTCTTGGCTATGTTTGCTAACCTGTAAATGATGCTGAGCTTGGCTAGCTACCTGTGGTAAATGGGTAATGCAAAGCAGTTGGCAGTGTTGGCCTAGTTGCGCCAATAGGCGGCCGACGATTTCTGCGGTGGCGCCACCTATGCCCACATCAACTTCATCAAAAATTAAGCAGGGGGTGATGCTGGTGCTAGCAATAACCACTTGTATGGCTAGGCTAATGCGCGACAGCTCACCACCGGATGCGATCTTCGCTAAAGGCTTGGCAGCTTGCCCAGGATTGGTTTGAATTAGCATTTCTACATCATCTAAGCCTTTGGGGTGTAGCTCAGTTACTGTTTTGTTGCTTATAGCAAACTGTACACGACAGTGAGGCATGCCAAGTTGAGCAAGTTGCTCGGCCACGGCGCTCTGTAATTGTTCGGCAGTCGCTTGGCGCTCGTGGCTGAGGGTAGCAGCAGCTTTGGTGTAGGATTGGGTGAGTAGTTGCTGCTGCTCGGCAATGGCTTGAAGGTCGGCTTCTTGGTTTTCGTTGCGCTGCAGTTGTGCCTGCAATGTTTGTAGGTGTTCTAGCAATAGCTTTGGTTGCACCTTGTGTTTGCGGGCAACAGAGTACACTTGGTCTAGCCGTGATTCTATAGTGCTTAGGCGGCCTGGGTCTTGGTCAAAGCCTTGTAAGAAGCTTTGTAATTCATACTGGCTTTCTTCTACTTGAATGGCAGCGCTAGCTAATAGCTCGATGGCGTTGGCGATTTGTGGGCTGAATTCGGCAAATGCCTCTAGTTCTTGTTGCCAGCGTTGCAGGCTTGCCTTGGGGTCTTCGTTGCGATCGTTATCTGGTAGTACTGCGCCCACGGCTTGTAATAGCTGATCGGCCTTGGCGAGTTGTTTGTGTTCTTGCTCGAGTTGCTCGAGTTGCCCGTCTATCAGCTCCAGGGTTTCAAGTTCGTCCACCTGATACTGCAGAAGTTGGCGTTCGGCTTCGCTAAGTTGCTGGTCGCCGGTCAATTCCTTGGCTTGGCGGGCGAGAGTGTGCCATTGCTGGCTTAGCTCGGATACAGTTGCTAGGGACTCCTGATGGGCACCGTAGGCATCCAAAAGCTTGAGGTGGCTGTCGCGTGCTAGTAGATGCTGGTGTTCATGTTGGCCGTGGATGTTGATCAGTTGTTGGCCGAGAAGCTTGAGCGTAGCAATGTTGACCGGTTTGCCATTCACATAGCCGCGCGAGCGACCATCTTGGTTAACCATGCGGCGCAGGATGCAGGTGTCGGGGTCGTCGGCGCTGGCTAGGTGCTTGCTGGCTAGGTAGTCTTTTATGGCAGGTAGTTTGTGGAGGTCAAAGACAGCATGGATATCCGCCTTGTCGGCACCTTGTCTAACGCACCCGGATTCGGCTCTGTCCCCAAGGGCTAGGCCTAGGGCATCGAGTAAAATGGATTTGCCGGCGCCTGTCTCGCCACTGATGGCGGTCATGTTGCGATTGAAGTCGAGGTGTAGAAAGTCGACTAGGGCAAAGTGCTGCACGATGAGTTGTTGGAGCATATTGAGGCCCTCGTGTGCGTTAGTTAAATTGTATTTAACTGGGATTATATCCAGTAGTGTATGAATGTCCAGTAGTTTTCTTTGTCTGTGGTAAAAATAGCACGTCATTAGTGCTTGAATCGGTTTTTGTTGTCCCCATATAAGTTGGCATTCAAGTCTTTAGTTAACTTGGGTTGGCTGGAGTTATCTCTGGTTGGCTAAGACTGTTAGATTAATTTGTAATGCAGTAATGGAGTATCCATGAGCGATCAAGACAATTCTGTCGACAACCAAGAAGAGCCTGTTGATCAAGCCGCTGATCAGGCGACTGAGCAAGGGCCAGAAACAGAAGCTATGCAGGAAGTAACTGTAGAGTCTTTGCAACTTGAGTTGCAGGAGTCTGCTAATAAGGTAGAAGCCTACAGAGATGAAGCTGTACGCGCCCAAGCCGAAATGCAAAATGTTCGCCGCCGTGCCGAGCAAGACGTTGCCAAGGCCCATAAATTTGGCCAAGAAAAGTTGGTGGTCGAGCTTCTGAACCTAGTTGATAACCTCGAGCGAGCGCTGGTTGCTAGTCGTGCTGACAATGCCACCCTAGAGAACTTGCTTGAAGGCGTAGAAATGAGTCAAGGCATGCTCATGGAAGGTTTGAAAAAATTCAACGTTGAGCAGTTGGATCCACATGGAGAACCCTTCAATCCAGAGCAGCACGAAGCTATGACGGCTATCCCCAATGCAGAAATGGAACCGAACACTGTCATGGATGTGTTCCAAAAGGGCTATACCTTAAATGGCCGTTTGATTCGTCCAGCCATGGTGGTTGTGTCAAAAGCACCCTAATTGCAGTTTGGGCCTTTTAAAGGCTAATAAACATGAAAAAAGTGTGGTTTTTGGGTTGAAAATCAACATAAAGGCCATACTAAGAAATACAAGCAAGCAGCATAACGCACAAACATGATTAACCTAGTTTGCGCCGCTAATGGAGCTTGAACAGAATTTGAATTTAATGCCCCTAACGGGCTGTGAATATTTTGGAGTTTAAGATGGGAAAGATCATCGGAATTGACTTGGGCACCACCAACTCTTGTGTGTCTGTATTAGATGGCGACGCGCCAAAGGTTATCGAGAACGCTGAAGGCGATCGCACAACCCCGTCCATTATCGCATTTGCTGATGATGGCGAAATTTTAGTGGGCCAGTCTGCTAAGCGTCAGGCCGTAACCAACCCTATTAACACATTGTTTGCTATCAAACGTTTGATTGGTCGCAAGTTTAAAGATGACGTTGTACAAAAAGACATCTCCATGGTGCCTTACAAGATCGAAGCTGCAGATAACGGCGATGCTTGGGTTAACGTAAACGGCGACAGCAAGGCGCCACCACAGATTTCTGCTGAAATCTTGAAAAAGATGAAGAAGACGGCCGAAGACTTCTTGGGCGAAAGCGTAAACGAAGCAGTCATTACTGTGCCAGCTTACTTCAACGACTCCCAGCGTCAAGCTACTAAAGATGCGGGCAAGATCGCTGGTCTAGAAGTTAAGCGTATTATCAACGAGCCTACTGCTGCTGCACTAGCTTACGGCATGGACAAGAACCGTGGCGACTCTACCATTGCTGTGTATGACCTTGGTGGTGGTACATTTGATATCTCCATTATCGAAATTGCTGATGTAGATGGCGAGCACCAGTTTGAAGTATTGGCTACTAACGGTGATACGTTCCTTGGTGGTGAAGACTTTGACTTGCGTTTGATCGAATTTTTGGCTGCTGAATTTAAGAAAGACTCAGGCATTGACCTACACAACGACCCATTGGCTCTACAGCGTCTAAAAGAAGCCGCTGAAAAGGCCAAGGTTGAATTGTCTAGCTCTTCCCAGACTGACGTTAACTTGCCATACATTACTGCTGACGCTACGGGTCCTAAGCACTTGAACGTGAAGATAACTCGCGCCAAGCTAGAATCTTTGGTTGGTGATCTAGTAACCGGTACCTTGAAGCCATGTGCGCAAGCCCTTAAAGATGCTGACCTAGACGCTTCAGAAATTGACGAAGTTATCTTGGTTGGTGGTCAGAGCCGTATGCCGCTTGTACAAAGCGAAGTAACGGCTTTCTTTGGTAAAGAACCACGTAAGGATGTGAACCCGGACGAAGCAGTTGCCATGGGCGCGGCTATTCAGGGCGCAGTCTTGGCTGGTGACGTAACAGACGTACTATTGTTGGACGTGACGCCATTAACCCTAGGTATCGAGACCATGGGTGGTGTAATGACGGCGGTAATTGAAAAGAACACCACCATCCCAACCAAAAAATCTCAGGTTTTCTCTACCGCGGACGATAACCAGGCAGCGGTAACTATTCACGTTTGCCAGGGTGAGCGTAAGCAAGCTACGCAGAATAAGTCTTTGGGTCGTTTTGACCTAAGTGACATTCCGCCAGCACCACGTGGTATGCCACAGATCGAAGTAAGCTTTGATATTGATGCTAACGGTATCTTAAACGTGTCCGCTAAGGACAAGGGTACGGGCAAGGAACAGTCTATCGTGATTAAGGCTTCTTCTGGTCTAAGCGACGAAGAAATCGAAAGCATGGTACAAGATGCTGAAGCTAACGCAGCAGAAGATCAGAAGTTTGAAGAGCTAGTTGCCGCGCGTAATGCTGGTGACGGCATGGTTCACTCTTCTAAGAAGATGCTAGAAGAAGCTGGCGACAAGGCTACTGATGAAGAAAAAGCAGCTGTAGAAGCCGCTATTGCTGAACTTGAAGAAGCCCTTAAGGGTGACGACAAGGACGACATCGAAGCCAAGACCAAGGCTTTGACTGAAGCGTCGCACTCTATTGCTGAAAAGATGTATGCCGAACAGGCTGCACAAGGCGAGCAAGGCGAAGCTGCTCCAGAAGCTGATGACGATGCTGTAGATGCAGAGTTTGAAGAAGTAAAAGACGAAGACAAGAAGTAAGCGCTCGCGCCTAAAACTTGATGTGGTTTATAACGCGGGACTAAAAGTTCCGCGTTCTTGTATCTACAATCAGTGATTGTAACTAGTGGATTAGATATGTCGAAACGCGATTATTATGAAGTACTTGGTGTAGACAAGAACGCTTCTGACAAGGACATTAAAAAGGGCTTCAAGCGCATGGCGATGAAGCACCACCCCGACCGCAATCCCGATGATAAGGTGGCCGAGGAAAAGTTTAAAGAAGCCAATGAAGCCTATGAAATACTCTCGGATGGCCAGAAAAAGGCAGCCTATGACCAATATGGTCATGCCGGTGTAGACGGTAGTGCTGGTGGTGGTCATGGCGGCGGCGCAGCCTTTAGTGACGTTTTTGGTGACATGTTCGGCGACATTTTTGGTGGTGCCGGAGGCGGCGGTCGTTCCAGTGTACAGCGTGGTGCCGATTTGCGTTACACCATGGAGCTTGACCTAGAACAAGCGGTGCGTGGTGTTAGCAAAGAAATTCGTATTCCAACTCAGGTCGAATGTGCACCTTGTGATGGTTCTGGTGCTAAGCCAGGCACTAGCGCCAAGAGCTGTGGCACCTGTAATGGTGTTGGCCAAGTGCGTATGCAGCAGGGTTTCTTCTCTGTGCAGCAAACCTGTCCGCAGTGTCATGGTCAGGGTAAGGTCATTAGTGACCCGTGCCGTAGCTGTCACGGTGAGGGTCGTGTGCAAGAGTACAAGACGTTATCTGTGAAGATTCCTGCCGGGGTTGATACGGGTGACCGTATTCGGTTGACTGGTGAGGGTGAAGCGGGTGCCAACGGTGGCCCTACTGGTGACCTGTATGTGCAGGTGTCGGTACGCGAGCATGCTATTTTCCAGCGTGACGGTAAGCACTTGTATTGTGAAGTGCCGATTGCCTTTACTGATGCGGCTCTAGGTGGTGAAATTGAAGTGCCTACCTTAGATGGTCGCGTAAAATTGAAGATCCCTGAAGGTGCGCAAAGTGGTAAAATGTTCCGCTTGCGCGGCAAGGGTGTAACGCAAGTGCGCGGTGGCGGTCAGGGTGATTTGATGTGTAAAATAGCCATCGAAACTCCGGTCAACCTGAATAAGCAGCAAAAAGATTTGTTACGTGAATTCCAGGAAACCATGGATGCTGGCAAGCATAAGCATTCTCCCAAGAAATCCTCTTGGTTTGAGGGTGTAAAGAGCTTCTTCGAAGACATTTAAGGATTGTAAAGATGACCAAAATTGCAGTGATCGGCGCCGCTGGGCGCATGGGTAAGGTGCTAATTCAAGCCGCCCACGAAGCGACGGGAGTTGAGCTAGGTGCTGCAATTGTGTCGCCTAACAGTTCTTTGCTGGGTGCCGATGCTGGTGAATTAGCGGGAGTTGGTAAGCTTGGTGTTAGTTTAAAAGCTAGCCTAGAAGATGCAGCAGACGACTTTGATGTGCTGATTGATTTCACCAATCCAGAGCTCACTTTGGCCAATTTGGCCGAGTGCGCGCGCTTAGGAAAAGCAATTGTTATTGGTACAACTGGTTTAAATGAGCAACAACACGCGACTTTACAAGAATATGCTGGTAGAATGCCCGTGGTTTTTGCGCCGAACATGAGCGTGGGCATAAATTTGTTGCTGGATATCCTGCATCGTGCCGCTAGTGTTTTGCAAGAAGGTTATGATGTGGAGATCATCGAAACCCACCATCGTCACAAGGTTGACGCACCTTCGGGTACGGCAATTCGTCTGGGCGAAGTGGTAGCCGATGCCATGGGTCGTGATCTGAAACAATGTGCCGTGTACGGTCGTGAGGGTATAATAGGCCCCCGTTCTGCCCAAGAAATTGGTTTTGAAACGGTACGTGCAGGTGACGTGGTCGGAGACCATACGGTATTATTTGCCTCTGAAGGCGAGCGTATCGAAATTACTCATAAGGCCAGTAGCCGTATGACATTTGCCAAGGGTGCTGTTAGAGCATGCGCTTGGTTGTCAGGCAAGGCGAACGGTGTTTATGATATGCAAGATGTACTTGGCTTAAAAGATTAGTATATAATATGCACCCCAAGTGTGGACTTGCTTGGTATTAAATAAGTAGCCCAATTAGAATTTAATAACTGTTTGCGTGATGGTGATAACGAAAACAGTCTTTTTCTCACCAACAATATGAAGATGTTATTATGAATAAAGGTACTGTTAAGTGGTTTAACGCTGACAAAGGTTTTGGTTTTATTACTCCTGAAAATGGTGGTAAGGACCTATTCGTTCATCATTCTGAAATTCAGAATGGCGGCGGATTCCGCACTTTGGAAGACGGTCAAGCTGTTGAATTTGAAATTGGCGAAGGTCAAAAAGGCCCTTGCGCAACTAACGTTCGCTCTAGCTAATTACTACCACGTAAGCAGCCACACATTACATAGAAGCCTGCTCTGACTTGTTTAGGGCAGTGATAGCGAAACCAGCGTTTTACGCTTAGGCCGCTAGTGAGTGGCTAACTTATACAGCCACTGCATCTGTGATGTGGAAAAGGGCTGGGACTAGGAAACTAGGCCCAGCCCTTTTTTTGTGCAATTTTTGAGTCTCGTCATTGCCAGTGGCGAAGCGACGTGGCAATCTCTTGGCCTAACTAAATAGCTTTACTTATATTGTGATATAGAGGACTTCAACATGGCATGGCAAGTATATCTTTCGGGTGAAATTCACAGCGACTGGCGTCAGCAAATCATTAGTGGCTGTGAAGCCTGTGGTTTGGATGTGGTGTTTACCTCGGCGGTAACCAATCACGATGCTAGCGATGCGGCAGGTGATTGTTTTGGCCTTGAAGAAAAGTCTTTTTGGCGCGATCAAAAATCAGCCAAAGTAAATGCCATTCGCACTAAAAAGCACATCGAAGAATGCGACATGGCGGTGATTCGCTTTGGTGACAAGTACAAGCAGTGGAATGCGGCATTTGATGCAGGTTATTGCGCCGCTCTTGGCCGACCCTACATTACCTTGCATGATGAATCCATTGTGCATCCGTTAAAAGAAGTCGACGCCGGTGCTCAAGCTTGGGCTACTAGTCCAGCTGAGATTGTCGAGATGCTGACCTACCTGCTTACCAATAAGTAGTTGCACTATATCGGTGGGGCGGATTTGCCGCTGGATGCCGCATCTACTGCCCTTGCTGGGCGACCTCTTAACACCAAGTTTTGGGCTGATCTAAGTCTTCCATAAAGTGTCAGCTATACTCTAAGGGTAAACTGTTGGTGGAGGTCTTATGCATAGGCGGCAATTTAATTTGGGCATAGCAATGGCGGGGTTTGCTTGGCCTATGCATGCGCTGAAAGCTGCCTCAAGTTTTAGCTATATGTCTGACGAAGGTGCACGGCATGTGCGAACATGGATGGCATTTGTTGCCGCTGCTGATATCTGGGGTGCGCAACTGGCGCCTCATGTAAAGGCCAACTTGGCTTTATTAGCCAATACCATAGCCCAGTACGAACCAGTATCAATATTGGTCTCAGCTGCCGATCGCGACCTAGCTAAGTCATTGTTAGATATTGATACTTCGGCCTTTCCTATAAAACTTATTGAATTTAATGTGGATGATTTGTGGCTCCGAGATACGGGCCCCATATTTGTCAGAAGAGCGCCGGGAGCGGCGGCAATCGACTTCAATTTTAATGGTTGGGGGGGCAAACAGTCGCATCGGCAAGATGCTTTGGTGGCAAGATTTATTGCCCAGCAAGTTGGGGTGTCAGTTATTAATACAGGCCTAGTGCTAGAAGGCGGCTGCTTTGAAGTGGACGGACAAGGTACGGCAATATTAAGCAAAAGTTGTGTGCTTAATGACAATCGTAATCCTGGTTGGAGTCAACAAGAGGTAGAACGAGAGTTGTGGCGTCTTTTGGGTGTGCATAAGGTTATTTGGCTTGAAGGTATTAAGGGGCGTGATATTACCGACGGGCATACGGACTTTTATGCCCGCTTTAGTCGCCCGGGGCAGGTGCTGGTGAGTCGTGATAATGACAAAAGCTCTTATGATTATGCAGTCACTAGGGAAAATATCGACATCTTAAGTAACAGCACGGATAGTGCTGGTAGGCCTTTGCAGCTAACTATTTCGGATGCGCCAGAACAAATTAATAAACACTTTGGGGTGCAAGATTTTGCTGCGGGCTATATTGGTTACTATGTCTGTAATGGCGCCGTGATTGCGCAAAAATTTGGTGATAGTAGGGCAGATGCCAAAGCCAGGCAGCAATTGCAGGTGGCTTATCCGCAGCATGTTATAGAGCAAATTAACGTCGATGCAATTGCCGCGGGTGGCGGCAGCATCCACTGCGCAACTCAGCAACAAGTTACCGAATATGCGGGTGGCTAGCTGTTAATTAAACGAGGCATGTAAAGTGCCAATGCGATCCTCTCGTGGATTAACACCCAAGCCGTGGCCGCTAGGAAGGGTGAATACCGCATCGACTGAACGTACGGGATTGTCTGGATCATAGTGCTCTTCAATATAGTTGCCAGCGGTCCATACGGCTTCCAGCATTTTTGGCTTCACCGTGGCCGCTACTTGTAAAATGGCAGCGGATAGAATGTCGCCACCCCAGCTGTCTTCACAGGTGTGGGGCAAATTTCGTGCTTCGCAAATATCACGCATAGTCGCCATGGCGTTGAGGCCGCCGATGCGGGTTATTTTAAGGCCCAAAGCATCACAGGCGTTCATTGATAGGGCGCGGATCAAGTCGTTAACACCTTCGATGTTTTCATCCAAAGCCACGGGGTGGCCAATTTGCGGCCGAATAGCAGCGACTTCTTCCATGGTATTGCAGGGCTGCTCTAGCACAAAAGGAATATCGCGACAGGCAAGGCTAAGTTGCATAGCTTGGCTAGTGGTCATGCCGCGGTTGGCGTCCACTACCAGTCTGACTTTGTTGCCGACTTGCTCTTTTACCTTGTGTAGGGTTTCGATATCTTGGGCCACTTCGCGGCCACCACTCTTAATTTGCAGGCGCTTGTAGCCCTGTTCCATCTTATCTTTGGCCTTGCGTGCTACTTCGTCGGGTGCACCTTTGCTGACCGCAAAGTAAGCTGGTAGCTGGGTGCGTACGGTGCCGCCAAGTAATTCACTTATGGGTAATTTGTGGTATTTGCCAATGATGTCCATGATGGCAATGTCGATCGCCGCCTTGGCATAGTTGTGACCATTTAGCTGGTCATTCATATGGCGCATGAGCAATAGCGGTTGCAGAGCTGATTGGCCAATTAAGCTAGGCGCTAGATGGCAAAGTGCGGCGCGGGCACCTAAAGCATGCTGCGGTTGATACGCGGGTCCTAGTGGCGATACTTCACCCCACCCCTGAAGTCCGGTATCGGTAACAATTTTAACAATGGTGGCATCAATGCTGGTCAAGGTCATGGTGGACATGACATAGGGGCCATCAACGATGGTTTGGTGTTTCTGGTAAATGTGGATTTCGCTGATTTTCATTATTATTCTCATGTTCTTGGTGATTTTTTGCAGTGTCTATGTCGGTCCATGTTTTGTCAATAAAAAGCGTTGTTAGTGGTCTTCGCAGGAATATAGATCAGATGCTATGATGCAGACATTGAGCAAGGGATTATGGGACATCGTAATGGGCTACTATGACGACGCCAGCAGTGTTGATGAATATGTGAAGATGTGTGACGGCTACGACGGCAGTGAGCTATTTGGCACCTTGCGTCGACATCTACCTAAAGGGGCCAGTCTGCTAGAGTTGGGTTCGGGGCCTGGCAATGATGTTGCGGTCTTGCAGGCGGAGTATCAGGTTACAGGTTCGGACCTATCGTTGGAGTTTTTGCGCCGCTGCCGGCAGCGATTTCCAGCATTGGTGTTTGAACAGTTGGATGCCGTGTCATTGTTAACTGCGGCGCGCGTAGATTGTATATATTCCAACAAGGTTTTGCAGCACCTGACAATGCCAGATCTCACACAGTCGTTGCAGCGTCAACAACAGCTTTTGCCGGCACAGGGTTTAATTGCCCATAGCTTTTGGCTAGGTGATAAAGAAGAAACCATGCATGGGCTCTACTTTTTGTACCATGAGCGGGCCGCTTTGCTCGCCTTGATCGGCCAATATTTTGAAGTCATAGATACCTATGACTACGGCGAGTTTGAACACGGCGATTCCGTTTTTGTGCTAGCTAGAAAACGCTAGTGTTGTATTTAGGGGGTTGAGTTATGGCGGGTGGTTGGGCTAAAGACGGCGCCGTACAAGAACAAATCGATGCCAGTGTGGATGAGGCTGTGAGTCTAGCGCGCAGTCGCTTAACGCAAGGAGACAGTTTGACTCATTGCGAACAGTGCGAGGCAGTTATTCCGGAAGCGCGGCGTTTGGCTATGCAAGGTGTGCATTTGTGTATTACTTGTCAATCGAACTTGGAGTCGAGTCAAGCCACCGCAGTCACCATTAATCGCCGTGGCAGTAAAGACAGTCAATTGCGCTAGCAATAAATAGAGAAATTGGTATGAGTGAATGGCACCTAGCCCAGATGAACCTAGCCCAAGCAGTGGATGGCATGGAATCAGCCGCCATGGCAGGCTTTGTGGCGCGCCTGGATGAGATAAACAGGTTAGCTGATTCATCCCCTGGCTTTATTTGGCGGCTCCAGGATGAAAGTGGTGATGCGACTAGTATTAAGAGCTTTGAAGATCCCCGTTTGTTGGTAAACATGAGTGTCTGGCAAGACTTGGAAAGTTTGAAATATTTTGTCTATAAGTCAGCTCACGTGGAATTAATCCGTGATCGTGATGTTTGGTTTAATAAATTGCTTAGTGCACATCAGGTGTTGTGGTGGGTGCCCGCAGGCGAGGTGCCCACAGTCGCCGAGGCGCAGGCGCGCTTAGAGCACTTGCGTGAACACGGCCCAAGTGGCGCGGCGTTTACCTTTGCCAAAGCGTTTCCGCCCGGGCATCGAGTGCTGTATTGCTAGTTGAGCTGGGCATTGGCAAGTGTAAAGTTTTGCCTTTTTTTACCGAAAAGGAGTAGGATAATAGTCATAAAGATCTATTCTAGGTCTTACTTAACCCCTTAATAAAGAGACTGAAGAGAACATGATGTTAGCGATAACTTATTGATATAAATGGGTTAGCTTCGCCTTAGGTGCACCCATTTAGGAGGTGTAACCATGGCTATTTTTGATTCCTTCAAACAGCGCTTTGAAACTCATCAAACCGAGAGCATGAGTTTGCAAGCCTATCTGGACTTGTGCAAGGAGAGTCCACAAGCTTATGCCAGCTCGGCCGAACGCATGTTGGCCGCTATCGGTGATGAAGAAGTCATTGATACCTCTTTGGACCCGGTTCAGAGCCGCATATTTTCCAACAAACTCATTAAGCGCTATAAAAACTTCCAAGAATTCTATGGTCTTGAAGACACTATCGAGCAGATAGTGGCGCACTTTCGTCATGCCGCCCAAGGGCTAGAAGAAAAGAAACAAATTCTCTATCTACTAGGCCCAGTCGGTGGTGGTAAGTCATCCGTGGCAGAAAGGCTTAAGCAGCTTATGGAACGTATGCCTTTTTATGCCCTAGAAGGCTCGCCGGTGTTTGAGTCACCATTGGGTTTGTTTGATCCGCAAGAAGATGGCGGCATCTTACGTGAAGACTACGGTATACCTGAACGCTATCTAAAGACCATTATGTCGCCTTGGGCTGCTAAGCGCTTAACCGAATTTGGTGGTGATCTTAATCAATTTCGTGTGCTCAAGTGTTACCCGTCAACTCTCAATCAAGTGGCTATTTCCAAAACCGAACCGGGTGATGAAAATAACCAAGATATCTCTAGTCTAGTGGGCAAGGTAGACATTAGAAAACTGGAGGACCATGCCCAAAGCGACACGGATGCCTATAGTTATTCTGGCGGTTTGTGTCGTGCGAATAGAGGCTTGATGGAATTTGTGGAGATGTTTAAGGCGCCGGTTAAGGTCTTGCATCCACTTCTCACCGCTACCCAAGAAGGCAACTACAATAGCACTGAGGCTATTGGTGCCATTCCCTTTGATGGGGTGATATTGGCTCATTCCAACGAGTCGGAGTGGGAAACATTTAAACACAATAAAACCAATGAAGCCTTTATAGATAGGATCAATATCGTCAAGGTGCCTTACTGCCTACGTTACAGTGAGGAGAGAAAAATTTATAACAAACTGTTGGCAAATAGCTCTTTGAATAAGGCGCCTTGTGCCCCCGATACGCTCAACTTGTTGGCGCAGTTTGCCGTGCTCTCGCGTTTAAAAGAGGTAGAAAATTCAAGTATCTACTCTAAGCTGCGTGTTTATAACGGTGAGTCACTAAAAGATACGGACCCAAAAGCCAAGCCAATTCAGGAATACCGAGACTTAGCCGGGGTGAATGAAGGCATGGATGGTTTGTCAACGCGCTTTGCCTTCAAAATCATGGCCAAAGTGTTTAACTATGACGCGGAAGAGGTGGCCGCTAATCCAGTGCATTTGTTTTACGTATTGCAGCGTGAGCTAGAGCAGCAGCAATTTCCTAAACAAACCTACGAGCGTTACTTGTCTTATCTCAAGGAATTTATCACGCAGAGCTATATTGATTTTATTGGTAAAGAAATTCAAACGGCCTACTTGGAGTCCTATTCTGACTATGGGCAGAACATTTTTGATCGCTATGTGACCTACGCTGATTTTTGGATTCAAGATCAGGAATACAGGCATCCCGATACGGGGGATATTTTAGATAGGGTGGCGATTAATGATGAACTGGAGAAGATAGAAAAGCCAGCAGGTATCAGTAATCCCAAAGATTTTCGTAACGAAATAGTCAACTTCGTGCTGCGCACGCGGGCCAATAATGACGGTAATAATCCGTCTTGGCTGAGTTATGAGAAGATGCGCGCTGTCATAGAAAAGAAAATGTTTTCGAATACGGAAGATCTTTTGCCGGTGATTTCCTTTAATGCCAAAGCGTCAACGAAAGATCAAAAGAAACATAGTGATTTCGTACAGCGCATGGTGGATAAGGGTTACACAGAGCGTCAGGTGCGCTTGTTGTCCGAATGGTATCTACGCGTAATCAAATCCAATTGATTTGATGAGTAGAGTGGTATTGGCTTGGTTAAGTGAATGCTACTCCCGGGAGGTTGCCTATGACACATATTATTGATCGCAGACTCAATGCTAAGGACAAGAGCTCGGTAAATCGTCAGCGCTTGTTAAAGCGTTATCAGCGCCAAGTAAAAGAGGCGGTAGAAAAAGCCGCCACTGAGCGCCCAATTAACGAAGCGGAGAAGGGTAGTGAAGTCAGCATTAGTCAGTCTGATGTAAAAGAGCCCTTGTTTCGTCATGGGCGCGGAGGGCAGCGCACCTACGTGTTACCCGGTAATCACGAATTTCAGCGCGGTGATAAGATCGATCGCCCTCCTAGTGGTGCGGGGCAAGGTGGGGGTGATGCGTCTGATCAGGGCCAAGGCGAGGATGACTTTACCTTTAATATTAGTCGTGATGAGTATTTGGATTATTTATTTGAGGATTTGGCCTTACCTAATATGGTCAAGCAGAACCTACTGGATGCGGATAATTTTTCTACTCATCAGGCTGGGTTTAGTAGTCAAGGATCACCGGAAAAACTGAACGTTGTCAGAACCTTGCGACAATCTCAAGCACGGCGTATTGCCTTAAGAGGCCGCTATAAACGCCGCATAAAAGAGCTGGAAGAGGCGCTTGCGCTGTGTGCTGATCCTGAGCGAGCTACAGAGCTACGTGCCGAAATTAAACGTCTTAAGGCCAAGTCTCGTAAACAGCCGTTTCTGGATCAGGTGGATTTGCGTTATAACAATTTGGTTAAGGTGCCAAAGCCTTCCAATGCGGCGGTGATGTTTTGCATTATGGATGTATCAGGGTCAATGACCCAGGACATAAAAGATATCGCCAAGCGTTACTTCTTGCTCTTGTATTTGTTTTTGCATCGTCAATACGAAAAAACTGAAATCGTCTTTGTTAGCCATCACACGCAAGCTAAAGAAGTGGATGATGAAACATTTTTTTATGCGCGAGAAACTGGGGGCACTATTGTCTCTACAGCCCTGCATCTAACGCTGGATATTATTGCCGAAAGGTACGCGCCTGAAAACTGGAATATTTATGTGGCGCAAGCGTCTGATGGCGACAACTGGGATGACGACAATCAGCGTTGTGGCAAGTATATGGGGCAGTTGTTGCCCCTTTGCCAGTACTTTATCTATGTTGAAATTGGCGGGCGTGAGCATCAGCGTCTGTGGCGTCAGTACGAAGGTTTAAAGGGGCAGTTTGAGGGTAGGTTCGCTATGCGTAGCTTGCAGCGGGTGCAAGATATCTATCCGGTGTTCCATGAATTGTTTCAGCGTCAGGGGGTTGTATGAAACCGATATATCATACACCTGCAGACTGGTCGTTGGCGGATATCGATCAGTTTGATCAGCACATAGCGCGTATTGCTGAGCAGTTTAAGCTGGATACCTATAGTAATCAGCTTGAAGTAATTAGTGCTGAGCAGATGATCGACGCCTACGCTTCGGTGGGCTTGCCGATTGGCTACTATCATTGGTCCTTTGGTAAGCATTTTGAGCAGACCCGGCAGCTCTACGCAAGCGGGCGCATGGGCTTGGCCTACGAACTCGTGATTAACTCTTCGCCCTGCATTGCCTATTTGATGGAAGAAAACAGCTTGGTCATGCAGGTCCTAGTGATCGCCCATGCTAGTTATGGGCACAATTCATTTTTTAAGGGTAACTATTTGTTTCGCGAATGGACCGATGCCTCCGCTATCGTGGATTATATGGTGTTTGCCAAGAGTTATTTGCATAAGTGTGAAACACAATATGGTATCGATGCCGTAGAGCAGTTGTTGGATTCTTGTCACGCCCTAATGAGTCACGGCGTCAATCGTTATCATCGTCCTGTGCCACCGACGCGTGACCAAGAGCAGGCACGGCAAGCCGAGCGTGAGACGCAGTTGCAGCAGCAGGTGAACTTGCTTTGGTCTACCGTGCCTGATAGCGCCGATGTTCGAGCGTTCGCTGAGGAAAAAGCTAAGTTTCCTGTCGAGCCAGAAGAAAATTTGCTTTACTTTATCGAGAAGCATTCGCCAACTTTAGAGTCTTGGCAGAGGGAAGTTGTGCGTATTGTGCGCAAGATAGCACAATACTTTTATCCGCAAAAACAAACCAAGGTGATGAATGAGGGGTGGGCGTGCTTTTGGCACTACACCATCATGCATCAACTGTTTGAGGAAAAGTTGGTGGATGATGGCTTCATGTTAGAGTTTTTTGACATACATAGCCGGGTACTGCGTCAGCCAGCCTATGATGAGCCTGGTTTTGGTGGGGTAAATCCTTATGCGCTCGGTTTTGCCATGATGCGTGACATAAAGCGTATTTGTGAAGCACCGACTGAGGAGGATGAGCATTGGTTTCCGCAGTTGGTCGGTAGCAACTGGTTGTCATCTTTGGATTTCGCTATGCGTAATTTCAATGACGAGAGTTTTATATTGCAATATCTGTCGCCTCAAGTGATGCGTGATTTGAAGTTGTTTAACGTGGAAGACTTTGCTACACGAGACAAGCTTTTGGTCAGCGCCATTCATGACGAGGTAGGCTATCGGCAAATTCGCGAAGCCTTGGCGGCAACCTTTAGTGCGGAAGCCATGGAACCTAATATTCAGGTGGTTAGCGTCGATTTGTATGGCGATCGAAGTTTAACCTTGGAGCACTGCCGGTATCGTGGTCGCCCTATGGGGAGTGATACTGAAGTGACCATGCAGCATATCCAGCGTTTGTGGGGCTTTGATGTCAAGCTGCGCTCGTTAGCAGAGGATGGCAAACTCGTACGCCAATATGAGGTTTAGAGTCGGCACGGTTTGGCTGCATTGAGAGTGTATATTAGTTACTGTTTTTGGTAAATTTAGCTAGACAAAATGGGCTTAAATTTGCTAGAATTCCGTCAGTTAACAGGCGTTGAAAAACAAGCGCTCTAGTATTTCATGAAAAAGCGGGATGTGTCTGTCACATCTCGCTTTTTTGCGAATATAGAAGCCGCTTTTCCGCCTCGTGTCCGAGTTAGTGACGTACACCTTAAGGAGGCATCAATTGAGCACCCCCGCCATTCTGGCCCTTGAAGACGGCAGTATTTTTAAAGGCATCGCCATTGGTGCGACTGGACAAAGCAGCGGTGAGGTTGTGTTTAACACCTCCATGACTGGCTACCAGGAAATTCTCACAGACCCGTCTTACGCGCGTCAAATTGTGACTCTTACTTACCCACATATTGGCAACACTGGCACCACTAGCGAAGACGAAGAGTCTACGCAGGTATGGTCTGCCGGCTTGGTTATTCGTGACCTACCTTTGCTGGCCAGCAGCTGGCGCAACGAACAGCCATTGGATGCATATCTAAAGGCCAATAACGTGGTGGCTATCGCCGATATAGACACCCGTCGTTTGACGCGTATTTTGCGCGAAAAAGGTGCCCAAAACGGTTGCATCATGGCGGGTGACGACATTGACGAAGCGAAAGCCTTGCAAGCGGCTATGGCCTTCCCTGGTTTGAAGGGTATGGATCTAGCCAAGGAAGTGACGGTTACTGAAAGCTACAAGTGGACTGAGTCTACTTGGGACCTAGTTGAAGGCCACCGTCCTGCAGGTGAGACACCATACAAGGTTGTGGCTTATGACTTTGGTGTAAAACGTAATATTTTGCGTATGTTGGTGGAGCGTGGTTGTGATTTGACTGTAGTGCCAGCACAAACGCCAGCTAGCGAAGTGCTAGCTATGAGCCCAGATGGTGTGTTCTTGTCCAACGGTCCTGGTGATCCAGAGCCTTGTGACTATGCCATTGCTGCCATCGAAGAAATTCTAGCTGCCGATGTACCGGTGTTTGGTATCTGCTTAGGTCACCAGTTGTTGGCTTTGGCGTCCGGCGCACAAACCGAAAAAATGAAGTTTGGTCACCACGGTGCCAACCACCCGGTACAAGACTTGGATTCTAGTGTGGTGATGATCACCAGCCAGAACCACGGTTTTGCGGTATCTGAAGATAATTTGCCTGACACTATTCGTGCCACGCACAAGTCTTTGTTTGATGGTTCTTTGCAAGGCATTGAGCGTACCGATAAGTCGGCGTTTAGCTTCCAGGGTCACCCAGAAGCTAGCCCAGGTCCACATGATGTGGCACCTTTGTTCGACCGTTTCATTAGCAACATGCAAGCTCGCAAAGCTTAATTGGCCAGAATTTAATATTGGATTAGTGATATGCCAAAACGTTTAGACCTCGAAAGTATTCTTATCCTAGGTGCTGGCCCGATTGTTATCGGCCAGGCCTGTGAGTTTGATTATTCTGGTGCTCAAGCCTGTAAAGCCCTGCGTGAAGAAGGTTACCGAGTGATCTTGGTAAACTCCAACCCAGCTACCATCATGACCGACCCGTCTATGGCTGATGCTACCTACATCGAACCCATTCGTTGGGACACGGTAGAGAAGATTATCGCCAAGGAACGCCCAAGCGCCATCTTGCCAACCATGGGTGGTCAGACGGCACTTAACTGTGCCCTAGACCTGAACCGCATGGGGGTGCTAGAAAAGTACAATGTAGAAATGATTGGTGCTGATGCCGATACCATCGACAAGGCAGAAGACCGCGATCGTTTCGACAAGGCCATGAAGAATATTGGCCTTGAGTGCCCGCGTGCCGAAATCGCCCACACCATGGAAGAAGCCTTTGATGTGCAAACCCGTATCGGTTTCCCTGCCATCATTCGCCCATCTTTCACCATGGGTGGTTCTGGTGGTGGTATTGCCTATAACCGCGAAGAATTTGAAGAGATTTGTACCCGTGGTCTAGACCTGTCCCCAACTAGCGAGTTGTTGATTGACGAGTCGTTGATTGGCTGGAAAGAATACGAAATGGAAGTTGTGCGTGACACCAACGACAACTGCATTATCATTTGTTCCATCGAAAACTTTGATGCGATGGGTGTGCATACTGGTGACTCCATCACCGTAGCGCCAGCCCAAACCTTGACGGACAAAGAATACCAACTTATGCGTAATGCCTCTTTGGCGGTATTACGTGAAATTGGTGTTGAAACAGGTGGTTCCAACGTACAGTTTGGTATGAACCCGGAAGACGGTCGTATGGTGGTTATCGAGATGAACCCGCGTGTGTCGCGTTCGTCTGCTTTGGCTTCTAAGGCCACGGGCTTCCCTATTGCTAAGGTGGCCGCTAAGCTTGCTATCGGTTATACCCTAGACGAATTGCAGAACGATATCACCGGTGGTGCTACTCCAGCCTCCTTCGAGCCGGCTATCGATTACGTAGTGACTAAGATTCCTCGTTTCACGTTTGAAAAATTCCCCCAAGCCGACGACCGTCTGACTACTCAGATGAAGTCTGTGGGTGAAGTGATGGCCATTGGCCGTACCTTCCAAGAATCCTTGCAAAAGGCTCTACGTGGTTTGGAAACGGGCATTCACGGCCTAGACCCAATCATGGATATCACGGCGGATGACGCGCGCAGCACCATCGTTGCTGAGCTAAAGTCACCTAAAGCTCACCGTATTCAATACGTGGCGGATGCCATGCGCTTTGGTATGGAAATGGAAGAGATCTATCAGCTGTCTGGTATCGATCCTTGGTTCCTAGTGCAAATGCAAGATTTGATCCAAGACGAAGCTAAGCTAGCCACCCTTGGTCTGGCTGATTTGGACAAAGACCGCGTATTCCGCTTGAAGCGTAAAGGCTTCTCCGACATTCGTTTGGCGGAACTATTGGGCTTGACTGAAAAAGGCTTCCGTCAGCATCGTCAAAAGCTGGGCGTACGTCCAGTGTATAAGCGTGTTGATACTTGTGCGGCTGAGTTTGCTACTGATACAGCTTACATGTATTCCAGCTATGAAGAAGAGTGTGAGTCTCGCCCTACTGGCCGTGACAAAATCATGGTCTTGGGTGGCGGTCCTAACCGTATTGGTCAAGGTATCGAATTTGACTATTGCTGTGTGCACGCTGCCTTGTCCATGCGTGAAGCTGGTTATGAAACCATTATGGTTAACTGTAATCCAGAAACTGTTTCCACGGATTACGATACCTCTGATCGCTTGTACTTTGAGCCGGTAACTCTAGAAGACGTTTTAGAAATCGTTAACATAGAACAGCCTAAGGGCGTTATTGTTCAGTACGGTGGCCAAACGCCGCTAAAATTGGCAGTAGGCCTAGAAAACGCGGGTGTACCTATCCTAGGTACTTCTCCAGAAGCCATTGATCGTGCTGAAGATCGTGAACGTTTCCAGAAAATGATCCAGCGCTTGAACTTGTTGCAGCCAGAAAACGCGACAGTGCGCAGCAACGAAGAAGCGGTGCGTGAAGCTGAGCGCATTGGCTACCCATTGGTTGTACGTCCTTCCTATGTGTTGGGCGGTCGTGCTATGGAAATCGTACACAAAGAATCTGAATTAAAGCGTTACATGACCGAGGCTGTACAGGTTTCTAACGACGCCCCTGTGCTGCTAGACCGCTTCTTAAGCAATGCTATTGAAGTGGATGTGGATGCCGTTTCTGACGGTGAGCAGGTAGTGATTGGTGCTATCATGCAGCATATCGAACAAGCCGGTATTCACTCTGGTGACTCGGCTTGTTCTTTGCCGCCATACAACTTGCCTGCCGATGTGCAAGATGAAATGCGCGCACAAATTAAGCTTATGGCGCTGGAGTTAGGTGTAATAGGCTTAATGAATACTCAGCTAGCTTGGCAAGATGGCAAGATTTACGTGATCGAGGTAAATCCTCGCGCCTCCCGTACTGTGCCTTTTGTATCCAAGTGTATTGGTACCTCTCTAGCTGATATTGGTGCTCGCGTAATGGCCGGTAACACGCTTAAGCAGATCGGTTTTACCGAAGAAATCATACCTGATTACTTCAGCGTTAAAGAGTCCGTGTTCCCGTTTAATAAGTTCCCAAGTGTTGATCCAATTCTGAGTCCAGAAATGAAGTCCACTGGTGAAGTTATGGGGGTCGGTGACAGCTTTGGCGAAGCCTTCGAGAAGGCGCTAAAGGCCACTAACGAAGTCGTACCGGTTGCCGGCAAGTGCTTTATATCTGTACGTGATGCTGATAAGGCAGGCGCCATTGAATTGGCGACGGCTTTATTGGGCAAAGGCTTTACCCTGTGTGCTACAGACGGTACACAAGTCGCGTTGCAAGAAGCTGGTTTGGAATGTGCGCAAATCAACAAGGTGATGGAAGGTCGTCCTAACATCGTTGATGCGATTAAGAACGAAGAGATCACTTATGTGGTGAATACCACTGAAGGTCGTCAGGCTATCAATGACTCTTCTTTGATTCGTCGTTCTGCCTTGCAGCAAAAGGTGCCTTATGCCACTACCATGACGGGTGCCCTAGCGGTATTGGAAGCCATGAACTTTGGCGAAGAACGCGAAGTGCGTCGCTTGCAAGATTTGCATGCACGTTTGAACAAGAAGTAAAGGCGGAGTTGATCTTATGAGTCTTGCTAAAGTACCCATGACCGTACGCGGTGAAAAGAACCTGCGTGAAGAGTTGCAAGAGCTAAAAATGGTGGTGCGTCCGCGTATCATCGCTGATATTGCCACAGCCCGTGAACACGGTGACTTGAAGGAAAATGCCGAATACCATGCTGCGCGTGAGCAGCAGGGTTTCTGTGAAGGCCGTATTCAAGAAATTGAAGGCAAGTTGTCCCACGTGCAAGTGATTGACGTGATGCAGATACCTCATTCGGGCAAAGTGATTTTTGGTACTACGGTTACCATCATCAACTTGGATACAGATGCCGAAAAAGTCTATCGCATTGTTGGTGATGACGAAGCGGATATTAAAGCCGGTATGATCTCGGTAAGCTCGCCTATTGCACGTGCCTTGATTGGCAAGATGGAAGGCGACGAAGTGCCTGTGCAAACCCCGGGTGGCACTGTGGACTATGAAATAGATAAGGTGCAGCACCTAGCTTAATCTGTAGGGCTTGAATTGCAGGGGTCAAACCTTAGGTTTGACCCCTTTTTTGTGGGTTCGATTTGTCGAATGTCAATCCGACCTACAAGCTAGCGCTCTACGTTAGACTTCTTCGGGTCAGCCTTTGGGTTGTGGCGGTAGATCAGGCCAATGTTACCAATACTTTGCACTAGTGCTGAGCGGCTTTGCTCTACTAGCTCGGCCATGATGGCTTTTTTTACGTCACGATCACCAACTACAAACTTCACTTTAATCAGTTCATGGTCAGTAAGGGCGCGATCCAATTCTTCCATCACGCCTTCAGATAGGCCGTTGCCGGCAACAGTAACAAGAGGGTGTAGGCTGTGACCTAGGCTGCGTAGGTGCTTTTTTTGAGCGGAACTAAGGTTCATAATCTTCCAAATTAATGGCCGCTTGGCATCATTGGCCAGTTCGGCTGTGTTAAACTTGCGTTATTATACCTGAAATCCTGATCCAGGGTGGCGAAACAGCAATGATTTATTGCTAATGCTAGCCAGTAGATCGACAGTATCGAGATAAACAAGTGGCAAGATCCAAGTCTTCCGGTCGTTGGCTCAAAGAGCATTTTGACGACCAATATGTAAAGCAGTCGCAAATAGACGGCTACCGCTCACGTGCCAGCTACAAGTTGCTGGAAATGAGCAAGCGCGACAAGCTCATTCGCCCCGGTATGACCGTAGTGGATCTAGGTGCTGCGCCGGGTGGTTGGACGCAAGTGGCAATGGAGCTAGTTGGTCACGACGGTACTGTTGTGGCGTCGGACATCTTAAATATGGATCCGATTGCTGGTGTCACCTTTATTGAAGGTGATTTTACCGAACAAGCGGTATACGACCAAATCATTGCCGCGCTAAATGGTCAGAAGGCAGACCTTGTAATTTCAGATATGGCCCCCAATATGAGTGGTAACCCCGCTATTGATCAGCCAAAGTCGATGTATTTGGTTGAGCTGGCTCTGGATATGTCACGTAACATACTCAAGCCCAATGGTGCTTTCTTAGCGAAGGTGTTTCAGGGTGAGGGATTTGATGATCTGCTGCGGGAGACGCGTAGTAGTTTTACCAAGGTGCAGTCTCGTAAGCCGGGTGCGTCACGCAGCCGGTCACGAGAAGTGTATCAATTGGCAAGTGGTTTCAAAGGATAAACGTATTTTTTAGAGCTTAGGGCCGTTGCCCATAGTTCAGCGTAAAGCAGGAGTTTAGATTGAATAACGTGGCTAGAAATTTTGCCCTATGGCTGATCATTGCAGCAGTCATGTTGGCGGTATTTAATAACTTTAGTACCGAGTCGACATCCAACCGCATGAGTTATTCGCAATTTGTGCAGGAAGTGCAGCGAGACCGTGTAAATAGCGTCATTGTTGATGGCTATACTATCGAAGGTCAGCTGTCCGATGGCAGCAGCTTTGAAGTTGTGCGTCCAGCCCTGTCTGACCCCAAGCTGGTGGATGACCTGTTATCTCACGAAGTAGAAGTCGTTGGTAAGATGCCTGAGCAGCAAAGCATCTGGTCACAGTTGTTTGTAGCAACCTTCCCGATCCTGATTATTATTGCGCTGTTTATGTTCTTTATGCGTCAAATGCAGGGCGGTGCCGGTGGTCGTGGTGGTCCAATGGCCTTTGGTAAGAGTAAGGCTCGTCTCATGAGCGAAGACCAAATAAAAACCACCTTTGCTGATGTGGCAGGTGTAGAAGAAGCCAAAGATGACGTACAGGAACTAGTCGAGTTTCTACGTGACCCAGGTAAGTTTCAGCGCCTAGGTGGTCATATACCTCGGGGTATCTTGATGTCTGGTTCGCCAGGCACGGGTAAAACCTTGTTGGCAAAGGCTATTGCTGGTGAAGCTAAGGTGCCTTTCTTTAGTATTTCTGGTTCTGATTTTGTGGAAATGTTTGTTGGTGTGGGTGCGTCCCGTGTTCGCGACATGTTTGAGCAAGCCAAGAAGCAGGCGCCATGCATCATCTTTATCGATGAAATCGATGCTGTAGGTCGCCATCGTGGCGCCGGCATGGGTGGCGGTAACGACGAGCGTGAGCAAACCTTAAACCAGTTGTTGGTAGAGATGGATGGTTTTGATGGCAACGAAGGTATTATTGTCATCGCCGCAACCAACCGTCCGGACGTATTGGATAATGCTTTATTGCGTCCGGGTCGTTTTGACCGTCAAGTTAACGTACCACTGCCTGATATTCGTGGTCGTGAACAAATTCTTAAGGTGCACTTGCGTAAAGTACCACTAGGTGATGGCGTAAAGCCAAAGCTAATTGCTCGTGGTACACCTGGTTTCTCGGGTGCAGACCTTGCTAACCTGGTTAACGAAGCCGCACTACTTACTGCGCGTCAAAATAAGCGCACAGTGGGTATGGAAGAGCTAGAAAAAGCCAAAGACAAAATCATGATGGGTGCCGAGCGTAAGTCCATGGTGATGAAGCACGAAGAAAAGCTCAACACCGCTTATCACGAAGCTGGTCATGCCATTGTTGGTCGCCTAGTGCCTCAGCATGATCCTGTGTACAAGGTCACTATTATTCCTCGTGGTCGTGCTCTAGGTGTGACCATGTTCTTGCCAGAAGATGACCGTTATAGCTTGTCTCGTCAGTCAATTATGAGTCAGATCTGTAGCCTTTATGGTGGCCGTATTGCCGAAGAAATGACCTTGGGCAAAGATGGTGTGACTACTGGTGCATCTAACGATATCCAGCGTGCCACACAATTGGCGCGTAACATGGTCACTAAATGGGGTCTGTCCGAAAAATTAGGTCCTTTGCTATATGAAGCAGAAGACTCTGACCCATTCAATGGTATGCCGGGCCAAGGTGCCAAGGGCTTCTCCGACGAAACCACGCAGGCGATTGATGCTGAAGTAAAAGATATTATTGATAGCTGTTATGCTACCGCTAGCCAGTTACTTGAAGATAATCGTGACATTTTGGACGCTATGGCTGATGCCTTGATGAAGTACGAGACTATTGATTCTGGTCAGTTGGATCAATTGCTGGCGCGCGAAGAAGTTACTCCACCGGAAGATTGGGATGACAGTGACGGCAGTAATGCCAAGGGGTCTGAAGACTCGGGCGATGATGAAGAAGATGTCGTCATGCAGTCCGAAGAAGACCTAGGCGATTCCGATATGCCAGAAGCCCCAGAAGAGCCTACCAAGCACTAAGAGTAGCCTCTTAATGCGACAGGACCAATAGGGAACACATTACGTGTTCCCTTTTTTGTTATTATATGTAAATTAAGTCTGACCCCAAAGTGCCAGACTGTAAAAATAAGATGGAAGCATTGTTGTGGATTTTGCCGGTATAGAACTTGATTTAACCCAGCCTCAGGTAATGGGGGTGGTAAATGTGACGCCTGACTCATTTTCGGATGGCGGTACCTTATATGCTAACGATGCATTAAGTGTCGCTGCGGCTGTGGAACGCGCTGCCATTATGGTGCAAGAAGGTGCTAGCATTATCGATGTGGGTGGCGAATCCACCCGTCCCGGAGCTGAAGCGGTGAGCGTTGACGAAGAGTTGTCCCGTGTGGTGCCAGTCATTGAGGCATTGCGACAGCGCTTTAGTGTAGCTGTATCTATCGATACGAGTACGCCGCAAGTGATTGCAGCGGCTGCCAATGCCGGTGCTGGCTTGATAAATGATGTGCGGGCTTTGCAGCGCGATGGCGCTTTACAAGCTGCCGCGGACAGCGGTTTGCCCATCTGTTTGATGCATATTAAAGGTGAGCCTAAAACCATGCAGCAAGAGCCCCACTATGATGATTTGCTGGCTGATATAAGTAGTTATTTTGAAGAACGTGTTTTAGCTTGTCAGGCTGTGGGTATAGCGCGAGAAAAACTAATATTGGATCCTGGTTTTGGGTTCGGCAAAACCTTGCAGCATAACCTGCAACTGTTACACTCAATGCAGCGACTACAAAATTTTAATTTACCGATTTTAGTAGGCATGTCGCGTAAGAGCATGCTTGGTAATGTCATACATAAACCTGTAGGTGAGCGTGTCTTTGGTGGTGTGGCTGTGGCCGTGATGGCGCTAGAGCGCGGTGCCACAATTGTACGCACCCATGATGTTGGCGCTACGGTAGACGCGCTAAAGATGACGCAGGCTGTCTTGGACAGCTAAAAGCGTATACTTGAACTAATATTTAGGAGCACTGTCGAAGGCAGTGAAGGCAAAAGGAATTAATTTATGAAAGTATTTGGCACCGATGGTGTTCGCGGCCCTTGTGGGGTTTACCCGATTACACCTGAATTTATGCTTAAGTTAGGTTGGGCGGCCGGTAAGGTATTTGCTGAGTCTGGGCGCAGCAAAATCTTGATTGGTAAGGATACACGTATCTCTGGCTACATGTTTGAATCGGCGCTGCAGGCTGGTTTGTCTGCTGCTGGGGTGGATGTGTTGTTGTTAGGTCCTATGCCGACACCGGCCATTGCTTACTTGACGCGTACCTTTCATGCTGATGCTGGTATTGTTATTAGTGCCTCACATAATGGTTATCAAGATAATGGTATTAAGTTCTTTTCGGCGCAAGGTGCTAAGTTGCCTGATACCATGGAGGCAGCCATTGAGTCTAAGCTGCAAGAACCAATGGGCTGTGTGCCCGCTGAGCTACTAGGTAAGGCGCGCCGTATCAATGACGCGGCAGGTCGTTATATTGAGTTCTGTAAAGGTACCGTAGGTCCTCATACCAGCCTGAAAGGCTTGAATATGGTGTTGGATTGCGCGCACGGCGCTACCTATCATATTGCGCCTAATGTGTTCCATGAATTAGGTGCTGAAGTCACTTCCATTGGTATTGATCCGGATGGTTTGAATATCAATCAGGAGTGTGGTTCAACGTCCATTGCGACCATGCGTAAAGTGGTGCGCTTGCAGGAAGCTGACTTGGGTGTTGCACTGGATGGTGATGGTGATCGCGTGATTATGGTTGACCACTTGGGTGAGGAGGTTGACGGTGATGAGTTGATGTTTATCATTGCTGCCGAGCAAAAACGTCAGGGTTTGTTGCAAGGTGGTGTTGTCGGTACGCAGATGAGTAATCTGGGTATGGAGCTGGGTTTAAAAGAACTAGGTATTGATTTTTCTCGAGCTAAGGTTGGCGACCGTTATGTGATGCAGGAACTCAAGAGTCGTGGTTGGTTACTTGGTGGTGAGTCTTCAGGGCATTTAATTTGCCGTAGTTTGACGAGTACTGGTGATGGCATTGTTGCTGCCTTACAGGTGCTGCAGGCTATGCAGCGTACGGGTAAGAGCTTGCATGAGCTGAAAAGTGAAATGCGCAAGATGCCGCAGAGTTTGGTAAATGTTCGCTTTCCGACGCGCGTTGATTTGGCCGATTACCCGGCTGTACAGGCGCAAGTGGACGTTATAGAAGAGCGATTGGCAGGCAAGGGGCGTGTGTTATTGCGCCCTTCTGGTACCGAGCCGGTTGTGCGAGTGATGGTGGAAGGCGAAAATGCCGAGCTCGTTAGCCAGTTTGCACAAGAATTGGCCCATGATGTTCAGCATATCGTTGGTTAAGCTTTAAGGACTTGTTGTTGGTTAGGTGTAAGGGGCGGATTTATTCGTCCCTTTGTGGTTTTAATGTGCAGAAGATATTGCTTTGCTGATTGGTGATTGGCGCTAAGTCTTGCCTCCTTGCCTTGCCTCCGGTATCATATCGCGCTCGAATCTGAACCTAATTTGATATTTCGTTCAACTGCAGTTTAAAGGGATGCTTGTATATGCCTACAATGATGGTTGCTGGTAATTGGAAAATGAATGCCAGCACAATTGCTACTGCGCAGTTGCTTGAAAGCTTGAATGCTGGTGTTGCCGACTTGCCTGCAGCGACGGTAATGGTCGTGTTTCCACCATTACCATATTTGGCGCAAGCGCAAGAGTTGCTGCAAAATTCGCCCATAGTTTTGGGTGCGCAAAATGTAAGTGATCAGGCCAAGGGTGCCTTCACCGGTGAAGTGTCCGTGGCCATGTTGCAAGATTTTGGTGTGCGTTATGTGCTTGTTGGGCATTCAGAGCGTCGTTCATTGTACGCCGAAGATGATGCGGTGGTAGCGGCCAAGTTTCAGTCAGTACAGGCGGCCGATATGGTGCCAGTGCTATGTATTGGTGAGACGCTTGCGCAGCGCGAAAATAACGAAACCTTGGCGGTAGTGAATGCTCAGGTGCAAGCGGTGATTGATGTAGCTGGTGTTGAGGCGCTGGCGAAAGCCGTTGTGGCTTACGAGCCGGTTTGGGCCATTGGCACTGGCTTAACGGCTAGCCCAGAGCAGGCTCAGGCTGTGCATGCTGCCATTCGTGTCCATGTGGCAGGTCAAAATTCTGCAGTAGCGGAAGGTTTGCAAATTTTATATGGCGGTAGCGTCTCGGGTGCTACGGCTGAAGCGCTTTTTGCGCAAGCGGATATTGATGGTGGTCTCGTTGGTGGGGCGTCATTGGATGCGCAGTCTTTCTTGGCCATTGGTCAGGCGGCAAAATAGTTAAGTCTTGTGCTTTGTTTGTTAGGCAGGCAAAGTAATTAGTAAGTTGAATGGGCGAGGCCCATAACGAAGAGAATGATTCCATGGAAGTAGCAATTTTAATTGTTCACGTACTACTAGCCATTGCTTTGGTGGGGTTGATCCTGCTACAGCAGGGTAAGGGTGCAGATGCGGGTGCCTCATTTGGTGGCGGCGGCGCTTCACAAACCGTGTTTGGTAGTAGTGGTAGTGGTAACTTTTTAAGTTCGGCGACAACTTACATTGCTGCTGGCTTGTTTGTGACCAGTTTTGCCTTGGCTTTTTATGCTAAGCAAAAGGCTGATGCCATTGCTACCGCTGATTTGCCGGTAGTGGTTGAGCAGGTGCAGCAACAAACTTTGCCTACCTTAGATGGTGTATTGCAGCCTTTGGATGCGGATATTCCAACGGTAGACTAATTTATTTAGCCGACGTGGTGGAATTGGTAGACACGCCATCTTGAGGGGGTGGTGAGCAATGCTCGTGCGGGTTCAAGTCCCGCCGTCGGCACCATATTGTGTTCAGTGATAAACAGTTATTGCTGAGCAACCAAAAGCCTGTATTTTTAATACGGGCTTTTTTGTGGTTGTTGAGTGCTGGTTGGTGGTGAGTTGAGGCGTTAAGTGTTGATATTGCTGACTTCTTTCGTTGACTCGTGAAGCTCCATGGCGTAGAATATGTGCACGTTGATGCGGGGTGGAGCAGCATGGTAGCTCGTCGGGCTCATAACCCGAAGGTC
>DPHB01000026.1:196135-240841 GCA_003521845.1 Oceanospirillaceae bacterium | reverse complement strand
AGCTCGTCGGGCTCATAACCCGAAGGTCGTAGGTTCAAATCCTGCCCCCGCTACCAATGTAAAGAGAGTGTGGTGGCAAGTGCCCGACTAGGTCGGACTCAACTCTCACCTTTGGCGGTTAAAGCCGGCGAAGGTCGTAGGATCAGACTCGATCCCGTTACCAAATACTCAAGTTTGAAGTTGGAAAGGTTTGCCTTTCGGCTGAACTGAAAACTTCGAACTTAATGAGGCCCCTTTATGGGGCTTTGTTGTTTTTAAAATGGGTCATTTGGACCCATTTTTTGTTTTTGCAAAGAGGTTAGATCGTGGCCAGTGCTGCAGCTCAACTAGAAACCCTGATACAGCCAGCCGTTGAGGCTTGTGGCTGCGAGTTTTGGGGTTTGGAATATCAGTCGCAAGGGCGTTTTAGTACCTTGCGTGTCTATATTGACCATGCCAATGGCATTGATGTTGATATGTGTGCCGAAGTAAGTCGTCAAGTTAGTGCGATAATGGATGTGGAAGACCCGATTAGTGGGGAATACAACCTAGAGGTGTCATCGCCAGGCTTAGATCGCCCGTTGTTTACGCTGGAGCAGTATGCCATTAATGCTGGCCAGACGATAAGTTTACGTTTACGTATGGCGTTTGACGGTCGTCGTAAATTTACTGGTTTGTTGCGCGGCGTCGAAGGCGAAGACGTTGTGTTGCAAGTTGATAATGAAGAATTTTTGCTGCCTTTAAGTAGCATTGATAAAGCGAATGTTGTTCCACGTTTTTAGTGGTTAAGTGAGAGCTGATATGAACAAAGAAATTCTATTAGTAGCCGAAGCGGTTTCTAACGAAAAAGACGTACCCAAAGACGTTATATTCGAAGCAATTGAGCTGGCTTTGGCCACCGCTACGCGTAAGCGTATTGACGAGGAATGCGATATTCGCGTATCCATTGATCGCAAGAGTGGTGAAGCTATCACCCACCGCTGCTGGACTGTGGTTACGGACGAAGATTACACAAATCCTTCTGCTGAACTGATTTTAGAAGACGCGCAAGAAGATAAGCCAGAATTAGAGCTTGGTGACATTGTTAAAGAAGAGATTGCTACCGAAGCCTTTGGCCGTATTGCCGCGCAAACTGCCAAGCAAGTGATCGTGCAGAAGGTGCGTGAAGCTGAGCGCGCCAAGGTGGTTGAGCTATACCGTGATCGCATTGGCGAAATTATCAGTGGTACGGTAAAGAAGGTAACCCGCGACAACGTCATCGTTGACCTAGGTAACAATGCGGAAGCCTTGTTGGGTCGTGATCAACTGATTGGTCGTGAAACCTTTCGCATGGGTGACCGTGTACGTGCACTACTGTCTGAAGTGCGTACTGAGAATCGTGGTCCACAGTTGTTCTTGAGCCGTACCGAGCCACAAATGTTGGTTGAGTTGTTTAAGATTGAAGTGCCAGAGATTTCTGAAGAAGTGATCGAAATTCGTGCGGCTGCTCGTGACCCGGGTTCTCGTGCTAAAATTGCTGTTAAGACTAACGATGGTCGTATCGATCCAGTCGGCGCTTGTGTAGGTATGCGTGGTTCGCGTGTGCAGGCCGTTACTGGCGAACTGGGTAACGAGCGTGTTGATATTGTCTTGTGGGATGATAACCCAGCGCAATTGGTTATCAATGCCATGGCACCTGCCGAAGTAAGCTCCATCGTTGTTGATGAAGACAAGCACTCAATGGACGTTGCGGTAAACGAAGAAAACCTAGCTATGGCCATTGGTCGTAGCGGTCAGAACGTGCGTTTGGCCTCTGAGTTGACTGGCTGGACCATCAACGTTATGTCTGAAGAAGAAGCCGGCGCTAAGCAAGAGCAAGAAGTTGGTAGCCTGGTGCAGCGTTTTGTTGATGCCCTAGATATCGACGAAGACTTCGCCATGATGTTGGTAGAAGAAGGCTTTGCTTCTTTGGAAGAAATTGCTTACGTGCCACTAGAAGAAATGTTGGAAATCGACGGCCTAGACGAAGACATGGTTGAAGAGCTACGCGGTCGTGCCAAGAACCAATTGTTGAACCAGGCTATCGCAGCTGAAGAGCAGTTGGACAATCAAGAGCCTGCTGAAGACCTGTTGAACATGGAAGGTATGGATACTCATCTAGCATTTGTATTGGCTAGCCGCGGTATCATCACCATGGAAGATTTGGCTGAACAAGCTGTTGATGAACTGATTGATATTGAAGAGTTGAACGAAGAGAAAGCAGCGGAGTTAATTATGACTGCCCGTGCACCTTGGTTCGAGTAATCGCCAACCCAAAGGAGAAATAAATCATGACAGACCTAACTGTCGAAAAGCTTGCCGGTACGGTAGGTGTTCCCGTTGAGCGATTGCTGACTCAAATGGAAGAAGCAGGCTTAAGCAAGCGTGCTGCAAAAGACGCCGTATCTGAAGAAGAACGTAAGTCTTTGCTAGTGCATTTGCAAAAAGCCCACGGTGGCAGCGGCGAAGAAGCCGATGGCCCGAAAAAAATTACTTTGCGCCGTAAGACTACCAGTACTTTGAAAGTGGCTGGTACCGGTGGTAAGCGCACAGTTAACGTTGAAGTGCGCAAAAAGCGTACCTACGTGAAGCAAAGCGAAGAAGAGCTACAGGCTAAGGCTGAAGCAGAGCAAGCAGAATTGAATGCCCAGCGTCAAGCTGCTGAGCAAGAGGCAGCGGCACAAGCTGCCTCTGATAAGGTGGCCGCCGATCAAGCCGCGGCTGAGCAAGCTGCCGCTGAAACGGCTGCGCAAGAAGCCAAGGCCAAAGCTGCGGAAGCGACTGTGGCTGCACAAGCGGCTGTGGCGAAAACTGAAAAGGCTGCACCTGCTGCCGAAGTACGTAAGGAAGCGCCAAAGAAAGATGTTAAAAAGGATGTCAAGAAGCCTAAAGGCGGCGCGCAAGAGCGTACCTTCAGTTCTCCTGATAAGCCCAAGGGCGGTGCCGCTAATAAAGGCAAGCCACAGGGCAAAGGCAACGCCAACAAAAAGCGTGGCATGGGCGGTGATGATGACCGCTACCGTAAGCCACGTAATAAAGGCAAGTTGACAGCACCTAAGCGTAACCAAGAACATGGTTTCTCACGTCCAACGGAAGCCGTTACCCACGAAGTGGCTATCCCTGAGTCCATCACAGTAGCTGAATTAGCTAGCAAGATGAGCGTCAAGGCGGCCGAAGTCATTAAGGTCATGTTTGGCATGGGTGCTATGGCAACCATCAACCAAACTATCGACCAAGACACCGCTACCATTGTGGTGGAAGAAATGGGTCATACGGTTAAATTGTTGAAGGATGACGCCGTTGAAACTGCCGTTGTTGATAATATTAGCTACGAAGGTACGGAAATAACGCGTGCTCCGGTTGTTACTGTTATGGGTCACGTTGACCATGGTAAAACTTCCTTGCTGGATAGTATCCGTAATGCGCGTGTTGCTTCCGGAGAGTCGGGTGGTATTACTCAGCACATTGGTGCTTACCACGTTGATACTGACAAAGGTATGGTGACTTTCCTAGATACGCCTGGACACGCGGCGTTTACCGCCATGCGTGCCCGTGGCGCACAAGCCACCGATATTGTTATCCTGGTTGTGGCCGCCGACGATGGTGTTATGCCGCAAACTGAAGAAGCCGTGCAGCACGCGAAAGCAGCGGGCGTACCTTTGGTTGTTGCTATCAACAAGATGGATAAAGAAGGCGCGGATCCAGATCGCGTGAAGACAGAGTTGTCTAGCCGTGATGTATTGCCAGAAGACTGGGGTGGCGACGTACAGTTTATTCCTGTGTCGGCCAAGACTGGTGACGGTATCGATGACCTGCTAGATGCTGTGCTTCTAGAAGCTGAGGTATTGGAGCTGACTGCTGTGCCAGAAGCACCGGCAAAGGGCGTTGTTGTTGAAGCGCGTTTGGATAAGGGTCGTGGCTCTGTGGCTACGGTATTGGTTCAAAATGGTACCTTAAAGCAGGGCGATATCGTTTTGGCTGGCCAGCAGTTTGGTCGTGTTCGTGCCATGTTGGACGAAAACGGCAAGCCAGTGAAAGACGCCGGACCTGCCATTCCTGTAGAAATTTTGGGGCTCAACGGTACGCCTGATTCTGGTGAAGATTTCACCGTGGTACCCGACGAGAAGAAGGCTCGTGAAGTGGCTTTGTTCCGTCAAGGTAAATACCGTGATGTGAAATTGGCCCGTCAACATGCGGCTAAGCTTGATACTATGTTTGCTAGCATGGGCAAAGAACAAGCCAGCGTATTGAATGTGGTATTGAAGACTGATGTACGTGGATCCTTGGAAGCTTTGACGGCCTCCTTGATGGACCTAGGTACCGAAGAAGTAAAAGTGAACGTGGTTTCTGGTGGTGTCGGTGGTATTGCCGAGTCTGACGTTAACCTTGCTGTTGCTTCTAGCGCGGTTATCTTTGGCTTCAACGTACGTGCTGATGGCCCTGCTAAGCAGTTGATCGAAAAAGAAGGCGTTGATCTGCGTTACTATAGCGTAATCTACGATATCATCAACGACGTGAAACAGGCCTTGTCGGGCATGTTGTCACCAGAGTTGCGTGAAGAAATTGTAGGTATTGCCGAAGTGCGTGACGTATTCCGTTCACCTAAGCTTGGTTTGATTGCTGGTTGTATGGTGACCGAAGGTACTATGCACCGTAGCAAGCCTATCCGTGTATTGCGTGACAACGTGGTTATCTATGAAGGCGAGTTGGAATCCCTGCGTCGCTTCAAGGATGCCGTACAAGAAGTGCGTAACGGTATGGAATGTGGTATCGGCGTGAAGAGCTACAATGACGTGAAAGTGGGTGACCAGATCGAAGTATTCGATACGGTTGAAATCCAGCGTTCACTGTAAGCTGCAGCTAACTAGTAAGAAAAGAGAATATTTGCATGGCCCAGGAATATAGTCGTACGCAGCGGGTAGCTGACCAAATTCAACGTGAATTGGCAGTGCTGATACAGCAAGAAGTCAAAGACCCTCGTGTGGGTATGGCGACGGTGAGTGCTGTAGAGGTGTCCCGCGACATGGGTCATGCGAAAGTTTTTGTTACGGTGCTAGGCTCTGATGCAGCCGATGAGATTAAAACCTCCGTTAAAGCGCTAAATAACGCCGCCAGTTTTTTGCGCGGCCAGCTTGGTCGCCGTATGCAGTTGCGTACGGTGCCAACGCTACGTTTTCATTATGATGATAGCCTGCAACGCGGCAATTATCTTAGTAACCTTATTGACCAAGCGCGTTCAAAAGACAGCGAGTAGCCGTCTTTTTTAGCGCAATGAGTCTGTCTGTAAGACACCTTTTTTTATGGCAAAAAAACCCAAAGGGCGTGCCGTAAGCGGCATCCTTATTCTTGACAAGCCTACGGGCATGAGCTCCAATCACGCCTTGCAGCGTGTGAAGCGGCTATTCGGTGCCCGCAAAGCAGGCCATACCGGTGCTTTGGATCCTCTGGCCACCGGCCTGTTGCCTATTTGCTTGGGTGAGGCTACTAAAGTCACCCAGTTTTTATTGGACGCTAATAAGCGCTATCAGACGACCGCGCAGCTTGGTGTGCGCACGGACTCTAGTGATGCCGATGGTGAGGTTTTAGAAACCAAACCCTGTGAGCATATTACGCAAGCTATGGTGGAGGCCGAGTTGCCACAGTTTCGTGGCAGTATTAGTCAAGTGCCGTCCATGTTTTCGGCTTTAAAGCACAATGGTCAGCCATTGTATAAGTTGGCTCGCGCTGGCAAAAAAGTAGAAGTAAAAGCTCGTCAAGTTACTATTTTTGATCTAACCTTCATGTCTATGCAGGACACGCAAGTGCAGATGGATATCACTTGTAGCAAAGGCACCTATATTCGTTCGATTGTAGAAGATTTGGGTTTGGCCTTAGATTGCGGTGCCCATGTAGCGCAGTTGCGCCGCCTTGAGGCAGGGCCTTTTGTGGCTGAACAAATGGTGACTTTGGAGCAGCTGCAAGAAATAATTGAATCGGTGCATCGTCAATATGAGAACGAGGCCCCAGAAGAAGCCATTTTCGCGGCGCTGGATGCCTTATTATTGCCCCTTGATACTGCCGTTTTGCATTTAGATGCTGTACAATTAGGCGCCCAACAATCAGGTGCGCTGCAACAAGGCAAAGTTATTGTTTTGGACGAGCAGCAGGTAAGCCCTGGTGTGGTGCGAGTGTATAACTCGCCGGTACATGACGCTGAGTCTTTTATAGGCTTAGCTGAAGTATCAGAAGATGGTACCTTGCGTGCCAAACGTCTACTCCAGACGCAGCCCGATAGTTAATGTCAGGCCTCGTTAAGTAGATTTAGGTTGCAAGGTTTTTTCGGTCCCACTGTTAATATGCGCGGTGCGGACCTAGTTAAGCTTCAAAGCTTACTTTGAAGGCATATTCTTAGGAGAAACTATTATGGCACTATCTGCCCAAGAAAAAGCTGCACTTGTAGCTGATTACCAAGTTGCCGAAGGCGACACTGGTTCCCCAGAAGTACAAGTTGCTTTGTTAACGGCCAACATCATTGGTCTACAAAGCCACTTTAAAGAGCACAAGCAAGATCACCACTCCCGTCGTGGTCTAATTCGCATGGTAAACCAACGTCGTAAGTTGTTGGACTACCTAAAGCGTAAAAATGCTACTCGCTACACGACTCTAATCGGTCGTTTGGGGCTACGCCGCTAAAATGGTTGTGCAGGGCTGGGTATTTTACCCGGCCCTACTTATTTGGGTGATGTGAAAATCACCTGTCACAAATGGAAATCGATTTTTGTAACAGCTTGGCCCGTACTTCTTATTAGCTTGTTTAACGTAAAGCACGTTAACTATTAAAACGAGTTAATAAGAGTACTGGTGGAACAAACTGAATCCAAAAAGACGTTTCCAAATATGGAGAAATAAATGTCTGTAATTACTAAGACTTTTCAATACGGACAGCAGTCCGTAACTATCGAAACTGGCCGCATCGCGCGCCAAGCATCGGGTGCCGTATTGGTAACTGTTGATGATGCTGTACAAGTATTGGTTGCCGTTGTTGGTGCCAAGACAGCACGTCCAGACCAGGGTTTCTTTCCGTTGTCTGTACACTATCAAGAAAAAGCCTATTCTGTAGGTAAAATTCCTGGTGGCTTCTTTAAGCGTGAAGCCCGTCCAAGCGAATTTGAAACCCTAACTAGCCGTTTAATTGACCGTCCAATTCGTCCATTGTTCCCTAAGGGGTTCATGAACGAAGTGCAGGTGATTTGTACTGTTGTTTCTGCTGACAAGAAGAACAGCCCAGACATCGCTGCCATGATTGGTACTTCTGCTGCTCTAGCTATCTCTGGTATTCCTTTCGCTGGCCCAATTGGTGCTGCACGTGTGGGTTACAACGAAGACGGCTACACGCTAAACCCAAGCTACGAAGCTATGGCTACTTCTGACCTAGACATGGTAGTAGCGGGTACTTCTGACGCCGTATTGATGGTTGAATCTGAAGCTAAAGAGTTGAGCGAAGACGAAATGCTAGGCGCAGTACTGTTTGCTCATGATGAGATGCAGACTGTTGTTAAAGCTGTCAACGAATTTGCTGCTGAAGCTGCCAAGCCTACTTGGGCATGGGAAGCTGCTGCAGAAAACACTGAATTGAAAGAAGCTGTAACCGTTGCCGTTGGCGCTGCTGTTCTTGAAGCTTATCAAACCAGCGACAAGATGGATCGTTACACTCGCCTAGGCGAAATCAAGGCGGACGCCGTAGCTCAGCTATGTGGCGAAGACGGTCCAAGCGAAAGCGACGTACTAGCTATGGTTGCTAAGCTAGAGAAGCATACAGTACGTTCTCGCGTCGTGGCTGGCGAACCTCGCATTGACGGTCGTGACAACAAGACTGTACGTGGTATCAATGTAGAAATCGGTACCCTTGCTAAGGCTCACGGTTCTTCTTTGTTCACCCGTGGCGAAACACAATCTATCGTATCTGCTACCTTGGGTACTAGCCGTGATCAGCAAATCATTGACGCGTTGCAAGGCGAAAGCAAAGACCCGTTCATGTTGCACTACAACTTCCCTAGCTACTCGGTTGGTGAAACTGGCCGTATGATGGGCCCAGGTCGTCGCGAAATCGGTCACGGCCGTTTGGCTCGTCGTGGTATCCAGGCTATGTTGCCTACTCAAGAAGAATTCCCATACACCATTCGTGTGGTATCTGAAATTACCGAATCTAACGGTTCTAGCTCTATGGCTTCCGTATGTGGTGCTTCCTTGGCTCTTATGGATGCTGGTGTACCGCTTAAGGCACCTGTTGCTGGTATCGCTATGGGTTTGGTTAAAGAAGACAATGGTTTCGCTGTATTGACCGATATCCTGGGTGATGAAGATCACTTGGGCGACATGGACTTTAAGGTTGCCGGTTCCGCTGAAGGTATCACTGCCTTGCAGATGGATATTAAGATCCAAGGCATCACCGAAGAGATCATGGAAATTGCTCTAGACCAGGCTTACGACGCTCGTATCCACATCTTGGGCGAGATGAATAAGCTAATCTCTGCGCCACGTGCTGAATTGAATGACAATGCGCCGACCATGAAAGCCATTAAGATCGATCAGGACAAGATCCGTGACGTTATTGGTAAGGGTGGTGCAACCATCCGTGGCCTATGTGAAGAAACCGGTGCTTCTATCGACATCGAAGATGACGGTACAGTACGTGTTTATGCTGACGACAAGGCATCTGCCGAGTTGGCCGAGCAGAAGATCCTAGCCATCACTGCAGAAGCTGAAGTTGGTGCTATCTACGAAGGTAAGGTAGAGCGTATTGTTGACTTTGGTGCTTTCGTTAACATCTTGCCAGGCAAGGATGGTCTAGTGCACATTTCTCAAATCTCTCAGGAGCGTGTTGAGAAGGTCACTGACTACCTAGAAGAAGGCCAAATGGTGAAGGTTAAGGTATTGGACGTGGATGCCCGCGGTCGTATCAAGTTGACCATGAAGGACATGGAAGCGTAATTCAGAAATTACCTCTCCTAGAAGAAAAGGGTCGCTATTTAGCGGCCCTTTTTTTGTGGCTTTTTCATGGGAGTTGAGCGCAATTCACCTGATTTTTGTCGTTAAACGTGTTAAAGTGGTCGCTTACAGACCAGTTGGGTCGCTGTCTTATAAATGTGCTTTAAGACAGATATAGCAGCCATCATTAGGGAAAATCAAACCGTGCCAAACGACATGAACCATTCTTTGAACAAAGACAAAATTAAAATTGTATTGTTAGAAGGCGTTCACCAGTCGGCTGTAGAAACGCTACAAGCTGACGGCTACAACAACATTCATTTTTATACTACGGCATTGCCAGAAGATGAGCTGATTGAAGTCTTATCTGACGCGCATTTTGTAGGTATTCGTTCGCGTACTCAGTTGACGCGTAAAGTATTAGAAAGTGCGCCAAAGCTATTGGCGGCTGGTTGTTTTTGTATTGGTACTAACCAAGTTGATTTGGCCGCCGCTCTAGAAAACGGTATTCCAGTTTTCAATGCGCCCTATAGTAATACCCGTAGTGTTGCTGAATTAGTCATTGCTCAATCGGTATTGTTGCTGCGTGGCGTAGCGGAGAAGAACGCCAAGGCCCATCGTGGTGTGTGGTTGAAGTCGGCAAAGAATTCTTTCGAAATGCGTGGCAAAGTGTTGGGCGTGGTAGGTTACGGTTCTATCGGTTCCCAGTTGGGCATCATGGCTGAATCCATGGGTATGCACGTTATCTACTTTGATGCGGTAACCAAGCTAAGCCTAGGTAATGCCCAGCCAGTAGTTTCCATGGCAGAATTGCTAGGCAAGGCAGACGTAGTCAGCTTGCATGTGCCAGAAACCAAGGCTACGGCCAATATGATGGGTTCTAAGCAGTTCGCGCAGATGAAGGAAGGTTCGATCCTTATTAACGCTTCACGCGGTACTGTGGTTGACATTGACGCCTTGGCGGCCTGCTTATCTTCGGGTAAGTTGTTGGGAGCGGCTATTGACGTATTCCCAGTGGAGCCGCGTTCTAACAATGAAGAGTTTGTATCGCCGTTGCGTGGTTTTGATAATGTCATCTTAACGCCGCATATTGGTGGTTCTACGGTAGAAGCCCAAGAAAACATTGGCGTAGAGGTAGCTGACAAGCTAGTACGCTACTGTGGTAATGGCACCACCTTGTCTGCGGTTAACTTCCCTGAAGTATCTTTGCCAAATCATGAGAATACGCACCGTTTGTTGCACATTCATGCCAACGTCCCTGGCGTGTTATCGCAGATTAACAATGTGTTCTCTGAAAATGATATTAATATCTCAGGGCAGTATCTAAATACCAATGACAAGATTGGTTACGTGGTTATCGATATCGACGCTGCCCACTCTGAGTTGGCCTTGTCTAAGCTGAAAGCAGTTGCTGGTACTAAGAGCTGCCGCGTCTTGTTCTAGATAGTCAAGTCCCTAGGGGACTGGCTCTTATTTATACGCGTAGCGGATAAAAAGTGCCTGTCCCTTCTTAGCTTTAGCGATAAAAAGTGCCAGTCCCTGGCCCTCTAAGCCGTCATTTCCTTAACGCCTTCACTCGTACCTAGCAACAGTAAATCCGCACCGCGCATACCAAAAATGCCGTTAGTCACCACGCCTGTGATTTGGTTAATAGCCGCTTCCAAACCCTTAGGGTCGACAATGCTCAGGCCGTGTACGTCCAAAATGTAGTTGCCGTTATCGGTCATCACGCCTTCACGCCAAATCGGCTCGCCACCTAGGCCAACTAGCTTGCGGGCTACATAGCTGCGCGCCATGGGGATGACTTCCACGGGTAAGGGGAATTCGCCCATCACGTCCACTAGCTTGGATTCGTCTGCGATACAGATAAACTTGTCAGCTACGGCCGCAACGATTTTTTCTCGGGTTAGTGCAGCACCGCCACCCTTGATCAAGTTAAGGTGATGATCGCTTTCGTCGGCACCATCAATGTAAAAACCCATGTGGCTAACGGCGTTAAGCTCTAGCACTGGAATGCCATGACCACGTAGGCGTTCGGCAGTGGCTTCAGAGCTGGCTACGGCGGCATCAAAGGTGTGTTTGATGGCTGCCAAAGCATCAATAAAGCAGTTGGCGGTGGAGCCTGTGCCCACGCCAACAATGGAATCCTTGTTAAGGTGTGGTGCAATATGGTCCACGGCAGCTTGGGCCACGGCTTGTTTTAGTTCATCCTGATTCATGTACAGCTCGGTAGAATGGGTTAAAACAGCTATTATACCGGAAATATGGGCTGCCTATGTAGACGTGTAGGGTATGAATTATTAACATTGTAGGTAGATTTTATAATTACTCAGCTTTGCTAAATAGGCGCGCCCATGCCCAACCGTTATATCAAAAAAATTCTCTCTGCCAACGTCTATGACGTGGCTAAAGAAACACCGGTAGATAGAGCCAAAGGCTTGTCGTCTCGTTTGCAAAATAACGTCTTGATTAAGCGTGAAGACCTGCAGCCGGTTTTTTCTTTTAAGCTACGCGGTGCCTATAATTGCTTAAAAAATCTATCACCTGCACAGCAGGCCGCCGGTGTCGTCGCGGCTTCGGCAGGTAATCATGCGCAAGGCTTGGCGTTGTCGGCCCAGTATCTAGGTGTGAAGGCGACTATTGTGATGCCCACCACAACCCCTGAAATCAAAATTAATTCCGTACGCTCTTATGGTGCCGAAGTGGTGTTGCATGGGGATGGCTTCCCCGATGCCTATGCTCACTCGCTTACCTTAGTGGCAGAGCATGGTTATGTTTATATCCACCCTTTTGACAATGACGATGTCATTGCTGGGCAAGGTACCGTTGCCGTGGAGCTAATGCGCCAGGTAGCCGGCATAAATGCGGTGTTTGTGCCCGTTGGTGGTGGTGGCCTGATTGCTGGCGTGGCGGTGTATCTTAAGTACTTAAATCCCGACATCAAGGTCATTGGTGTGGAACCAGAAGATTCATGTTGTTTACAGGCCGCCTTGGCAGCGGGTGAGCGTGTGGTTTTGCCAGAGGTTGGGATCTTCGCTGATGGCGTGGCAGTAGCGCAAATTGGCGAACGGCCATTTGCTATCGCACAAGAGTGCGTTGACGAAGTTATTACCGTGACCACGGATGAGCTATGTGCGGCCATTAAAGATTTGTATGATGACACGCGTGCTATTACTGAGCCAGCCGGGGCATGTGCCGTAGCGGGTTTAAAGAAATATGTGGCACGCGAACAGGTGCAACAACAAAACCTAGTGGCTATAGCTAGTGGTGCTAATATCAATTTTGACCGTTTGCGACATGTCGCCGAGCGCGCTGAAATTGGCGAGCGCCGCGAAGCTATTATTGCCGCCAGTATTCCAGAACGTGCGGGTAGCTTTAAGCTATTTTGTCAGGCTTTGGGCGACCGTAATGTGACTGAATTTAACTACCGTTATGCCGATCAGCAAAGCGCCAAGGTTTTTGTGGGTGTGCAGCTAAGTGCCAATGCCGGTGGTAAACAAGAACTCTTATCCGAGTTGGCAGCAGCCGATATTGCTGCGCAAGATCTTAGTGACAACGAAATGGCCAAAATCCATATTCGTTACATGGTGGGTGGTCACGCACAGGTGAATAACGAAGTGGTGTACCGCTTTACCTTCCCCGAGCGTCCTGGTGCTTTGATGAAGTTTCTCACCAAGCTAGGCCAGAATTGGAATATTTCCATGTTCCATTATCGCAATCATGGCTCAGCCTATGGGCGAGTGTTGGTGGGCTTGCAAGTACCGGCTGAAGATAAGGCGCGTTTGTTAAGCTATCTGCAAGAGCTAGGTTATGCGTTTCATGAAGAAACGGACAACCCAGCTTATCAGCTATTCTTAAGCCCTAGTGCCGATCACTAGCCTTATTTGATCGGCAAGCTGATATCGATCTGTAGGCCGCCTTCAGGTCGATTGCTGGCCTTGATGCTACCGCCCTGGCTACGCATGGCTTGTTCCGCAATAGCCATGCCAATGCCGTAGCCACCGGCTTGTTGGTTGCGGCTTTCTTCCACGCGGTAGAAGGGCTCAAACAGATGTTTGAGTGATTCTTCAGGTACGCCCGGGCCATCATCAGCAATGCTAATACTTAACCATTCCTTGGCTTGAGATACATTGATATAAACTTTGCCTTCGTCACCCGTATAGCGCAGGGCATTACGGATAATGTTTTCTAGGGCACGGGAGGTAAGCTCTGGGCAGCCCATCAAGTTACAAGCGTTAGGTAGATTTAGGCTGATCTTGTCGTCGTTTTGCGCCTCAAAGGTAGCATCATGAACAACCTGATGAATTAGGCTACTAAGGTTATAGTTGCTTTGCTCCGCTTTGTTTTCTCCTTGCTCTAAGCGAAGTAGAGTTAAGACCTGATCGATCAATTCATTCATGCGGCCGATTTCGCGTTCAATGCGTTCGGTGCCCGATTTATCTTTTTCGGGCAACTTACGAGCAAGCAGTTCCAAGGCAATTTGCTGGCGCGCCAAAGGTGTGCGTAGTTCGTGGGAAATGTCACGGAATAAGCGCTGTTGGTTGCTTAAGAGTAATGAAATACGCTCGGCCATATTGTTGAAAGCAAGACCGAGTTGGCTGATCTCATCTTTACGACAGCATACTTCGTTGTCCACCCTGGCTTCAAACTCGCCACGAGCAAAAGCGTTGGTGGCTCGGCGTAAGCGATTTAACGGATTGGTAATACGCCAGGTAATAAATGCCGTGAGAGACGCCACGATTAATAAAGCCGTAAATAGCTGTAGCGCAGGTAAGTGTGGAAACCAGTACTGGTAACTTCTGTCGCGGAACACTTGAGCTACAAAGGTGTAGCGGCGGCCGCTACTGCTGGATACATGGTAAGCCTTAAGGCCGCGGCTAGTGCGTTCTTTAAAACGCTCTGGGTTGAGGGGTTGGGTAAAGGATAGCCAGTCTTTAGGTAGATGGACGCGACTAATGGGGCGCTTGTACTCATCCAAAATAAACGCCTTGATGCCATGGTGCTCGTCCACTTCGCGCAATTCATAAGCTAGTTTCTTACGCCCTTCTTGTTCGTAGACATCGGTCAGCTCCATAGCGATTTCGATAATCTGGTGCGATTCCAGTTTTTGCCGATTTTCGATAATAGTGCCGGTTAAGGTCACAACTGATGCCATGGTAAGTATCAGTGTTACCCAAAAAAAGAGAAATATTTTCCAATATAAACTGCGCATAGTGAGTCTCGCTGCGCCTTATCGGGCGACGTAAATATAACCAACACCACGTACTGTCTTGATACGTGGTTCGCCATCACTGAAAGGGCCTAGTTTGCGGCGGAGGTTGCTAAGGTGCATATCGACACTACGGTCATACATGGTAAGTTTGCGGCCGAGGGCGGTTTCCGTGAGGTCTTCTTTGCTTAGTACACTACCAGCATTGGTAAGCAGGCTTTCTAATAAGTTGAATTCGGTGCTGGTTAGTTCCAGTACCTCATTGCTTAAAGTGGCAACTCGTGTGGCTGGATTGACTTCCACATCGTCTAATTTTAGTACGCCGTTTTTGTTTGTCTTGCGCTGGTCTTCGGTGTCCATGTCAACGCGTCTTAGTATGGCCTTGATACGGGCAATCAGTTCACGTGGGTTGCAAGGTTTGGGCAGGTAATCATCGGCACCCATTTCAAACCCTACAATGCGGTCCACTTCATCGCCACGCGCCGTTAACATGAGTACCGGCGTTTTCTTGCTATTGCGTAGCTGCTTGAGCACCTCTAAACCATTAATTTTAGGTAGCATAATATCCAAAACAATAGCGTCAAAATCGCCATGTTGAGCTTGCTCTAGACCTTCGGCACCGTCAAACGCACTGGTGACATGGAAATCTTCCAGTTGTAAGAATTCAGTCAGTAATTCATTTAGTTCTAGGTCGTCTTCAACTAGTAGGATGCTGGTATTGGTGCTCATTGATTAACTCCTTTATCGATAACGCCATTGTGCCACAAGTGGCGAGCGCTAGCCCTAATCCAAGCTTGCGCTTTACGTTTCTTTACGCCAGCTTGACACACGTTTGCGTTGCGATCCTTATACTACAAGTGTTCTAAGTTATTACTCAGATGACTCAGGCAAGTGCCTTTGCGGCGGGACGCGTTCCCGCCTTTTTTTTGCTCAAAATAATTGTAAAGATAGACTGGCACTTTGGGGTACCCAAAGCACTCGCTGCGCTCATGGGGCAGGCCCTCTGACCCCAAAGTGCCAGTCTATCTTTACAATTGCTGAAACGGCAGGCGTAAAAAAGGGTAGGTGAACGGAAGTTCAGCTACCCTTTTTAGGAATATGTATAGGACTCCCCACAGTTGCGTTTCCGGTAGAGGCCCTGAACCCGAAGGTTCAAGGGGGAAGCGGCTGTCTGATAGAAGGCTTTCCGTCAAGCGGACATGCACAGAACCAAAGCGGGCCCCTTCCAAACTGGTATTATCGGCTCAAGGACATAACCGGCTGTCGATAACTACAGGGAGTCTTAGGCGCATTATATGCCTCCTAGTTTGATCTGGCAACGGTCAATGTTAATCGTAGTCGCTGGTACCTTGATATAGGTCTAATTGATGGCTCACTTTGGCATCAAGTTGGCCCAAGGCTAGTTCCATTGTTGCCATGTCTTTGCGGGTTTGCAAGGCTTCTGCACTAAAGTTTAAAGCCGCCATGACTGCCATGCGCTCAAGGCCTACGACACGGCCACTATCTTTAATTGTACGCAGACGGTTGTCCAATAATTGGGCTGCCTCACGTAGCTGTTCTTCTTTGCCCGCCGGGCTTGTCAGGGTATAACTTTGGCCCAATATGGTGATTTTTACAGCGACATTATTGCTCATCTTTGCTTGCCTCATCGACTTGTAGGTTGTTATCAACTAGGTCAATCAGGCGCTGCATGGTGGCTTCGTCCGCAGCAGAATAGCCTTGCTGGTTTTGGCTAATATCCAAGTTGGTCAGTGTTTCTTCCTGTTCCGCTATTTGAGCGCGCAAGGTTTGGTTTTCTTGTTGTAGTAATTGGTGTTGCTTGAGCAGCTGTTCAATATGCAGCACCAAGGAATGGATTTTGGACACAGTAATAACCAATAAGTAAAAAAATAATATTAAACACTGGTTCGCGGTCGGTCAATGGTCGGACACCCCTGATTATTCAGGTATAATCACTAGGTTTGTTATTGCTTGAGCTAAATCTATGTCTGATATGCCAGAAACCGTGTCCTATTGTTTTGATGATTTTGCCGATATGTTCGTTGAAATGGGTGCCTTTGGTACGCCTGCCGAACTACATGGCCTAATGTGCGGGCAGCTTGCTGCGGGTGTGCGTTTTGATGCTGCTGCCTGGTTGGCTATGGTAGTGGCTCATCTTGATGTACAAGAAGTTGAAGATGACGACGATAAAACCGAGTTGGTTGGGTTATACGAGTTGGCTTTGTCGCAGCTTAGTGACGGCGGTTTTACCTTTACTCTGCTGTTGCCTGATGACGATACCGAAATAGCTGCCCGTGCCGAATCCCTGGGTAGCTGGTGTAGCGGATTTTTGGGTGGCTTTGGCTTGGCATACGATCGCAAGAAGCAAAAGCTAAACGAAGAAATTACCGAAACCATGGATGATTTGTCACAAATAGCCATGGTTTCCTTGGACGATGATGACAACGCTGAGGCGGAACAGAGTCTAATGGAATTGACTGAGTATGTGCGCATGGCGGCGCTAATGGTATTTAGCGAGTTCAATCAAGCCGCTGTTGACCAGCAACCTCCAGCGGTTCACTAATATGACATGTTTACCCGTATTGCCTAAGCAAGAGTACCCGGCACGTCGCCAAAAACTAATGGCACAGTTGCCTGGAGGTTCTGTGGTCTTGGTGTGCGCTGCGACTACGGCAATACGCAATGGCGATGTCGATCATGCTTATCGCCAAGATAGCTATATGTATTACCTAACGGGCTTGGTTGAATCAGGCTCAGCCTTGTTGATGCGCAACACAGATACGGGTTTTGACAGTCTAATACTATGCTTGGAAAAAGACCGCTTACAAGAAACTTGGCATGGTCGTCGCTTAGGCGTAGAGGCCGCGCCAGAGTCTTTGCAGGTAGATGAAGCCAAACCAATTAGTGAGTTGGAGGCTAGTTTGGATGCTTGGTTGGATGGCGCCAGTATTGTTTATTCTGCCCAAGGCCGCAGTGATGTAAAACAACATATCGATGCCAGTAGTGGGCGCTTGCGCGGCCGCACTCGCCAAGGCGCAGCAGCGCCTGAGTTTTATGCCGACCTAGATGCCTTGTTAAACGAGATGCGTTTGATCAAGTCAGATGCCGAACTGGCCGTTATGCGGCAGGCTTGTGATATTTCTGCTCGCGCCCATCAGCGCCTAATGCAAAGCAGCCAGCCTGGCGTGATGGAGTATCAGTTAGCTGCCCATTTCAGTCATGCCTGTAGCATGGAGGCCAGCCCGCGCTTGGCTTATGGAAGTATTGTAGCCGGTGGAGACAATGCCTGTATTTTGCATTACGAGGATAATAACCAGCCCTTGCAAGATGGTGATTTGGTATTGATTGATGCCGGTTGTGAAATTGATTATTACGCCGCCGACATCACCCGCACCTTCCCTGTGAATGGCTGCTTTAGTGAACCGCAAAAGCAAATCTATAACATCGTTTTAGAGGCCCTAGAGGCAGCAATTGCCGTGGTAAAAGACGGCGTCCCCGTTAACGCTATGCAAGATGCTGCGGTGCTGGTGATTACGCAAGGGCTTGTTGATCTAGGTATTCTTCAGGGCGATGTGGCACAACTTATCAAAGATGAAGCCTATAAGCCGTTTTATTTACACGGCGTTGGCCATTGGTTGGGCATGGACGTGCACGACGTAGGTCAGTACAAAATTGATGACCAATGGCGACCATTGCGATCTGGTATGGTGACTACTGTGGAGCCGGGTATTTATATAGCTGCCGACACGGCTGATGTTGATGCCAAGTGGTTAGGTATAGGTGTGCGTATTGAAGACAATATTGTGGTGACTGATCACGGCCATGAAAACCTTACCCGCCACGTGCCTGTTACAGTTGGCGCTATTGAAGCATTAATGCAAAACGCAGAATAAGTTATATGAAGCACGTCAGTTACGATATTGTGATTGTGGGTGGTGGCCTGGTAGGGGCTTCCATGGCCTTGGCGTTAGCTGGTATTGCGCAGCGTTACCAGCTCAGTATTGCCATTATTGATGCGGCCAAGGCCGAAGACAGCACCCCGACCGCCGCTGGCGACCTTGATGGCCGCGCTACCGCCTTGGCCTTGGGTAGTCGTAACTTATTAGATAGCATCGGTGTTTGGGCAGATCTATGCAGCCAAGCACAGCCCATAATGGATATTGATGTCAGTGACCAGGGGCAGCCATTTGGTGCCCAGATGCAGGCTCAAGAGATGGATCAACAAGCCTTGGGTTATGTATTACAAAATCAGCACATGGGGCAGGTATTTTGGCAGCAACTAACGCAGCGCTGCGTGGCTCAGGTATCCATCATCGATCAGGCACAAGTGTTGCAGGTTGATAACGCCCGCCAAGATAGTAAATTGGTGTATGAGCGCACTGTGGGTGGTCAAGTGGAGAAAACCGAAGTTATTTGTCAGCTGGTTATCATGGCAGATGGCGGCCGTTCCAGCCTGCGTGATAGCTTGGGTATGTATAACCATCAGCAAAGTTATGACCAGGTTGCCGTGGTTGTCAATGTGGCTTTGGATAAGGCTCACCATGGTTTAGCTTGCGAACGTTTTACTAGTAAAGGCCCGATGGCTGTGTTGCCGTTACTGCCCGCTGCTACCTCGGCCAGCAGCCATGACTATCACCCGCATCGGGCTGCTATTGTGTGGACACAACCCAAACAGAGGCAGGCAGAGTTATCTACCATGGACAATGCAACGCTGCTGACTGAATTACAGAATCAAATTGGTTTTCGTATGGGGCAATTTCGGGCCTTGGGTGAACGCCAAGTTTACCCCTTGTCTTTAAGCGTAGCCAAAGAACAAGCACGCCAAGGCCTAGCGGTTATTGGTAACGCCGCGCACACTCTACACCCGATTGCTGGTCAAGGTTTTAATTTGGCCTTGCGCGGTGCCTTTGCCCTTGCTGAACAAGTGCACATGGCCTGTAAAAATCAAGCAGCCATAGGCGACTTGGCCTATTTGCAAAAATTCGTTGAGGCTAGCAGAGGCGACCAAAAACGCACAGTAGGCGCCAGTGATCAGGTTATGAAGTTGTTTTCTAGTCGCGATAAGAGCCTAACCATTGGTCGTCAATTGGGTTTGTTAGCAATGCAAAATATCCCCCTGGCGAAGACTGTATTCACCCGTTCGGCTATGGGCTTAGATCGGCCCCTTGCCAATGTGTTGCCCGTGCCTGTTGCTGAGCAGCAAGTAGATGCAGGAAAAGTATCATGAGTGCTAGTGCAGTAACCCAAGCTGGCCACTTTCCTGTCGTGATTGTCGGTGCAGGTATGGTAGGCGCGGCTCTGGCTTGTGGCTTACAAGATATAGGTATCCAGTGTTTGCTGCTGGAAGCCAAGGAGCTTAATGCACAAGCCGGCTGGGCAGAGGACGATGTTGATCCACGGGTATCCGCTATTAGCCTTGCTTCACAAAATCTACTAACGCACCTCGGTGCTTGGCCGCGCATTCAAACCATGGGGCGTCTGCAAGACTACCAAAACATGTATGTGTGGGATGCTTGTGGCACCGGCCATATTGAATTCAAAGCCAGTGAGCAGCACCTGCCTAACCTTGGCCATATTCTGGAGAATAAGACCATTACCTGTGCCTTGCATCAAGAATTGCAAGAGCGTGGTATCGAAGTATGGTCAAAGGTGATGTTGCAGGATATGAGCCCCATGACACAGGTACCGCGACAGCTTACCTTGGCGGATGGCCGTGTTATTAGTGCCGATCTGGTTGTCGGTGCCGACGGTGCTAATTCTAAGGTACGTCAATTATCCGCTTTGCCGACTCGCGAATGGGATTACCCTCACCATGCCTTGGTGACTCGTGTAGCGCTGGCCAAAGGCCATGACAATACAGCTTGGCAGCGGTTTACAGAAAACGGTGTGTTGGCCTTTTTGCCTTTGCGCTCACCTCAAGGTAGTGATACAGGTAGCCATTGTTCCATTGTTTGGTCACAACCGGCATTGCCTGCCAAAGCGTTGCAGGCAATGCCTGAAGCTGATTTTTGTGCTGCCCTAGAGCGCGCCTTTGAAGGTCGCCTGGGTAAAGTGTTAGGTACTGATGAGCGCTATGTTATTCCCTTGCGTCAGCGCCACGCCAAACAATATATTCAGCCAGGTTTGGTATTAGTGGGCGATGCCGCCCATACCATCCACCCGTTAGCAGGCCAGGGTGTTAATTTAGGCTTCTTAGATGTGGCTGCTTTGGTGCAAACCCTCGACGAGGCCTTGTCTGCACAGCAAAGCTTGGGCGCTATGAGCGTGTTGGAGCGGCATCAGCAACGCCGTCGAACCGATAACCTACGTATGATGGCCTTGATGGAGAGCTTTGCCCGTTTATTTGCTAATCAGCACCCTTTATTAAGTATGTTACGCAATAAAGCCATGCATACCATGCAGGCCTTGGCACCATTAAAGCAGCATTTGGCCCAAGAAGCCTTGGGAGTGGGTAAGCACTTGCCACCTCTATCTAGACATTAGAAACTAGGCTTGCAATTAGCCAAAAACAGACGAATAAGCCTTTGCCGGTGACGGCAAAAGCATTACAATTCTCAGCGAAAAAATAATCACTAGGACCTTGCCATGAGTAATATCCCAACAGAATTAAAATACGTAGCCAGCCACGAGTGGATTCGTGATGAAGGAGACGGTACCGTGACCATCGGTGTCACGGATTTTGCTCAAGAAGCCCTGGGCGATGTGGTGTTTGTAGAACTGCCTGTCGTTGGCAATGAATACGGCGCCGAAGACGAATTTGGTGTTATCGAATCCGTTAAAGCAGCGTCGGATTTGTACGCACCCGTATCGGGTGAAGTGATTGAAGTTAACACTGAACTTGAAGATGATCCAGAAAACGTCAACTCCGAACCCTACGATGCCTGGATTTGCCGCATGCGCTTATCCGACGCCTCGGAACTAGAAGCTTTGCTCGATGCCGAAGTCTACGCCGAAGCTTGCGAAGAATAATTTCTATCTAGAATAGGTGCCTGGCTCCTTATTCTTGGCACCGATGTGCAAACAATCTATCCACCAAAAAAGTTGACTCCATCATGGCCCACTTAATTCTCAAGCCCAAAGCCGACCGTCGTTTACGTGGCGGCCACCTATGGATATACAGTAACGAGGTGGATGTCGCCAAGACACCTTTGCAGCAATTTATGCTGGGCCAACAGGTCGACGTTCTAGACCATAAAGGCAAGCCATTAGGTACGGCAATGGTGAACCCACAGCAGTTGATTTGTGCCCGCCTAGTGAACCGCCGTGCCGATGCACCATTGACAGAAACTGACTTGGTGGAGCGCCTGCAGCGAGCCTTGGCTAGCCGTGAGCGTCTATTTGCAGCCCAATCCTATCGTTGGATTTATGGTGATAGTGATGGTTTGCCAGGCCTAGTGATTGACCGATTTGGTGACACCATTGTGGTACAGGTATCTCTGGCTGGCATGGAAATGCTATTGCAGCCTTTGTTGGATGCCATCAACCAAGTACAACCAGGTTTGAACATCTTGTTAAAAAATGACGGCAAGATGCGTCAGATTGAAGGTTTGGAAGAATACGTGCGTACCGTGCAAGGTGATGTGCCTGAGCTGGTGCCTTTACAAGAAAATGGCGTCGACTTTATGGCACCCGTGTGGCATGGCCAAAAGACCGGCTGGTTCTATGATCACCGACTTAACCGTGCCCGCGTGCAAGCTATAAGTAAAGGCAAACGTGTACTGGATTTATTTAGTTACGTTGGCGGCTGGGGTATTCAGGCTGGTGCAGCTGGGGCTAGCGAGGTGGTATGTGTAGACGCTTCAGCGCAAGCGTTAGACTTGGTACACGAACAAGCCAAACTGAATAATATCGCCGACCGTGTTAGCACCATTAAAGGTGATGCCTTTGCCGCTTTAAAGCAGTTAAAAGAAGACGGCGAACGCTTTGATGTTGTTATTCTTGACCCGCCAGCCTTTATAAGCCGCCGCAAAGACATCAAAAGCGGTGAGTTGGCCTACCAACGAGCTAACCAGCTGGCTATGCGTTTGGTTGCCGACACTGGCTATCTGGTATCCGCATCTTGTTCTATGCACCTGCAGCGTAGCCGCCTAGTGGATATGATCAACGACGCCTGTCGCAAAAACGGCCGTCACGGCCAAATTTTAGAACACGGCGGCCAAGGTGGTGATCACCCAATCCACCCAGCCATTGCTGAAACGGATTACTTGAAATCTATTCTAGTGGGTATTAGCCCGGGTTTTTAAGTCGGTGCAATGACGGCTAACGTAAGGTAATAATTGGCCACTCATGAGCCACGGCATGCTCGCGCAGAGTAGCGTCTGGGTCAACCGCAACGGGTTCGTCTACTTCGGCTAATAGTGGGATGTCGTTAAACGAATCGCTATAGAAGCGGGCGCCCATGAGGCTGTAGTCCGTGGTATCTAACCAATCCATTAATTTGCCAATTTTGCCTTCTTTTAAGCAAGGTGTACCAGAGATCTTGCCGGTGTACTGGCCGTCGACCTTTTCTGCCGTGGTGGCAATGAGGTGGTTAACACCTAAGTACTTGGCAATGGGGAAGGTCACAAAGTCGTTGGTAGCCGTGATGATAACGATTTCGTCACCGGCATCGCGGTGTTCTTGTAGCAGGGCCTGGCCTTTGGGTAGTACCATCGGAATCACGCATTCGTGCATAAATCGGTAGTGGTATTGTACTAATTCCTGTGGGCTGTATTTGGTCAACGGTGCTAGTATAAACGCACCATAGGCATGCATATCTAGGCAGCCATTTTTGTAATCTTCATAAAACTGATCGTTTTGCGCTTTGAAATAAGCCCCATCTACCATTTCATTGGCCACCATAAATTCGCCCCAGCTATGATCGCTGTCACCGGCAAGTAGGGTGTTATCAAGGTCAAACAGGGCGAGTCTGGTCATGGTGGGTGCTCTTAGCTAGGATGCTTATACAAAGGTCTATGTATTTGAATTGTAAAACTTATCTTATTCTACTATAGAGTTGTTGTTGATGCTGTTTTTATGGAACAATGGGGTATGAAAAATTTTTTGGTGAAAATCCGTGATCGATAAGGATGGTTTTCGCCCTAATGTCGGTATTATCTTAGCGAACTCCGAAGGCCAAGTGTTGTGGGCTAAACGAGTTGGTTGGGATGCTTGGCAGTTTCCTCAAGGGGGCATTGATGCCCACGAGACGCCAGAGCAAGCCTTGTTTAGGGAATTAAAAGAAGAGATTGGTTTAGACCCGCATCATGTGGAAGTTTTAGCCTGTACCCGTGGTTGGTTGCGCTACCGTCTACCCAAGCGCATGATTCGCCATGGGCAACAACCTGTTTGTATTGGCCAGAAACAAAAATGGTTTTTGCTAAAGATGCTAGCGCCAGACTCTGCCGTGGAGTGTATGGCTGGCGACAAGCCTGAGTTTGATAATTGGGAGTGGGTAAGCTATTGGTATCCTGTTGGCCAAGTAGTACCATTTAAACGTGAAGTGTACCGTCGAGCTATGAAGGAATTATGCCATCGTCATTCACGTTTAGTATTTCACGGGCAAGATTTTAGCCTGCAGTACACGCAAGACTGAGACTAAATATGCTATCAAGTATTAAAAAAATCACCCAACAAGTGGCGGCGGCAGAAAACCTGCAGTCGGCGCTTGACCTAGTGGTGGACAACGTAAAGCGCGCCATGCGCACAGACGTATGTTCTATATACTTGCATTTTCCTAGTACCAAAAACTTTGTATTAATGGCTTCTAAAGGTCTTGATGAAAGTGCCATTGGTAACTTATGTATTCCCTCTGGTAAAGGTTTAGTCGGTTTTGTTGCCCATCGTTCGGAGCCTTTTCGTAGCAACGAAGCCTCTCAGCATCGCTGGTTTCACCCAGTAGAAGGTATAGGCGAAGAGCCGTTCAACGCCTTCTTGGGTGTACCTATTGTGCACCATCGTTCTGTTTTGGGTGTATTGGTTGTGCAGCATAGCGCTAGCCGCCAGTACACCGATGAAGAAGAGGCCATGCTGATTACGCTGTCTGCGCAATTAGCCGGTTTTATTGCCCATGCGGAAGCCACAGGTGGTGGTTTGCGTGCCAACGTACTCGCCGATGAACAGTCTACAGACGTTGCCTATGCAGGGGTGTGTGGCTCTGGCGGTGTGGCGATTGCTAGCGTGGCTGTCATTGCTCCACCTGCCGATTTAAAGAAAGTACCGGATCGTGTTTGCGAGGATATCGAATCCGAAATCGAGTCTTTTCAAAACGCTTTGCATGCGGTACGACGCAAGATCAAGGTAGTAAGTAGAACGCTAGCTCGTAGCCTTAAAGACCAAGAACACGAGTTGTTCGAAGTATATATGCGCATGCTGGATGACAACGCTTTGGCGGGCGAAATTATTGCCGTTATTCGCCAGGGTCAATGGGCCCAAGGTGCGTTACGTCAGGTGGTACGCCAGCATATTCAAGCCTTTGAGATGATGGACGATCCTTACCTGCGAGAACGGGCCACGGATATTCGTGATTTGGGTCGGCGTGTCTTGGCTGAGTTGCAACAGACGCAAACCAAAGAGCGCTATTTTTCTGATACCACGGTTTTGGTAGCAGAGGAAGTCACGGCGACTATGTTAGCCGAGGTGCCTGCGGATAAGTTGAAGGCCATTGTGTCTATACAAGGCTCCAACAATTCCCACGCGGCTATTTTGGCGCGTTCTATGGGTATTCCTACGGTCATGGGGGCAGTTGATTTCCCTTACACGCGTATGGAAGGCAAGGAAATCATCATTGATGGTCACACGGGGCATATTTATGTCAACCCAAGTGCCGATCTGTACCATTATTACCAGCAAGCTATTGTTGAAGAAGCCAACTTTTCCAAAGAGTTGGAAGTGCTGCGCGACCTACCAGCGCAAACCAGAGATGGTCACATAGTGCCCTTGATGGTCAACACCAGTTTGCCTATTGATGTGGGTCGTTCTTTAGACAATGGGGCCGAAGGTGTTGGTTTGTACCGTACCGAAGTGCCCTTTATGATTAAGGAGCATTTTCCTTCTGAACAAGAACAGGTGGATTGCTACCGCACCCAATTGCAGGGCTTTTTTCCACGCCCGGTAACCATGCGCACCCTAGATATTGGCGGTGATAAGGCCTTGCCTTATTTTCCAATTCAAGAAGATAACCCGTTTTTGGGTTGGCGTGGCATTCGTGTCACCCTCGATCACCCAGAAATATTCTTGGTGCAGATTCGCGCCATGTTGAAAGCCAGCCAAGGCTTGGATAACCTGCAAATATTGTTACCCATGATTACTCACGTGAGTGAGGTGGACGAAGCCTTGATTCTCATAGAGCAGGCCTATCAAGAACTGCTTGAAGAAGGTTGTCAGGTTGCCAAACCACCCATTGGTGTGATGATTGAAGTACCCGCGGCGGTCTATCAGGCCCATCACTTGGCGGCCAAGGTAGATTTCATTTCCGTAGGTAGTAATGATCTCACTCAGTACCTGCTAGCTGTGGACCGTGATAACCCGCAAGTGGCTGATTTGTATCACTCTTTGCATCCTGCGGTGCTTATGGCCTTGCAGCAGATAGTGGACGCCGGTAAGGCGGCTAATATTCCAGTCAGCTTGTGCGGCGAGCTAGCTAGTGAGCCAGCTGGGGCGCTGCTATTAATGGCCATGGGTTACGATACCCTGTCTATGAACGCGGCGGGTTTACCCAAGGTGAAGTCGGCTTTGCGTAATTTCACTAAACAACAAGCTCAAGCAATGTTGCAGCAAGCTTTATTGCAAGCCAACTCGGCGCAGGTTGAGGTTTTGGTGAAAGAAATGATGGAAACGGCGGGTCTCAACCGCTTGCATGGTCATGGTGTTAAGTTAAAAGAAAAGTCCTGATCAGGGCTATTTGTGGTATCAAAATCCCTTTCTTTGATGTGTAATTGGCCTGTCTGGTCTTGCAGTATACTGATGCAAGTGCGGGTGCCATAGTCCATGTCTGGGGCATCAATAAAACAAGAAGATAAACGTTGCTCCCAGTCTAAAGGTATGCCTGTATCGGGCAACAAATGATGCGCAGCTAGCTGGTTGTTAAACATGATATTTTGCAGGTGTTGGTGGGCCACTTCTGGCTCAGCTAAAAGATCTGTCATACCTGCTTTAACGATGTTGACCTTGGGCCAATTGGTGTCTAAATGAGCATTGCTGAGGCCATAAATACCTGGCTTTAGAACCTGTAGGGCTTGCTCACCTTGGCTAGCGTAATAAACCAAGTCCTCACCATCCCATAACAACACATTGAAACCGGCATAGGTTTGCTGGCTCAGTTGTTGTGCAAAGTGAAGTGCGCTCAGGTCTTGTTCAATAAAGTGCGTGCAAATGTGACCACGAGAAGGTCCCGCGACGGTTTTGCTGCTGCCGTCGCGATAGTTAGTGAGGGCTGCCCAGCGGCCATCATTGCCAACACCTAGCCAGGTACCACCAGCCTGCAAGTCTTTGCCTGCTAGTATGTTGGGTTGCTGCCAGTGATGCATGCGTTGCGTGGGCCGCTGGCGAAACTCGTCGCGGTTGGCGGCCAGCAGTAGTGGGTAGTTTGGGTGGACTTGATGGGCAACAACAATCAAACACATAGGGTTTACAGGCTTGATTTAACTGGGCGTAACAACAGAAAAGCGCCGATAGCCATCATTGGCAGGGACAATAGTTGCCCTTGGGTCATCCAATCAAAGGCCACAAAGTTGAGGTGCGAATCTGGCTGGCGGGCAAATTCCACCACAAAACGCTGTAAGCCATACCCAATCAAGAACACCCCAAATACTCGAAAAGCTGCGCGAGGTTTAGCGGAATAGAACCAAACTAGAGCAAATAGCAGTATGCCTTCTAGGGCAAACTGATAAAGCTGAGAAGGGTGGCGTGCTAGCTGGTCTACGTGAGGGAATACCATGCCCCAAGACAAGTCAGTAGGGCGGCCCCAAAGTTCACCACCTATAAAGTTGCCTATGCGCCCCGCACCTAAACCGATAGGTACGATCGGTGTGGCAAAGTCCACTAATTCTGCAAAACTACGCTGGTGGCGGCGTGCCGTATAGAACAGCGCCAAGCCCACACCAATCAAACCACCGTGAAAAGACATGCCGCCTTCCCAGACGCGTAGTAGCATGCTTGGGTTTTGCAAAAATGCATCAAAATTGTAAAACAGGATATAGCCTAAGCGACCACCTAAGACCACGCCGATGGCGCCGTTAAAAATAATATCGCTGACTTGGTCTTTGTTGAAGCCATGGGCTTCGGCACGGCGCATGGCAAGCCACCATGCCGAGACAAAAGCTACCATGTACATGATGCCATACCAATGAATACTGATAGGGCCTAGTTGTAATGCCACAGGATCAATATTCGGATAAGTCAGCATAGTCTTGTTCCTTGTTTATAGAAGTACATTGGCCAGCATGCGCAGGCCTGCCAACAAGAGTAGCACGGCAAACATTTGTTGCAGCTTTTTGGCTGGCAACTGGTGGGCAATCTTGGCACCAAAGCTAGCAGCAAAAGTACTGGTGATAATAATACCGAATAGGGCCGGTAGATAAACAAAGCCCAGGGCGTATTCTGGCAATAAAGGGTGGCCAGTGCCTGCCACAACGTTGGTCACTGCGCCCACCAAACCAATAGCTAAGCCACATGCTGCCGCCGTAGCCACGGCTTTTTGCATGATTACACCGCGGTTAACCAACCAAGATACCAGCAAGTTACCACCACCAATGCCAAAGATCGCCGATGCCCAGCCAATGACGCCACCGGTGATAACTAGGCCATTGGTACCGGGCAATTGCTTTTGTGGAGGACGTTTGGTGAGCAAGATCATCTTGGCACTTAGGTATAAAGCAAAGGTACCAAATACCCCTTGTAGTATTTCACCTGGCACGGCTACGGCTGTGTTGACACCAATAAAGGTACCGATGAGCATGCCCATTGCTATGGGCTTGGCCATGCTCCACAGGATAGCGCCTTTTTTCTGATGCGTGCGAATCGCACTGATGGCAGTGAATACGATATTGGCTAAAGAGGTCGCTACGGCCATATGCATCAATATTTCAGGATGAATGCCTTGCAAGGTGAAAGCAAAAACCAATACCGGTACAACAATAATGCCGCCGCCGATGCCAAATAGGCCAGCTAACAATCCTGCAAAGGCACCTAGTGCCATATACAAGGCAAATAACATTAGTTGCTCACTCGGTCTAATACTAGGTAACTGAAGTCGAAGGGATTGGGCTCTTCTGCGGCGATATCTTCGCGGGCGACTTCTTGCCAATCTTGTGCAGCAAGTTCTGGGAAGAAGGCATCGCCTTCAACATGGCGATGTACGCGAGTTAGATACACCCGGTCAGCAATGGCGAGTGCTTGTTGGTAAATCTGTGCGCCACCAATGATCATGATTTCTTCGCCACCATTAATCAGGGTAATGCTTTCAGCTAGGGTAATGGCTTCTTCTAAGCTAGCCACTACCTTAATGCCTTCTGCCTGGTAGCTGGTATTTCTGGATATAACAATGTTGTCACGCCCAGGTAGTGGCTTGCCAATAGATTCAAAAGTTTTACGCCCCATGATGACGGGCTTAGCCATGGTGATGGCTTTAAAGTATTTTAGGTCACCAGGTAGGTACCAAGGCAATTGGTTGTTCTTGCCAATGGCGTTGTTTTCGGATGCGGCGACGATTAAGGCTAGGGACATGAGAATGGTCTTTGAGCGAAATATAAAATTATGTTCACCATTCTACTAGTCATGTATTAAAACGGCTAGCTCTGCTATCATTTCGTGGGGAATATTCTAACTTAAATGGTTTGGTTTCATGCGACAGTATCTGGATTTATGTCAGCGCATCATCGATACAGGTGAATGGGTAGAAAATGAACGTACAGGTAAGCGTTGCTTGACGGTTATTAATGCTGATTTAACCTATGACGTAGGTGCTGGTGAGTTTCCGCTAGTGACTACCCGCAAGAGCTTCTACAAGTCCGCTATTGCGGAGCTACTGGGTTATATTCGTGGTTACGATAATGCGGCTGATTTTCGTGCCCTAGGCACCAAAACCTGGGATGCCAATGCCAACGACAACGAAGCTTGGTTAAACAATTCCTACCGCAAAGGCGCAGACGACTGCGGTTTTATCTACGGCAAAGTAGGGCGTAACTTCCCCAAGCCAGATGGCGGTAGTTTAGACCTGTTGCGCAAAATCTACGATGACTTAAAAGCCGGTCGTGATGACCGCGGTGAAATTTACACCTTCTATCATCCGGGTGTATTCCACATGGGCTGTTTGCGCCCGTGCATGTACAGCCACCACTTTTCCTTGTTGGGTGATACCCTTTATCTTAACAGTACTCAGCGCAGCTGTGACGTGCCTCTGGGCCTCAACTTTAATATGGTGCAGGTGTACTTCTTCTTGGCCATTATGGCACAAATCACTGGCCACAAAGCTGGCAAGGCTTATCATAAGATAGTGAATGCTCACATCTACGAAGACCAGCTAGAACTCATGCGTGACGTACAACTCAAACGTGAGCCGTTACCCTTGCCTACCTTAAAGATCAATCCGGACATTAAAACTTTAGAAGACTTGGAAACCTGGGTAACTACAGCAGACTTTGAAGTGGAAGATTACCAAAGTCATCCGGCCATTGCTTATCCCTTTTCCGTGTAGATAGCCCCTCCCCGTGACGCCGCCTTAGTGCGGCATACTAGGCATATTGTTGATTGCTTAAACCCTTTCTGTGTCTTTAGTTCGTTCGTCTATAAGATATTAATATATCACCAGCTTGACGGATTGAACTTTAGTAGATAGATTTATTTAGGGTTCAAATAACAAGGATAAATATGCCTAAATCAATATTAGTTATTACGTATGTTAATGAAACAAATCATTGTTCCTTAAAAAAGGCGCATGACATTGCCGCCCCACTGGGTGCCGAAATCGATGTCGTGCGCTTTGTAAAAGCACAAGGCGATGTGAAGCCAGAAAAATCTACTTTGGCTAGTCAAACAGCAGACCTTGCTGAATCGTTAGATAAAATTTTTGCCGATTATGAGCACAAAGAAACCATCAAAAGTCAGGTTGTGGTAACTACTGACATCGTTAAATGGGTATTAGATTATTGCCAAGGCAAGGATTTTGATCTGATTGTGAAAGCCGGTAACCGCACGGAATCTCTGTTTCACACTCCTTGCGATTGGGAGCTTATTCGTAGCCTTGAAGTACCTGTGCTTATTGCTAGTCAACAACACTGGCGCAGCCAGTCTGCCGTGGTGGCCGCCGTGGATGCTAAGGTGGTGATAAACGAACGCCGAGAATTAAATGACAATATTTTGGCTTGGGCCAAGAAATGGGCGCAAACTTTCGATTGCCATGTCCACCTAATTTATACCTTCCCTGTGTCCAATATCTTAAAGGAATTGGATATGGTGGATGTGAAGAATTTTGCCCGCGAACATCGTACTGAAGGCGAGGCTATGCTGGTAGAGGTACTAAAAGGCCATGACTTGCCTAATGTTACCTTGCATGTTGCAGCCGGTGCACCAGATAAGGCTATTCCCCATTGCGCGAATGAGGTAAAAGCAGAATTAGTTATTATGGGTAGTTTGGGACATACTGGCTTGAAGGGGATGCTCATGGGTAATATGGCTGAAAAAGTCATGCATAACCTAAGGACCAATTCCCTAACTATTCAAGTACAGCGATAACCAATACGAAGGCTGCTCATGAATAGACGTCCGTTCATCCATTTACTTATCTGGGCCATTGTGCTGATGGCATTTTGGCTGCTTTTGTCGGGATTTTTAAAGCCCCTACTAATTGCTTTTGGGGTTGTCTCAGTGGCATTGGTGGTGGTGTTGTTACGGCGTATGGATGCCGCTGATGAACAGCCTCAGACGCCTGCGCTGGGTTTGTCCTTTTGGCGTTATGGCCTTTGGTTGAGCGGCCAAATACTCCTGTCTAGTATCGAAGTTGCGAAATTGGTTTGGAGCAAGAAGGGTTTATCTCCCACCATGGCTAAATTGCCAATCAGCAAAGTAGCGCAAAAAAATCGCGTGCTTTATGCCAATTCCATCACCCTAACGCCTGGCACCCTAAGTGTTGATATTGATGACGATGAAGTCACCGTGCATGCCTTAAACAAGCAATCAATTGCTGACTTAAAGGCGGGGGGAATGGCTAAGAAGATCGCGGATGTGATGGGAGATAAATACTAATGTTGGTGTTGAGTATTACTAGCGTGGCTATTCTATCGGTCATGGCGCTGGCGTTAGCGAGGGCCTTACGAGCCGATACGGTGTATGACCGTATTCTTGGTATTAACATGTTTGGTACCAAAACCGCGTTGTTGATTGCGGTGCTTGGCTTTCTAGGAGAGCGTCCAGACTTCCTTGATATCGCCATTGTGTATGCGCTGATTAACTTCGTTGGCATGATCGCGGTGTTGCGTTTCTTCGAATACACCGCCACGGCTGACAGCCAGGATGATAAGGGGCCATCACTGTGATATTAGAAACGGCCAGTAGCCTATGCTTGATACTCGGGGCTTTTTTTGGACTCACCGGTGCCATCGGCCTCTTTAAATTCCCCGATTTCTTTACCCGTGTGCACGCTGCTAGTGTCACCGATTCTATTGCTGCTCTACTCATTATTCTGGGTTTAATATTGCGCACAGATTTTGACCTTGTGGCGGTGAAGTTGTTGTTTATATTGGTGTTTCTGTTGCTGACTAGTCCCACTGCGTCCCACGCTTTGGCAAAATCTGCACGGCATGGTGGCTTGTTAACCATGGCAGAAACGCAAGCCACTAAGCAAAAGGATAACAGCTGATGGCAGAGTTTATAGATCTGGTGCTATTGGGCATGTTGGCCATCACTGCTTTGGGCGTCATCTACCTAAAAGATTTGTTCGCCGCGGTCATGCTCTTTGGCATCTATAGTTTTCTCACGGCGTTGATTTTTGTCAATCTTGATGCCGTTGACGTGGCCTTTACCGAAGCTGCCGTGGGCGCTGGTATTTCAACGGTGTTGATGTTGAGTACTTTGGCGTTGACCGGTCGCGAAGAAAAAACCAGCAGTCATTCACGATTAATGCCTTTGCTTGTGGTGCTGATTACCGGCGCTGCCCTTATCTACGGCACCTTGGATATGCCTCCATTTGGTAATCCTGACAACCCCGTGCATCATCACGTGGCGCCACGTTATATTGAGCAGTCACCACAGGAAGTGGGTTTGCCCAATATGGTGACGTCAGTGTTAGCAAGTTATCGCGGCTTTGACACCCTAGGTGAAACGGCGGTGGTGTTTGCTGCTGCGATTGGTGTCTTGAGTTTATTAGGCATGCCTAAGCGTGATGGTGTGGCTATAGTATCGGGTTTAAAGTCACATTTGGTATTGAGAGTGGTCGCCAAGCTGATTATTCCGCTAACCATTTTGTTTGCCTTGTATGTGCAGTTTCATGGTGATTATGGGCCCGGAGGAGGGTTTCAGGCCGGTGTTATTGCCGCAGCAGCGATGATTTTATATGCTTTGGTGTTTGGTTTACCTCTGGCAACGCATGTATTAAGGCCCACATTGTTAAGAGCACTAATGGCCGTCGGCGTGTTGATCTATGCCGGTACGGGTATCACTAGCCTCTTCTTGGGCGGCAATTTTCTGGATTATAACGTTTTGTCCAATGACCCAGTAGCAGGGCAGCACCTAGGCATCATTGTCATCGAATTAGGGGTGGGCATCACCGTATTTGCGGCCATTTTGAGTATTTTTTATGCCTTTGCCGGCCAAGCAGAAAGGACCAATATTCAATGAGTTTTATCGTCGATCATTATAACTACTGGGTCGTTGTGTTCTTGATGATGGCCGGCTTCTATATTGTTATTTCTGCCAACAATCTGGTTAAAAAGGTGGTGGGTTTAAACATCTTTCAAACCTCTGTGTTTATTATGTATATCTCCATTGGCAAGGTGTCCGGCGGTAGCGCTCCCATTGTTGCTGAAGGTATCACTAGCTACTCCAACCCCTTACCCCATGTATTAATTCTCACGGCGATTGTCGTTGGTGTGGCTACCACCGCTGTTGGTTTGGCGCTGATCATCAGGATCAAACGGGCCTATGGCACCGTCGAAGAAAATGAATTTAGAGATAAGGACGACTTAATTTGATGTTAGAACAGCATTTCCTTATTTTGCCAATCGTGTTGCCCTTGGTGGCAGCACCCATTTGTATCTTGTTGGGCCGTGGCCAGTTGGCGTGGTTGCTGGCGACTATAGTTAGCGCCGCTAGCTTTTGCATTTCTTTGAGCATATTACAGTCAACCATGGACCTGGGCGCCTTGAGTTATGCCGTCGGTGGCTGGCAGCCCCCTTGGGGTATCGAAATACGTATCGACACCGCAAGTGCTCTGGTGTTGAGTGTGGTAACGGCTATTTCTACGCTGGTGCTGATCTATGCCAAGGCGAGCATTGCCGAGGAAATTGATAGCGCCCAACACGCCCTGTTTTATACCGCACATATGTTGTGTTTGGCGGGCTTGTCAGGGATTTTAACGACCGGCGACGCCTTTAACTTATTTGTCTTTTTAGAGATATCGTCTCTAGCTACCTATACCTTGGTGAGTCTAGCGGCCGACAAGCGGGCGCTAATTGCATCCTTCCGATATCTGGTTATGGGCACCATTGGCGCTACCTTCATACTGATTGGTGTGGGTATGCTGTATATGCAAACGGGTACCCTGAATATGCTTGATTTGGCTGCCCGTATCTCCGCCGAGGGGGCCAGCAGAACCTTGAATACGGGGCTCGCTTTTATCTTGGTGGGCGTCAGTATCAAGTTGGCCTTGTTCCCATTGCACATGTGGCTACCTCCGGCCTATACCTATGCGCCATCCGCGGTAAGTGCTTTCTTGGCCAGCACGGCGACCAAGGTGGCGGTGTATGTCATGGTGCGCTTTATCTTTACCATCTTTGGACCTGATTACGTATTCATGTCCATGGGTATGGATGTGATCTTGCTGGTACTAGCGATAGTGGGTATTTTCAAATGCTCTTATCTGGCCATTCTGCAAGCCAATGTTAAGACGGTTCTGGCCTACAGCAGCGTAGCGCAAATTGGTTACATGATATTGGGCATTAGCCTAGTCAGTACCGCTGGACTCATGGCTGGCATTTTACACATTTTCAATCACGCCCTTATGAAAGGGGCGTTATTTATGGCTGTGGGGGCGGTCTTGCTACGTACTGGTTCCGTGGATATTAGAGCATTTCATGGGCTTGGCAAACGCATGCCTTGGACTATGGCAGCGTTTACCATTGCTGGTTTAAGCTTGATTGGCATGCCCCTAACGGTGGGTTTTGTGAGCAAGTGGTATTTGGTGAGCGCGGCACTGGAACAACAACAATGGCTGATTGCGGTATTGGTGTTGCTAGGTTCATTGCTGGCCATGGTTTATATGGGGCGCATTGTGGAAGCGGCCTATATGCGAGACGCTATCGATGCCAATGATAAGGTCAAAGAAGCGCCCATGCTGATGTTGATTCCTATGTGGATACTGGTTATCGCTAATGTTTACTTCGGTATTGATAATTCTTGGACCGTTGGCGCGGCGGAGGCGGCGGCACAGTGGCTCACTAATCCCTCGGTAACCGGGGGGCTAGGGCAATGAATATTTGGTCAGCTATAGAACCTTCGCAACTGATTAATCTCACCATCATGGTGCCGCTAGTCGGAGCAGCATTGGTGCTGTTATTAGACAAGCAGCCAAATCTAAGGGAAGCCGTCTCTATTGCCACGGCGGTGGTGTTGTTTACCTTAGTGTTGGCTGTGACCGAGCATACCTTTAACCAGGTGGATATGGTCACTTCTTGGGTAGAACCGATGCCCGGTATGGGTATCGCCTTTGCTGTGGAGCCTTTGGGGGTGTTGTTTGCCTTGGTAGCGAGCTTTTTGTGGATTATCACAACCATATACGCCATTGGCTATATGCGTGGCCACAATGAGAGCAATCAGACGCGCTTCTTCTTTTGTTTTGCCTTAGCTATTAGCTCCGTTATGGCGATTAGCTTTGCCGAAAATTTGCTGACCCTTTTCATCTTCTACGAAGTGTTAACCTTGTCTACCTACCCCTTGGTTACCCATGCGGGTACCCGAGAGGCAAGACGGGGCGGGCGGGTTTATCTGGGTATACTGCTCAGCACCTCGGTGGCATTTTTGCTATTGGCGATTATTGGTACTTGGGCAACCACAGGTACGCTGAAATTTACCCCTGGCGGTATCTTGGGTGGCCAGTCCGAAGGGGTGTTGGCGATCTTATTGGTGCTGTTTTGCTATGGTGTTGGTAAGGCAGCCATTATGCCATTCCATCGTTGGTTACCTGCTGCTATGGTGGCTCCAACCCCAGTAAGTGCTTTGTTGCACGCCGTGGCGGTGGTGAAGGCGGGGGTGTTTAGCATCCTAAAAATCGTTATCTATATCTTTGGCGTGGAGAATGTTTCTGCCATCGCTAGCGCTGATATCATGCTCTACATCGCTGCTGCCACGGTACTGCTGTCCTCGGCGATCGCTATGACTAAGGACAATTTGAAAGCCCGCTTGGCGTATTCTACGGTGAGTCAGCTTAGCTACATTGTTGTGGGTGCGTTATTGGCCACTTCTGTGGCTGTGGCGGGGGCCAGTTTGCACATCGTTACCCATGCCGTGGGTAAGATCACCTTGTTCTTCTGTGCTGGTGCCATCTTGGTGGCAAGTCACAAGAAAAATATCAGTGAAATGGTGGGCTTAGGGCGTCAAATGCCAATCACCATGATTGCTTTTGCCGTAGGGGCACTGAGTATTATCGGTTTGCCTCCCATGGCGGGTACTTGGAGTAAATGGTATTTGTTGATGGGGGCTCTTGAGGCCGACAAGCTGATCATTGTGGTGGTGCTGACGATCAGTACTTTGCTTAATGTGGCTTACCTGTTGCCCTTACCAATTAAGGCTTTCTTTGCCCCTGGAGGGGCAAATCAGCAGCCTTGGTCATGGGCAGAAACCAAAGAGGCGCCGTTGCCAAGCTTAATCGCCATCGTCATCACTATGACAGCTTGTGTAGTGCTGTTTTTAAATCCGCAACCCATTATTGATTTGATCAACTTGATACCTAGCGTATCGACCGATATCAAAGGATAGTCTGACATGAATAATGAACAAGAACAGCAGGACTTCTTCGATAAACCGGAAAATATTGGCAAGATGCTCAAGGTTTTCTATGCCCTTTGCGTGGTCTTAGTAGTGGTGGACTTTGTTGTGCATAGGCACGTCTATCATAGTTGGGAAAACATTCCGGCGTTTTATGCCATTTATGGCTTCGTTGGTTGTGTCGCCCTTGTTGTGGTCGCCAAGGCCATGCGTAAAGTGCTGATGAAAGAGGAAGACTACTATGATAAGTAGCTTGCCACTTTTACCGCCTTTTTTACCGCTATTAATTGGTGCCTTTGCCGCTGTTGTGCTACGCGGCCACCTGCGTAGTGCCATCATGTTGTTGACGCCAATTTGGGGTGCTTTGCAGCTGGCAGGTTTGGAACCAGGTCTTTACTGGACTATGGAGTTTATGGGCTATCAATTGGAGCCTGTGCGGGTTGATAAACTGAGTATCATGTTTGGTTATCTGTTCCATCTGGCGGCCTTTATCGCCATTGTTTATGCCCTGCACCTGAAAGATACCTTGCAACACTTTGCTGGTTTAAGTTATGCCGCTAGTGCCGTGGGTGCGGTGTTTGCCGGCGATCTGCTCACCTTGTTTGTGTTTTGGGAGCTGTTAGCCCTAACCTCCGTATTCTTAATTTGGGCAAGGCGCACCGAGCGGGCCTATGGCGCCGGCATGCGTTATATCGTCATGAAGGTGCTGTCGGGTTTATTGTTACTTGCTGGCGCCCTTATCTTTATTCAGCAAACAGGTAGCGCCCGTTTTACTGAAATTGGCTTGGAGCATGAAGGCCTACTGAGCATCGGCGCTTGGTTAATATTCCTGGCCTTTGGTATCAAATGTGCTTTCCCATTTCTGCATAACTGGTTGACAGATGGTTATCCCGAAGCCACGCCAACGGGCACTATTTTTCTTGCCTCCTTTACTACCAAGGTGGCTGTTTATGCCCTTGCTCGCGGCTTTCCTGGCACGGAATTGTTGGTGTGGATCGGCGTTACCATGGCATGTTTTCCTATCTTTTACGCCGTTATTGAAAATGATCTGCGCCGGGTATTAGCTTACAGCATGATTAACCAGGTTGGATTTATGGTCGTGGGCGTGGGTATTGGTACCTCACTAGCCCTCAATGGCGCCGTAGCACATGCCTTTAATGACGTTATCTTTAAAGGCCTGCTATTGATGAGCATGGGGGCGGTACTGCATATGACAGGGCGTATCAACGGCTCGGAATTGGGTGGTTTATACAAGAGTATGCCAAAAACTGCGATCCTCTGTATTGTTGGGGCGGCCTCTATTTCGGCCTTCCCATTATTCAGTGGTTTTGTCTCCAAATCGATGATTATGAGTGCCGCCGTCGCCGAAGGTTATGACGTGGTTTGGTTACTACTGCTATTTGCTGCTGCAGGTGTATTCCACCATGCTGGTATCAAGATCCCTTATTTTGCTTTCTTTGCCCATGACTCTGGTATCCGTACCACAGAACCGCCGAAGAATATGTTGGCGGCCATGGCCATTGCCGCGACCCTGTGTATTGTCATTGGTTCTTTTCCGGCCTATACGGTTTATGCACTATTACCCTGGGAAGTAGACTACCACCCCTATGACATCACTCACGTGCTGACACAGTTACAACTGTTGTTCTTCTCTGCTTTGGCTTTTGTCTGGTTGAACCGCAAAAATTTGTACCCACCAGAATTGCCGTCCACTAATCTGGATACGGATTGGGTCTATCGTAAATTGGCCCCGGGTTTTGTGGTGCCTATTTATTTAACCATATTAAACGCCGTGAGTAATCTAGGACACACCATAAGAGCAGCGGTAAGAAAGCTGATTAACAGTGGTTATGATCGAGAAATCGATCAGCCCAAAGGCTATGTGGCTAATTTGTGGCCTATTGAAACCATGGTGATGTGGGTTGCTTTGTTGTTAGCCGGTATCTTGATACTCTATTATATTTAGAGCGAAGAGATGGCTAGTTCTGGAAATTTATCCAGCTATTGTTTATCCGTTTTCTGTTTATATCGCATAAATGGGGTCAGACCTGAGGTCTGACCCCATTTATCCTAAAGCCTAGTCTAGCTTAGAAATATCACGTACCGCGCCCTTGTCGGCGGCGGTTGCCATCTTGCCGTAGGCTTTTAGGGCGTTGGATACTTTGCGTGGGCGTTCTTCCTTTGGCTGCCAACCACCTTTGCCTTTGGCGTCCATGGCAGCGCGACGGGTGGCTAGTTCTGCGTCAGATACTAGTACGTCGATGCTGCGGTTGGGGATGTCGATGCGAATCATATCGCCTTCTTCAACTAGGCCAATAGTGCCGCCACCAGCGGCTTCTGGTGAAACGTGACCAATGGATAGGCCAGAGGTGCCGCCAGAGAAACGGCCGTCAGTGAGTAGGGCGCATTCTTTGCCAAGGCCTTTGGACTTTAGGTAGCTGGTAGGATAAAGCATTTCTTGCATGCCGGGACCGCCACTTGGGCCTTCGTAACGAATAACCACTACGTCACCCGATTTCACCTGATCACCCAAGATGTGAGCTACGGCTTCGTCTTGGCTTTCGCAAATGTGTGCCGGGCCTTCAAATACCCAGATACTTTCGTCTACGCCTGAGGTTTTTACCACACAGCCGTCTTGCGCCAAATTACCTTTAAGTACGGCTAGGCCGCCTTCGGTTGAATAGGCGTGTTCTAGGTTGCGAATACAACCGCCTTCGCGGTCGTTATCTACCGTTGGCCAGCGTGTCGCTTGGCTAAAGGCGGTTTGTGTTGGAATGCCTGCTGGGCCCGCTTTAAAGAAGGTTTCTACGTCTTTGTCATCGCTTACCACTATGTCCCACTTAGCCAAGGCATCGGCTACCGAGGCACTGTGCACGGTGGGAAGGTCTGTGTGCAGCAAGCCTGCGCGCGCTAACTCAGCCAAAATACTGAACACGCCACCAGCTCGGTGTACGTCTTCCATATGGTATAGAGGCGTATTAGGCGCCACTTTGCATAACTGCGGTACCTTACGAGATAGGGCGTCGATATGGGTCATATCAAAGTCAATTTCGCCTTCTTGTGCCGCCGCCAGTAGGTGCAAAATAGTGTTGGTAGAGCCGCCCATGGCAATATCTAGGCTCATGGCATTTTCAAAGGCCTTGAAGTTGGCGATGTTGCGTGGCAACAAGGCTTCTTCGTCCTGTTCGTAATAACGCTTGGTGATGTCAACAATGATGCGGCCAGCGTTAAGGAATAGCTGTTCACGGTCGGCGTGGGTAGCGAGTAGGCTGCCGTTGCCTGGCAAGGACAAGCCCAGGGCTTCCGTTAGGCAGTTCATGGAGTTGGCGGTAAACATGCCCGAACAGGAACCACAGGTAGGACAGGCAGAGCGTTCGTATTCGTCTACCTTTTCGTCGTCGGCGTTGGGATCAGCGGCGATAACCATGGCATCTACCAAGTCTAGTTTGGTGTCACCAAGGCGCGTTTTACCGGCTTCCATTGGGCCGCCAGAAACAAACACCACGGGGATGTTTAGGCGCATGGCGGCCATCAGCATTCCCGGGGTGATCTTGTCACAGTTGGAGATGCATACCATGGCGTCGGCGCAGTGAGCGTTTACCATGTATTCAACAGAGTCTGCGATGATGTCACGTGATGGCAGGGAGTAAAGCATGCCATCGTGGCCCATGGCGATGCCATCGTCCACAGCAATGGTGTTGAATTCTTTGGCAACGCCACCGGCTTTTTCGATTTCACGGGCTACTAACTGCCCCATGTCTTTAAGGTGCACATGACCCGGTACAAACTGGGTAAACGAGTTGCAGACGGCAATAATAGGCTTTTTAAAATCTTCGTCTGTCATGCCCGTGGCGCGCCACAAGGAACGGGCGCCGGCCATGTTGCGGCCAGCGGTGGAGGTTTTGGAACGATATACAGGCATGTTTCTAATCTTCTTTAAAGGGTTGTTAAAGGCTCTGGTTTAACGCAGAGCTTTGCTAAATACTTTGGAGTTACGCTGGTAGTTGTAAAGCTGCTGCCTAGATTCAGGCAATTGGTCCAGCGAAGCTGGGGCGAAGCCGCTTTCTAAGAACCAGTGCGCGGTAGCGGTGGTGAGGACAAATAATTCATCCAATCCTAAACGCTGAGCTTGCTGTTCTATGTGTTGCAGCAAAAGTAACCCACGGTCACCACCTCGGTAGGAGGGGTTAATAGCCACGCAAGCAAGTTCGGCTTGGCGATCTTCGGCAAACGGGTATAGGGCTGCGCAGCCAATAATGGCACCGTCCATTTCGATTACACTGAAGTAGTGGATCTCGGCTTCCAGCAGCTCACGAGAACGACGTACCAGTACGCCATCTTGTTCCAGCGGGCGAATCAATTCTAATATGCCGCCAACATCATCAATGGTGGCGGTACGAGTTTGTTCGTAGCTTTCTTTGATGAGCATAGTGCCCGAGCCGTCGCGGCTAAATAGCTCGCTCAACAGTGCACCATTGATCTGATAGCTTAATAGGTGGCCACGTTTAACGCCGGCTTCGCAAGCCTTGCTGAGTACTTCTAAGTGTACGGAAAGGTCGCTCCAGTCATCAGCTTGGCTTTGGTGCTGCTGTACTAAACGGTTGGCGGCTTTGGCTAGTAGCTCTGTAACACGCTCACCCTTGGAATTAGTGATGCCATTGTCGGCACCAAATACAATTAGCTTGTCAGCTTTAAGGCTGGCGGCTACCTTGCCGGCTATTTGTTCGGCGGCTAGGTTAAATACTTCACCGGTAGGTGAATAGCCAAGGCAAGAAAGCAATACTAGGTTGCCAAGGTTCAGTTGCGCTTCGATGGCCTTGGCGTCAACACGCCTGACTTCACCGGTGTGAGCGTAATCGACACCATTTTTGATGCCAATAGGGCGCGCAGTAATAAAATTGCCGCGTACCGTACGAATGCGTGAACCCTGCATGGGCGAGTTGGCAAGACCCATAGAAAAACGTGCTTCTAACTTGCTGCTTTGCTGGCCCACTACCGAGGCGATGACCGGCATCTGTTCCGGTGTGGTAATGCGCAGGCCTTGTTCAAATTGTGTAACTAGCCCTGCCGATGCTTGGTGATTGTCGATTTGTGGGCGGCTACCGTGTACCAAAACTAGCTTTACACCTAGGCTGCTCAGCAGATTAAGGTCGTGGATCAGGTGATTGAAGTTGTCATGGTCAATGGCTTCACCACACACGTAAACTACAAACGTACGGCCACGATGCGCATTGATATAGGGCGCAGAATGGCGAAACCAGTTCACGTAATCCTGGCTGGTTTGAGTCACGGTGAATCCTTTGCTTAGCAAAATCTTAGTTAGTTGAGATTCTAACTCTAAAAGGTGGGTTTTGAAACCCAAAAAAGCCCTGTAATCACGGGGATTGCAGGGCTTGGTAAAGGTTGTGTTTAATAAGATCGCCTAGAATAGTTCGGCGTCTTCTGCATCTTTGGTGCTAGCTTCATCATTGTCCGCATCCGAAGTAGGTTCGGCACGTTCGATAAGTGGCAAGCTAACGCGGAAACGAGCGCCGCCATCAGGGTTGCCCGTAGCGATAATGTAACCATTGTGGGCGTGAATGATTTCTTGCACAATCGACAAGCCCAAACCAGTACCGCCAGCGCCAGTTTTGGTCTTGCTGCTTTGGATAAATTTATCAAAAATTGCCGCTTCTTCACCAGGTGGGATGCCCAAACCCTGGTCATCAACCACTAAGGTCATAAGCTCTGTAGACAAGTGCTGGCCCTTAGGTTTAGCACTTAGGCTGTTGTCAAAGAATAAAGTGATCTGCTTGCCATTAGGGGTAAACTTAATAGCGTTAGAGAGCAGGTTGATAATAACTTGCAACATCTTTTCTTCGTCAAAGTAGCTGCTAGTTGGTTCGGCCGATGGCTGTACAACTATTTTTAGCTCTTTATCCCAGCATAGGGTTTCAACTTCTTGAATGGCACGTTGGATAACGCTGGACAGATCACCCTTTTCCATGATGAATTCCATCTTGCCCGATTCTAGTTTGGATAGGTCAAGTAGATCATTCAATAACAACAATAAGCGGTTGCCACCAATGCGAATACGTTCAAAGTAATGGCCCAGTTTAGGGCGGTCTACCTTGTCTAAGCGTGAGCTACCCATGTTAGAAAAGCTCAAGATAGCATGCATAGGTGTACGTAATTCGTGGGACATGTTGGCCAAAAATTCGGACTTAACGCGGTCCGCTTGATTGGCACCTTCAATGGACTTAATACGTGCTTCGGCGCCGTTTAATAGCACGGCTACGTTATCTTTGATGCGGCCATGTTTGTCTGGCCGGTCCACTGGCATGTTGCGGATAAGCAGGCTGATGTGGTCGTAGTTGACCATGGTGTGCTCGCCAAAATCAAACAAACGGCCCTTGCTGCGTAGGCGTGAAAGGAATTTAAACTCTTGCTCTTGGCCTTCAAATTCTTCATCGGCAATATTAATGGCGCCCGATTCAACGCGTAGCTGGATAGATGATTTTAAACCAAAGGCGCGCATTGCCTTAAATACTTGTTGGCCCACGGCAACGTGGTCTTCGCAAGAAAAACTGTTTTCCAAGAAGTTAATAACAACACCAAGTTCACCATTAGAACGCAGTGCCGTAAGGGCAATGTCGTTGGCATCTTTCAGTTCTGCTTTTAAAGCATCAATGATTTCTGTGTTATTTGGCTGAGCCACTGTAATAAACTCTTTTGGTATTAGTGCTGTCCTGACACTGGTTGCAGGTCAGCTGGTAATGAATTTGTGCTTCAATGCATTTGATTATAGGGGAAAAATTCCTTTAGGGTCTATGCTTTATGTATAAATAATAGCTATAGTCCCCTTATGTTAGCGTGTTATTTAGGTCTAAGCCTCTCGCTGGTGCGTTTAGTGGGGGGCAATTTTAGGGAAATATAGAATATGGATACCCAGGTACCTACACCTGAATTATTTGTGGATGAGCAAGCCCAGCAGTGGCTGCAGTTGCAAGCCGCCGCCGCAACCCTTGACTCAGACCAGCTACAGAGTTGGTTGGCTAGCGAAGACCAAATTAGGCGGGTGATACTGGCTAGCCCTTGGTGCTTACAGAATTGGTTGGTGGCGCCTAAATTATTAGATCCCGAATGGTTTAACCAGTCCTATGACAAGGTTAGCATGCAGGCTGAGTTAGCCAAGGCTGTTGCGGACATCAAAGATGAACTGCAGTTGGGTAAAGCCTTACGGGGTTTTCGACAACGTCACCAGCTACGCTTGATTTGGCGAAATACTTTGCGTTTGTGTACTTCTGCAGAATTGACGCGGGAAGTAAGCAACATGGCCGATACTTGTATCGATGAAGCGCTAAAATGGCTTTATGTCGATTCGATTGGGCGCTGGGGAGAGCCTCAGGACATGCAGGGTCAAGCCCAGAGAATGGTTGTTTTGGGCATGGGTAAGCAGGGCGGTGGTGAGCTTAATTTGTCATCAGATATAGATCTTATATTTGCTTTTCCGGCCGCGGGAGAAACGCAGGGTGCGCGTAAGAGTATTGATAATCAACAGTTTTTTATCCGCTTAGGTCAGCGCCTCATTCAGGCATTGGATCAACAGACCGCCGACGGCTTTGTATTTCGTGTGGATATGCGCTTACGTCCCTATGGTGCGAGTGGCGGTTTGGCGCTCAACTTCAATGCTATGGAGCGTTACTATCAAGAGCAGGGTCGTGAATGGGAGCGTTATGCGTTTATTAAGGCGCGAGTAGTGGCAGGGGATCAGCGGGCCGGAGCGGAGTTGTTGCACACCTTACGGCCTTTTGTGTACCGCCGATATCTCGATTATAGTGCCATTGAATCTTTGCGTGGTCTCAAGCAAATGATTGCCAGCGAGGTAAGGCGTCGCGGTTTACACAATAATATTAAACTGGGTAGTGGCGGGATTCGCGAAGTGGAGTTTATTGGCCAGGCCTTTCAGTTGGTGCGTGGTGGCCGAGACCTGCGTCTACAAACACCCAGCCTTATGCAGGTGTTAGATTTATTACCTGACGTGGCCGGCTGGCAAGACCAAGAAATTGTTCAGCTGAAGGCCGCGTATTGGTTTTTACGTGATGCCGAACACGCTATTCAAGGCATGCAAGATAAACAAACGCAGGAACTACCTACCGATAGCAAGGAGCAGGCGCGCTTGGCTTACGCCATGGGTTTTGCAAGCTGGCCTCAACTGTTGGCACAAATTGATGCGCACCGAACCTTTGTGCGCAGTCAATTCGATATGGTAGTAAGTAATCAAGAGGATGAGCAGTCGGCTGGCGAAGAAACGCCCGCCATTGCCGCCTTGTGCAGTGAGCTAGGGTTAATTAACAGTGGCCAAGATGCCCACATTCCTA
>DPHB01000026.1:193270-195913 GCA_003521845.1 Oceanospirillaceae bacterium | reverse complement strand
TTGCAGCATCTACTTAGCTTGTACCAAAGTCGTGCCGCACGCAGTATGCAGGCGGTCGCCCAAGAACGTTTGGCCCAACTATTGCCCAAGGTGTTGCAGTTGTGTAGTCAGCAAGCAGAGGCAGCACAAACCTTGTCGCGTGTACTGGTATTAATTGAGGCCGTGTTACGACGCTCTGTTTATCTCGTATTGTTGCAAGAAAACCCATCCACTCTCAAGCTGGTGGTAGATTTATGCACAGCGAGCCCTTGGTTTGCTGATTTTCTTGCCCGTCAACCATCTTTGTTGGATGAGCTGTTAGATGTGCCCAGCTTGTTTGAAGTTCCTACACAACTTGGTTTGGCGCAAGACTTACAGCAACGTTTGCTGCGCGTACCAGAAGACGATGTGGAGCAGCTCATGGAGGCTTTACGTCATTTCAAACATGCTAATTCCTTGCGTGTGGCTGCTCAAGAAGTGACCGGAAAACTACCCTTGATGCGCGTTAGCGATCAGCTCACTTTTACCGCCGAAGCTGTACTGCAACAAGTGCTGCGCTTGGCGTGGCACGAACTGAGTCAACGCCATGGTGAACCGTGTAATGATCAAGGGCCAAGTGATGATTTTATTATTGTTGGCTATGGCAAAGTCGGTGGTTGGGAGCTGAGCTACGGTTCGGATCTAGATCTAGTGTTTCTTTATGATATGCCATCGACAGGTATGACCAATGGCGACAAAAGCATTGCCAATAGCGTGTTTTTTACCCGTTTAGGGCAACGTATTATTAGTTATTTGAATACTGTCACCGCTGCCGGGCAGTTATATGAAGTAGATATGCGCTTGCGCCCTGACGGGGCCAAAGGCCTGTTGGTATCGACCTTGTCGGCATTTGAAAAGTATCAGCAAGAACAGGCATGGACTTGGGAGCATCAGGCTCTTGTGCGGGCTAGAGTTGTTGCTGGCAGCGCTGCCTTGGCACAAAGTTTTGTGGCAGTTAGAAGTTGTATCCTTTCAACATTGCGTGAACCAGAAGCATTGCGTAGCAGTGTCATCAACATGCGTGAAAAAATGCGTGCCAATCTTGCTTCCAAACCCAATAAACAAGGCGAGTATGAGCATTTTCATCTTAAACAGGATCAAGGTGGTATTGTTGACATCGAATTTATGGTGCAGTTTGCCGTACTCGCCTATGCCAACAAGCATGATAGCTTGCTGACTTATACGGACAATATTCGTATTTTGGATTCTATGGAAAAAATTGGCTTGATGGACGCCACCGCTACGCAGGCACTACGTGATTGTTATCGCGCTATTCGTGCAGTAGAACACCGCCAAACATTGCAGAATAAGTCGGGCCAGGTGGCCATTGCAGAACTGCAAGAGCAGCGTCATCAGGTGCAGGAGATCTGGCGGCAGTTTATGTTGGCGGGCTACGTACCCTTGTAAATCAGGCGCAAGTTGTCACTCTCGGGGCTATAGATCCCCTTGTCGAACCCATGTAGTGGGACAAACTGCTATATTAAGGTAGCGCCCGTTTATCCACTGGCTGACAAGGTGATCTTTAAACGCACAATAGAATAGCTAGTAGTGGAATAACCGGTTTATCTCGCCGCTTGTCAGCGCATATGGTGCATTGGCGCCGCTGAATGATGCCGTCGCTAATGGGCTGGCTAACCATACTATAGATCAATGTTCACTGTGTATGCATCTGTACCTACAGTATCAAAATTGGTTATAGGCCACATTGTCGAATATCCATCAACAGGGGCAAGCGATCAAATTATTAGTTATTGTGTCCGTCACGTTAAAATTACACATGAAGCGCCATGTGTCTAAATCACGGCGCTGGGTTGGGCTGCATAGTGTTTATTTTGTCTATAGCTTTTAACTGCTCACAGCTAAGGTTTAGTTCTAGGCTTGTAATATTTTCGGTTAATTGCTGCAGACTAGTTGCTCCCACGATTGTAGATAGTGCAAACGGTTGTTGGTTTACAAACGCCAGAGCTAATTGCGATGGTTTTATGCCCCATGCTTGAGCGAGCTCGCAATACAAATTAATGGCGGCTGTAGATTCAGGGTTTGAATAACGGGTGAAACGCTCAAATTTGGTTAATCTGGCGTTTGCGGGGTGGGCATTGTTTCTGTATTTTCCACTAAGTGCGCCAAAAGCCATTGGCGAATAGGCCATTAAACCTACGTCTTCCCGCATGGCTATCTCTGCTAAGCCAATTTCAAATGTTCTATTTAGTAAGTTGTAAGGATTTTGAATGGTCTCAATTTTGGGAAGCTTGAACTGGCGAGCAAATTCTAGGTATCGCATGACCCCCCACGGAGTTTCGTTTGATAGGCCTATGGCGCGTATTTTTCCTGTTTCGATTAGAGTCTCTAAGGCTCGTAATGTCGTTTCAATGGGAGTGCTTTCAATCTCCCTATGGCGATAGCCTAGTTGGCCGAATATGTTAGTGCTTCTTTCTGGCCAGTGAAGGTGGTACAGGTCAATATACTCACATTGCATCCGCTTTAGGCTGTCATCAACCGCCGCTGTAAGGTAGCTTGCATTGTGCTTGGGGCCGCCGCGCAAATAATCTAGTGACCTGCCAGGGCCGGCGGCTTTTGATGAAATCACCCATTCGTGCCGGCGTTGGCTGTTTTTTTTCATCCAGC
>DPHB01000026.1:192594-193101 GCA_003521845.1 Oceanospirillaceae bacterium | reverse complement strand
ACCAATGATTGTTTCAGAGGTGCCTGCATTGTCAACGTTGGGGGGGACTGGATACATTTCTGCGCAATCAATGAAATTAATACCTTGATCGCTGGCACAGTCTATTTGTTGATGCGCCTCTGCCTCAGTATTCTGCTCTCCCCATGTCATGGTGCCTAAACAAAGTTTTGAAACAGCCTTACCGCCTATTGTTGTTAGGGACATTAATATACTCCGATCTAAATTATAGAATCTTGTGTTGGTGAAATGTTTTTGCCTATCGATATGGATGTACGGCTCGGCTGCGAAGAGCAAGAGGCGTCTATGCAGGGATTGATAGATGCGTTGGCTTAGGCAATATATGCCTCGCTACCCTACTGTTGTCATTTGACTTCTTCTGAACGTGCACGGATCTGTGATGAGGTGGCCATCATCAGAGATCAATTAAGCATTACTATGTCTGAGTGGTGTGTAATATACTTCATATTTTGCAAAGTTGATAGGGCTGGATTTATGGAAATGTATGCA
>DPHB01000026.1:192159-192448 GCA_003521845.1 Oceanospirillaceae bacterium | reverse complement strand
GCTGGATTTATGGAAATGTATGCACTCGTTAGCGCATTTGGAGGCTGATGGTGCCTTGTTCCTTGTGCCTAGTAGGGTCCTGTACGTTGCTGCTTGGTCGGTCGGTTGATTGAGGTAAAAGAGGTGTTCTTTGTTTGAATTGGCGTTGAGTTGTGCCAGTTGGCGTTACCGGTGGCCATGTAAGTAGATTGGTGGTCGTTATTGAAGACAGTCAGGCTTGCCTTTGGTTGAAATATGGCGAGTCATTAAAGTGGTGGTAGGTGGGGCCTTGAGTTTTGGGCTTAGCGTT
>DPHB01000026.1:189821-191997 GCA_003521845.1 Oceanospirillaceae bacterium | reverse complement strand
CGTGTTAATAAATGCAATATAATGCATTGACATGGGTTATATTTAGTGCATTATATGTCACAATAATAAATAACTTAATAGGACTGGTTATGTCTAAAGAGCGTTTTCATGAGCTGCTTACTGAAGCAGCCCAGTGGCTGAGTAAGCATAATGTCACCCCTGCGCTAGCTAAGCCCCTGAATCACCAATTTCCGGCAAATGGCGATTGGTATGCGGAAATTAAATGGCTTTGTCAAAGTGGTTCAGAAGAGGGTTGGTTGTGCAAATATGAAGCCGGCGGTATTCGGTATGGGCAAGTTTTTAAGCCTTCAGCTGAGCTCGCCAACTTTAGTGTTGATGTAGTGTTGATGAGCAACGTGGTGGGCCCTCATCACTCGCACCCCAATGGCGAGATAGATTTGGTCATACCTCTAGCAGAAGGTGCTGCTTTTGATGGCACAACTGAGGGGTGGAAAGTTTATGAACCTGGGAGTGCACATAAACCAACGGTAAGCGGTGGTGAAGCGTTTGTGATCTATCTTTTACCAGATGGTGCGATCAACTTTACTACATAATACTGGCCTTCTTATAAAACTAGTATTGACACTCTTCACAATAAAGGGAATATAAAATGGGATATGATTTAAGTAGCGCTAATCACGCTCACACTCCCCCTTCTATTACTGTGCCTCGAATATATAATGCTGCTCGTGACCTGATAGAGCGCAACTTACAGGCTGGCCGAGGCGGCAAGGTTGCCTATATTGACGATAAAGGTACATGTACCTATGCAGAGCTAGATAAGCGCTCTAATAAGCTAGGTTCAGCGCTTGCTTCAGTGGGCTTAGAGCAAGAGCAGCGTCTTTTTATATGCGCCCATGATTCTATAGATTGGCCAGTTTGCTTTCTTGGCGCTATAAAGGCCGGCGTATTGCCGGTTGTTGTTAATACCTTGTTAACCCCGCAAGACTACGAATACATGTTAAACGATAGTCGAGCCAAAGTGGCCGTAATTGAACCTCAATTCCTAGAAATTTTTGAAAAGCTTAAGGACAAGGTTGCCACTTTAGAAACGTTAATAGTGACTGGTAAAGAGCCAGCTCAAGGGGGAACCTGTTTAGCTCAGTTAGAGCAAAAAGGTTGTGCAGAATTTATCGGGCCAGCCACGACTAGTGATGACTTATGTTTTTGGCTTTATTCGTCTGGCTCAACTGGAAATCCGAAAGGTACAGTGCATATTCATTCTTCAATAATTCAAACGGCCGAATTATTTGGCAAAGGTGTTTTGGATTTAAAAGATACTGATGTTGTGTTCTCTGCAGCGAAACTATTTTTTGCCTATGGTTTAGGCAATGGTTTGAGCTTTCCATTCGCTGTCGGCGCAACAACGGTGTTGATGGCAGAGCGGCCCACTCCTGATGCTGTCTATAAGCGCTTAATGAAGCATCAAGTGTCCGTATTTTGTGGTGTTCCAACGTTGTATGCTGGCATGTTGGCAAAAGCGGATAAGCCCCCCAAAGGTGCACTTGCAATTCGATTAAGTACCTCAGCTGGTGAAGCGCTACCAGCGCAACTACTTGAGCAGTGGCAAGCAGAGAGGGGTAGTGACATTATCGACGGCATTGGGTCAACAGAGATGTTACATATTTTTCTTTCTAATGCTCCTGGTCGAGTAGCTGCAGGCACCACAGGTAGACCGGTGCCTGGTTATGAAGTTAGATTGGTTGATGCTGATGATAATGAAGTTCGCCTTGGTGACATTGGTGATCTAATAATCAAGGGCCCGTCCGCTGCCATCATGTACTGGAATAATCGTAACAAAAGCACGGCTACATTTGACGGAGAGTGGACCCGTAGTGGTGATAAGTTTTATATCAACGAAGATGGAAACTATGTTTATGCTGGCCGATCGGATGACATGTTAAAGGTGAGTGGCATCTATGTGTCTCCAGCAGAAGTTGAGGCAGCGCTAGTACGTCACCCTGCAGTATTAGAAGCTGCAGTTGTCGGGGCAGTAGATGAAAATGAATTGGTCAAGCCCAAAGCGTATATCATTTTAAAACACGCTGACAAGGAGTCAAAGGAGTTAAATGCTGAGTTAAAAGCCTTTGTGAAATCGAATTTGGCCCCACACAAATACCCTAGGTGGTTTATATATGTTAGGGAGTTGCCTAAAACGGCGACCGGTAAAATACAG
>DPHB01000026.1:189282-189676 GCA_003521845.1 Oceanospirillaceae bacterium | reverse complement strand
AAAACGGCGACCGGTAAAATACAGCGCTATAAGTTGCGAGAGCTTGGTTAATGATGGCATTTATTAATATAGCCGGGCGCCTGCATGAAACTACTATTGTAAGGCCAAAGCAGCAACTTACCACCGGCACTGCTTATTTACTTCTCCACGAAGGGTTGGGTTGTGTTGAGCTTTGGAAGGGGTTTCCTGAGTTACTTGCCAATGCCAGTGGATGCGATGTCGTAGCATACAGTCGAGGTGGTTATGGAAAAAGTTCACCCGTTGAATTGCCGCGGTCGCTAGACTATATGACTGAGGAGGCGGAAGTATGGTTGCCACAGTTAATTCAGCAACTTAATTATGAACGAATCATACTTGTCGGGCATAGTGATGGTGGATCTATCGCCTTAATTTA
>DPHB01000026.1:187764-189113 GCA_003521845.1 Oceanospirillaceae bacterium | reverse complement strand
GCAGGCACGTCTAATGACGGCAAGTTGGCTGGCGTGATTACCTTGGCGGCACATGTGTTTAATGAGCCGATTTGTGTGGCTGGCATCCAGCAGGCAAAACAGGCATATCAACAAGGCAAGCTAAGGCAAGGGCTGGCACTTTATCACGGTGATAACGTAGATTGTGCATTTTGGGGTTGGAATGATGTCTGGCTTAACCCCGCATTTCTAAATTTCAATATAGAAGCCTATCTAAATAATATCCAGGTGCCACTTTTAGTTGTGCAGGGTGAAGATGATGAATATGGCACTTTGGCTCAAGTTGAGTCAATCGTTCTTCAAGCAGGTGGCTATGCTGAGTCGTTAGTGATACCCAGCTGTAAACATTCTATTCATCGGCAGGCAAGTGATCAATTAATTCTGGCTATCTGCAAATTTACAGAACAAAAATTACAAATTAATTAGAGGGCATGAATCCATGCGAATACAAAGTTTTTTGTTGGGCGAGTGGCAAGATAACCATCGTACGGTGGCAAGTGCTCACTGCGCCCTCGACGGCACAGTCATTGCCGAGCAGGCGGGCGTTGATGTAAATGGTGGTGAAACATTAGACTTTGCTCGAACAGTAGGTGGCCCGGCGTTGCGCTCAATGACCTACCTACAGCGCGCTGAGTTACTGCATCAGGTTGCTAGTATTTTGGTCGCCAACAAAGCGCAATATTATGCACTGAGTGCGCAGAATAATGGTGCCACACAGACCGATAGTTTGCTCGACATCGAAGGTGGCATTGGTACCCTAAAATACTATGCATCGCTAGGTAAAAAAATTGGTAATCGAACATGGTTGAATCATGGTGAGTCAGAGCCAATCACTAAGCATGATAATTTCCGAGGCATCCACGTTAAAACACCTTTACGTGGTGTTGCGATCCATATCAATGCATTTAACTTCCCCGCATGGGGTATGTTGGAAAAACTCGGCGTCGCGCTGTTATCTGGTGTTCCCGTAGTTGTTAAGCCAGCCTCGGTCACTTTGCCCGTCGCCTATGCAATGGCGCGTGATATTGTTGCCGCAGAGATTCTGCCCATTGGTACTTTTAGCTTTCTAGCAGGAGGCGGGCGAGACCTATTGGACTATATAACTTCGCAGGACACGGTCGCCTTTACTGGCTCAGCTGATACGGCAGGCTTATTAAAATCACATCCGCGTGTAATCAGTGAGTCAGTTCGCTTTAATGTTGAAGCGGATAGTATTAACTCAGCAATTTTGGGTCCTGATATTGAATTAGGCAGTGTTGGTTTTAAGAGCTTTATACGTGAAGTCTGTAATGAGATGACCGTTAAATCAGGACAGAAATGTACCGCTATTC
>DPHB01000026.1:185707-187617 GCA_003521845.1 Oceanospirillaceae bacterium | reverse complement strand
AAATGTACCGCTATTCGACGTATTTTTGTGCCACGTGAACTGCTAGAAGAAGCTAAGAACGCGCTGATCGAAAAATTATCAAAAGCCAGCATCGGTGACCCGGCGATTGAGGGGGTGACTTATGGCCCATTAGTCAGCAAAGTTCAATTAAATGCCGCTCAAGAAGGGGTTGGCCAACTGCTAAAAGAGGCAGAGTTGGCTTTTGAAGGTGATATTCAGCAGTTAAAGGGTGATGAAAATGGTTTTTATGTCACTCAAAAATTGTTGGTATGCCGGGATCCTGCCAATGCAAAAAATGTCCACTCAACAGAGGTTTTTGGTCCGGTTGCTACGTTAATGCCTTATGAAAGTCATAATCAGCTGTTTGATCTTGTTCGGGCTGGAGGAGGGTCATTAGTAAGCTCCATATTTACCAATGATGATCAATTTGCCTTTGGAGCGGTGGCTGAATTAGGTTCTAGCCATGGCCGATTACTTATTGTTGATGAAAGCATTAGTCGTGGTCATTCAGGGCACGGAAATGTCATGCCAATGTGTATACATGGTGGGCCAGGTCGTGCTGGCGGTGGTCAAGAGCTTGGTGGTCTGCGAGGCATGGACTTTTATCATGTATGTACTGCGGTTCAAACAAACCTATCTCGTGCCGCATACTTGCAAGGTGATTGATGCCCATTGCAAACGATGACGCGTGCCCTGTCGTTACCGGGGATGACGGAGTTGTAAAAATAACTTTGCATCGTGCGGAGCATGTTAGTGCATGGTGTAAAGCGGTACGCCATGAGTTAAGACAGGTGCTGCAAGAGGTGCCGTGTTCTAGTGATGACTGTTGGTGCGCGGGATTTTTGATCTGGCCACGATGGACAAGCAAGGCCCGACTTAGGCGACTCGCTACAAAATGCATACACCTTAGGCGTTACTCACCTGCGTAATTTTCCAGTTCCGGTTATGCAGAGGTGAGTGCTATTGCGACAGCAGCAGTCAATTGTTCTAGCCAAACATAGCCTATGCTAGGCTTTTGATAATGACTTTTCTAAGCAGTTGTAGCTTGCCCCGGAAGGTCAAAAATTAACTGCTCAGAACCCTAAATATGGGGGTTAGGCTCAATAATTTGTGAATAAGAAAAAACAAAAATGATTAGCAATTATAAAAATTCGAATGAAATTAAAACGGTAGGAGTGATCGGTGCAGGGACTATGGGGACAGGTATTGCTCAAGTGGTATCTCAAGCCGGCCTTTCCGTAATTCTATTTGACTTAAACAGTCACCTTCTCAAAGGGGCAAAAAGTCAAGTTAGCTTGACCATGGAAAAACTGATTAGCAAAGGCAAGGTAAGCGCGGTGAAGGCGCAAGGTACTTGTCAGCGCATTACCTATGTAACTAATATTGAAGCAATGGCCGCAGCGGACTTGGTAGTTGAAGCTATCGTAGAACAATTAGATATTAAACAGCAGGTATTTCAGCAGTTGGAGTCTATTTGTAGCCCGCAAGCGCTATTGGTATCCAACACATCAGCTATTTCAATAACCGCCATTGGGTCCGCTATGCGTGACCCTAGGCGGTTGGCTGGGCTGCACTTTTTTAACCCTGCCCCGGTAATGAAGTTGGTAGAAGTGGTTAAAGGTTTAGCGACGGATGCTAACGTGGTGGTCACACTTTTAAGCTTAGCAAAAAGCTGGGGTAAGGTGGCGGTGGCAGCAAAATCTTCTCCAGGGTTTATCGTCAACAGAATTGCGCGGCCCTTTTATGCCGAAGGCTTGAGATTAGTAGAGGAAGGTGTAGCCGAGCCTGCGCGCATTGATGCACTGATGCGTGAAGCGGGCGGGTTTAGAATGGGGCCATTTGAATTAATGGATTTAATCGGTCACGATGTGAATTATTCGGTAACCAAGTCCGTATTTGAGGCAAATTAT
>DPHB01000026.1:185293-185540 GCA_003521845.1 Oceanospirillaceae bacterium | reverse complement strand
TTGACCCTCGGTTTAAGCCTTCATTGCTGCAAGCGGAATTGGTAAATGCTGGTTGGATGGGGCGTAAAAGCGGGCGCGGCTTCTATACTTACGACAATGGTAAGGTGATAAAGGAGAAAGTTGAGTGGGATAACATTCGCTTTGGTGGCTTCTTTAATATTAGTCGGATAGTAGAGTCGGTGCTGATAAAGCCGCTTATAGACCGGATGCTGTCTGCGGGCGTAACATTGCACAGTAAAACTACGGC
>DPHB01000026.1:182979-185122 GCA_003521845.1 Oceanospirillaceae bacterium | reverse complement strand
CAAGTAGGAGAAATAGTCTTTGCTAATGGCGCAAGGTTAGTGGTCACCGATGGTCGCACCACACTTGATCGCGCATTACAGGAAGATAATCCATATATAATCCAAATGGATTTGTCGAATGACTACGGCACTTGTACGGCATTGGCTTTATCTACTCATCCAGACATTCCAGAAGAAGTATGGATAGAGGTCTATTCCTTTTTCGATTTCTTGGGAATTAAGACTTGTGTCGTAAAAGACATGCCAGGTTTAGTGGTATATCGTACAGTTGCAATGCTAATCAATGAAGCTGCCGATACTTTACATTTAAGTATTGCTGATCAACAGGGTATCGATTGCGCTATGAAATATGGTGTTAATTACCCAAAAGGGCTTTTGGCATGGGCAGATGAACTAGGTACGTCTCAAGTTGCTAGGGTCCTGGAAAACCTCTATTTCTTTTATCACGATGATCGTTATCGATTGTCGCCAGCACTGATTCAGCGTTCACAGCTGGGTAGTACTTTCCATGCACGACATTGATTAGGGGTTAGGCTATAAAAGATGCGTGTGTATGCGTCGCTAGGTGCTGGGTTATTGGTTGTTATGGCGCAAGGTTGTTAACTGTTCGGCCGGGTGAATAGCAGGCCTCCTGGCGGCCAAATTATAACGACGAAAGACTTCGCGAATGATTAGGTCATGGGCCTTCAATGGTGTACCTCCAAATGCTGGAAACCTCTACTTTATTGTTGACGATTCTATAATCATCTTAATAAGTACCTATATTTCCTATTTCTATGTTTGCTGCATGATTTAATGTGCATTTTCAGTCAAAAATTGTAGTAAATCAATTTGGAATGAATTATAGTGCATAAATATTACCAAGCAATGATAAGAATTCTCGGAGATGATAAATGATCGATTTTCAAACTAGCCCAGATAGCTATAACCACTGGAAGCTTGAGTTCGACGGTGAAGTAGCCCGCCTAATCATGGATGTAAACCCTCAAGCAACTTTGGCAGAAGGCTATGAGTTGAAAATAAATTCATATGACCTAGGTGTAGATATCGAGCTTAATGATGCACTCCAGCGTATTCGGTTTGAGCACCCTGAGGTTAAGTCCGTTGTTTTAACTTCAGGGCACGATAAGATTTTCTGCGCTGGTGCTAATATTAAAATGCTGGGCCTTTCCAGTCATGCGCACAAGGTTAATTTCTGTAAATTTACAAACGAAACACGAAATTCAATCGAAGATTCAAGTAAAAATTCAGGTTTGAAGTTTTTGTGTGCAGTCAATGGGACTGCAGCTGGCGGTGGTTATGAGCTAGCCTTGGCAGCGGATGAAATTTATTTAGTCGATGACGGCAGTACCGCGGTTTCTTTGCCAGAGGTGCCGTTATTGGCAGTTTTGCCCGGTACTGGTGGCTTGACCCGAGTGGTCGACAAGCGCATGGTGCGCCGCGACAGGGCGGATATTTTTTGCTCAACTGAAGAGGGGGCAGCAGGCAAGAAGGCTGTTGATTGGCGACTGGTTGATAAAGCCATTCTACGCTCTCAATTTGAAGGGGAAGTAGTGGCGCGAGCTACCGAGCTTGCTGGCCTATCAGATCGCCCTGGGGGCCAGGGCTGTGAGCTCAAAGCGCTAGACAGAACAATGACAGAATCGACCGTCGATTATTCAACCGTCTCTGTAGATATTGACCGCAAAGGTCGTACAGCAACTATAACGATTAACGCCAACGATGTTGATTTGCCTGTTGATGGAGATGCAGCGCTGTCCCAAGGTGACCAGTTTTGGGTACTAAAAATGACGCGGGAACTCGATGACGCTATTTTGCATCTGCGTAGCAATGAAACAGAGCAAGGGGTATTGATTTTCAAAACCCAGGGCGATCTTGGTGCGGTCATGGCTATGGATAAGTTATTACAGTCTCAGCTTGACCACTGGTTTATACGTGAAACAGTTGCCTACCTGAAGCGAGTGATGAAACGCATTGATATGACCTCTAGAACACTGATTACGCTAGTAGAGCCTGGTAGCTGTTACGGTGGTTTTTTGGCTGAACTGATGTTCGCAGGGGATCGTACTTACATGCTAGAAGGGCAGTTCCAGGGCGATACTAGAGCCGAAGCGGTAGTAGAACTGAGTGCTATGAACTTTGG
>DPHB01000026.1:181715-182797 GCA_003521845.1 Oceanospirillaceae bacterium | reverse complement strand
TGCCTATGAGTAACGAACTATCTCGACTTAATACGCGTTTCCTTGGTGAGTTAGAGAGTATTAAGAATGCGGAAGACCTAATAGGCCAACCTATTAATGGCGCAAGGGCTAACCAATTGGGTCTTGTGACTGACTCTTTAGATGATATCGACTGGGAGGATGAAGTCCCAATGGTTATACAGACTCGAGCCAGCTATTCTCCCGATGCGCTTACTGGATTGGAGGCAAATCTGCGTTTTGCCGGTCCAGAAACAATGGAAACCAAAATATTTGGCCGTTTGACAGCTTGGCAAAACTGGATCTTCCAGCGACCAAACGCTGTCTCTTCAGGTGGTGCCTTGAAGCTTTATGGGACTGGTACTCGACCTACCTACGATTTTAATCGTGTATAAATAAACGCATATTTGGAGTATAAAAATGAGCACAGAAAACGTTCGTGTAGAAGTCAATTATGACGACCTGATCCCTAATAATGTTAACCTTTCCAGTGACAGGCGATTACTCAAGGCCCTTGAAGAGTGGCACCCAGGCTACATCGATTGGTGGAAGGAAATGGGGCCAGAAGGCTTTAACGATAAAGAAGTTTATTTGCGTACAGCGGTGGGTGTGGACCCTAAAGGTTGGGCTGTATTTAATTACGTCAATATGCCTGATTATCGTTGGGGGATACTCTTAGCCCCCGAGGTTGAAGATCGTAAAATTCCATTTGGTAAGCATAAAGGCGAACCTGCTTGGCAAGAAGTTCCAGCTGAGTACCGTTCATTACTACGTCGTTTGATTGTCGTGCAAGGTGATACTGAACCGGCATCAGTTGAGCAGCAACGTCATTTAGGCAGTACAGCGCCTTCACTTTATGATATGCGTAATTTGTTCCAGGTGAACGTAGAGGAAGGTCGTCATTTGTGGGCCATGGTTTATTTGTTAGTTAAATTCTTCGGAAAGGACGGCCGTGAAGAAGCAAAAATGATGCTAAATCGTCGTTCCGGTGACGAGGACCAGCCACGAATATTGGGCGCATTTAACGAACAGACACCGGACTGGTTGTCGTTCTTTATGTTTACCTACTTTACTGATCGGGACGG
>DPHB01000026.1:181016-181547 GCA_003521845.1 Oceanospirillaceae bacterium | reverse complement strand
AAAATGCAGCTTGAATCGCTAGCGCAGTCTGGTTTTGACCCGTTATCACGTACCTGTCGTTTTATGCTTACCGAAGAGGCCCACCATATGTTCGTAGGTGAGTCTGGGGTAATGCGTATATTGGAACGAACGTGTGATGCAATGAATGATGCTGGCATCACTGATGTAAATAACATAAAAGATGTGCGAGCGTTAGGAGTCATTGATCTACCGACGATTCAGAAAAAGCTAAATTTCCATATGGCAGTTACTTTAGACTTATTTGGGGCAGAACTTTCTACCAATGGCGCAGCGGCTTTTGAAACGGGTCTAAAAGGCCGTTTCATGGAAGATAAAATTGATGATGACCATCAACTATATGATGCTAAATATTCAGTTCTACAAGTAGAAAATGGTCAGCTAGTTGAAAAAGAAGAAAACGCGATCAGTGCCATCAATGGGCGCTTGTTAGATGACTACATTAAAGATGCGGTAAGCGGCATCAAACGTTGGAATAAAGCTTTATCGAAGAAAGGCATCGATTTTGAGTTG
>DPHB01000026.1:180629-180847 GCA_003521845.1 Oceanospirillaceae bacterium | reverse complement strand
TGTCGCCGCATAAAGCGTTTAATCGGAAGATTGGCATGTTCTCCGAAATTCATGTAACCCCTGCAGGCGAGGTGGTCAGCCAAGCGACCTTCGAGGCTAACGTCAATGACTATTTGCCTGATGAATCGGATCTTGCCTACATCAATAGCTTGATGAAACCTTGCTATGACAAAGGTGAGTACGCAGGATGGATTGCACCACCAAAAGTGGGTATTAAC
>DPHB01000026.1:45519-180487 GCA_003521845.1 Oceanospirillaceae bacterium | reverse complement strand
CACCACCAAAAGTGGGTATTAACCAACAGCCTGGCGATTTCGAATACGTAAAGCTAGCGTAATGGTAAGTCATGACTCCGCTCCGTTATGAGTCGAGTAATCTATCCACTAAATTAAAATAAGAGCCTGATATTATGACCGCTTTGCGACAGCATCTTATTGACCCTGAAGTTTGTATTCGCTGTAACACGTGTGAAGAAAACTGCCCTATTGAGGGGGCAATTGAACATAATGATGAGAATTATGTTGTAAACGCAGAGCTTTGTAAGAACTGTTTAAGTTGCATCGCCCCTTGCCCAACTGGTGCTATCGATAATTGGCAAATAGTGAATCAAGCATATTCATTAGATGATCAATATTCATGGGACGAGCTGCCAGAAGCAGTAGAGCTTGTTAGTAGCGCAGATATTGATTTAGAGGCTGCGGCATCTGACGCTAATGACATTTTGCAAATGGCTCGTCAGTCGAGTGGCGCCGTACCAAGCCCGGTAACAGCATCGAAACCATCGATTAATCTCTGGACTCGTGAAGAACCTGTGACAGCGATAGTAACAGGTAACTATCGCATCACTGAGGAAGGGGTTGAATCAGATGTTCGTCATATTGTGTTGGATTTAGGGTCTCAATCATTTCCCGTTCTTGAGGGGCAGTCAATCGGTATTATTCCACCGGGCATGAATGCCTTGGGGAAACCTCATCTAGTGCGACTTTATTCCATTGCCAGTGCTCGCAACGGAGAGCGGCCAGGCTATAACAACTTGGCTCTGAATGTAAAACGCGTTACTTATGAAGTAAGTGGTGAGCAACATCAAGGTGTCGGTTCTGGTTACATGTGTGATTTGAAAAAAGGCGATGAAGTCAAAGTCACTGGTCCATTTGGTTCGACCTTTTTAATGCCTAACGATCCTGATGCAAATTTGTTAATGATTTGTACCGGTACGGGAGCGGCCCCGTTCCGTGGTATGACCGAGCGTCGTCGCCGGGTAGGTGGTAGTGGCACAGGTAAAATGATGCTGTTTTTTGGTGCTAGAACGCCTAGTGAGCTACCTTATTTTGGGCCGTTGCAAAAGGTACCTACTGCGTTATTGGATAAGGAATTAGTTTTTTCGCGTATGACAAAACGAGATGAAAGCAAGAAAGAGTATGTACAGGATCGTATGTTAAAACGCGCAATTGATATAGCGGCTTTACTAAAGGACCCAAATACGCATATTTATATATGTGGACTAAAAGGTATGGAGGCAGGAGTGGAAAAAAGTTTCGAGAAAATCTGTGCCGATAATGGGATGGACTGGCACGAAGTTCGTTCTGCATTCATGCCAGAAGGCAGGTATCATATAGAAACTTATTAACTGATATCTAAGGCAGGCTAGATGCAAATCCCTTTTATTTATAAACGTCATCCGAAATTGGGCGATACATATATGGATGCTGGCGGTGAAATCAATGCATGAATCAGAACTTACCCAAAGTAAAAAAAATCTACATGAGTTCATTGAGGCGATTGGTGATCGTATCCGCTCCCTGCGAGCAAAACGAGGCATGACGAGAAAGGGGCTGTCAAAACATTCAGATGTGTCTGAGCGTTATTTAGCGCAACTGGAAACGGGAAAAGCCAATATTACTTTAAGCGTACTATGGCGAGTGGCAGGTGCGTTCGATATTCCATTTTCAGAGCTTATACCAGACCAGTCTCGTGATGGCGTTTCACCTCTACTTGCGACCTACATATCAAATTTAAATTTTGATCAACAAATGACTGCCTTACAAGTTATGAAGCAGCAATTTAAAGGTGCTTTGGGGGCTGGTCATGGTATAGCTTTGATTGGACTTCGAGGCGCAGGAAAGACAACTCTTGGTGAGCAACTAGCTAGTGAAATGAGTGTTCCATTCATTCGCTTAACCAGTTTGATGGAAGAGTTTGCCAATATGTCGATAGCTGAAATTATTGATTTAGGCGGCCAGAAAACTTATCGACGTATTGAAGCTCAAGCATTAGCCCATGTGTTAAACCTTGATTACCCTGTGGTATTAGAAACCGGCGGATCATTGGTTTCACAAACTGAAACATTTAACTCGTTATTGGAAAATTTCTTTTCGATTTGGATTAAAGCGTCGCCAGAAGAACATTTGAACCGCGTCATGGATCAAGGTGATACGCGGCCAATGATTGGCTTTAATGAGGCCATTGAAGATTTAAAGTTAATACTCCAGCAACGGGAGTTGGAATATAAACAGGCAGACTACGTGCTCGATACAGCAGGGCGTACAGTAGAGGAATGTCTTGTCGAAATGAAAAAAGTATCTGGCGCGTTTTTAAATAATTCTTAAAAAGAAGCGGGAATTGACCCATCCTGCTTCTTCCTAAAGGGTCAATGATGTCAAAAAAAATAAGGAGTCAATCATGAAGAAACGATTTGTACTTTCCGCACTTGCTGCTGGTGTACTCAGTACATCTGTGGCCTCTGCTGATGCCGTAAAAGTTGGCGTACTTTTGCCATTCTCAGGTGTGTATGCTGCTCTTGGTAAGGAAATTGACGCTGGTTTTCAATTAGGTATGCAAGAGTTCGGTTCAAACTTGGATGTTGAGTTTGTTCGTGAGGACTCTGCAGCAGACCCTGGCAAGTCAATAGCAAAAGCCCGTAAGTTGGTGTTGCAAGATAAAGTCGATGTAATGACTGGTATTGTGTCCTCAGCAGTTGCTGGAGCCCTGCGAGATTTTGTGCATGGCGCTAAAGTACCATTGATGATTACGAACGCCGGCAACAACTCAGTTACTGGTGAAAAATGTAGCCCCTATATTACTCGTTTCTCCTTTTCTAATGGTCAGGTGAACCGGCCTATGGGTAAATGGATGGCGGAAAACGGCATTAAAAAGGTGTACACCTTGGCGCCCGACTATACGGCAGGCCATGAAATGATTGATGGTTTTAGTGAAACATTCAAAGCAGCTGGGGGTGAAATTGTAGGCGGAGAATATACGCCGTTCCGTAAAACTAAGGATTTTGGTCCTTATTTGGCTAAAGCTAAATCTTCGGGTGCCGACGCGGTGTACACTTTTTATGCGGGTGGCGAAGCCATTGCATTTGTAAAGCAATATGACAGTTTTGGTCTTAAGGCCGAACTACCGTTGTATGGTTCTGGCTTCCTGACTTCACCCCTCTACGTCAACGCAGAAGGTGATGCTGCGGTAGGTGTTAAAACAGTTTTACATTACGCACCAACAATCAATTCCGACGTGAACAATACGTTTGTGCAGAAATTTCAAAGCTTAAACGATGGTCGCTCTCCATCAGAATTTTCTGTGGCAGGTTATGATGCCGCCCAAGCTTTATCCAAGGCTATTAGAGCTGGCGCCGACGACCGGGCATCGATCGCTTCTGCAATGTCAAAGGTCTCATTCCAAGGACCACGCGGTGATGTATCAATTGATCCTGAGACTAACAATATTGTTCAACCAATGTATGTCTATGAGACGGTTAAGGTGCAAGGAAAATTGACCCAAAAAGTAATAGCTGAATTGCCAAGTGAACGTGATGCTACAGGTGGTTGTTCTCTTTAACTTCAAATAGTTGTTGATTTAAGCCGGACGGAATGTCCGGCTATTTTGGGGAGCTCGAATGGATATGGGATTTTGGATATTGCAGTTGCTGAATGCCCTGCAGCTATCTATGCTTTTATTTTTATTATCAGTTGGTCTTACTGTAATCTTTGGTTTGATGCATTTTGTCAATTTGGCTCATGGTGCTCTTTATGCATTTGGTGCCTATATCGCTGCCACGATATCGGCATATTTTGGTTATTGGGTAGGCTTGATAGCGGCTCCTTTAGCGGTTGCGATTTTGGGGGTGGTGCTATACGAATTGCTGATTAAGCGAATGAGATCTAGTGGGCCAATGGCGCAAGTGTTAGTTACGTTTGGGCTGATATTTGCCCTACTTGATATGACCCGCATTATCTGGGGGGATCTTGCTCTAGCGCTGGATGTGCCGGCAGCTTTATCGGGTCGTATTGCCGTGCTTGGCGTTGAATACCCTGCGTATCGATTTTTTGTCATGCTAGTAGGGTTGGTCGCACTAGTAATTTTAAGTCTGGTGCTTAATAAAACCCAGATTGGCGCAATGATACGGGCGGGTGTCGATAATGACAAAATGGCAGCATGCCTTGGCGTTAATGTAGAGCGGCTATTTTTTATCGTATTTTGTGTTGGCTGCGCATTAGCCGGATTGGCAGGTGCCGTGGCAGCACCGCTTCTATCAGTGGTTCCAGAAATGGGTTTAGAAATTCTCATTCCAACACTGATCGTGATCGTGATTGGTGGGCTAGGTAGTTTAAAAGGCGCTATAGCCGGGTCATTAATTTACGGCTTTGTTCAAACATTTGGGTCCGTGTTCGCCCCACAGTTTGCCTCTGTTGTTATTTATTTATTGCTTACGGTGGTTTTAGTAACAAAGCCTTCAGGCCTGTACCCGGCAAAAGGAGGGTAACCTATGTTTTATCAAACGCCACTGCGCACTATTATGCTAATTACTTACGTTTTGGTATGTATCTATGTGGCTTTTACAGCAGAATATTTTGGGGTTGAGATTCTTACTGAGCTTCTAATTTTCTCAATGATAGCGATTGCTTTGGATATGGTTGCCGGTTTTGGAGGCATGGTTTCACTAAGTCACGGGGCCCTAGCGGGAATTGGGGCCTATGTATTCTCAACCTTCGCCACGAAGCTTGGTTTTGGCCCTGCAGAATCCGTTTTTTTTGCTAGTTTGATCACCGCTGCACTGGCGTGGATAATCGGTGCCGTTTGCTCTAAATCCCATGGTATTTATTTTATTATGGCCACCTTAGCGTTTGGTCAAATGGCCTATTCTTTTGTTTTTGAGTCTAGTTACTTAGGTGGTGACAATGGCATGGCGGGAATACCACGGCTGGATTTATCAGCAATCGGGATTGACTTATTTGAGGCTAAACAATTTGCACTGTTTTGTTTATTTTGCCTTGTAGTTTCTTACCTGTTTATCTCACGAGTGCTATCTTCGGGCCTAGGTCGAAGCTTAGTAGGGATAATGCACAATGAGAAACGATCACGTGCGTTAGGGCAACCCGTTACCATGATCAAAGCGAATATTTTCGGATTGTCTGGGTTGGTATTAGGGCTAGCTGGTTCCATGGCAGCGCAACACTATATGTTTATCTCACCTAGTTTGCTTTCCTGGACTCACTCAGGTGAAGTGTTAGTTGTCGTCATCTTAGGTGGGTTGGGAACACTATTTGGGCCTATTATAGGTGCCACCGTTTTTGTCGTAATGAAACATGAAATTAGCAGCTACACTGACTATTGGCATCTAATCGTAGGGTTGATTTTAATACTGGTTGTTATGGGGGGCGCAAAAGGAATCTATGGCATGCTCGAAGACTATATTGAGCAACGTCGAGAGCGTCTAGCTGCGCTTAAAAGAGACTTCAGAGAGGATTAGTAAATGTTGAAGGTTAATGATCTCTCGAAACATTTTGGCGCTCTGCACGTTACGCAGAATGTTTCCATGAGCGTAGAGAAGGGGGAGCGCAGAGTTATCCTTGGGCCAAATGGAGCGGGTAAAACAACGTTGTTTAACCAATTGGTAGGGGAGTTCGCCCCTGATTCTGGCAGTATAATAATTGACGGAAAAGATGTAACTGCATGGCGAGTTTCCAAACGCGCAAAGTTTGGCCTATCGCGAAGTTATCAACAAAATACCTTATTTGATGGTTTGACTGTAGCAGAAAACCTTGGCCTGGCAGCATCGGTAAAAATGGGGATTTCAACGAGTTTTTGGAAAGACTCGATCGCTTCACCGGATGTGAAAGCCATTATACAGGATACCGCAGATCAGGTGGATTTGAGCAATCATCTTTCGCGACGGGTAGCGGATATTGCTTACGGAATTCGACGCCAGCTTGAGGTCGGTATAGCGTTAGCAACTCAACCGCACATACTATTAATGGATGAGCCAACATCGGGTGTTGGGCCAGAGATGATAGGCGCGTTTCATCAGCTTATGAAACGCTTACCGGCAGACTTAACCGTAGTGATTATTGAACATGATATGGGGCTGGCTTTTGATGTAGCGGATACGATGACAGTGTTAAATTATGGAGCAGTGGTGTTCGAGGGCAGCCCCGATGAAGCGAGGAGCAGTTCCCTATTACGTGAAATTTATTTAGGAACATTTGAAGATGCTTGATGTTAGAGGCTTGGAATCTGGATATGGGGAAACTCAAGTACTATTTGATCTTTCATTTAAAGCAAGCAAAGGGACGGTACATGCTTTGCTTGGCCGCAATGGCGCCGGTAAGTCCACTACCCTGAAAACCATTATGGGATTGGTGAAGCCAAAACAAGGGAAAATAGCATTTGAGGGTCTTGAAATTCAACAATTGGAACCCTATACGATTGCTCAAAAAGGCATCGCATATGTTCCTGAAACTAGAGATATTTTTCCATCATTAACTGTTATGGAAAACTTGGAGTTAACGGCCAAACGCTATGTTGATACCGACAGTGGAAAACAAAAGCGCTGGACTATAAATCGAGTTTTTGACATGTTCCCACGCTTAGCTGAACGTTCCGGTAACTATGGTAATGAGCTATCTGGGGGCGAACAGCAAATATTATCCATTGCTAGAGCGCTGTTGATGAACCCCAAACTGCTTATTTTAGATGAGCCGACAGAAGGTTTAGCCCCAATTATTGTGAAACAAATCCACGCACAGCTTAAAGAACTGAAAGCAACCGGATTAACCATGATTTTAGTGGAGCAAAATTTTGGCTTCGCCGTTAGTCTTGCTGATGCTGTGAGCGTTGTCGGTAAAGGTCAGGTCGTTTGGCAAGGCACACCATCGGAAATACGTAATAATACAGAGATTCAAAAACAATGGTTAGGAGTGTAACAACACGATGCTTCCGCTGTTTGGAGGTATAGCATAAGGTGTTTAGGGCTATTTTTCCAAGCACTCATTGGCGTGATGTACTTGATCTTCTGGATACTGAGAATTCGCGGATTGTAGAGATTCAAATTAATCGTTACGGTGTTATTGTTGATGACACCTTAGTATCGTTTATTAGTGAAATAGAAGACGAGGTGATGCTATTTGTGCAACGCGATAAACTCAGATCCACTAGAACCAATGGCCTAGTTGAGATCCGTTACCACTCTAACCATAAACTGCTAATTGAAGATGCAGCGAATCAAAAAAAGTGGCTAGTAGAGCTAGCCTTACCAATCAAATAAAGCATATTTACAATACTTAGTAGCGCCACAAGGTTGCTAGCCGTAACTGTATTGCCCCAAGATCTGGCTTACAGCCGCTAGGAGTTAGGCTGGGGGAGGTGTTCAGTAAATGCTAGTTTCACCCTCGGGGCGCGTTTTAAAGCGGCGGTGCAGCCACAGATATTGCTCGGGATATTGGCGTACGGCTCGCTCTATGCAGGCGTTGATAATGTTAGCATCTTCTACCACATCACCACTAGGTAAGGCGCTTAAGGGTGTCAGGCTTAGTCGATAGTGGCTGTTACTAACATGCTGGTGCGAAAAGAAAAACACATGGCATTGGGTGGTTTTCGCTAAGCGGCTGGCAATGCCTGTGGTAGCCGTTTGAAGGCCAAAGAAGGGGGCGAATACGCTACGATCTGGGCCCAGGTCTTGGTCTGGTGCTAGCCAGATGGTATTGCCACCTTTTAGTTCTTTGACTACCTGACGTATTTGTTCGCGTTCTATGGCACCGCCCAAACAACGGGCTCTGCCGCGTAGAATCAAAGCATCCATTAACGGGTTGTTATGGCGCTGATAAGTCACCATAAACGCTTGTTGTTGGTTGAGTAGGGCGCATCCTAAGTCTGGGCTGGTAAAGTGGGCGCCTAAAATCAACACACCCTTGTCCGACGCACAGGCTTGCTGCAGTTGCTCTAAGCCGTCAATATCTAGGCGCTTGGTTATATAACCAAGGGAACTCCACCAAGCATAAGCGGTCTCAATGACACCCATGCCGTTGGCATAAAAGGTATCTAGCACTAGCTTTCTTTGCTGTTTGTCATCAAACTCAGGAAAACAAGCGGCGATATTTTTTTCCACAATAACGCGGCGGCGCTTGCTGACCTGATACAATAGGCGGCCTAATAGCCGGCCAAATTGCTTGCCTAGAGACCAAGGCAGTAAGGTGATCAGTCGTAGCAAGCCCATAGCAAACCATATAGGCCAGTACTGGGGGCCATAAAAAGCGCTTAGAGGTGGTTTCGCTGTAGGATTAGCTTGGCTGGACACGAGGTAGATTTACTTGCAGGCTTTGAGAGTCTCAGTTTACACGTCAAGCATAGCCACAGCAACGTTAGCCGTCCCTGTAAATGTGGCGTTTAGTTTAAATTAGTACACAAAGAAGACAGCAATTGTAATGGATACGGATGTACAAGAAATATCAGCAGATACTGACACAGCCTGGAGTGTCTATAAGCGCTTATTAGGTTATGTGGGGCGCTATTGGAGTGTGTTTGCTATCGCCATTGTTGGCTTCGCTTTGTTTGCCGCTTCTCAGGCTGGCTTTGCTCGGCTTATGGAGTACATGGTGGAAAGCGTGGAAAACAACGACGCTGAAGCCCGTTACCTAGTACCTGGCTTTGTCATGTTGATGTTTATCGTGCGTGGCATCGGTTTCTTTTTAGGTAACTATGGCGTGGCCTATGTGGCTAGGCGCGTGGTACATGATTTGCGCGTGGCTATTTTTGACCAGTTGCTGGTGTTACCGGCGGCTTATTATCATCGCCAATCCTCAGGTACCTTGTTGTCGAAACTGACATTCAATGTTGAGCAGATCACCGGCGCTGCTACAGATGCGTTGAAGATCTTGGTGCGCGAAGGGCTAACGATTATCGCCTTATTTGTTTACCTACTTTACCTCAACTGGCAGTTAACCATGGTGTTTTTGCTGGTGGGGCCGTTTATTGGTTTGGTGGTCAATCGTGCCTCTAAACGCTTCCGTACTATCAGCGGCAACTTGCAGGACAGTATGGGCGACGTGACCGCAAGCGCTAGTGAGTCCATTAAAGGCTTTGATGTGGTACGTATGTTTGGCGGCCAAGAACAAGAAAGAAAGCGTTTCTTTACGGCAAGTAATGGCAATCGACAACAAGCCATGAAATTGGCATTGGCAGAATCCATTGCCACACCGCTGGTGCAAATGATTGTGGCCTCAGCTATGGCTCTGCTTATCTTTTTGGCTTTGCAGCCCGCTATTATTTCGACCATGTCGGCAGGTGAATTTATCGCCTTTATTACGGCGGCCGGTATGTTGACTAAGCCCTTGCGAAGTCTCACAGAAATTAATGCTATCTTGCAGCAAGGTATTGCGGCCGCACAGAGTATTTTTGCGTTATTGGACGAAGCGCCAGAAAAAGAGCCAGCCACTGACAAACCAGTGAGTTTGCAGGCCTCGGGTGATATCGTTTTTGGGCAGGTGAGTTTTGCTTATCAAGACAAATCTGTGCTCAATAACATTCAGCTTACTTTACCTGCTGGTAAGGTCGTGGCCTTGGTGGGGCGTTCCGGTAGCGGTAAGTCTACCTTGGTGAACTTGTTGTTGCGCTTTTATGATCCGCAAACTGGTCATATTAGTATTAGTGGTCAGGCTATCGATCAGGTGTCACGCACGGATTTACGTCAGCAAATAGCCTTGGTGAATCAGCAAGTCATGTTATTTAACGGCACCATTGCCGAAAATATCGCCTATGGTGCCATGGCGGGTGCAGCAGATGAAGCCATTGCGGCAGCGGCCGCTGCTGCCAGAGTCGATGAGTTTACCGACCGTATGCCTGATGGCATGCAAACGCAAATTGGTGAATCCGGTGTGTTGTTATCCGGCGGCCAGCGTCAGCGTATTGCCTTGGCTCGCGCGCTACTCAAAAACGCACCGATTTTGGTCTTAGACGAAGCGACGTCGGCCTTGGATACGGAATCTGAAAGGCATATTCAAAGTGCACTTACTGCGGCCATGTCAGGACGTACTACCTTGGTGATTGCCCACCGTTTGTCCACCATTGAGCAGGCAGATATTATTGTGGTGATGGATCAAGGGTCGATTGTGGAGCAAGGCTCACATGCTGAGTTGCTAAAGCACCAAGGCCTGTACGCACACTTGCACAATTTACAGTTTAGCGAAGACTAGAACTCTATATAAGTCGTCTTTGCGAGGAGCAAAGCGACGTGGCAACCTCTAGCGGACTTGCGGTATGCTGGGTGAGGTTGCCCCGCGAGCGCAGCGAGTGCTTTGGGTGCGCAATGACTATGTGTTTCGCTCGCAATGGCGAGGCAGTTACGCTCGCAATGACGTTAGCATCTGCTCAATGCGTGCCCGAAACGGTTGTACGCTATAGTTGTTGAGTACGTGCTGGTAGGCGTTTTCGCAAATCGTTTCATACTCGTCATCGCTCAAGGCCATAATGGCTTCGATTTCAGTGGCTAAGCTTGGGCCATTAATATCTGCAAGAAAACCATTTTCTTTATGAGTGATGATGCCCTCTGGGCCGCCACAGCGGGTAACCAATACTAGCTTTTTGCGGGCCATGGCTTCAATGACCACCATGCCAAAGGTTTCGCTGCGAGAAGGGACGCAAATGACATCGGCATGATCAAAAAATGCTTCTCTTTCCGTGTTGCCTACCCAACCTTGCATCGTGATCTTATTACCCATGTTGGCGGTTGCGATCATGCCTTGGATTTTCTTAAACCAACGACCTTTGCCAGCAATGGTGGTGCGAAACTCCACACCCTTGCTGTGCAAGTTGGCGAGGGCTTCTAGTAATAAATCTTGGCCCTTGGTGCGGCGCATAACCCCCATGTGGGCAATGTGTAATGGGTATTGCTTGGGTCTTGTGGTGGGCTCTTGGGCTTCCAGTTCTACAAGGTTGGGCATGACTAGCACGGGTCCTTGGTAGCCCTGCTCTAAGACAAAGGCTTTTACTGGTTCTGATACGGCCAAGATCATATCGGCTGCATGCAGCCCTTTAGCTGTATAGCTGTGTAAAACCAAAGCCAGTTTACAGTTGGGGTTTAATACGGGTTTGGCTAAGGTTGCATCAATGGGTTTGTGGACTAGCAGTAGATCGGCTTGTAGGTGGTTTAACACCCGTCGCAAGCGTGCTTGAGCTAGGTGTTTGAAGCCTGGCAGGCGGGTTCGGGGGTAGTCTAAAAACTGATAAGCCAGTTGCTTGTTTTCTAGTAAAGCCTGCACTTGTGCGCCAGGGCGAATAATGGAGGTGACTTGCTGTCCTAAGTGGCGTAAATTATCGCTATAATGCACAAAAGATTGTTTGGGGCCGCCTAGGTCTTTGCCCGAAATTAAATTAACAATGTGCATAGTGTCTTGGCTCGAAGGCGCCCACGGGCGTTTACTAGGTTAGTTCAACATTCTAACAAGCTCCATGCCAACACAAAACCCTGCAAGCTGAAGGAAGAGTAAATTTGTCGTTAATCTATCGCGCGCTCTGGTATGGATTGTTGCCATTGGGTGTTGTTTGGCATCTTATATTTATCTGGCGTCGTCCAGAGTTTCGCACTGGCTTTTGGCAACGCTATGGTTGGGTGCCGAGGGATAGTCGCCAGCCATTAGTGATACATGCCGCTTCTGTCGGTGAGGTTAACGCCGTAGCTGGTATGCTGCTACAAATAAGCCAGACCTCGCGCATGCCTTTGGTTGTGACGACCACTACTGCTACGGGGCGTGACCGTTGTTTGCAGTTGTTCGCTCAACACAAACAAATACAGCATTGTTATATGCCTTTCGATTTGGGGCTAGCTCAGCGTTTGTTGCTGCGGCGTTTACAGCCGCGCGGTGTGTTATTGGTAGAGACCGAGTTGTGGCCCAATTTGTTGCGCTTATGTGCTGCAGGATCCATACCCGTATGGCTGATCAATGGTCGTTTGTCCCAGCGCTCGGCGAAAAGCTACCAACGTGTCAAACGCCTTACTCGCCCCATGCTGAGTAACTTACAGCGCTTGCTAGTGCAAGATAAATCGAGCGCGCGGCGCTTTGCTCACATAGGTGCTGATCGCGACAAACTACAGGTTATGGGCAGTGTTAAGTTTGACCTCACCCTGCCATCACCCCAGCATGCTGAGTTAGCTCAGCAATGGTTGCGTGAGCAGGAACCTTGTTGGGTATGTGGCAGTACCCGTGAAGGCGAAGAGGCCACCTTACTGCAAGCTTGGCAGAAAATGACGGCAGTGAAGGAAGGCCTGTTGGTATTGGTGCCACGGCATCCGCAACGCTTTGAAGAAGTAGCCGATATTTGTGCGCAAAGTGGCTTGCCTTGGCGTCGTTATAGCGATGGGACCAGCGAAGAATTTTTAGCACAGACAGGTAAGCGGGTGTTGCTGGTTGATGCCATGGGTTTGTTGATTGATTTTTATCGTCTAGCCGACATTACTTTGGTTGGCGGTAGCTTAGCCGACAAGGGTGGCCAAAACCCCTTGGAAGCAGCGGCACTAGGCAAGCCGGTTTTGATGGGGCCTAGCACTTTTAACTTTGCTAGCGTATGCGAGCTACTGCAGCAGGCCGGGAATTTGCAGTTAGTGACGGCCTCTGAGCTAGTTGATCTTGTGCCGCTACTCTTTGAAGACGTAGGCACTAGGGAGGCAATGGGGCAAGCTGGTATTGATTTAGTGGCCCAGCAAGCGGGTGCAACCCAGTCTTATGTAACTATTATTAGCCAAGAATTTGGTGCCCGATAGCTGATGAATTTTACGCGAAAACATGGCTCTTGGGTGTGGATTTCTGGCTTGGCTCTAGTCTTGGTCGTCGGGCCTTTGTTAGCTGTGGCTATGGCTCTCGCTGGGCAAGTAGCCGCCATCGATTGGTCGATTTTGTTCGAAGATTCCTACTTACGGTCGGTTATTTGGTTTTCTATTTGGCAGGCCTCACTGTCCACTCTATTAAGTGTTGGCTTGGCACTGCCCTTGGCGAGAGCCTTGGCGCGTCGGCATTTTAGCGGCCGAGGGTTGCTGTTAAGGGTGTTTAGTGTGGCCTTGGTAGTGCCTGCCATCGTGGCCGTGTTTGGCCTTGTCGTGGTACATGGTCGGCAGGGTTGGGTGAACGAATTACTGCGTTTTTTGGACTGGTCTTCGGGTTCCTATCTTTATGGCCTACTTGGCATCTTACTAGCCCATGTGTTTTTTAATCTGCCTCTAGCAACACGTATTATTTTGCAACGTATGGAGACCATTGAGCCTGAATCTTGGCGTTTAGCAAGCCAGTTGGGCATGTCCTCTTGGCAACATTGGCGAGTGTTAGAGTGGCCCCATATTCGAACTGTATTGGCCCCTGTAGCGGCCTTGATATTTGCTCTGTGCTTTACTAGTTTTGCAATTGTCATGAGCCTTGGTGGAGGGCCGCGGGCCACGACCTTGGAAGTAGCTATATATCAGGCGGTACGTTTGGATTTTGATTTGCCATTGGCTACCCAGTTGAGCCTAGTGCAACTGCTGCTGTGTGGCCTTATTCTGTGGTTGGGGCTGCGTTTAGGTAGGCCTACCGATATTAGCCATAGCCTCGGCATTGCTGTAGTGCGGCCTGATAGCCGAGCCATGATGGGTAAGCTATTAGATAGCTGGTTTATCTTCCTTGGCTTGGTATTGGTGGTGCTGCCATTATCAGGTGTGGTGCTAGCCGGCATCAATGATCATTGGTTACAGGTGTTAAGAGACCAGCAATTGTGGATGGCTGCCTGGAACAGCTTATGGGTGGCGCTGGCGGCCGCCTTGTTATGCTTGTTTATGGCATGGGGTTTGTTGTTAATGCAGCGCCAAACGCGTCAACGTTGGCCCTGGAGCGCCGCATTAATTGATTCCTTGGGCATGATGACCTTAGTGGTGCCGGCTTTGGTTCTGGGTACTGGGTTGTTTTTGGCTTTGCGCAACTGGGTAGATGTCATGGCCATAAATCTTTATTTGGTGCTATTGATTAATAGTGTTTTGGGCTTACCATTTATGTTGCGTGTATTAACCACACCGTATTTACAATTGGCGCAGCAGCACGACCGCTTGTGTTCTAGTTTAGGTATCAGTGGCTGGTATCGTTTGCGGCATATTGAATGGCCAGTGTTGCGCCCAGCAATGGGTCTAGGGTTGGCCATAGTAGCGGCATTTTCTGTCGGCGATTTGGGTGTGGTGGCCTTATTTGGTACGCCAGATGTGAAGACGCTACCCTTGCTGATGTATCAGCGCTTAGGTAGCTACCAAGCGGATGCTGCAGCGGTGACTGCAGTGGTCTTGTTAGCCTTGTGTTTGCTAGTGTTTGTGGTGTTAGAAAAGGGCAAAGGGGGCCGTCGTGCTTGAATTAAAAAACGTAGAAGTGCAGCAGGGGCAGAACCTCTTTCAATTTTCGGGTACCTTGCCGGCGCATAAATGCACTGCTTTGATGGGCCCCAGTGGCGCTGGTAAAACAACCTTGTTAAATGTTTTAGCAGGCTTTGTGGAACCCACGGGGGGCGAGATCAGTTGGCAGGGGCGCAATTTATTGCCATTAATGCCTGCTCTAAGACCCTTTACCAGTTTGTTTCAAGAACATAACCTGTTTGCCCATTTGAATCTGTCGGACAATGTCGGGCTTGGTTTACACCCCGGTCTACAATTAACATCAGAGCAAAAACAAGCAGTAGACAAAGCGCTATCGCAAGTCGGTTTACAAGGTATGGGTAAACGCTTGCCAGCCAGTCTATCTGGTGGTCAGCGCCAGCGTACAGCGTTAGCTCGCGCCCTAGTGCGGCGCCAGCCGTGGTTGTTACTTGATGAACCATTTAGTGCCCTGGATCCAGGCCTACGAAAAGACATGATCAACTTGGTGGCGGATCTACAGGTGGAGCATAACTTGAGTATTCTGGTGGTTACTCATGATCCGCAAGAAGCCTTGAAGATGGCTTCTGAGGTTATGTTTATAGCTGAGGGTAGCGTATACTGGCAAGGACACGGTAACGATTTTTTACAACAGCAAAGCGCACCTATACAAGGCTATTTGGGGCATAAAAGCGCTGTTTATTGACAAAGGTTTTATATGCAGGACGCGAATTCACCCGAGGCCAACAAGACTTCACCTCAGTCTCAGTCGCAAGGCCAAGCCGGTCCTATACCGCAAGCACCAGAAACTGATGCTGGAGCGCAACAGGTTATTGTCATTGGGGCTGGTATTTCGGGGCTAGCCAGTGCTTGGTTTTTACAGCAGCAAGGCTATGAAGTGTTGGTGCTTGAGGCCAGTGCTTGTGTTGGTGGTAATCTACAAACGGTACAACACAAAGGCTGTCAGTTTGAGCGTGGCCCCAATTCCTTTATCAACAACCGTCAAGCTATGGCTGATTTGATCAAGGGTGCTGGCTTGGAAACACAACTACAGCTGGCTAACGCCGATGCTCATCGACGTTTTATTGGCAAGCATGGTGAGCTAGTAGCATTGCCGACTAGCCCCAAAGAAGGCATCACCACTAAGGTGTTGAGCTGGCCAGGAAAACTACGCGTAGCTTGGGAGCCCTTTGTTGGCAAAGGCTGCAAAGAAGAAAGTATTGCTGAGTTTGTACAACGCCGCCTGGGTAAAGAAATGTTTGATTGGCTCATTGACCCATTTGTATCTGGTGTTTTTGCCGGTGACCCACACAAATTATCCGTACAAGCAGCCGTACCCCGCTTGTATGCATTAGAAAAAAACCACGGTTCGTTGATTCGTGGTGCCATTGCCAAAATGCGTGCTGCGCGACAACCGGCAGACTCTACAGCAGAAACAAAGCTAGACGGTGCTATGATGACCTTCAAGGGTGGTCTAAATCAATTGATGAAGAGCCTAGCCGGGCAGCTGCTTAATCCAGTGCAAACCAATACCCAAGTGGAAAGTGTCAGTTATAGCCAAGAAAACGGTTATTTGGTGCGCAGTGGCGATGCCATATGGCAAGCCGAAAAAGTGGTTATGGCTGTGCCGGCGAAACAAGTAGCGCGTTTGATAGAGGATTTGCCGACGCCAAATGAGGCTTTGTTGCAGCGTGCTCAAGAGCACTTGCGCGGCATTCATTACCCGCCAGTGGCAACTGTATCAATGGCATTTAATAAACATCAGATTAAGCATCCCTTAAATGGTTTTGGTGCCTTGTTGCCAAGTAAAGAGCAAAAGCAAATATTAGGCGCTTTGTTCCCGTCTAGTATTTTTACTGGCCGGGCGCCAGCGGGCCAACATCTCGTGACGGTTTTTGTGGGCGGTGGGCGAGCCGATTCCCAGCGCCATCAGGGCCAGCCTAGCGTCATGCAACTGTCCGAGGCCGAGCGTTTGGGCGTGGTATTGCAAGAGTTGGATGCCTATGTTGGCATTAGCGGGCAGCCTTTGTGGAGCCAAGAGAGTTATTGGCCTGCGGCTATTCCTCAATACGAGTTGGGTCACCTGCGCAAAGTTGCTGACGTTGATGCGGCCCTAGAACATTTGCCCGGTTTGTATCTACGTAGTAACTGGCGCGATGGCGTTGCCTTAGGTGACTGCGTTGAACATGCCCAAAAATTAGCTTTGCGCTTAGTCGCTGATGATGCAGGAGATGGCCTATATGCCTGAATTTGGCCTAGATGATGTTGAAATAATCAGTGAAGTTGATGCCTATCAAGGTTTCTATACGTTAAAAAACTACCAGCTGCGGCATCGCTTGTTCGCCGGTGGGTGGGGTAAACCTGTGCAACGTGAAGTGGTGTGGCGTATCCCCGCCGTTGCTGTCTTGCTCTACGATACGGCGGCCGATGCCGTGGTGATGATTGAACAATTTCGTGTAGGTGCCATGCAGCACGAGCAGGGTCCTTGGCAGTTAGAAATGGTGGCGGGCCTCATAGATACGGATGAAGCGCCAGCACAGGTGGCGGCGCGCGAGTGCCAAGAGGAAGCGGGTGTTACGGTAGCCCCTGCACAGATGCACAAGGTTTGCCAATACCTCGTTAGCCCTGGCGGTAGTAACGAAACCCTTACTATCTATTGTGCACCCGTCGATGCTAGTGCCGTTGGTGGTATTCATGGTTTACCCACCGAAGGTGAAGATATTAGGGTGTTGAGTGTGGCCAGAGAACAAGCTTGGCAATGGCTGCAAAATGGTGAAATTACCAATGCTGCGACCATCATTGCCCTGCAGTGGTTGCAAATGAACTACACCCAATTGCAGGCTCAGTGGGACTAGTTTGGTGAAAGAGAGAGCGCCTGGAAAACGACGATATATTCCTAATCTGACGCAGCAGATGGCCACGGCTGAGGCCAATTATCACCGTTTGCAGCGCCTAATGGGCAGTTTTGATACGTTAGAGTCGCTCATTGTAACCTTGCATCAAGTGGGCGAATCACCTACCGCAGAATTGCATTTACGTTTTATTGAGCGCTTCAATTACACCGCTACATTAGAGGTACAGCTCGGTGGTGGCGAGCAGTGGTGGCAGAAGCCATTACATTTGCGTTTGTATCACGATATGCGCATGGCCGAAGTGGTGAAAAGTGCTGACTATCGTCAGTACCGTGGCAGCTATGGTTATCCTAATAATCAGGGTTTGATGGCTGATGAAAAGGCTCAGTTGAATAGTTATTTAGCCTTGTTGCTACAACAAGCTATGCAACATGGTACGCATTTAAAGCGACAGCCTCGTCAAATTATTGAGGCACTGGCGGTGGTATGAGGAAACGTATAGTTCAGCTCACAGATCTGCATTTGCAGGCATCTAGTAAGGCGCTTTATAAAGGTGTAAACGCTGATGCTCACTTCTTGCAATGCCTTGAGTGGTTGTCGGGGAATCAATGCGATTTACTGTTGTTAACTGGTGATCTAGCCCATGGGGCTAGCCCAGATAGCTATGCGCGCTTGCAAGGCTATCTAGCTGATATTGGTATACCTTGGTTATGGCTGCCGGGCAATCATGATGATGCGCAACAAATGCTAGCCGTGTCTGATCAGGCTGTTGATCAAGTGCGCCAGGTCGAATTGGCAGACTGGCGTTTACTCATACTGGATACGACCTATGCCCCTGATGGTAAAGGTTCCGGTAGTGTGAGTCCGGTGCATATGCAGCACTTACAGCAACAGTTAGAAGTACAACAGGATAAACCGGTATTGCTGGTGATGCACCATAATCCAATACCCGTAAACTCAGCATGGCAAGATGAAATTATGCTGGGTAATAGCCAGGAATTCAATCAGTTAGTGACCGCTTACTCGCAAGTGAAAGCGGTTGTTTTTGGGCATGTGCATCAGCCCATTGATCGTGTAGAACGCGGTGTGCGTTATTTAGCAACGCCAGCAACATCGGTGCAATTCTTAGCCCAGCAAGATAGCTTTATGGTACAAGCAGAGTGCGGACCTGGATTGCGCATTATCGACTTGCTAGACGCCAACGGGCTACAAACTCAAGTTGTTAATCTTCCTAAATTGAGCCCTCCGGCCGAGGTCATGTAATGGCTGCACATATTGTTTATTTGCATGGTTTTAATAGTTCACCCTTGTCGACCAAGGCCCAGCAATTTGAAGCAATCTTAGCCATAGAGTACCCGCAAATACAGGTGCATACACCTCAGTTGTCCACTTGGCCAGAACAAGCCATGCATGAGGTTGTGGCATTGGTAGAGAGCCTGCAGGGTAGCGTGGCCTTTGTTGGCAGTTCTTTAGGTGGTTTTTATGCTACCTGGTTAGCCAATAAATTTACTGCCAAGGCGGTGTTGATTAATCCTGCCGTGCAACCAGATGTGTTGTTACAAAGCCTGTTAGGCCCACAACGCAATTACCACACTGATGACGGCGAATACCTACTTACTCATGAACATTTGGCGCAATTGCGGGAGCTGACTTTAGCGCAGGTAGATTCACCAGAGCACCTCTTGGTACTACTGCAAACAGCTGACGAAACATTGGACTACCAGCAGGCAGCTGCCTACTACCAGCACTGCCAACTGGACATTGAACAAGGGGGAAGTCATGCCTATGATAATTTTCCTCAAAGGATTCCCCAAATCATGGCATTTGTCGGTTAGAATGAACCGATAACCGCCTGAATATAAATAAAGAATAAGACCACCATGACAGTGCAAGACAATTACAACGCCGATTCTATAGAAGTATTAAGTGGCCTGGACCCTGTTAAAAAGCGTCCTGGCATGTACACCGAAACTAGCCGCCCCAATCATTTGGCCCAAGAAGTTATTGATAACTCTGTGGATGAGGCGTTGGCTGGCCATGCTAGTCAAATTGATGTGGTGTTGCACGCTGATCAGTCCTTAAGCGTAAGCGATAATGGCCGCGGTATGCCTGTCGATATACATGCAGAGGAAGGCGTTAGTGGGGTAGAGTTGATACTTACCCGTTTACACGCTGGTGGCAAGTTCTCCAACAACAACTACCAGTTTTCTGGCGGCTTGCATGGCGTTGGTGTGTCGGTGGTGAATGCCCTATCAACTAACTTAGAAGTAAAGATTCGTCGTGATGGTCAGTTGTATCGTATTGGCTTTGCCAACGGCGATAAGGTTAGCGAACTGGAAGTTATTGATACGGTAGGTAAGCGTAATACCGGTACTAAGGTAACCTTCCACCCAGATCCTCAGTATTTTGATTCTGCTAAGTTCTCCGTGGCACGGCTAAAGCATATATTGCGGGCCAAAGCGGTCTTGTGTAGCGGCTTGAAAGTCACCTTTACAGACAGTACTGGCGCCACCAAAGAAAAACATGAGTGGCACTACGAAGCTGGCTTGGAAGACTATCTTAGTTCGGCGACCCTCGACTATAATTGCTTGCCAGAAACTCCCTTTGTGGGCACCCGCTCCACCGAAATGGAAGCGGCCGAATGGGCTGTGCAGTGGCTGCCAGAAGGTGGCGAACTGCTACAAGAGGGTTATGTAAACCTCATACCCACGGCGCAAGGTGGTACCCACGTCAATGGTTTGCGTACGGGGTTGTTGGAAGCCTTGCGCGAGTTTTGTGAAATTCGCAACCTATTGCCCCGTGGTATCAAGCTAACACCCGAAGATATTTGGGACCGCTGCTGCTTTGTGTTGTCGGTCAAAATGCAGGACCCTCAGTTCTCTGGCCAAACCAAGGAACGTCTGTCTTCGCGTCAAATAGCCGGCTACGTGTCGGGTGAAGTAAAAGACTCATTTAGCCTGTGGTTAAACAAGCACACGGCCGAAGGTGAATTGTTGGCCGAAATGGCCATTAGTCATGCGCAAAAACGACTGCGTGCTGGTAAGAAAGTCACGCGTAAGAAAGTTACTCAAGGCCCGGCGCTGCCCGGTAAATTGGCCGACTGTTCTGGCACTGATGCCGAGCGCGGTGAATTGTTTTTGGTGGAGGGTGACTCTGCCGGTGGTTCTGCTAAGCAGGCTCGTGATCGTGAGTTCCAAGCTATCATGCCTTTGCGGGGTAAAATCCTCAATACTTGGGAGGTTGACTCGGGTCAGATCCTAGCGTCTCAAGAAGTGCACGACATTGCTGTTGCTATTGGTGTCGACCCAGGTACCGATGCTTTAGATGGTTTGCGCTATGGCAAAATTTGTATCTTAGCCGATGCCGACTCCGATGGTTTGCATATTGCGACCCTCTTGTGCGCTCTATTTGTACGTCACTTTAAGCCGCTAGTGGCCGCAGGACATGTCTATGTAGCTATGCCGCCTTTGTACCGCATTGATGTCGGCAAAGAGGTTTTCTACGCCCTTGATGAAGCCGAAAAGCAAAGTGTGTTGGAACATATAGAAGCTGAGAAAAAACGTGGCAAGGTGAACGTGCAGCGCTTTAAGGGCTTGGGTGAAATGAACCCATCCCAACTGCGTGAAACCACCATGGTGCCAGATTCACGCCGTCTTGTGCAGCTTGGTCTGGAGGCCGGCGATGACACTCACGAAGTACTCGACATGCTGCTGGCGAAAAAGCGCTCTGGCGATCGCAAGAGCTGGTTGCAAGAAAAGGGCAACCTAGCCGAAGTAGGCTAATACCTCATACAGTTAGCAACAACATTAAAAAGCAGTGATCTAGATTTAGGTCACTGCTTTTTTTGTTAATAATTGACCTTTATACACACTCTATACTTGCCTTTACACTCCTTTACCAAGCCTAGACCCTACTTTGCGTTCGCTTAATTATAATGGACTCATCCAGTCGGGACGCACAGCAGCATCGTGAAACCAGGCTAAATGAACGAAAACTCGGAGAGCAAGTAATGAATAAGTTGATGAAAAGTATTTTGGTAATGGTTCCTGCAGTAGCCTTGGTTGGTGGGATGTCTGCTTCAGCTATAGCTGATAACGATGGCAAAGGCATGCATAAAGACGGTAACAGCTGCGACCATGGAGAGCGGGGCCATAAGGAAGGCAAAAAAGGTAAGCGCGACGGCAAGATGGGTGGCGAACGCATGCTCAAAATGATGAGTAAGAAGTTGGACTTAACCGATGCCCAAGAAGTTGAAATGCAAGAATTGTTTGATAAACAAGGCAGTGTAAAGGGTGGGCATCAGGCGGCCAATGGCGCCATGTACGATGCGCTAGCGCAGCTAGAAGTGGGTACCGATGCTTACAATGCTCAAGTGGATAAAATTGCGCAATCTCATGCTTCTATGATGGCCGCTGGCATGAAGGCACGTGCTCAAATGCAAGCCGACGTACTCAATATCTTAAATGCTGAACAGCAAGCGGAATACGCGCAGATGATGGATAAGTTTAAGGATCGCATGGGTGGTAAAAACAAAGGCGGTTTCTTTAATCACTAGTAACCAGCTAAAGATAAAAGCCTGCATCGGTAACGCTGCAGGTTTTTGTCGTTTTAAGCTGAACCTCTAAAAAATCCACCTTGGCGTTGGCTGTATTTTGTTTCTAGCAAGATTATGCCAATTCGCCAGCGGTCTCTGCCAAAGGGCTTGCAGTAGCTTATCAAGCCTTTGGCAGTAAGCTGCTGGGAGCGGATACGGATTTTGGTGTTGGGTGCCACTGGTGCTTCTATTTGTACTTGTAGACCTGACGGTGAAAAATCGATAATGGTACCTTGATGCTTCACCTTGGGCTGCGCTTCAAAATAAAAGCTCGCCAGGGCGCCTAATTTTACTCGCGGCATATTTCGATGTTCGGGTGGTGTATTAATATCAAATTTTTCGTCTTTTGGCGGCGGTTGGCTAGCTTTAGGGGCAGGCCTCACTGTTGCCCGTTGGGGTCTGGGTGAGGCGGCTTGGGCTGAGCTTCTGCGTTGGCCGCTGTTTTGTTGGCTGGTGCTAGCGGTACTACGTTGGGTGGCGAGCTGGGCATCATAGGCCTGGCGTTTTTTGCTGTTTATTAAGGTGTCGTAAGCTTGGTTGATAATGACGGCGGTTGCGTGGTCGCCGCCTAAATCGGGGTGGTGTTTCAGCTTATGCATCAGCGTGCGATAGCTGGCTTTGATTAGTTCTACGGGTGCATCGGGCTGCACATGCAGTATACGGTAATAGTTACGGCGGTTTTTCATATGCTTTGGTCTGTTACCTAACGCCCACCGGCGACTTCTATAAAACTACCTGTAGTATAACTGGCTTGTTCGGATATTAGCCAGCAGATGGCATTGGCAACTTCTTCTGTAGTGCCGCCGCGGCCCAGAGGTATAGCGGGTGCCAAACGCGCAATGCGGTCTGGTTCACCGCCATCGGCATGCATCTGCGTATCAATAAAGCCGGGGCGCACCCCGTTCACACGAATACCTTCTGCAGCTAGCTCTTGGGCCAGGCCTATGGTCAAGGTGTCCACGCCACCTTTCGCTGCTGCATAATCAACGTACTCGTTGGCGGCACCAATACGTGCTGCCGCTGACGATATGTTGACCATAGCGCCACCATTGCCTCCGCACTTGGTTGACATAAGTTTGATGGCTTCTTTGCAGCATAAAAACTGGCTCAGTAAATTGCTGTTAAAGGTGTCTTGTAAGCGCTGGCTGTCCATGTCCATGACGCGCATTTGCGGTTGCAAGCGCCCGGCGTTGTTCACTAGGCCCACCAGATTGCCCGGCAACTGGCTGATTTCATTAAACATGGCTATAACTTGCTGTTCATTACTGACATCCGCTTGCATGGCCCATGCGGTACCACCTTGGTTTTCAATGTGCTGAACAATGGCCTGAGCTTTAGCCGCCTGTTTGCGGTAATTTACCACTAGGGCGAAGCCTCGGCTTGCCAGTTGTAGGGAGGCAGTGGCACCTATACCGCGACTGGCACCGGTGACCAAAACAATTTTATGCATACAAAAATGCCCTATGAAGTAACGATCTAATTACATCATAGGGCATTTACACTGACTTGTTAATCTAGCTAAGACTGGTAGCGGTGAATCTCGCTGGGTTAGCGCAAGTCGTTGCCGACACGCACTACCTTGAGCGTATTGGTGCCGCCGTGGGCTTTGGTGTAGTCACCTTTGGTAATGATCACTAGGTCGCCATCTTCAACTTCACCGGTAGCAAGTAGCTCATCAATGGCAATCTGGTTGATTTGAGCGTTTTCAATGTGCTCTGAATCAAAGGCATGGGTAATAACGCCGCGGTACAAGCAAACCTTGCGCTGGGTGGCTTCTAGCGGGGTAAAGGCAAAGATGGGTAGGCCAGAGCTCAAGCGTGACATCAACAATGGTGTGGCGCCCGTTAAGGTCATGCTGACAATGGCTTTTACCCCCTGTAGATGGTTGGCAATATACATGGCGCCCATGGCAATACTTTCATCTGTAGCGTCGATGGGGACATCAAGGCGATGGGATGAACGTAAAATAGACGGGTGGCTTTCGGCACCAAGGCAGACGCGTGCCATGGCTTCTACGGTAATCGCAGGGTAGTCACCTACGGCGGTTTCTGCTGACAGCATCACAGCGTCAGTACCATCGAGCACCGCATTGGCAACGTCGGAAACCTCTGCACGTGTTGGCATGGGGCTTTCGATCATGGATTCCATCATTTGCGTTGCAGTAATCACTACGCGGTTAAGTTGGCGGGCGCGTTTGATAATATCCTTTTGTACACCCACTAAGGCTGCGTCACCGATTTCTACGGCTAGGTCGCCGCGTGCCACCATGACGGCTTCACTGGCCGTAATGATGCCATCCAAAGTATTCGGGGCGATGGCTTCCGCGCGTTCAATCTTGGCCACTAGGCTAGCGTTGCTGTTGGCAGCATCTAGCAGTGCACGAGCTTCGTGCATATCGTCGGCATTGCGTACAAACGAGATAGCAATGTAATCGACACCAATTTTGGCGGCTGTAATAAGGTCTTCGCGGTCTTTCTTGGTAAGGGCTGCTGCTGATAGGCCACCGCCTTGTAGGTTGATGCCCTTGTTGTTGGATAAAGGGCCGCCTACCTGCACCTTGGTGAAGACCTTGGCATCTTCTGTACTGGTTACTTCCAGCACAATGCGACCGTCATCCAATAACAAGATGTCACCGGCATTTAGATCTTTACCAAGTTGAGGGAAATCCAGGCCTACGGCTGTTTCGTTGCCGGCTTCCAGATCCATGGTGGGGTCAAGAATAAATTCTTGCCCATTGTTTAGGTGAACCTTGTTATTGGTGAAGCGGGCAACGCGAATCTTGGGGCCTTGCAGGTCGGCCAATAACGCCACGTGGCGACCTTCTAACCTAGCAGCTGCAAGTACATTGGTAGCACGTTGCTGGTGATCTTCGGCGGAGCCATGGGAAAAGTTGAGGCGAACAACATCGGTACCGGCGCGAATGATGTCGCGTAGTGCTTCGATAGAACTTGTGGCAGGACCCAGGGTGGCGACGATTTTGGTGCGGCGTAATTGCATGTTTTAACCTGTGGTTATAGAGACGGTGTTAGTTTACCTAATTTTGACAACAAGTTATGCAGCTACCGCGGTTTTATTGGCATTCATTAGTGCTAAGGCCGTGTCTAGCATGCGATTGGAGAAGCCCCACTCATTGTCATACCAAGACATGACCTTCACCATGCGGCCATCCACCTTGGTTTGGTTGCTGTCAAAACACGAAGAGTAGCGGCTATGGTTGAAATCTACAGAAACCAGTGGTTCATCCACGTAATCGAGCACTTGGGCTAGCGCTGGGTTGTTGTCGATAGCGTTGCGAATACAGGCATTGATTTGTTCGCGCGTGGTATCTTGTTTGGCCATAAAGGTTAGGTCAACTAGAGACACGTTAATGGTGGGTACGCGTACGGCCATGCCATCTAGCTTACCGGCCAGTTCTGGTAGCACTAGTCCAACGGCAGCTGCCGCGCCAGTCTTAGTGGGGATCATCGACATGGTGGCCGAGCGTGCGCGATATAAATCGGTATGATAAACGTCAGAAAGATTTTGGTCATTGGTATAGGCGTGAATGGTTGTCATCTGGCCTTGTTCTATACCCACTGTGGCATTCAATGCTTGTGCAATGGGCGCCAAGCAGTTGGTAGTACAAGACGCATTGGAAATGATAGTTTCCTCACCAGTTAAACTGTGGTGATTGACGCCATACACGATGGTCGCGTCCATATCTTTACCTGGGGCCGATACAATAACTTTTTTGGCCCCAGCATCTATATGACCTTGGCTTGTGTCACGGCTAGTAAACAAGCCGGTGCATTCAAATACCACGTCCACATTTAGTTTTGCCCAAGGTAGGTCCCTTGGGGTGCGCACTTGGCTAAGGCTAATCTTGTCGTCGTTAACCATGAGGTGGTCTTTATCGTGGCTAACTTCGGCATTGAAGTGACCATGGACAGTGTCGTACTTCAATAGGTGAGCATTGGTGCGGGCATCACCCAAATCATTGATGGCAACAACCTGTAATTGGTTTCTATAATTGCCTTCATACAAGGCGCGGAAGATGTTGCGGCCAATACGACCGAAACCATTTATTGCTATACGTACAGTCATGTTTTGCTACCATAGTTGGTGATAAGTGGTAAAGTTACGTAATATTACATATATTTTGTAATATTGACAACACAATAGGTCTGTTTTAGCTAATATACGTTGGTTTATTACAACTATTTGTGTATTATTACCAAATATTAAATTGTCTAGAGATTGGTGTAATGATGCATCCACGCATTCAGCAGATAACCGAAAGCATCCAGCAGCGCAGCAAAAATAGTCGTGCCGACTATCTGGCGCGTATGCAGGCAGCCAGTAGCGATACGGTAAAACGCAGCCAACTGTCCTGTGGCAATTTGGCCCATGGCTTTGCCGCCTGTTCGCAACAAGATAAAGATCGCTTGGTGATGATGGATCAGGCCGATGTAGCTATTGTGTCGTCCTATAACGACATGTTGTCTGCCCATCAGCCCTATGAGTCATATCCGCAGATTATTAAAGATGCCGTGCGTGACATGGGTGGCGTAGCCCAGTTGGCTGGTGGTGTGCCAGCCATGTGCGATGGCGTGACTCAAGGTCAGCCAGGTATGGAATTGAGTCTGTTTAGCCGTGACGTGATTGCCATGTCGGCGGCCATTGGGCTTTCCCATAATATGTTTGATGCCGCTGTATATTTGGGAGTATGTGACAAGATTGTACCGGGTTTGTTAATTGGCGCTTTGAGCTTTGGTCATTTGCCTAGCTTGTTTATTCCCGCGGGCCCCATGCCTTCGGGCCTGCCTAATAAAGAAAAAGCACGTATCCGTCAGTTATATGCCGAAGGTAAAGTAGGTCGTGACGAGCTATTAAAGTGTGAGTCTGATTCCTATCACAGTGCCGGCACCTGCACTTTTTATGGCACTGCCAATAGTAACCAAGTGTTGATGGAAGTGATGGGGCTGCATTTGCCGGGTAGCTCTTTTGTACCGCCCAACACCCCTTTACGCGAAGCTTTGACCACTGAGGCATCACAACAAGTGGTGCGTAATAGTTCCAAGGGTAGCCAAATTACTTTGGCAGAAATTGTCTCAGAAAAAACCATGGTTAATGCCATTGTTACCTTGTTGGCTACGGGTGGTTCTACCAATCACACCATGCACTTGATTGCTATGGCGCGAGCGGCAGGCATTATTATTAATTGGGATGATTTTGCTGGTTTGTCAGAAGTGGTGCCGGGTATTACCCGCGTTTATCCTAATGGCTCGGATGACATTAACGTCTTTCATGCCGCAGGTGGTGTTCCTTATTTGGTACGTACGTTGTTAGCCGAAGGCTATCTGCATGAAGATGTGACTACCGTATTAGGTCACGGGCTACAGCAGTATTGCCAAGAACCTAAGTTGCTGGATGGTAAGTTAGTTTGGCAACCGGCTCCAGAGCAATCTGGCAACGAAGATGTATTACGCAGTGCCGCCAAGCCATTTACGCCTACCGGAGGTCTGGTTTGTATTAAAGGTAACCTTGGCCGCGGTGTGGTAAAGGTGTCTGCCGTACACGAAAAGCACTGGCTAGTTGAAGCCCCTGCTGTGGTGTTTGATGATCAGGATCAGATCAAGGGCGCCTTTGAAGCCGGTGAGCTAAATAAAGACTTCATCGCTGTGGTACGTTATCAAGGCCCGCAAGCTTGCGGTATGCCAGAATTGCATAAGTTGACGCCATTCTTGGGCTCCTTGCAGGATCAAGGCTTTAAGGTGGCACTGGTTACGGACGGCCGTATGTCCGGCGCCTCAGGTAAAGTGCCAGCGGCAATTCACCTGTACCCAGAAGCCGTGTCTGGCGGTGTGATTGGTAAAATCCGCGATGGCGACATGTTGCGTTTAGATTGCCATACTAGTGAGTTATCATTATTGGTAAACCAACAGGAACTGGCCGCTCGCCAAGTAGCGCCGTTGAGCCAGCCAAAAGTGCAGTTTGGTATGGGCCGTGAATTGTTTGGTAATTTGCGTAGCAGTGTTAGCCATGCCGAGCTAGGTGCTAGTATTGCTGGCTAGTTAATAGAGTTTGAAACCATGAGCAAGCTACATTTGATTGCGGATATTGGTGCTACTAATGCGCGTTTTGCCCTAGTCAGCGATACCAGTAATGAATTGCAACAGCAGCACACCATCGCCGCCAAGGACTATCCTGATCTAACCCATGCGTTGCAGGCCTATTTGGCTGCCATTGGTACGCCAAGGATCGCGCGCGCTTGTCTAGCTATCGCCGGGCCCGTGCACAAGCCTGTATTTACATTGGCCAACAACCATTGGCAGGTAAACAAGGTGGAAGCAGAAATCCTGTTGGCGTGTGACATTTTGTGGCTCAATGATTTTGCTGTGCAAGCATGGGGCGTGACTGCGCTAGGTGCTGATCAACAAAAAGTGATCAAATCTGGCACAGGCCGCAACGATGGCAATCGTTTGGTGATTGGGCCAGGTAGTGGTCTTGGCGTAGCTGGCTTAGTGGCCGATAAAGGCCACTGGGTGCCAGTGATTGGTGAAGGTGGTCATGCCAGCTTTGCTCCTGGTAATGCCCAGGAAGTGGCTGTTTTACAGCACTTACAGCAACAATATGGGCACGTTTCAGTGGAGCGTGTGGCGTCAGGTAGCGGTATTCCTGTGTTGTATAAAGCCTTAGCCGAGTTGGCTGAGCAAGCGGTTCGATATACCGACGCCGCACAGATTGCCGAAGCCGCCAAACAGGGTGATGCCTTGGCCGAGCAAACCCTGCAAATGTTCTTTGCCATCTTGGGTCAGTCCGTTGCCAGTGCTGCCGTTATTATGGGGGCCACTGGTGGTGTGTATTTGGTGGGTGGCATTTTGCCAAAGTTGTTAGATGAACTAGAAGCCAGTGAGTTTGTTGAACGCTTTGTACAGCGTGGGCGTTTTGGCACTTATATGGATGAAATGCCGATTATTTTAAGTTTAGATGCCAATTTGGGCCTCAAAGGTGCAGCCTTGGCTGTGCTAAATGAACAGCAAGGACAAGCAGGAAAATAACATGTTGAAGTTAACTCAATCCGAAAACTGGGAACGTTTGCAGGCCTTAGCCAAGCAACACCAGCAAACCCATTTACGCGACCTGTTTGCTGAAGACAAAGATCGCTTTGCGCGTTATTCCCTGCCGGTGCAAAATATACTCCTAGACTACTCTAAGAACTGCGTTACCGAAGAAGTCATGGAGGCCCTATTTGGCTTAGCTAAAGACATGGACCTGACTGGTGCCATAGAGCGCATGTACCGTGGTGCCAAAATCAACACCACAGAAGATAGGGCCGTGCTGCATACGGCACTGCGTAATCGCAGCAATACCCCGGTATTTGTCGATGACGTCAATGTCATGGACCAGATTAACGACGAGTTGGCGACCATGCGCCGGTTTGTTGATAAGGTGCGTAGCGGTGAGTGGCTAGGTTATTCTGGCAAGCGTATTACCGACGTAGTTAACATTGGTATTGGTGGTTCTAACCTTGGCCCGAAGATGGTGTCCGAAGCTTTGAGTGCCTACGCTGGTAACACCTTGCGCGTACACTTCATCTCTAACGTGGATGGTGTGGAAGTGGCCGAAGTGCTGCGTCCGCTTAACCCCGAACAAGTATTGTTTGTGGTGGCTTCGAAGACCTTCACCACCAGCGAAACCATGACCAACGCCCAGACCGCCCGTAACTGGCTCATGGCCTCGGCCTTTGATGAGCGTGCGGTAAAGAATCACTTCGTAGCTGTGTCTACCAATACCGAAGCTGTTGCGGAATTTGGTATTGATACGGATCACATGTTTACCATGTGGGATTGGGTGGGTGGTCGTTATTCCATCTGGTCAGCCATTGGTTTGCCGATTGCTTTGTATCTAGGTTTTGATCAGTTCGAAGAGCTGTTAACCGGTGCCCATGATATGGACCGCCACTTCCGTGACCAGCCCTTGGAAAAAAATGCCCCAGTCATTCTAGCCTTGGTGGGTGTTTGGAATAGCCTGCTGCACGGTGCGCAAAACCAAGTTATCTTGCCTTATGACCAGCCCTTGAAGAGCTTTACCGCTTATATTCAACAAGCCGATATGGAAAGTAACGGCAAGCACGTAGTGCGCTCTGGTGAGCGCGTTAGCTACCAAACTGCACCCGTGGTCTGGGGCCAGCTAGGTATCGACGGCCAGCATGCTTTCTATCAGTTGTTGCACCAAGGTAATGTCATTGTGCCGGCTGACTTTATTGGCTCTGTACAAAGCTCTACGCCAGTACGTGGTCACCACGAAAACCTGATGGCCAACTTCTTTGCCCAGACTGAAGCCTTGATGCACGGTATTACCGAAGATCAGGTGCGTGAGCAACTAGTTGAACAGGGCCTTGATGCCAAAGAAATTGACGCATTGTTGCCCCATAAAGTGCACGAGGGTAACCGCCCAAGCAATACGCTATTGTTAGACCGCGTTGATCCACGCACCTTGGGTGCCTTGATAGCTATGTATGAACACAAAATATTTAGCCAAGGCGTTATCTGGGATATCTGTTCGTTCGATCAGTGGGGGGTTGAGTTAGGCAAGACCCTCGCCAAAGGCATCTTGGCAGAAATCAACGGTGACAGTACCGATGCTCACGACGCTTCTACTAATGGTTTGATTGAGTATTTCAAGGCGCAGCGCCTGTAAAACTGGTACTGATGTGCCGGTCTTAAACCTGGCACTTGATATAGCGCCGCTCTGGTCGCCCCACGCTGCCATAACTGACCTCGGCACTGGCTTCCTTGGTGCTGGTTAAATATTCCAAATAGCGTCTGGCGGTGGTGCGACTGGCGCCAATTATTTCGCCCATATCTTCAGCGCTAAAGGCCTGTTTTGGGGCGGCTAAAAATGCCTCTCTGATTTTGCCCAAGGTAAGTTGGTCCACGCCTTTAGGTAGCCGTTCTTTAGCTGTGTCCGTGTTGTTGCTGGCATTGCTATTGAATAATTTGTCGATATCGGTTTGGGCTAACTGATCCATGTCTTGTAGTTGGCTAACGTGCTCTTGGTAGCGTTGTAAGGCTTCCTGTAGGCGCTCAAATACCAGAGGTTTAATAAGGAAATAAAACACGCCACCATGCATGGCTTCACGTAAGGTATCGATGTCTTTAGCGGCGGTGATCAAAATCACGTCTGTGGTGCTGTGCTGGCTACGTAGTTGACGTAAAAGGTCTAAGCCTGTGCCATCTGGAAAATAAACATCTAGCAGCAATAGATCTGGTTTAAGGACTTCTACCAAGTCCTTTGTTTCGGCAATACCGTGGGCTATACCCACAAGCTCAAAGCCTTCAATGCGGCTGAGAAAACGCTGTTGAATCTCTGCTATCTGCGGATCATCTTCGGCAATCACAACGCGAATAGTCATACTTTGCCACCATTGTTTTTATCTACATACAATGTCACACGGCAGCCTGATGGAATGTTCTCAATGGTTAAGCGGGCGTGAATTAAAGGTAGCAGTTGAGCCACTAAATGCAGGCCTATGCCGTGTCCAGGGTCTGTTTTGCTGGTGTAACCCCAGTCAAATATACGTTGCTGATCGGCCTCGCTGACACCGCTTCCCTCGTCATCAATTTCAAATATAAGCTCCTGACCTAGGTCGGTCATTTGCAGGCTTACTTGGTGGCCACTATTGGCGAGGGTCGCTTCTAAAGCGTTGTCGATCAGATTACCGAGTACGCTGACTAGCTGTTCTATATGTAATTCCTCAGGCACACAGTTCATGCTGCTTTCTGGGTCAATATGCAGCGCTAAACCTAATTCTTTGGCGCGGTTAAATTTGCCCATTAAGCAGCCGCTTAAAATGGGGTTTGCTACAGCTTCAGTTAACAGGCTAATAAGCTCTTGATGACTACGGCTTTCTTGGCCAATCAAGCTAAGTGCAGCATCGGCATTACCTATTTGAATTAATCCGGCAATGGTTTGTAGTTTGTTGGCATATTCATGGGATTGGCTGCGCAAGGTGTCTGCGTAGGCCTGAATATCCGTGAGCTTTTGGGATACAAGATCGAGCTCGTTCTTGAGTCGAAAGCTAGATACTACACCGGTAATTTCATGGTTATGTTGTAACGGGATGCGGTTGGCAATCAGGCTGCGATCACGCAACCAAACTTCTTGGTCAAATTCTGGCTGGCCACTTTGAAGCACCTCTAGCATGCGGCTGCCGGGCAGTACCTGTTGGATATATTGGCCCTGCAGTTGATCTGTTGTTGCAAGCCCTAGGGTGGTGATAGCGGCCTTGTTAATGGTGGTGATTTGACCTGTCTTATTAATAGCGATGATGCCCTCGCGCACACTCTCTAAGGTAGCGTTACGCTCTTGAAACAGGCGCCCAATTTGCTCAGGTTCTAGGCCAAATATGGCTTTTTGTAAGTGATAAGTAAACCATAGAGCAATCACCACGGAGGCAAACAAGCTCAAAATAATGGCGGCCAACAGGTTATTAAAATACCGGCTAGTGATTAATTGTACCGTATCCATCTTAAAGCCAACGGACACTACCCCGATTACCTGTTCTTCTGCAACGTCAAATATAGGGGCCTTGCCGCGCATAGAAGCCCCCAAACTGCCCACAGCCACAGAAGTGTATGGCTTGCCGTGTACTAGGGCGGGTTCGTTGTAGTCACCTTCATCATCATACATGGGCTGACCAATTTTTCTGGGCGTAGGGTGAGCCAAGCGAATACCTTGGCGGTCGCCAATCACCACAAACAAAGCGTCATTCTTAGCGGCCATGGTGGCGGCTAGTTGAGGAAGGTCCTGGGTTTGTTGTCTTTCAACAGCGCTGATAACCTGGGGCATGGCGGCAATGGTTTTAGCAACGTGAAGAGCGCGTTGAGCAATCTGTTCATTCAAAGACTGGTTGAGGTTGGTTAGGGCATACAGGCCTATTAGACCCGTTTGTACCAGTACCATGAAGCCAAACACCACAATCATCCGAGTTTTGAGCTTTAGCTGGCGAATAGAATACTGCATGCTTTTCTGCGTTTTTAATTATTAGAAGTCTAGCCTCCCGACATTGTACTCTTCTGGGCCTATTTGTCCCGTAAACAATATGCACAAAAAGCCCTTTAAGTTTCTTAAAACCATTAAGTGAGTAAACTTTTTTCTGTTAAGTGGGATCGATATCCTGCCATGGCTTACTTCAAGAGGCGCAATAAAAGCCGCTTCGTATAACAACAAACAGGAGAAAACCATGTTAAAGAAGTTAATGAGCAAGAACGCTGTATTGGCAGCGACCTTGGCTGTTGCTACTAGCCTAAGCGCAGGGGTATCCCAAGCCGCTGACGATATCCACTTTCTAATCCCTGGTGGTGCTGGTGGTGGTTGGGATGGCACTGCTCGCGGTACGGGTGAAGCCTTAACTAAGTCTGGCCTATTAGCTAGCGCCTCCTATGAAAATATGTCAGGTGGTGGCGGTGGTAAAGCCATAGCTCACTTGATTGAAACGGCGGATCAAGCCCATGGCACTTTGATGGTGAATTCCACACCAATCGTGATCCGTTCCTTAACTAAGGTGTTTCCACAGAACTTCCGTGACCTAACGCCAATTGCCGCAACCATTGGTGACTATGCTGCCTTTGTGGTGCCAACTAGCTCCAAATACCAAACTTTTGGTGAGTTGGTGAGCGACTATAACGCTAACCCTCGCTCTGTTGCTGTTGCCGGTGGCTCGTCTCGCGGCGGTATGGATCACCTAGTTGCTGCTATGGCCTTTAAGGCTGGCGGTGGTGATGCCACTAAGGTGAAGTATGTTTCTTACGATGCTGGCGGCAAGGCCATGGCGGGCATGCTGTCTGGTGAAACTCACGTATTGTCTACCGGTTTCTCCGAAGCGATTGCCATGATGAATGCCGGAGAAGTGCGCATCTTGGCCATTACTGCTGACCAACGCTCCCCAGCGGCGCCTAATGTGCCGACTTTGCAGGAACAGGGTTATGACGCAAGCTTTGTTAACTGGCGTGGTTTCTTTGGTGCTCCTGGTTTGAGCGATGCAGACACCCAGGCTTACCAGAAGTTGTTGGCTGATATGTATGCGACTGAAGCTTGGGCTGAAGTACGTGACCGTAATGGTTGGACCGAAATCTTCCGTCCAGGTGCTGAGTTTGTTGCTTTCTTGGAGCAACAAGAAGAAGTGATTGGCGACCTGATGAAAGAGCTTGGGTTTCTGTAAATAGATAATCATCAACAGGGCCCTGGTTTAGGGCCCTTTTTGATATTTCAGGTGGTTGCGCAAAAAACGTTGTTTTGCAGAACTACTTAGCAGGGTTGGAGATACATATGACGATTACCAAAGATCACATCGGTGGTTTGCTGTTTTTAGGCTTGTCGGTGGTATATGGCTACCACGCCTATGACATACGCATGTTCCCAGGTGATCAGTTTGAAACCTTTAATGCCCAAACGGTGCCTGTTGCATTGGCCTGGATTGGCTCCGTGATCGCGATTTTAATGTTGGCCACGGCCTCCAAAAATCGCACTCACAAGCTGTCTTTTGCAGGCTTGGATTTAGCTTTGGTGGCCAAGCTGATGGTGTTGGTTTGGGGTTTTGCCCAAGCTCTGCAATGGTTCGGTTTTTTGCTCTCGACCATCGGCTTTTTGATGGTCGGTTATTGGTTGCTAGGTGAGCGTAAGGCAAAGACTTTGCTAGTTGCTAGTGTACCTTTTGCCTTGGTGTTTTGGTTTTTATTGGCCCAAATGTTAGAAATTTATCTTGCCCCAGGTCGTATGTGGCAATGGTTGTTGGGAGTTTAGGATTATGTGGGATGGGATTTTTACTGGTCTAGAAACGGCCATTGCGCCGTTTAATATTCTCATGGTTGTGGTGGGCTGTTTTGCCGGTACCTTTATCGGTATGTTGCCGGGATTAGGGCCTATTTCTGCTGTTGCTCTGATGATCCCTATTACCTATGGTTTGGACCCATCGTCAGGCATTATCTTGATGGCAGGGGTTTACTATGGCGCCGTTTTCGGTGGTTCTACCTCGTCTATTTTGATCAATGCCCCAGGTTGCGCCAGTACAGTGGTAACGGCTTTTGATGGTTATCCTTTGGCACAGCAAGGTCAAGCAGGCAAAGCCCTAGCCTTGGCAGCCTATTGTTCTTTTACTGGCGGCACCGTTGGGGCATTGATTTTGTTGGTGGCTGCCCCTGCTCTGGCATCGGTTTCCTTGAGCTTTCAGTCGAGTGATTATTTTGCTTTGATGGTGCTGGGTCTAACCGCAGTGGCGGCTTTTTCCGGTAAGGGGCAGGTATTAAAGGCCTTGGCTATGACCGTGTTCGGCCTCATGATAGCTACCGTTGGCACCGATGCCATATCAGGCATTCCACGTTTTACCTTCGGTAATATGGATCTGATAGATGGTATCAGTTTTTTGTTGTTGGCTATGGCGACTTTTGCTTTAGCCGAGGTGGTCATGTCGGTATTGAAGGGCGAGCACAGGCACGAAGATGCCCCTATGGATATGGCGTCTTTAGGTAGCATGAAACTAACAAAAGAAGAAGTGAAACACGTGGCACCAACAGCCGCGCGTTCTTCCTTGTTCGGTTTTTTGGTCGGCGTTTTACCTGGTGCAGGCGCCACCATTGCTGCCTTTTTGGCCTATGGTATTGAGCGCAACTTTGCCCCGCGAGCCATCAAGGAGAAGTTTGGTAAGGGGGCTTTGCGTGGTCTTGCGGCACCAGAGGCGGCTAACAATGCCGCTTCTACTGGCTCGTTTGTGCCATTGCTGACCTTGGGTATTCCCGGTTCCGGCACTACGGCTATTATGTTGGGTGCGTTGATCGCTTATGGTATTCAGCCAGGGCCACGGCTATTTGTGGATAATCCCGACGTATTTTGGTCGGTAATAATTTCCATGTACTTTGGCAACATAGTGCTACTGATACTCAACTTACCATTAATTCCCTATATATCTCGCTTGCTGGTAATCCCTAAGCCAATTTTGATTCCGTTGATATTGTTTTTCTCTATCACGGGCGTCTATCTAGTGAGCTTTAATAGCTTTGACATTGAGTTGATGGCCATCATTACTGTTATCGCTTTGTTTCTACGTTTGCTTAATTTTCCCATGGCACCGATGTTGTTAGGCTTTATATTAGGTGGCATGTTTGAAAACAACTTGAGCCGCGCATTAATTATTTCCGATGGCAGTTTAGCGTTCATCTGGGAGCGCCCGTTAACCCTATTTATCATGTGCTTGGCCGCTATTGTGTTGATTATGCCAGTGGTTGGGCGTTTGTTGGGCATGCGCCGTTTGGAGGGCAAAGCCGATATGCTTGTGGCGGATAAAGGAGAGGGCTAGTTAGGGAGGTGCAGTTAGTTCATTGTAATGGCTATGCTAGCCAAGTGTTATATGTGCTGGGTTTAAGCCCGGCACGATCCCTTCTGTTGTTTTAGTTGATAAGTTGTCTTGACAACTTTTGTTTCGCAGACTATTCTAAACACTAATCACCAAGCTTAGTGTTCGTTCATGCTTAATTCCGCCTCGCCAGTTCCCTTGTATCAGCAGCTTGCCGACTTACTGCGCCGGGCTATGGATACGGGGGCTTATCCCGAGCAAGAAAAAATCCCATCCGAGCATGAGTTAGCGCAAACCTATGGCATAGGCCGGCCTACTGTGCGCCAAGCTACTGATTTGTTGGTGCGTGAAGGTGTGTTGGAGCGCCGTCGAGGTTCTGGTACTTATGTCATGCCGAAAGCTAAGCATATTGACCTGTTGTCTCTCAGTGGTACAGGTCAGGCCTTGCAGGCTAGTAATATTGACGCCGATAGCCAATGGGTAGTGATGCCTGAGCTGGTGGAAGCCGATGAGGCACGCATGGGGTTTGCTAGCGCCTACCGCCTACAACGCCTAACTCAAATAGCTCAAGAGCCAGTATTGTTAGAAACATTTTATCTGGATGCTAAGTTGTTTGCGGCTTTTGATCAGCGTTTTGATGGGGCTGTAGCTCTGTCGGAGCAGGTGAAGCAACAGTATTTTTACACGGCAACCAGTGCCGAACAGAATTTTAGTGTCATGTTTCCGAGCCGCAAGCTGGCGGACATGATGCAAGTTAATAACAAACTTCCCTTGCTGCACGTAGTACGTAAACTGCACTTTGGTGCGGTGCAGGGGGCCATCTACTGTGACATTATTTGTCGCACGGATCGGTTTAATTTTTCCCAGACGATACACACCATCTAATAGATGGTTTAGAAAGGATAGAGTGATGAAAAATCGCGGTTACTTTAATCAGTTTGGTGGGGCCTTTATTCCAGAAATTCTGGTGCCTACCTTTGATCAATTAGAAGCGGCTTATCTAGAAGCCAAACAAGATCCTGCTTTTTGGCAGGAATACAAAGACTTGATGTCCACCTATTCTTGCCGTGCAACGCCCATCACCTATGCCGAGAATCTAACGGAGCATTTTGGTGGCGCGCAAATTTACATTAAGCGTGAAGATTTGAACCACACTGGCGCTCATAAGGCCAACAACGTTATGGGCCAGGGTTTGCTAACCAAACGCATGGGCAAAAAACGCGTTATTGCTGAAACTGGCGCTGGTCAGCATGGTGTGGCCACGGCCACCATGGCCGCTAAGTTTGGCTTTGATTGCACTATCTACATGGGTGCCGTTGACGTAGCCCGTCAGCGTCCAAATGTATTTTGGATGGAGCAAATGGGCGCTACAGTAATTCCTGTGGAAGATGGCAGTGCGACCTTGAAAGACGCCATCAACGAAGCCTTCCGTGACTGGGTCACCAACATGGACGATACCCACTACGTTTTGGGTACGGCTTGTGGGCCTTATCCGTTCCCAGAAATGGTGTCTTGGTTCCAATCTATTATTGGTACTGAAGCCCGCGAACAGATGCTGGAGCGTAAAGGGCGCTTGCCTGATCGTGTATATGCTTGTGTTGGTGGTGGCTCTAATGCCATGGGTTTGTTTAGCGGTTTTATGGATGACAAAGACGTTGAGCTTATCGGCGTAGAAGCCGGTGGGCGTGGTAAGGGTATCGGTGAGCACGCAGCACGCCTAGCCTATGATGATGCATCTGTGGGTGTGGCTCAGGGCTACAAAACCTACTTTTTGCAAGATGACGATGGCCAGATGATGGAAACCCATTCTGTATCAGCAGGTTTAGATTATGTGGGTGTATCGCCTATTTTGTCTGACCTACATGAAACCGGACGGGTGCGCTTTGAAGCTGCTACGGATAACGATGTTGTTGATGCTATGCAGTTGGCAGTTAAGAAAGAAGGTTTGATTCCGGCTTTGGAATCATCCCATGCCTTTGCTCAGGCCTTTAAAGAAGCGCCAACCATGGGTAAGGATGAGATTATTCTTATCAACCAATCGGGCCGTGCTGACAAGGATATCTTTACTGTGGCCGATGCCATAGACGACCCGAAATGGCGTGAATTTATCATCAACAAGGCTGATGAATATCGAGCACGCGCCGAAGCAGAAGCGTCGCAGGAGGAGAAGTAATCATGTTGGAACAATACATTAAAGACCGTCTACAGCAAAAAGACCTATTGTTAATGACCCACATAGTTTTGGGCTACCCTTCCTATGATGATTCCATGCGTTTGGTCGAAGGCATGGTGGAAGCGGGGGTGGACCTAATGGAACTGCAGATTCCATTTTCCGAACCTATGGCCGATGGCCCAGTGATTCTTAAAGCCAATGCCGAAGCCTTAAAAGCTGGTGCTACCATGGACAAGAGTCTAGAGATGGCGGAGAAGATCACCGCTGCTTTTGATATCCCATTCTTGTTTATGACCTACTACAATATCCTTTTCAAGTACGGCGTTGATGACTTCGTAGCCAAGATGAAAGATATCAATATCAAGGGTGCGATTATCCCGGATTTACCGCCTGAGGAAGGTAGTGATTACTTACAAGCTATGCAAAATCACGGCCTGGATTCGGTGCATATCTTTACCCCTAACAGCCCAATGGAGCGCAAACAGTACCTTAATCAGCACACCTCTGGTTTTATGTACACCGTAGCCCGTAAAGGTGTAACGGGTAAGAATACCCAGTTTGATGCCGAACTAGATGGCTATTTGGCCGAATGTCGTCAAGCTACCGATTTACCATTGGCATTGGGCTTTGGCGTGAAGACCAAGGCGGACTACGAATACATTCGTGGCAAGGCCGACATCGCTATCATCGGCTCCGAAGCCATCCGCGTGATGGAAGACGATGGTGTTGATGCCGTAGGGCCTTACATTAAATCCATTCTTGCGTAAAAAATGATACTAGACTGTCCCTAAGGGGTCAGAGGGCCTGCCCCATGAGCGGAGCGAGTGCTTTGGGTACCCCAAAGGGACAGTCTATAGGTGTTGCTATGGATCTGTTTGATGATCAGCGGGACGTTAGTGTAAATCTTTTGCCCTGTGATGGTGAGGTGTATTACTACGGCCCGGTGATGTCACTGGATGATGCCGATTATTATCTTAAGACGCTGCTCAAAAACATTGATTGGCAGCCTGATCAGGCCATGGCCAATGGCAAACTCATCGAAACGCGTCGGCGTATCGCCTGGCATGGTAGCCAACCATTTTCTTATACCTATTCTGGAATTACTAAGACCGCTTGGCCTTGGACAGATGCTTTGTTGCAGTTAAAGCAAATAGTTGAAGCCCACACGGACACTACCTACAACTCTTGTCTGGTGAATTTGTACAACGATGGTCAAGACGGTATGGCTTGGCATAGTGATGGCGAGAAGGATTTACAGCGTCACGGGGCCATTGCTTCACTGACTTTGGGCGCACAAAGGCGATTTGCCTTTAAGCATAAAGCCAGTGGTGAAAAGGTGAGCTTGGAATTGGTGCACGGCGGCTTACTGGTGATGCAGGGTAAAACCCAAGATCATTGGCTGCATCGCTTGCCACCGGTAGTGGGCGTAGAGCAGCCACGTATTAATTTAACCTTTCGAACTATAGATAAAGGTTAATTTAGCACCATCAGTGGAGAGCTAGCTGAGGCAACGAGCTTGTCGTTGGCATCAAACAACTGAGCACGAGCAAAGATCATGCTGCGACCAGCTTTTTCTACTTCTGCTTCTACATGATAAGCACCAGGAAAGCCCGGGCGCATGTAACTGATATTCATGTTGGTGGTGGAAAGGTTTTGTTGCAAGCTGACTTGGGATAAACCAGCAAAAGCCAAACCGAAATCTAGCATCATCGCCAAGGCGCCGCCTTGTACTACGCCGTTACCTTGAATATATTGATCCGATAAATCAAAACTCATGCTCACTTTGCCCTTACTGGCACTTTGGATGCGGGTATTAAGATGGACGGCTAGCGGATTTACATCAAGACTTACATCGGTGAGGCCATCTTCAATGACACCATGTAGGGCTACTAGATCTGGATTAATGGGTTTGTCGCTCATGTCTTTGTCTCTCGTATCTGTATCGTTCTAGTTAAAGCAGTCCGTGACGTTTGATTAATTCCATTAGCACGATGCTGCCGTCTTCTAGCACGCCTAGTGCTGCCCGATTGGCTAAGTTGCCAAATAGCTGCGTTTCTTGGGCTGGCTTACCTGCTAGTGTGTCTAGTTTGCCGCGCAGGATAAACTGCTGTTGGCGGTTACTATGGAACTTCAATTGCTCACGATAAGTACGAGTAGGGTGGAACTGATACAAGTTCTTGGTTGTGAGTTGTAGCCCTTGCTCGTCAAGATGAATATTATCTAAACCCAAGAAATCGACTTGGCTGCCTGCAACAGGCAACCAGTACCAAGCCAATAAATATTCACCTTGCCAAGTAGTGGATAGCTCTGTGGAGTTGCCATCTAATAATTGTTGCCAGCTTACCGGGTGCATGAACTTTTCATCGATGAATGCCTGAATAATATCCCTTTGTTGATCGCTGATGTTGGCAAAATTGTCTGGTTGATAAGGTGCTAAAGGTTGTACCAGTTTGCTGGTGTGCAGCCATGGTTGAATCTCTATGCTATCCCTATGATTGATCAGCTTAACAATATCATTTAGGCCGTCACCATTAAAGTCCCCAGCCAGCATCTTGTAGTTGGTAACACCATTAGTTTGGAGATTGGTTACACGAAATTGATTATCTTGTTGTATCAACAAGCCACTGTTAGGTATGTCGGCTTGGAACTGCACCCATAGATCTAACTTACCATCTTGGTTGGCATCGCTTATTTGGATATCGCGAATAGGGTGGATGCCCATTTCACTTTGTGCGTGTGTCCAAGGCTGTAATGCTAACTCTGGTAGTAAGTGGGTACTTACATTGGTAAAGCAGTTTGGCTTTGCGTTGTTGTTCAAATAGGTATAAAGACCTGTAATGAAGGTATCTTCGTTAACTTGACGGCTGTAGGAGTGCACTATGTCTAGTTGTTGATCGCCATCTAGATCAAGTAGCTTTACCGGACCGCCGATGTTCTCTGGAGAGCCTAAGAAAGCGTGTTGATTGTTTTCAAAATTTAAGTCGCCATCGCCATAAATAATATAAAGATTGCCCTCTAATGGCGCTTCTTTAGCAATGTTTTCTGCGGCCTGAGAGGATGGGTTGTTTGCCAAGCTAATTACCAAGTCAGTAAAGCCATCAGCGTTGAGATCTCCCGCCACAAGGTCTTGGCCAAGGTGCTGGTCAATGAGTGGCGAATAGGGCAAATCAGAAACTGAAAAGTCATATTCGTTAGCGCCAATTAACGGTGCCTTTGGACTATTGCCTTGATAGCTAGCTAGCAGCAGTTCTGCAATACCATCGCCATTAAGGTCCGCTAGGTCACCACCTGCGCTGTTGAGTTGAGCATCATTGGCCTCTAGTAGCATCGCTTTGAAGCCGTCACCTTGTTGATTGATGAAAACCTGATTACTGCCATCTAGGGTATATAACAAGAAGTCAGCCCATTCGTCCTGATTGAAATCGACGATTTGTATGCGGCTGATTTGCCCGCTTGCGGCGTTGGCATTGGCTAGCGGTTGGTCGAGAAACTCGCCTGATTTTTGACCAGATAGCAGATGTAGGTGCGGTGCCTTAAAACCCGTGTTGACGAGAATATCGTCCACGCCATCTTGGTTGAAATCATGCACTACCATGAGTTGACCTGGGGGAGTGTGAGAAAGAATGGCGCTTGGTCTAGCAACATGATCGATAAGATCTAGACTAGGGGCTGGAACCAGCTCCTCTTCGGTTACTAATGGTTGCGTTGGCTTTGCGCACAGGGCACTGGTGCTTAAGAAATAAGGTTTGCGATAAGGTGCGGCACGGCTACCTTGTGCAGGACAAATAAGTCCCCTTGAACGCACTTCTTGGTGGTAGCTTGTGTTGTTGTTAAGCGTTTCTTGCAGGCGGCATAGGGTTTTATCCGACCAATTGGACATATCTTTGGCGGTAGCACAGAAGCTTAATAGTAGACCGCTAGTAATGATAAGGGCACGCAATAACATGAAAATCCAAAACTTTTAAAGTGTTAGATTACATTATCGGCACTTTTGCACAATTCTTAAAGCAAAAAAGGTCGCAATAAGATCTACTGCGGCCTTTTGAGTTTTGTTTATCTTAGTGCTTTTAGGCTAATGATTATTCGCTGATGCCAGCCAAAGCCGCATCAAGGGCAGACAAGATCTTGTCCGTTTCGGCTTCAGTGATGATCAGCGGTGGAGATACCATGATAGAGTGACCAGCAACACGTACCATAACACCATTGTCGTTACAGATTTTGCCAAATTTCTTGCCAATGGCTGGATCTAGTGGCGTCTTGGTATCACGATCGGCTACCAATTCCATACAGCTCATCAGGCCTTCACCACCACGCACGTCGCCAACGACTTCATATTTGGCTTGTAGGGCTTGCAGGCCCTTAAATACTTGGTTGCCACGTACAGCGGCGTTTTCATTCACCTTTAGGCGCTTGGTTTCTGCTAGGCAAGCCAATGCGGCGGCGGCGCCTACAGGGTGGCCAGAATAGGTGTAACCGTGGCCAATGGAGCCGATGGCGTCGTTGTTGCCTTCGAATACTTCTTGTACCTGTGCCGACATCATAGCAGCACCAAATGGGAAATAACCACAGGTGATTGCTTTGGCCGTAGACATCATGTCTGGTTGGATACCGTAATGACGACAACCCGACCAAGAGCCAGTACGGCCAAAGGCGGTGATGACTTCGTCAGCAATAAATAAGATGCCGTAACGGGTGCACATTTCACGCATGCCTACGATGTAGCTAGGGGGCATTGGGATGATGCCACCAGCGCCGATGATTGGTTCCATGATAAACGCCGCTACGGTGTTTGGGTCTTGGAATTTGATTTCTTCTTCGGCGGCAGCCAAGCAAAGCTGGGCTAGCTTCTCTGGGTTACTTTCGTTGAATGGGTTGCGGTATACGTGGGGTGCTGGCAGGTGGAAACAGCCTGGTAGCAATGGCTCATAGGCAGTACGGAAACGGGCGTTGCCGTTAACCGATGCACCGCCAAAGTGGGTGCCATGATAACCTAACTTCAAAGACATAAACTTGGTACGGCCAGTTTCGCCACGCACCTTGTGGTACTGACGAGCAAGGCGCAAACAGGATTCAACAGAATCCGACCCGCCAGAGGTGAAAAAGGCGCGGGTAAGGCCATCTTCCGCAAAGAACTGAGCAAGCTCATAAGACAGCTCCACAGCTGGCTCGTTAGAGGTGCCAGCAAAGCCAGAGTAATAAGGCATCTTGGTAAGCTGATCGCTGATAGCCTGTTTGATAGGATCACAAGAATAACCTAGGTTTACGTTCCATAAACCGCCAACACCGTCGATCATCCAATTGCCGTCGATGTCGCGAATGTTTACGCCTTCGGCTTCGGATATCACCTTAGGTTGATTGGCACGTAGGGCGGCGGGGTGGCCCATAGGGTGCCACATGTGTTGGGCGTTTTCGGCTTTTATAAAATCTTTATTGCTCATGTTGGATCTCACAGTTCAAAGTATTCAAGGGCTTCGGCGTAGCTTGCTTGGGGGTTGCAAACATCGAAGTGAACGGTTTTTAGGCCACAGGCAATGGAACCGTTAACGTTACGCAGTTGGTCGTCAACAAATACACATTGTTCAGGGGCTAGGTTTAATTGCTGTAACACGTCCTCGTAGGCACGAGGGTCTGGCTTCAGAATTTTGGTATAGGTGGCATCGACAATAACCTCAAAATCCTGCAAGAAAGGCAATTTTTTGCGGAAGTCAGCACCATAAAATAAATCTAATTCGTTAGACAAGATGGCCAAGCGAAAACCAGCGGCTTTGATTTTGGCAATGGCATCTAAAAATTCAGGACGAATCACCGGTAGTGGGTCGGCACCGCGTGAGGCAATGACAAACTCTTGCATGCTGGTCCAGTCTTGGCCAATTAATTTGCCGGTCTCCACAGTACGCGTCATCCAGTAGTCACGTTCGCTGATTTCGTCGGCTTGCATAGCACGCCATAAGTCGTCACTGCTTGGATCAAAAGGCCCTTGCCAAGTTAGGCTGCCAGTTGGCAAACCAAGGGCTTCTTCTGTAAGGCTATGGGTTTCAAAGAGGGTACGGCTAATAACACCGCCAAAGTCCAAAACTAATGCTTGCGCACTCATGCTGCAGCAATCCTTGTGTCAAATTGAGAAATAACGTGTTGCGGTGCGCCTTGGTGCCAAGAAATTTGACGCGCCGCTTCTAATACCAAGGCAATGATTTCTCGTTTACGAGTGTCATTAAGTGATGCTGCTGGTGAGGCGACAGAAATAGCACCGCACGCTTCACCAGTGGCATTGAAAACTGTGGCGGCGATGCCGACAGCCCCTGATTCGTAGGCGCCATCGCCTATGGCATAACCCTGAATACGGGCCGTTTCTACCTGTTGTAGAACCGCTTCTCGGCTGGTTGGTGTGCTCGGTGTGTAACAGGTTAATGGCCTCGCCAAGGCCTGCTCGCGTGTGGCTGTACGACAGGAAGACAAGAAGGCAATACCTGAGGCCGTAGCATGCAGTGGTAGTTCTTCTGCGGGATCAATTTGCACACGAATACCACCCCGTGAAGGCGCGTCGATAACCTTACCTTGTACGAGGCGGCCGTTGCTGTAGCGAGACAAATGGGTAGTTTCACCAGAATCTTTGGCGAGTTGACGTACCACGTTGACGATGGAATGGTTGGCGGGGGCGGTTTGTTCACGCACCATGGCAAGACGACTCAAAGCTGGGCCTAGATGATATTGCTTGGTTTTACTGTCTTGTTCCACCATGCCTTTTTCTTCCAAGGCGGATAGATGGCGTAATACGCTGGCTTTGTCTCGACCTAATAGACGGGCGGCTTCCGACAAGCCTAAGGCTGGCTGAGCCGGGGAAAATAAATCCAATATGTCGAGCGCTTTGATAATGGTGCTCACGAATATCTCTCCAAAGTTTATGCGTTTTGGCGCATTCTCTTTTTCTTAATCGTGCCTGGCAACTTTGTGACCGAGACAGTTAATTTGTTCTTTATTATTGACACAAGTGTACCCTTTATGCAAATATTTTTAAACCGTTGGTTCATATATTGAAACGAAACATAATATGTTAACTAATTTAACGGGCATAAAAACAATGTTTAGGAGAGCGTTATGCGCAAAATTTTGAATACAGCCGCGGCAGTTGCCTTCGGCCTAATGAGTAGTGTTGCTGTGGCAGACTACCCAAATAAGCCAGTTTCTTTTGTCGTGCCATTTCCACCAGGTGATCTAGAAGACATTCTTACGCGTATGATCGCAGAAGATTTTCAGTCCACTCACGGGGTCGCTGCGGCAGTAGTAAATAAACCAGGTGGCGGCGGTGGTCCATTCCCTGGTGCCATGGAAGTGGCGAGTGCCCCTAACGATGGTTCCACCGTTGGTTCCTTTGTTATTGGTGTACCGGTTGTGGGTCCTGAATTGGGCATCGATGGCTTAGATAAGGATACGTTTGAGCCATTAGGTATTTTCTTGACCTATCCGTTTGTACTAGCTGCAGCAGGTGATGCGCCATACAGCAATATGCAAGAATTGGCAGCCCATGCTAAATCCAACGATTTGGCTTTGGGGCATTTTGGTGCGCCATTGTCGCCAACCCAGGTGTCGCTAGCTGCTGCTTCGGCCCTTGGCTTTGAGTGGGGTTCGGATGCTGCTTTTGATATGTTGGATTGTAATACCCTAGCTTCTGGTGATGCTGATGTTATTAACACCACTATCCAGTTGATCTTGCCATGTCTTGATCAAGTCAAGGTGCTAGCTTCCATCACCAACGAGCGAATTGCCAATATCCCAGATGTACCAACAATGGGTGAAGTTGTGCCTAGCTTGAACATGGGCCTTTGGAACGGTTTGTTTGTCACCAAGGGCACATCTGATGAAGTGAAGCAAACCTTGATTGCTTCGGCTAAGAAAACGGTAATGAGTGATCGTGCTCAGAAACTAGCCGCCGATACCGGTGCTTTGGTTTACTGGATGGACGCTGATACAGCTGCAGCACAGATTGAATCTGATCGTGCCACCATGGTGACCATTGCAGGCTTGACCGAGTAAACAATATAAGGTCTATTGAGTCCAGCACGGGTTCAATATCTGCCCAATACGGCAATAGTATAGGCTGTTGCCGCATATTCCCGTCTTCATTTAGACTTTAAAGGTTCATTATGAATCGTTCACATTACCATGCCGGTGATCTAGCTTTTGCTATTATTCTGGTAATTATCAGTGGTTTTTTAATGTTCTCCATACCCCAAGAAACCAAGTGGTTTAATGGTTTGGCCTTATTAAAACAACCGCGTTTTTGGCCGTCTATGGCGATCAGCGGATTATTGTTTTTCTCCTGCGCTTATGCCATTGCAGTTTGGCGTCGGGTACGGTGTGAACAAGCCCCAGTAGGGGAAGAGTTCCAGGAGATGCTTGAGTGGTTGCGGCCGTTTGAGTACGTGGGCTATTTTTTGACCTATGTGTTTTTGGTACCAGTGCTAGGCTACCTGTTTGCTACAGTGACGTTTTTTGTGTTGATGACGTTTCGAGCTGGCTACCGTAGCAAAAAAATGTATGCCATTGCCGTCTTTATTGCGGTATTGGTGGTGGTGATATTCAAATCTACTTTACAAGTAAAGATTGGCGCAGGCATGTGGTACGAAATGTTACCTCGTGAACTTGCCAATTTCTTTATCTTATACCTTTAATAAGGCTTACGTTATGGAACTGTTGCTCAATAGTTTAGAGATATTTACCCGCCTTGATGTGTGGGCAGCCTTGTTAGTTGGATCTATTGGTGGGGTTATTATTGGTGCTATCCCTGGAGTGGGACCGGCCGTAGCAATTGCTATATTGCTACCGGCAACCTATAGCTTGGACCCCATAGTGGGTATCACCGTACTTATTGGTATATATGGGGCCTCCATGTATGGCGGATCGATACCTGCCATTCTTATTAATACGCCAGGTACCCCAGTCAACGCGTTAACCACCTATGATGGTTACAGCATGACCCAACAAGGCAGAGCACGACGTGCTTTGACATTGGCCTATTGGTCTTCTTTCTTTGGTGGTATTTTCTCCGTTATCTGCCTTATCTTAATGACCGGTTTTATTGCCCAAATCGCCCCCCTTTTTGGGTCGCGAGATATCTTTATGGCTGCTGTGCTGGGCTTGGTGTTGGTCATTGTATCTCACCGTGGCGAATCCTTGATGGCAGGGTTGTTGGTGTTCTTAGGCATCTTTATTGCCACCATCGGTATGGAAAGTATTCGCTATAGTTCGCGCTTTACTTTTGGCCAAGGCTGGCTGCGTTCAGGGGTTGATTTGATCACTGTGCTACTGGGTTTGTTTGCTATGTCTCAGGCTTTTGTGCTGCTGCTTGGCAAAGATGAAAAGGCAGATATGCCGGATTTGAAAGGCGAAAGTAAGCGCGAAGGTTTTTTTGACCTGTGGAAATACAAGCTGCAAGCCCTGATCTCTGCCTCCTTTGGCGTCATCATGGGCATCATTCCTGGAGTAGGCGAGTTTCTGGCGCAATTTTTCTCCTATAATATTGCCAATAGCATGTCTAAAAAACCCGAGCGTTTTGGTAAGGGGGCCCCAGAGGGGATTATTGCCTCGGAAGCTGCCAACAATGCCGTGCCTGCTGCCGCTATGATTCCTTTATTAGCACTTGGTATTCCAGGTGAAGCTTTAACGGCCATGATGCTGTCGGTGTTCTATGTACATTCAATTGTTCCGGGCCCCAATCTATTTGTGCAGCATGCTGAATTTGTCTATGGCTTGTATGCAAGCTTGTTTGTGGTCAATATTTTAATCATGATTTTCTTAACCTTGGCGACGCGCCAGCTGCTGCGTATTATTCAAATTCCGCAACGTTTCCTAGGTTTGTCGATATTAGGCTTGTCCTTTGTCGGTGTCTATTCATTACGAAATTCTATGGTGGATTGCGTTATTTGTGCTGTCTTTGGGTTATTTGGTTATGTGCTAAAACGTCTCAACTTGCCCATTGTGCCGATTATTCTAGGCATGGTTTTGGGCAGCATAATGGAACAAAAGTTTCGTGCAGGATTGGCTCGAGTAGAGGGTTTTACCGACTTTATCAACCGTCCAATTTCTTTCACTATCTTTGTCTTAATCGTGATCATTTTGGTAGTTAATTTCTATGTTTGGTGGCGCGCCCATCGTCAACCAGCCGAATATAATTGAGCAATAGGGGCAAGCTAATGCAACAAGAACAAATCGACATTTTACGTCAGCAGACTATTGCCCCACAAAAGCTATTTATCAATGGTGAGTGGGTGGAAGGTACGGGTTCTAAGAACGACGTAGTATCTCCCATTGATGGTAGCGTAATTACCACGACCGAGCGCGCAAGTCGTGCAGACATGCAAGATGCCATTGCCGCGGCCCGTACCTCTTTTGATGACGGCCGCTGGGCTGACTTAGCGCCTGCTGCTCGCAAGGCGGTATTGCACAAGCTGGCTGATCTGATACAAGAAAATGCGCTAGAACTAGCTGTATTAGGCGTGCGTGACAATGGTACGGAAATTGGTTTGGCTATTAAGGCTGAGCCAGGCTCCTGTGCAGGAACCTTTCGTTATTATGCCGAAGCTTTAGATAAGGTATACGGCGAAGTGACACCCACTGATCCAGGCTTTTTAGCCATGGTGCAAAAAGAGGCCGTTGGCGTTGTCGGTGCCATTATTCCTTGGAATATGCCACTCATGATTGGTGCTTGGAAAATAGCTCCAGCCTTGGCCATGGGCAACTCCATCGTAGTTAAGCCTGCCGAAGAAGCGTCTTTGACTATGTTGCGTCTGGCCGCGTTAGCACAAGAAGCAGGTGTGCCAGCAGGTGTACTAAACGTGGTAACTGGTAAGGGCTCTGAAGTAGGTGAAGAGCTAGCTATGTCCATGGACGTAGACGTACTGGTATTTACTGGTTCGGGTACCACAGGCCGTCGTTTGCTGGAATATTCAGCACGTTCCAATCTGAAGCGTGTGTATTTAGAATTGGGTGGCAAGTCGGCGAATATCGTGTTTGCCGATGCACCTAATTTGGAAGAAGCAGCCAAAGGTGCGGCCTTTGCTATCTTCCGCAACTCTGGCCAAATTTGTATTTCAGGTTCACGCTTGTTGGTTGAGGCAAGCATTCATGACGAGTTTGTAGCGCTAGTGGCCAAGCATGCCAAGGCTATGCAAATAGGCGATCCACTATCACTGTCTTCTCACGTGGGTGCTATCAACTCCATGGGCCAGTTGAACGGCAACCTAGATTTTGTAGAAAAGGCTGTGGCCGAAGGTGGCAAGATCGTTACTGGTGGCGAGCGCGTATTAGAAGAAACAGGCGGCTATTATATGTCACCGACTGTGATAACTGGCGTAGAATCCCATCATAACCTAGCCCAAGCAGAAGTGTTTGGTCCAGTACTAGGTGTGATTGCCTTTAAGGACGAAGCAGAAGCCATTGCTATTGCTAATGATAGCGAATTTGGTTTGTCTGGTGCCGCTTGGACCAGTGACTTAGGCCGTGCACACCGCATGGTACGCGCAGTGAAAACCGGCTTGATGCATATTAATACCTATGGTGGTTCTGACAACACGGTACCATTAGGTGGCGTGAAGCAATCTGGTAATGGACACGACAAGAGCATGCATGCGTTTGAGAAGTATTACGACTTAAAAACCGCCTGGATCAAGTTGTAGGTCAGACTTCAGGCCGACAAGCTGGGTTAAAGTCTGACAAGTCGGGTTGAAACCCGACCCACAAGGTAGACAAATTTAACAAGAGATAATCATGGCTGATAAAACGATACTTATCATTGGTACTTACGATACTAAAAATGCTGAATTGGAATACATGGCGCAGCGTATCCATAGCCAAAATGGCGGTGTGCTTACTATGGATGTCAGTGTTTTAGGCGATCCTGAAAAGTCCACTGATATTAGCAAACATGACGTAGCCGAAGCGGGCGGTAGTAGCATTCAAACAGCTATCGACAGTGGTGACGAAAACGTGGCTATGCAAATTATGGCAGAAGGTGCCGTTGCTTTAGTGACTCAGCGCTTTGCGGCTGGTGACTTTGATGGCGTGGTGATCTTGGGTGGTAGCATGGGTACAGACTTGGCTTTGGATGTTTGCCAAGCACTGCCAATGGGTGTGCCTAAGTATATTGTTTCCACGGTTTCTTTCTCTCATATGATTCCAGCAGAGCGTTTGTCTGCCGATATTCAAATGATCTTATGGTCTGGTGGTTTGTATGGCCTTAACTCTATTTGTAAGTCTTCCCTAAGCCAAGCCGCTGGTGCTGTGTTGGGTGCTGCACGCGCTGTTGAACCACCAGCAGACGACCGCCCTATGGTGGGTATGACTAGCTTGGGTTCTTCGTGTTTGAAGTACATGAAAGCCTTAAAGCCTGCCCTAGAAGCACGTGGCTATGACTTAGTTGTATTTCACTCTACGGGTATGGGGGGCATGGCCTTTGAAAATCTTGCTTCACAAAAACAATTTGCCTGTGTCATGGACTTCTGTTTGCAAGAAGTATGCAATTACATAGCTGGTTCGGCCATCAACTCTGGTGCTAACCGTTTAACTAGCGCCGGTGCCGCAGGCATCCCTCAATTAGTAGCCCCTGGTAGTGTAGATTTGTTGGACTTCCCAGGCTGGCAGAATGTACAAGCCATGCACCCAGATCGCCCAGCCCATGAACACAACCGTTTGATTCATTGCTTGGTGAGTACGCCAGAAGAGCGTCGTAGCCATGCGCGAGAATTTGTCGCGCGTTTAAGCGAAGCAACGGCGCCAGTGCACTTCATCATGCCGCGTCATGGTATTGAAGAATGGGACCGCGAAGGTAACGACTTGCATGACCCAGAGGGCCTAGCTGCTTTCGTAAATGAAATTGAAACCTTGCTACCTAATGGCAAAGTACAACTAAGCAGTTTAGATGCACACATCAACGATGACCTGTTTGTCGAAACTGCGTTGCGTGTGTTTGATGACTGGGTTGCCCAAGGTATCGTCCCCAAAGCCTAATTGTAAAGATAGTCTGGCACTTTGGGGTACCCAAGGCACTCGCTTCGCTCATGGGGCAGGCCCTCAGACCCCAAAGTGCTAGACTTTTAAGGAGTCAATTAGTTGAAAAATAACGCCCAAATACTTGCTGATCGTGCCCGTCTATTGGGTCCAAACGTCTCTACTTTCTATAACGATCCCGTGCATTTTGTAAAAGGTGAAGGTGTATGGTTATGGGATGCTGATGGACGTAAATATTTAGATTGCTATAACAACGTACCTCACGTTGGTCACTGCCACCCCAAAGTAGTGGAAGCTATTTGTCAGCAAGCCAGTACGCTTAATACTCATACCCGTTATCTGCATGAAGGTATTACTCGCTATGTGGAAAAGCTCACAGCTACCTTTGCTGAACCGTTAAATACCGCCATCATGACCTGTTCGGGTTCTGAAGCCAATGATATAGCCCTGCGCATGGCAGAAGCCGTGACGGGCAAACGCGGCATGATTGCTACGGATCATACCTATCATGGCAACACCACTATGGTGGCCAAGTTATCCAATACCAATACCTCTCATTTGGGTGATGGTTCCCATGTGCGTTTTGTGCCAGCACCAGATAGCTACCGTCCTGCCTATTGGCAAGGTGGTCTTAAAGAAGGTCAAACTCTCGGGCAGGCTTTTGCAGAACAGGTAAAACTGAAAATTGCCGAACTAGAAGCCAGCGAACATGGCTTTGCCGGTCTGATTATTTGTCCCTTTTTTGGTAACGAAGGCTTCCCAACTATGGAGCCGGGCTTTTTAGATGAAACTGCCGCCGCTGTAAAAGCCGCTGGTGGTGTATTAATTGCCGACGAAGTACAGCCAGGCTTTGGCCGTATTGGCACCCATATGTGGGGCCACCAAAAGGTGGGTATCTTGCCGGATATTGTTACCTTGGGTAAGCCTATGGGGAATGGCCATCCTGTGGCTGGTTTGGTGACAAGTCTGGATATCATGACCCAGTTTCGTGAGTGCTTCCGTTATTTTAATACCTTTGGTGGTAATCCTGTTTCCTGTGCGGCTGCCGAAGCAGTTTTGGATGTGATTGCCGAAGAAGGTTTGATGCAACAAGCCAAAGAAGTCGGTGATTACGCCCGTGCTCGTTTGCAAGCCCTATCTGATAAGCATATATGCATTGGTGATGTGCGTGGTTCGGGTATGTTTTTTGGTGCCGAAATGGTGCTGGACAGAGCAACTAAAGAGCCTGCGACTGCTTTCACTAAGCAAATAGCCAACGCTATGCGTGAAGAAGGCGTGATTCTTAACTTCTTGGGTATTCATTACAATGCTTTGAAGATTCGTCCTAACCTACAATTTCAAAAACAGCACGCGGATATCATGCTAGGTACCTTGGACAAGGTCTTGTCTAAGCTGGAGCTACGTTCGTGAAGGACACTCAGCATCTGATAGATGTAGCGACCCGTGCCTTGCCCTTGTGGGGCCTTGAAGGCGCGGACCTACATCTTGTAGCGCAACGAGAGAATGCCGTTTTTAAGGTGAGCTACGAAGGTGTTCAGTACGCCTTGCGTCTGCATCGCCCCGGTTATCAAACACCCGCTGCCATGGCCTCCGAATTGGCTTGGATGCATAGTTTGGCGCAAACGGGTGTGCAAGTGCCTGCGCCGATTGCTACGGCCTCTGCTGCTAAAAAGCAGACTGAGTTGTTAGTTGAACGTGAAGGCTTTCATATCGACCTGTTAACGTGGTTGTATGGCCGCCCCATGGGGCAAACAGGCGCAGCTTTAGAGCTTGATGATCGTTATGGCACCTTTGCTGCCATTGGTGAAATGATGGCGCGTTTGCACGAGCAAGCGGATATTTGGCAGCGCCCCGCAGGCTTTGAGCGCATGGCATGGGATCAGCAAGGTCTACTAGGGGAGCAACCCTTGTGGGGCCGCTTTTGGGAAAATTCGAATATACCTGAAGACCTGCGTACTGACATCAATGCAGCGCGTGAGCAAGCCCTGCAAATTCTGCAAAGCGAAGAGTTGGATTACGGTTTGATCCACGCTGATTTGGTACGCGAGAACATTCTGATTGCAGAAGATGGTTTGCAGCTTATCGACTTTGATGACAGTGGCTTTGGTTATCGCCTATTTGATGTGGCCACTACCCTAAGTAAAAACTGGCAAGAAAACGATGCCGACGCTTTGCAGGCAGCCTTTATTGAAGGCTATGAGCGCATACGCACATTGCAGTGGCAGTATTTGCCTTTGTTTACCATGTTACGGGCATTCACCTATGTGGGCTGGATAGTGCCGCGTATTGAAGAACCAGGTTCCGATGTGCGCCAAGAGCGCTTTTTTAATCAGGCTAGGTTGGCGATTAGTGACTTTCAAAAAATGAGCAGTGGTAATTAAGCCGCTGCTTCATCCATATCGGCTTGCAGCGCCGCTAAGCTGGCCTCTGGGGCACGATCTAAAATACGGTATAAGGTTCTTACGGCACCGCTAGGGAAGCGTTTGCCTTGTTCCCAGTTACGTATAGTAGTGATAGAGACCTTCAGATGGTCAGCAAATTGAGCTTGGCTCAGGCCTAGCTTAAGGCGCACGCCACGCACATAGGCTATAGCGTCTTGGCGGGCTTCTTCGTCATCCTCTGCAATTTGACGGGCAATGTCTTCTTCCGTTGTTGCATCGAATTTTTCTAGGTCGGTTTTGCCTAAATTCACCTCTCCAGGAGTATGCCTATATACGACTGTGTTCATATTGCTTGACCTCTCTATGGTTGGCTTTTCTGGCTGAGATTATACGTACTTTATCTTTGCGTAGCGTATAGATCACACAATGCAAGCGCCCTTTAATAGTGCCGAGTAGACGCCAACGTTGCTCACGATAATCATGCCTGTTATCGCTATCTATAATTCTATAGGGATCATCAAAGGCAGCGATTGCCGTAACAAAGTCGAGATTTCGATTAGCAACGCAGGCCGCGTTTTTAGCGGCATCCCATTCATAGATGGGATCTTTAGTGTAGTCCATTGAGCCACTCCTTGGCAAATTGCACTTATAGGGAGTCTAGTTCAATAAATAGTTTTTGGTGGGGCTAGTCTATTAAGTTGGAAGACTAGAGATTGATAAGGCCTAGGCTTGCCAGTTAACTAGCTCTTCGCCTGCAGTGGTTAGGTGTAGCCATTGATCAGGGGCATCGCCTTCCTGCCAGCTGGCAGCAACACAGCGTACGCTTAAATTATCTTGTGGAAGGCTTGCTAGGGCCGCTTGCGCGCAGACTTTGTCATTGGCCCAAGGTAGGCTTGGGCTATCAAACCAGATGCTGCTATAGCCACTTTGTACCTTGGATAGCACCATGATTTCGAAACTAGCTTCCTGCCAGGTTGCATTGTAAACCTGACGTTTGGGGCTGGCACTACGTTCTTCTAAACCATCAAATTGCTCGTTAAGCCAATCTTTGATTTGCTCGTTAGTTGGGCCTTTAACGTAGATTTCGATATCTGGCTGTTGCATAGATTTAACCTAGTAGTTCGGCCATGATGCTGGCGTAAATATTAGTAAGGTCATCTAGATCAGAAGCCTTTACGCATTCGTTTATCTGGTGAATAGTAGCATTACATGGACCAAGTTCCACTACTTGAGCACCAGTAGGCGCAATAAAGCGGCCATCGGATGTGCCACCAGCGGTAGATAGTTCTGTTTCCACGCCTGTGTGGGTCTTGATAGCATGCTGGCAAGCCTCTACCAAGGCGCCAGAATCCGTTAAGAAAGGCAGGCCGTTGTAGGTCCAATCAATGTCATAGTCCACATTGTGGGCGTCTAAAATAGCTTCAACGCGAGCAGTGAGTTCATCAGCAGTCACTTCTGTGGAGTAACGGAAGTTGCACTGGATGTCCACATGGCCAGGTACCACGTTGGAGGCACCAGTGCCGCCATTGATATTGGCGATTTGGAAGCTAGTCGGTGGGAAGAAGTCGTTGCCTGCGTCCCAGTGCGTGGTGGACAATTCTGCCAAAGCTGGGGCGATTTTATGGATTGGGTTGTCCACTAGGTGTGGGTAAGCCACGTGACCTTGCTTGCCTTTACCAACGATATTGGCAGTAAGGGAGCCACGACGACCATTTTTGATGGTATCGCCTACTAGGCTAGTGGATGAAGGTTCGCCGACAATACACCAGTCCATTTTTTCGTTACGCGCTTCGAGGGTGTCGATAACACGGGTAGTACCATCCACAAATGGACCTTCTTCGTCACTAGTAATCAACAAGGCTAGGCTACCTTTGTGATTAGGGTGCTTAGCAACAAATTCTTCTAAAGCCACAACCCAAGCTGCTAGGCTGCCCTTCATGTCTGCGGCGCCACGACCGTACAAATATCCATCACGAATAGTCGGTTCAAACGGGGCTGAGTCCCAACGTTCTACTGGTCCGGTGGGTACAACGTCTGTATGGCCAGCAAAGGCCAGAACCGGGTGCTCGGTACCACGACGGGCCCAGAAGTTATCCACCTCACCAAAACGCATGCGTTCTACTTGAAAACCAATGGCTTCAAGGCGCGCAATCATTACCTCTTGGCAGCCAGCGTCTTCTGGTGTGACAGAAGCACGGCTAATAAGGTCTTTGGCTAAACTGATAGTGGCTGAGTCGGTCATGGTTTTATCTTTGGCTTGATTATAGATGGGGTCAGACCTAAGGTCTGACCCCGGTAGTTACAACAGATTAGTTGTTGCTGTGTAGGGCGTCATTCAGCTCTACGGCTGCGCCGTTTGGCTTCACTTCTACGCGGCCGCTCATGGAGTTGCGGCGGAATAGTAGGTCGCTCTTACCAGATAGGGCTACGCCTTTGGCAGTGCCAATTTCTTGGTTGTTGCTGTCTAGTACAGTGATCTTTGTGCCACCAGTGACATACAAACCAGCTTCCACGATGCAGCGATCGCCTAGGGCAATACCAACACCGGCGTTAGCACCGATCAAGCATTCTTCGCCAACAGCAATGATTTCTTTACCGCCACCGGACAAGGTGCCCATAGTGGAGCAACCGCCACCTAGGTCAGAGTTGTTACCAACTACTACGCCAGCGGAGATACGGCCTTCGATCATACCGTGGCCCAAGGTGCCAGCGTTGAAGTTAACAAAGCCTTCGTGCATAACTGTGGTGCCTTCGGACAGGTGGGCACCCAAGCGTACGCGGGAAGCATCGCCAATGCGAACACCCTTAGGTACCTTGTAATCCACCATGCGTGGGAACTTGTCTACAGCGTTAACGTGTAGCCATGCGCCACGTAGACGAGCATCCATTTGGCGCTGCGTAAGGTCGTCAATAGAAACTGGGCCTTCGTTGGTCCAAGCAACGTTAGGTAGCAAACCGAAGATACCAGTAAGGTCTTGGCCGTGTGGCTGTACCTTGCCCGCAGATAGCAATTGCAGCTTCAAATAAACTTCTGGTGTGCTAGTTGGGCCAGTGTCAGTTTCTAGTAGAGTGATAACCATAGGCTGGCCGGCGTCAGCCGCTTGACGTAACCACTGAGCTTGGCTTTCGTGGTCTATAGCTTGCAAGGCTTCACAAATTTGGCTAGCTTGTTGCGCGTTGATTTGTGCAGCGTGATTGCCCGTAGCCATTTCGCTACCTAGTACACCAGCAATGGCTTTAACTAAGCTGTCGCATGGGTTCAATACTGGATGTGGGTAGAATACTTCCAACCATTCACCTTGGCTGGACTGGGTGCCAACACCAAAACCGAAACTAAAGTGGCTCATGTTTATCTCCTGATAAAAACTATTATGCGTTAAATTCTTCGTAATCAGCGGCTTTAAAGCCGACTAGTGCGTTACCGTCTTTGATCAACAAGGGGCGCTTGATCATGCTGGGGTTGTCGGCCAACAGTTGTAGCGCTTTGGCTTGGTCTAGGTCTGCCTGTAAGGCAGGATCTAGTTTACGCCAGGTGGTGCCGCGTTTATTTAATAGGGTTTCCCAACCGACTAGGTTAGACCAAGATTCAAGCTCGGCTAGGCTAGGTGGTTGTTTTTTGTAGTCTCGAAATTGAAAATCTATGTTGGCCTCATTGAGCCATTTTTTGGCTTTTTTGATGGTGTCACAGTTGGCAATGCCATGCATGGTGAGGTTGGTCACGATAAAATTCCGCAGCGCTAAAATTGAAGCGCAGATGGTAGCAAAAAAAAGAGTATTTAGATACGTGGGATTAACGGGGTCAGACCTTAGGTACCCAAGGCATTCGCTGCACTCATGGGGCAGGCCCTCTGACCCCAAATATGGTGGTTTTTAGGTATTACTGCGTTTGATTAATATGACTATCCAATTCCGAGCTAATCTGTTCCTGTAAGCACTGCACAAACTCTAGATCTGTAATGCGTTCACCGTCCATATCGGTGATAAAGAACACGTCTTCTACGCGTTCACCCATGGACTGAATCTTGGCCTTTTGAATGCTAATACCCATACGCATAAATACTAGGCCTACTTGGGCTAACAAGCCAGGGCGGTCAGAACAGATAAGTTCAACACGGGTCCAACTAAAGCCTTCTGGGTTGGTGATGTTTACCTGTGTTGGTATGGCAAATAGCTTGTGCAAGCGTGGTGTGCGTTGCTGTACTAGATAAGCAAAATCTTTTGGGTGCTGTAGGGCTTGAGTGAGTTTTTCTTGCAATTTTTGGCGAATTTCTACCGTGGCATCGAGAGTTTGACCTTCTTGGTCCAATACCACAAAGGTATCCATACTATAGCCATCGTCGGTGGTGATAATGCGCGCATCGAAGATGTTCAAGTTTAACTGGCCAATAATGGCGCACATGGCGGCAAATAAGTTGGGCTGGTCTTTGGTGTAAACAAAGATCTGGCTACCGCCTTCAAAGTCATTAAAGCTGTACTCGCTAATGGTCACCAAGGGCGTGTCAACTTGGTGGCTTATAATCAGGCGAGTATGCCAGGCTACTGTGGCGGCACGCTCACGTATAAAGTAGTCGTCGCCCAGCTGGTTCCATAGGTTTTGTACGGCAGCGGGATTAAGGCGCTTTTCTAGCAATAGCTTGCGTGCGTCTATTTGTGTTTGTTCAATTAAACTGTCGTGATCGATAGGTGTGTCTAAATCTAGTCCCAAACGCAATACGCGGTTAGTTTCTGTGTATAGCTGACGCAAAAGGGAGGCGCGCCAGTTGTTCCACAGTTCCGGATTAGTGGCGTAGATATCGCATACGGTCATCACGTACAAATAGTCCAGATGTAGCTCATCACCCATGAGGGCAGCAAATTCATAGATAACTTCCGGGCTACCAATATCACGCTTCTGGGCTGTCATGGACATCAGTAGATGGTTGCGCACTAGCCAGCTTACAAGGTTGGTATCCCATTGGCCAAGATGATGTTGGAGGCAGAAATCTTTCACCTCTTCGGCACCTAACTTGGAATGGTCACCACCTTTGCCTTTAGCTATGTCATGATAAAGGCCAGCAATATAGAGCAGTTCTATTTTGGGTAGTTCGTGCACGATACGGGTAGCAAGGGGGAAGCGTTCGCGGTCCCTGCTGAGTAGCATCTCCCGCATGCGCTTCACCACCTTCATGGTGTGAGCGTCTACCGTATAAATATGGAACAGGTCGTGTTGCATCTGTCCAGTAATATGGCTAAAAGCTGGCAAGTAGCAGGCTAGTAAACCAATGCGTTGCATGTCGATTAGGGTGTGGGACATACGCTTAGGGGAGCGTAGCAGCTCCATGAACAAGCTGTTAACGCGAATGTCCTTGCGTAGTTTTGCGTCCATCAATGGACGGTGACTACGGATTAAGCGCTGGGTAGCGGCACCAATGGCAGAGCAATCTGGGTGCTGGGCCAAGATGACATAGGCTTCCATGAGGGCAAAAGGTTGCTGTAGAAATACCTTGTCGTGTTTGGTTTCTAATAGCCCATTACGAATTTCAAAACGACGGTTAACGTGTACGATCACGTCAGGTAGATTAGCTCGCAAAATGGCTTGGTCAAACAGTTGCAATAAAGTTTGGTTGAGTTCAGCCAGGCGCATGGCAACACGGTAGTACTTACGCATAAACTGTTCGACAGCTAGCGCCTTGTCGTTGTCTTGGTAGTCAAAAGCTGCGGCAAGTTTGCGTTGTTGGTCAAATAGTAAGCGGTCTTCGGGGCGTTTGTTTTGCAGGTGCAAAGCGTAGCGAATAGTCCACAAGTAGTCGATGGCACGGTAGAAAAAGCCAAGTTCGTCTTCGGTAATAAAATCGTGTTGGTAGAGGTCGCGCATGTAGCGCAGGCCAAAGTGGCGTTTACCAATCCAGGTGATGGTTTGAATGTCACGCAATCCACCTGGCGATGTTTTAAGATTGGGTTCCAAATTGTATTCGGTTTCGTTAGTGCGCTTGTGGCGTTCTTGCTGGGCCTTAACACGGGCCTTGTAAAAGGCTTCATCGGTCCAAGCGTCATCCGTCATTAGCCAGCGAAATAGTTGTCTGCGTAGAGGCGACTTGCCGGTAATAGTGCGAGATTCAATGAGATTAGTGGCAATGGTGATATCGCCCCGGGCTTGTTCTTGGCACTCTTTATAAGTACGTACACTACTGCCAATAACGGCACCCAAGTCCCACAAGGCGGTGACAAATTGTTGCGCACTGTGTTCCCAGGTTTCGGGTGCTTCCTGGTCATCAATTAAGACTAGCAGGTCAATATCAGAATGGGGATGAAGTTCGCCGCGGCCATAGCCACCTACGGCAATGAGGGCTGCGCCTGGCGGCCAGTTGAATTGATGCCAGAGCAGGTATAGGAAGCGGTCTGTTAGCCAGGCGCGAGCGTAGACAAGTTCTACTATACGCTCATGTTGAGTGGCGCGAAATAACTCGTCTAGGTGGTCCGTGCCGGCATTTAAGGCTTGTTTGAGTATGCTTGTGACGGGGACTTGCTGGGCTTGAATGTCGGCTTTTACCTGCTCGCTATCAAAAATGGTTTTGCGTAATGCTGCGCTGACATATTGCTTGGGATTCAAAACCCTGTCTCCTTATTATCTATATCCTGAGTGTGTTTTGTTGGCTACTTCTCTTCGTTCCTAAGAGTCAGGTTCTCGTAGCCTGTTGGTGTCACCAGGATAGTGTGTTCAAACTGCGCAGAAAGGCGCTTGTCCGTAGTTTCAACAGTCCAGCCGTCACGCTTAAGTAATTTAACGTGACGTTTGCCAGCGTTTACCATGGGTTCGATGGTAAAGATCATGCCTGGCTTCAGTTCTACGCCTGTGCCTGCTTGGCCATAGTGCAATACTTGTGGCTCTTCATGGAAGCCTTCGCCAATGCCATGGCCGCAGTATTCACGTACTACGGAGTAGTGATGCGCTTCCGCATGCTTTTGGATCACGGCGCCAATATCGCCCAAGCGGGCGCCCGGCTTCACCATTTCAATACCCATGTTCATACATTCATAGGTAATATCGATTAAGCGCTGAGCGTGGGCTGGTGTTTTACCGATGGTAAACATCTTGCTGGTATCGCCGTGGTAACCGTCTTTAATCACCGTGATGTCAATGTTAATGGCATCGCCACTTTTCAAAGGCTTATCGTTAGGGATGCCATGACATACTACGTGGTTAACCGATGTGCAAATGGATTTAGGAAAACCATGGTAGTTTAGAGGTGCGGGGATGGCACCCTGTACGTCTACTATATAGTCATGGCAGATTTGATTGATTTCATTGGTAGTTACCCCTTGTTTTACATGGGGTTCAATCATTTCCAGTACTTCGGCAGCTAGGCGGCCGGCGATGCGCATTTTTTCGATCTGTTCGGGGGTTTTAATAATGATAGTCATGAGCTTAGATAACAGCAGGTTGAATATTTGCATGCAGTATAACAGAAAGCCCCAATTATTAGGCCACAATTGTTATGGGGTCTTTGATATGGGGTTTGCCTCTGCTTGTGTCGTGTTGAGTCTGTAAATTGACCCTGTCAAAGCAGATGCAAAACAGGTGGCGGTTGTTGGTTAGGAAGGTGTTGGAATAACGAGGCACTTTGTTCTCAATGGTTTTGATATTGGCTTTGCTTTCTAAATTAATTGCGATATAATTCGCGCGCCTGAATCTATAAGGTCAGGCAAATAAACTTAACGTCACACACAAACCGGCACATATCCTTGGGTGTTGGCGACTTGCGAAAGTCACCGATTTGGATATGGTCTTGATAGCTCGCAGAGTTGCAGGACAAGGGTTTGTGGAGGCCTAACCCATATATTAGGAATAATTATGACTCAAGTAGCAATGCGCGACCTGCTTAAAGCTGGCGCCCACTTCGGTCACCAAACTCGTTACTGGAACCCAAAAATGGGTCAGTACATCTTTGGTGCTCGCAATAAAATTCATATCATCAACCTGGACCAAACTGTTCCTGCGTTGAATGAAGCTCTTGCTATCGTGCAAAACATGGCTGCCAACAAGAACAAGGTTTTGTTCGTTGGTACCAAGCGCGCCGCCGCTAAGGTGATCAAAGAGCAAGCAGACCGCGTAAGCATGCCTTACGTAAACCACCGCTGGTTGGGTGGTATGCTTACCAACTATAAGACTATTCGTCAGTCTATCCGTCGTTTCCGTGATCTAGAAGGTCAAGCTAAAGACGGTACTTTCGAGCAGTTGACCAAGAAAGAAGCGCTAATGCGTCAACGTGAGATGGAAAAGCTAGAACGTTCCATCGGCGGCATCAAGGATATGGGTGGTCTTCCAGACGCACTATTTGTTGTTGACGTTGATCACGAGCGTATCGCTGTAAACGAAGCCAACAAGTTGGGTATCCCTGTTATCGGTATCGTTGATACTAATAGCAACCCAGACGGCATTGACTACGTAATTCCTGGTAACGATGACGCTTTGCGTGCTATCCAGATTTACGTAAGCGCAATGGCTGATGCCTGTGCAGCTGGCCAAAACGCCGCTGGCACTGCTGCTGGTGAGTTTGTTGAAGTTGCTGAAGAAGCAGCTGCTGAAGCCGAAGCTTAATCGCTACGCTTTATAAAAAAGGGAGCCTAGCTCCCTTTTTTTGGAACTGCCTATTTCGATATTAGTTCGACCCTGCTCACAAGGCTGGTGAGGCACAAGAATTCTGGCACTGGGTTTATGTACCTGTTGCCAAAGCTTAACTTTAGATTATCGAGGATCTTACAATGGCTGCTATCTCTGCAACTATGGTAAAAGAACTGCGCGACCGCACTGGTTTGGGCATGATGGATTGTAAAAAAGCGTTGACTGCTGCTGGTGGTGACATTGAAGTAGCAATCGAAGACTTGCGTAAAAGCAGTGGCATGAAGGCAGCTAAGAAAGCTGGTCGTACTGCTGCTGAAGGTGTTGTGGCTGTACGTATCGCTGCTGACAACTCTTACGCGGTAATGGTTGAAGTGAACTCCGAAACTGATTTTGCGGCACGTGATGCTGGTTTCTTGGCTTTCGTTGATCAAGTAGCCGACGCGGCTTTTGCTGCTAAAGCAACGGACATGGCGCCTATCGCTGCTGAGTTGGACTCTGTACGTGAAGCGCTAGTTCAAAAGATTGGCGAAAACATCACTCCTCGTCGTTCCGTGCTTATTGAAGGTGCTAACGTTGGTGCTTATGTACACAGCAACAGCAAGATTGGTGCTTTGGTTTCCATGACTGCTGGTGATGCAGAATTGGCGAAAGACATTGCTATGCACGTTACTGCTGTAAATCCACGTGTTAACTCTCGTGACGATATGCCTGCTGAAGAATTGACTAAAGAAGAAGAGATCATCAAGGCGCAGCCAGACATGGCTGGCAAGCCAGATGCTATCATCGAAAAGATGATGGTTGGTCGTATCAACAAGTTCTTGGCTGAAAATAGCCTAGTAGAGCAGCCTTTTGTTAAGAATCCTGACGTTAAAGTTGGTGATCTTGCCAAGCAAGCTGGTGCTGAAGTCACTTCTTTCGTACGTTTGGAAGTAGGTGAAGGTATCGAGATTGAAGAAGTTGATTTTGCTGCTGAAGTAGCTGCACAGTTGAAGGGTTAATTAACTCTTTACAGAAAAGGCGTCGATTAAATCGGCGCCTTTTTTTTAGCTGTTAAAAACTAGTCTGTAGGTCGGTTTTCAAATCGACATGTCGGACTGAAGTCAGACTTACAGTAAGAATCGTAGGAAATGGCACAAAATGTTGGTGGCAGCTAAGGCGTTTTGCCAAAAAGTTTTGTAGAATAGATCACCGATTTTGTCTGGAGGATAAATTATGCCCGCGTTCGATAAACGTCAGCCGCGTTACAAGCGTATATTGTTGAAGCTTAGTGGTGAGGCCCTAATGGGTGACGAGAACTTTGGTATTGATCCCAAGGTCTTGGATCGTATGGCTTTAGAAATCGGTCAGCTAGTCGGTATTGGTGTTCAGGTGGGTCTAGTGATCGGTGGCGGTAACTTGTTTCGTGGTGCCGCATTAAGCGAAGCTGGTATGGATCGCGTAACGGGCGACCATATGGGTATGCTGGCCACGGTAATGAATGCCTTGGCTATGCGCGATGCCTTAGAGCGCTCCAATATCACAACTCGTGTTATGTCTGCTATACCTATGAGTGGTGTGGTGGATCATTATGACCGACGCAATGCTATGCTTTACTTATCGCAAGGCAATGTGGTGATTTTTTCTGCTGGTACCGGTAACCCGTTCTTCACGACTGATTCGGCGGCCAGTTTGCGCGGTATTGAGATTGAAGCCGATGCGGTGATGAAAGCCACCAAGGTAGACGGTATTTATACCGCTGACCCTGTAAAAGACCCGACTGCAGAAAAATATGATTTTATTACTTTTGACGAAGCCATTGAACGTCAGTTGGGAGTTATGGATTTAACCGCCATGTGCCTGTGTCGTGACCAGGGTATGCCGGTACGTGTATTTAATATGAATAAGCCTGGGGCTTTGATTAACCTTGTAGTGGGCGGCCATGAAGGCACCCTAGTTAACGTTAAAGTACCAGAAGCTGGAGAAAGCAATGATTAATGACATTCGTGATGACGCTGATGACCGTATGGGTAAAACCCGTGAAGCCCTAGATGTGGCCTTCAAAAAAATTCGTACTGGCCGTGCTCATCCTAGTATTCTTGATACCGTATTTGTATCTTACTATGGTGCCGATACGCCGCTCAACCAGCTAGCCAACATCAACGTAGAAGATGGTCGTACTCTTGCCGTAGTGCCTTGGGAAAAGCCTTTGATTCCAGAAATCGAAAAAGCCATCATGAAGGCCGATTTGGGTTTGAATCCAGCTACCAGTGGTGAAGTGATTCGTGTGCCGATGCCAATGCTAACGGAAGAAACCCGCAAAGGTTTTATCCGTCAGGCGCGTGAGGAAGCGGAAAAATCGCGTATCTCTGTGCGTAACATTCGGCGTGATGCCAATGGCGATATCAAAGAGTTGTTGAAGGACAAGGATATCTCCGAAGACGATGCGCATCGCGGTGAAGACGCTGTACAAAAGGTGACCGATAAGCACATTGAGCTAATCGATCAAACCTTGGTAGCCAAAGAAAAAGACTTGATGGAAGTTTAAGTCTGCTCAGTCTAGAAAGGAATACACATGGCTGACCCAAGAGCGGCAATACTCGCTACCCCTATCGCCAGCATGCCGGAGCATGTGGCGATTATTATGGATGGTAATAATCGTTGGGCAAAGAGCAACAACTTGTCGGGTGTGGCTGGGCATAAAGCGGGTGTCGAGGCAGTTAAGGCTGTGATCGAAACAGCCGTGCATTACAAGCTGCCAGCTTTGACCCTATTCGCTTTTAGTAGTGAGAACTGGCGGCGCCCGCCGTTAGAGGTCAAAGCCCTCATGGATTTGTTTGTTTATGTGCTGAAGCGTGAAGTAAATAAGCTGCATGAGCATAATATTCGCTTGCGCATTATCGGCGATACTCAAGCTTTGCAGCCAGAGCTGCAGGGTTTGATTAGCCGAGCCGAGCAGCTCACGTGTCATAACACCGGCTTGCAGCTCAATATTGCCGCCAATTATGGTGGGCAATGGGATATTGCTATGGCCGCTCGTAAAATGGCTGAGGCTGTGCGAGACGGTGAAATGCAAGCTGATGAAATCGACGAAAATAGCCTCGGTCAGCACCTGTGTTTAAGTGATTTACCGGCCGTAGATTTATGTATCCGCACCAGCGGTGAGCAACGAATTAGTAATTTTCTGCTCTGGCAACTGGCTTATGCTGAATTTGTTTTTGCACAAACTTTGTGGCCAGAGTTTAAACATCAACAATTTGTCGATACACTAGTCGAGTTTAGTTCGCGCCAACGGAGATTTGGCCAGACTGCAGAGCAGTTATTGAAACAGGATTCTGACACCTAGTAGGACTAGGTGTCGGCACAATAAAATAAAAATATGCTTAAATCGCGTGTAATTACCGCATTAATAATTGCCCCGGTGACACTAGGGGCTGTGTTCTTCATGCCGGGCCCTTGGTTTGCTGGGTTTATGGGGCTGATTGTGCTTATAGGTGCCTGGGAATGGACCTGTATGATGCGTCTTATGCATGGCAGTCAACGTATTGCCTATGTGCTATCGGTATTGCTAGCCCTATTGGTGACGGGTAAGTACCTGTTGCCCTATCAGACAATCATTTTTTCTGTGGCCGCTGTATGGTGGTTGCTCGCAACTGCTTTGGTAATACGTTACCCCAAATTAACTCGCTCTTGGCGCAATCGTGTTAGCAAAGGCTTGGTTGGCATGTTGGTGCTGGTGCCGACATGGCTGGCTATGGTGCAGGTGCGGGAAATGGAATCCGGGTCGTGGTTAATCATGTATTTGTTCTTGCTGGTTTGGGGTGCCGATACGGGTGCCTACTTCGCTGGTAAGCGTTATGGTAAGCGTAAGCTCATGCCGCGGGTTAGTCCTGCCAAGTCTTGGGCTGGTGTTGGTGGTGCCGTGGTGACTGTGCTTGTAGTTTCTTTTTTCGCCAAGCCTTATTTTGATTTTGCCAGTCACACAGCGTTGGGTATATATCTATTGGCTTTGTTGGTGTTGTTTGCATCGGTGGTGGGCGATTTGCTGGAAAGCATGTTCAAGCGCCATTGTGGTATCAAAGATAGTGGCAATATATTACCTGGCCATGGTGGCATCATGGATCGTATCGATAGCTTAACTGCGGCTGCGCCTGTATTTGCTTTATGCCTAATTAGCCTAGGAGCCTAATGTCATGTTGCTAGCGGCTATGTATAGCGTTAGCGCCTGAGATCTAAGCCTATGTCTGCGATCACTGATTCTATTTTGTTTACTATCGTTACCACCTTATTTGCTGTCGGTGTGCTCGTTGCTGTGCATGAGGCGGGGCATTTTTTTGTTGCACGCTGGTGCCGGGTAAAGGTGCTGCGCTTTTCGGTCGGCTTTGGTAAACCCTTGTGGCGCCGTGTCGGTAAGGGCGGTACTGAATATGTGCTGGCAGCTATCCCTCTGGGTGGCTATGTACGCATGCTAGATAGCCGTAACGACAAGGTGCCAGCTCAGCTATTGTCTAGTGCCTTTGATCAGCAGAGTGTCTACAAACGTATTGCCATTGTGGCGGCAGGCCCGATTGTTAACTTGCTATTTGCGGCTTTGCTATACGCCGGCGTGCAATATGCTGGGGTGACACATCTTGTACCAGTCATAGGGGCGCCTCAGGCGCAGTCGGTTGCTGAGCATGCCGGCTTGCAGTCCGGCCAAAAAATCTTGGCCATTGATGGCGTTACTATACAGAGCTGGAATGATGTTCATTTACAGCTGCTTGAGCGTCTGGGTGATAGCGGTAGTGTCGAAGTGTTGGCTCAATCCCTCGACGTGCAGGAGCTGCAATATCAGGCGCAAACGCCTGTTGCAGGCCGTAATCTACAAAGTTTACCTTTAATCGGATATGCGCAAACATATCAACTACCTATTCGTCATTGGCTGGCCGACGATCTTGCAACCTCGCCACTGGCACAGCTAGGGTTAAGCACCTGGTATCCGCGCATACCGGTTAAACTGGACCGTATAGTGGCGGGTGGTGGTGCTGAACAGGCGGGACTGCAAGTTGGTGACCTACTGACTCATTTTAATAATGAACCCACGCCTGATTATGCTGTCTTTGTAAACAAGGTTCAGGCTTCTCCAGGTCAACAAGTGGACATCGGCTACTTGCGCCAAGGTATGGCAAGAAATGTGACCGTGCGTTTGCAAAGTAAAGATTTGGACGACGGTCGCCTTATTGGATTAATCGGTGTTGGTGTGAGCGGTTTGGCTTGGCCAAATAGTTTGTTAGAGACGGCGGATTTGAGTGCTTGGCAGGCCATGGTTAATGGTACCAAGCAAGTTTGGCAAATGATGTCCCTAACCCTTAGCGCCTTGCAGGGTATGTTGTTTGGTGAGGTATCTGTAGAGCATTTGAGTGGGCCAATTAGTATCGCTAAGGTGGCGTCTAACTCAGCGGCCATGGGATTAATCTCCTTTGTTACCTTTATGGCTTACTTAAGTGTCAGTCTTGGTGTATTGAATTTGTTGCCAGTGCCTGTATTGGATGGCGGACATTTGCTATATTACTTAATTGAGATGGTGACCGGTAAACCGGTACCCGATAGTGTACAAAGGGCAGGGTTGCGAATTGGTATGGCGTTGATTATGACCATGATGCTGATCGCCCTATTTAATGACGTTGCGCGCTTATAGAAGCGCGCCATTTATACGCAGAATGAAGTGGAAATAACCATGATGAAACGACTGCTACTGGGTGCCTTGTTTAGCCTTGTAACCCTGACAACTCAGCTGGCCTCGGCGGCAAGTTTTGTTATTACCGATATTCGAATTGAAGGCTTGCAGCGTGTTGATGCCGCCTTGGCTTTTCAGCATTTGCCATTGCAGGTGGGTGATGAAGCAGATCAACGTGTGTTGGCTGCAGCAACGCGCAGCCTGTTTAAAAGTGGTTACTTTGAAGATATAGCGCTGCAGCGTGAATCTGGTGTCTTGATTGTTAAACTGCAAGAGCGTCCCGCCATTGCTAGCATTGTTTTATCCGGTAACAAAATGATTACCTCTGAGCAGCTGCAAGGGGCGTTAAAGAATGCCAAACTAGTTGAAGGTGAGACTTTCCAGCGATCCACCTTGGCTAAGATTGAATTGGAACTAGAGAGACAATATAACGCTATGGGGCGTTATGCTGTATTGGTGGAAACCCGCGTTCTAGAGCTAGAAGAAAATCGAGTGGGTTTGGAAGTGGAAGTTAACGAAGGCGTTAACTCGGTTATCAGCCATATCAATATCGTTGGCAACAACCAATACAGTGACGATAAGCTGCAAGATTTAATGAGTTTGCAGACCGATAATTTTTGGTCACTGTTTTCAAAATCTAGCCAGTATTCACGGGAAAGGCTGATGGCTGATATTGAAGCTATTCGCTCCTATTATTTGAATCGTGGCCATGTACTATTTAACGTTGAATCAACTCAAGTCGCTATATCGCCAGACAAGACGCAAGTATTTATCACCATTAATATCAATGAAGGTCCTGAATTTACCGTTGGTGATGTCACCATAGCCGGTGAAATGCCAGTTGCCGAAGAGCAGGTGCGCAAGCTAGTGAGTGCCTTGTCTGGTACTACCTTCTCACGGGTGGAGTTGCTCAATGCCGCAAAGGAAGTGCGTCAGATATATGGTGACAGTGGTTTTGCTTTTGCCCAAGTACAGCCAATGCCTTTGGTTAACGCAGAAGACAGTACAGTGGACTTGCAATTTTCAATGCGTGCCGGCAAGCGTACCTATGTACGGCGCATTAATTTTAACGGTAACACACGTACTAGTGATGACGTGTTGCGCCGTGAAATGCGTCAGATGGAAGGTGGTGTAGCGTCCTTCTCTGCTATCAATGATTCCAAGTTGCGTTTACAGCGCTTGGGTTACTTTTCTGAAGTAAATAGCAAAACCAGTCCTGTGCCAGGTACTGATGATATGCTAGACGTTGACTACGATGTGGTTGAAGGCCTTACAGCCAACTGGTCGGTGATGGTTGGCTATACTGATGGTGAAGGTCCTTTTTGGGGTGGTTCTGTTGATCAGAACAACTTCCTGGGCAGCGGTAATAAACTGGAAGCGAGCATGACGTCCAGTTCGAGTACCCAGGAATATAACTTCAGTTATTTAAATCCATACTACACAGTAGATGGTGTTAGCCGTGGTATTGATTTGACCTATCAAAAACGTGACTATGCCAAAATAGATGTTAGCAGTTATGCGACAGACCGAATTGGCATGGATATGCGTTTTGGTTATCCCATGTCCAATAATGCACGCTTGAGCTTTAAGCTAGGTTACGAAAAAATCGATTTGACCTTGCCAACTAGTGGCAATATATCCACTGACTTAACCTTGTTTACCCAGACCGAAGGCTTGTCCTATGACCAGTGGAAGGCCAACGTAACGTGGAGCGACAATAGTCTTAATGATTTTTGGTATCCCACAGATGGACGTTCCCATACCTTGGATATGTTTGTGGCATTGCCATCTAGTGATGTGAGCTATTATCAAGCTAAGTATAATTATCGAGCCTTTGCACCGATAGGGCGTACAGAATCTTACGTAGCTTCCTTTGGAGCTCAACTGGGTTATGCAGACGCTTACGGTGATACTAGTTATACGCCACCCTTTGCTAACTACTATGCCGGTGGTTATGGCTCAGTACGTGGCTTTGAACACAATTCATTGGGGCCTTTGGATGCCACTACAAGTACGGCTACGGGCGGGCAGGTGCTTACCGCGGCGTCGGGTGAATTTATATTTCCCATGTTCACGGACATGCCGTCTGTACGCACCATGCTATTTATGGACGTCGGTAACGTCTTTAAGCAAGGCGCTTTTGACGCCTCGGAATTACGTGCTTCAACGGGCTTCAGTTTAGCCTGGCTTACGCCGGTAGGCCCTTTGACGATGGTCATGGCGAAACCGCTTAAGTCAGAAGCAGGTGATTTGACGACCACTACGCACATCACTTTGGGGCGTTCGTACTAGGCTAAGCTTTAACGGAATATTGATAAAGGACTAGAACATGAAATTATTATCTAAAGGCTTGTTGTTAGCAGCAAGTATTGCCTTTAGTGGCCTAGCCGCAGCACAGAATATTGCTGTATTTAGCCCAGAAAAAGCACTATTTGCCACTCAGGCAGCGGCCCAACTAGGTCAGCAGCTTAATCAGCAGCTAAAGCCTCAGTCGGAGCGCCTGCAGGCTATTGGTAAAGAGTTACAAGCATTACAAAAACGCCACAAAGAAGACCAGTCTTTGATGAGCGCTGATGAATTGCAACAGTTGCAATTACAAATCAATCAGCAGTCACAAGAGTATCAAAAACTGCAGCAGTATCTTAAGAATGCCAAATTGCAGACAGAACAAAAATTTCTCGCCAATATGCGACCTAAGTTGGACGGTGCGCTGAAAACCTATATTGAAGCCAATGATATTGCCTTGATCGTCAATTCAAGCGCGGTAGTTTATTCTCATAGTGGTGTTGATATCACGGCTGCCATTACCGCGATGCTCGATCAGGAGTAGCCCTATGTTGCATTACACACTTGCTGAATTAGCACGGCACCTTGATGCTGAACTTGTTGGTATGGGGGAGTATCCGGTCAATGGCTTAAGTACCTTGATTGGGGCTGAGCCTCATGAGGTGAGCTTTTTGGCTAACATGAAGTATGCTTCGCAACTTGCTACTTGTGCCGCTGGTGCCGTCGTGATGCACCCAGGCCAGGCGCACCACTTTGCCGGTAATAAATTGCTGATGGATAACCCTTATTTAGGTTATGCTAAGTTATCGGCCTTGTTTGCACCCAAGACCTCGTTTGCCGGGGTGCATCCTACGGCTAGTGTGGCAGAGTCGGCTGTGTTGGCTGCCGATGTGGTCGTTGGACCTGGCGCCTTTGTTGGGGAAAATACGCGTTTAGCAAACGGTGTTGTGGTTGGTGCCAACACCGTGATTGGTGACGATTGTGAGTTAGGTGAACAAACTCGTCTAGAGGCTAATGTTACTATTTATTATGGCGTGACCCTCGGTCAGCGTAATATCGTACATAGTGGTGCGGTATTGGGATCTGATGGTTTTGGTTTTGCTAAAGACGGTGAAGATTGGGTTAAAATTCACCAGTTGGGTGGCGTGGTTACTGGTAATGACGTTGAAATTGGCGCGGGTACCACCATTGACCGAGGCGCCCTAGACGATACCGAAATTGGCCACGGCGTGAAGCTGGATAATCAGGTGCAAATTGCTCATAATGTCATCCTGGGTGACTTTACCGCTATTGCCGGTTGTACTGCTATCGCCGGTAGTACCACACTAGGTAAGCATTGCACCATTGCCGGTGCATGTGGCATTACTGGTCATTTGCAGTTGGCCGATGGCGTACATGTTACCGCCATGTCTTTAGTGACACATTCTATAAAAGAAGCGGGTGCCTATTCATCGGGTACCAGCTTAGATGACAACAACAAGTGGCGCCGCAATGCGGCACGCTTTAAGCAGCTAGACCAGATGGCTAAACGTTTGAAGCATTTGGAACAATTATCACAATAAATTAATTAGCATCTACACTGGAACAAGTTGGCTGCTAAGAGTCGATATTTTTTAGTGTTAGGAAAACAAGGTTACTAAACTTATGCTTATGGATGTAAAAGAAGTTAGAGAGTATCTACCACATCGTTACCCGTTTTTATTGGTAGATCGTGTTACAGAATTGAATTTAGGCGAATCCATTGTTGCCTACAAAAATGTCACAGTTAACGAGCCTTTCTTTAACGGTCACTTTCCTGATCATCCAGTCATGCCAGGTGTTCTCATTATTGAGGCTATGGCGCAAGCAGCGGGCATCCTAGGTTTTAAAACCATGGATAAGACCCCTCAAGATGGCTCTATTTACTACTTTGTAGGCTCTGATAAATTGCGTTTTAAGCGTCCAGTTGTGCCTGGCGATCAGCTTATACTCAACGCGGCTATCTTGTCCGAAAAACGCGGTATTTGGAAATTTGAATGCAAGGCCACCGTTGATGGTGATCTGGTAGCATCGGCAACCATTCTTTGTGCCGATAGAAAGGTGTAACAAACCGTGCGTATTCATCCTACTGCCCTAATAGACGCCAGCGCTAAGCTTGCCGACGATCTAGAAGTCGGCGCCTATAGCATTGTTGGTGCCGATGTAGAAATTGGGGCAGGTAGTAAATTGGAATCTCATGTGGTGGTGAAAGGACCTACTCGCATCGGTATCAATAACCACATATTCCAGTTCAGTTCCGTTGGTGAAGCTTGTCAGGATCTCAAGTACAAGGGTGAACCAACACGCCTAGAAATTGGCGATAACAATATTATTCGTGAAGGTTGCACCTTGCACCGGGGTACCGTACAAGATGCTGGCGTTACCAGGGTAGGTAGCAACAATTTATTTATGGCTAACGTGCATATAGCTCACGATTGTGTTGTGGGTAACAATATCATCGTGGCCAATAATGTTGCCCTAGCCGGGCACGTTCAGGTTGGTGACTATGCTATCTTGGGTGGTTTTACAGCTGTACATCAGTTTTGTCGTCTAGGTGCCCATTGTATGACGGGTGCCGGTAGTGTAGTTTTGAAAGACATCCCTGCCTATGTAATGGCTAACGGTAATTCAGTTTCGCCACACGGCATGAATACCGAAGGCTTAAAGCGTCGCGGTTTCAGCGAAGAAGCTATTCGTAGCTTGCGCCAAGCCTATAAAGTGATTTACCGCCAAGGTAATACTCTGGAGCAAGCGATTGCTCAGCTGCAGGACTTGGCTGACGCATTACCTGAAGTTGCTGTGTTGGTTGCTTCTTTGCAAGCGTCTACGCGCGGCATAATCCGCTAATAACTCATGGCCAGTAATAGCATCGTGATTATAGCCGGCGAAGCGTCCGGCGATGTGTTAGGCGCTGGCCTTATGCGGGCTTTGTTAGCGCACAATCCCAATTTAAAGTTTGAAGGTGTCGGTGGCCCAGCCATGCTGGAGCTAGGTTTTCATAGCCTGGTGCCGATGGAGCGGCTGGCGGTAATGGGCTTGGTTGAGGTGTTGGGGCGGTTACCTGAATTATTGGCCTTGCGCCGTCGCTTGCGCAAACGTTATATCGCCAGCCCACCCCTTGCCATGATTGGCATCGACGCCCCTGATTTTAATCTGAATTTAGAAACTCATTTAAAACGCGTTGGTGTGCCCACGGTACATTATGTTAGCCCCTCGGTTTGGGCATGGCGTGAAGAGCGGGTGTTTACCGTTGCTAAGGCCTGTCACCATGTTTTAGCTTTATTGCCTTTCGAAGTTCCTTACTACAGTAAGCATCAAATTCCAGCGACCTTTGTTGGGCACCGCCTTGCCGATGAGTTGCCGGGCCAATGGACGCAAGAAAAAGCCCGCAACCAACTAAACTTGGCGATAGATAAACCAGTGTTGGCATTGCTGCCGGGTAGTCGTGCCATGGAAGTGAAACAACTTGCTGAAGAGTTTATATTGGCTGCCCTCGCGCTTCAGCAGCGCCACCCACAGTTGCAAGTGGTGTTGGCTGCAGCGAATGAGGCGCGATACCAGCAACTACAAATTTTGCTGCAAGAGATGGGCGGGGATATACATTTAGCTCTCGAGCAAACCCGCGCCGTGCTAGCCGCCGCCGATGCGGTACTTGTTGCTTCCGGTACGGCTACCTTAGAAACCATGTTATTTGCTAAGCCAATGTTGGTCTGTTATCGCTTGTCGGGCCTTAGTTATCGCCTGTTTAAGCGCAAGTTGCAGGTACCTTACGTGAGCTTGCCCAATTTGTTGGCTGGCACGGGCGTTGTAGAAGAATTATTACAAGACCAAATAAGCGTTGCTAAGCTAGTCGATAAAGTGCAGAACTTGCTGTTTGACCCATCAATACGTGAGCAGCAGCAGCAAGCTTTCCATGCTATGCATGATATGCTGGCACAAAATGCCGATGAGCAAGCAGCCAAGGTTGTGGCGCAGGTTATTGCGGAACAAACGGGTAAGGAATTAAAAGATGTCTGAGCAACTAGGTTTGGATTTACCCGACTGGTCGCCCGAAGTTGTGTGTGGTGTCGATGAGGCGGGTCGTGGTCCATTATTTGGCGACGTGGTTGCAGCGGCGGTTATCTTAGACCCGCAAAAGCCTATTGCTGGATTGGGTGATTCTAAGCAACTCTCAGAAAAAGCCCGTGACAGGCTGTTTGATTTAATTTGGGATCAAGCTCTGGCTGTATCAGTTGGCCGTGCCAGCGTGCCAGAAATAGATCAATTGAATATCTTGCATGCCAGTATGTTGGCCATGCAAAGAGCCGTAGAAGGCTTGGTGGTGACACCGGATATGGCCTTGATTGATGGCAATCGTTGTCCCAATATTGCGATACCTGCGCAAGCTATTGTTAAGGGCGACGCCAAAGAAATTTGCATCGGTGCCGCGTCAATTATTGCCAAGGTCACCCGTGATCGAGAAATGCAGCAGTGGCATGCTAAGTACCCCTATTACGGATTGGATAAGCACAAAGGTTATCCAACCAAACAACATTTATTAGCCCTCAAAGAGCATGGTGTGTGCGATCAGCATCGACGTACCTTTGGTCCTGTGGCGGCAATTTTGGAAGCACAATAATGAGCTCAGTTGATTTCGTACATTTGCGCATGCACTCAGAGTTTTCCCTGAGTGATAGCCTGATACGTATCAAACCTTTGATGAAAGCCCTACAAGCCGAGCAGATGCCCGCTATTGCGCTAACTGACTTGTCCAATATGTGTGGCATGATCAAGTTTTACAAGGCGGCCCAGGGTGCCGGTATTAAGCCTATTTGTGGTTGTGATATTTGGTTGGCGCCACCAGCAGGTACGGACTTGCCTCTGTCGCGCATGACCTTATTGGCAATGAATGCGCAAGGTTACTTGAATTTGACGGAGATTGTGTCGCAAGGCTTTCAGCATGGGCAAAGTGATGGCAAGGCCATTATCCAGCGTGCTTGGGTGCGTGACAAGCAAGCAGGTTTGATCGCCTTGGCCGGTGCTACTCAGGGTGAAATTGGTCGCATGCTACTGGTGCGCGGTTTGCATGAAGCCAAGCCACTGTTGCAAGAGTGGCTTGATTTATTTGGTGATCGTTTTTACCTAGAGCTACAACGAACAGGACGCGCTGACGACGAACGTTGTGTTGCGCTAACGGTGGAGCTGGCTAAATCTATGCAGGTGCCCGTAGTGGCCACCAATGACGTTGTGTTCTTATCGACAGAAGAATTTGAAGCTCACGAAACCCGTGTCTCGATTAACCAAAGTATGACCCTTGATGACCCACGTCGTCCGAAGGAATACTCGCCACAGCAGTACTTGCGTAGTGTCGACGAAATGCAAACCTTGTTTGCTGATGTACCCTCGGCTATCACTAATACGGTAGAAATTGCTAAACGCTGTAACCTTGATATTGAGTTAGGCAAATGTTGTTTGCCTAACTTCCCCGTGCCAGAAGGCATGACCATGGATGAGTTTTTCCGCAAACTGTCCCTGGATGGTTTGGAAATGCGTCTAAAAACCATCCTAGACGATAATGATCCTGATTATGTGAGCAAGAAACAGGAGTTTCTGGATCGCTTAGACTTTGAATTAGATATCATTATTCAAATGGGCTTCCCGGGCTATTTCTTAATCGTGATGGACTTTATTCGTTGGGCTAAAGACAACGACATTCCTGTGGGCCCTGGGCGTGGTTCGGGTGCCGGCTCGCTAGTGGCTTACGTATTGGAAATCACCGATCTAGACCCTTTGCGCTATGACTTGCTGTTTGAACGTTTCCTTAACCCTGAACGTGTATCCATGCCCGATTTTGACATCGATTTCTGTATGGATAACCGTGACCGCGTCATTGAGTACGTAGCCCAAACCTACGGTAAAGATGCCGTATCGCAGATTATTACCTTTGGTACCATGGCCGCCAAGGCCGTAGTGCGTGACGTAGCGCGTGTGCAGGGTAAGCCATTTGGCCTAGCAGACAAGTTATCCAAGTTAATTCCTTTTGAAGTCGGCATGACCCTGTCGAAAGCCGTGGAGCAAGAAGAAGCCCTGCGTACCTTTATCGATGAAAACGATGAAGTGCAGGAAATCATGGAAATGGCTTTCCAGTTGGAAGGTTTGACGCGTAATGTGGGTAAGCACGCCGGTGGTGTCGTCATCGCCCCGACTAAGCTGACGGACTTCTCGCCCTTGTACTGTGACGAAGACGGCAGTGGCTTAGTGACCCAATATGACAAGGGCGACGTAGAAGACGCCGGTCTAGTTAAGTTTGACTTCTTGGGTTTGCGTACTCTGACTATCGTTGATTGGGCCATGGCCATGATCAATGAGCGGCGCCAAGGGCAGGGTCTTGAGCCCATCGTCATTGAAGAAATTGAGCTGGAAGACAAGGCCGTTTATGGCCTCTTGCAACGCGCCGAAACCACGGGGGTATTCCAGCTGGAATCCCGTGGTATGAAAGACCTAATCAAGCGCCTATTGCCCAGTACCTTTGAAGATATTATCGCCTTGGTAGCCTTGTTCCGTCCTGGCCCGTTGCAGTCAGGCATGGTCGATGACTTTATTGCGCGTAAGCACGGTAAAGCCAAGTTGGCGTGGCCCCATGAAGATTATCAGCTGGAGTCTTTGCGTCCCATTTTGGAGCCGACCTACGGCATTATCCTGTATCAAGAGCAGGTTATGCAGATCCCTCAGGTTATGGCGGGTTATTCTCTTGGTGGGGCCGACATGTTGCGTCGCGCCATGGGTAAAAAGAAGCCCGAAGAAATGGCCAAGCAGCGCGATGGATTTATTTCTGGTAGCTTGGCTAATGACATTGATGAGGGCTTGGCGGGTAACATTTTTGATCTGGTAGAAAAATTTGCCGGTTATGGTTTTAACAAATCTCACTCGGCGGCTTATGCCTTGGTGTCCTATCAAACGGCGTGGTTAAAGTACCACTATCCAGCCGAGTTTATGGCGGCGGTGTTATCTGCCGATATGCAGAATATTGAAAAGGTGGTGATTCTGGTAGAAGAGTGTCGCCGTATGGAGCTGCCTTTAAACCTGCCTGATGTTAACTTTAGTCATTATAAATTTACCGTTAATGACGCAGACGAAGTGGTTTATGGGCTAGGTGCCGTGAAGGGAGTGGGCGAAGGCCCAGTGGCCTCCATTATTGCTGCGCGTGAGGCCGGTGGGCCGTTTACGGATCTATTTGATTTCTGTAAACGCGTGGGTAGTAAGAAGATTAATAAGCGTGTACTAGAGGCCTTGGTGGCCAGCGGCGCTTTGGATAACCTTATTGCTGGTAAAGAGCGCGCGGTCTTGTATGCTGCCATACCTGATGCGGTGCAAGCTGCGGACCAAAGTGAGCGAAACGCCGACGCTGGCATGATGGACTTGTTTGGCGAGTTGTCAGGCCCTGCTGACAACGAAGATTTTGTGACAGATGCCTATGAGCGTTACCAAGGTGCTAGAGCGCTTAACTTAAAACAGCGCTTAAAAGGCGAAAAAGACACCTTGGGTTTGTATGTCACGGGTCACCCTATCGATGACTATGATCCTGAATTGTCCCAATTTATGCGCATTCGCTTAGATAACGTTTACGCCAAACGCGAAGATCAATGGCTTGCTGGTATGGTGGTGGCGAGCCGCACCATGAAAACCAAGCGCGGCAAGACTATCGCTTTTTTGACCTTGGATGATCGCCGCGCGCGCATGGAAGTGGCCTTGTTTGGTGATAGCTACGAAAAGTATCGCGATATCATTCAAAACGATCGCCTGTTGATTGTTAAAGGTGAGGTCAGTGAAGATGACTATTCTGGCGGCTTAAAGGTTAGCGCCAAAGAAGTCTTAACCATGCCGCAAGCGCGGACCGTGTTTTCTCAGGGTTTGCAGTTGCAAGTGCAGGCAGAGCATATTGAGGCCAAAAATTTGGCTCGTTTACAAGCACTTCTGGCCCCTAGGCAGGTGCTAGGCGATGCTCCAGCAACAAGGTTAGAATTGCACGTGAGCAATGCAGTCGGTCGTGGTGTGGTGCGTTGTGCGTCGCCCTGGCGCTTGACCGTAGACGATGATCTGCTGCAAGAGCTGAGTTACTTGTTAGGTGATGATGCCGTAGGTATGCGTTATCGTCGTATTGGTCAGCATTAAGCGTGATAGATTAGCAGGCTTCGGTTATAATATAACCAGCTATAGTTTAAATATAATTAAGATGTTTTCTTATGAACCCGAATTATCTAGATTTTGAGCAACCCATTGCTGAACTGGAAGCCAAGATTGAGGCTTTGCGTCTACTCGGTAATGACAACGATTTAAATATTACTGACGAGATTTCTACCCTGCAAGACAAAAGTGTTAACTTGACTGGTAGTATCTTCTCCAAGCTGTCTGCCGCGCAGGTGTCGCAGGTAGCACGTCACCCTCAGCGCCCTTATATGCTGGATTATATCGAGCGTATGTTCACGGATTTCGACGAACTACACGGTGATCGTCATTTTGGTGATGATCAGGCGATCATTGGTGGTATTGCGCGTTTGGATGACAAGCCAGTGATGCTGATCGGTCAGCAAAAAGGCCGTAGCGTTAAAGAAAAGGTAGCCCGTAACTTTGGTATGCCGCGTCCAGAAGGTTATCGTAAAGCGTTGCGTCTAATGCAGACAGCCGAACGTTTTAAAATGCCTATCATGACCTTTATTGACACGCCTGGCGCTTATCCTGGTATTGATGCAGAAGAGCGTGGCCAAAGTGAAGCGATTGCTTTTAACCTACTCAAGATGTCTGACCTGCGCAGCCCAATCATTGCTACGGTAATTGGTGAAGGTGGTTCTGGTGGCGCTTTGGCTATTGGTGTGTGTGATCATTTGAACATGTTGCAATACTCTACCTACTCGGTTATTTCTCCAGAAGGTTGTGCGTCCATTCTATGGAAGAGCGCAGACTATGCTGCAGATGCAGCTAATGCTATGGGTATTACTGCTCAGCGCCTGCAAGAGCTAGGTTTGGTAGATAATATTGTGCAGGAGCCGTTAGGCGGTGCCCATCGTGATATGGATATGATGGCGGCTAGCTTGAAAACGGCCTTAGTAACCCAGTTGCATGATCTTCAGCAAATGGACACAGACGCTTTAGTTGAGCGTCGTTATCAGCGTCTCATGGCTTACGGCATTAGCTCCTAAGCTTTAACCAAGTGCCTGTCTTATGACCCCGCTGTCTCAGCATCTGCAAGCAGGCCTACCGCAACAAGCAAGTTGTTGGTGGTTGGCCGTTAGCGGGGGGCTAGATTCTATGTGTTTGCTGCACCTTGTTAAACAGGTGCAGCAAAACCTCTCCTCAAGTTGTCCTGATATTCGCGTTATCCATGTGCATCACGGGCTGCAGTCCCAGGCCGACGATTGGCGTCTGCTCGTTGCACAGCAAGCTAGCGACTATGGTTTTGCTTGCTATAGCGAAAGCGTACAAATAGATCCCCAAGTGCAGCGCCAGCAAGGTTTAGAAGCCGCGGCGCGTAATGCGCGCTATCAAGTATTTGAAAATTTAATCGAAGCCGGTGATGTGCTTTTATTAGCGCAGCATGCCGATGATCAGGCGGAAACCTTATTGCTAAGGTTGTTGCGTGGTGCGGGGGTGGCCGGGTTAGGGGCGATGCCGAGGCGGCGCGTGTTGGGTGCTGGCCATTTACTACGCCCTTTGTTATCGGTAAGCCGTCAAGAGCTGGAGCTTTATGCGGCACAAAATGATCTGCTATGGGTTGACGATCCCAGTAATCTCGATGAGCACTACCGGCGTAATTTCTTGCGTCACAAGGTAATGCCGCTGTTAAAACAGCGCTGGCCTGGCGTGTTGCAGCGTATGCAAACGACTAGCGCGGTTATGCAAGAGTCGCAGGCTTTGTTGCAGGAAGTAGCCGTGCAAGATTATGGGCGACTAGTTGCTGCTGGTGGCTCAGTGGAGCTGTTGAAAGCACTGCCAGTGCAGGGTTTGCTGGATATGTCTGCTGCCCGTCGTCATAACCTGTTGCGCTGGTGGTTGCAAAAATTGGGTGATTTACCCCCTGACTACGAGGCCATGCTGCAGGTCGATGTACAGGTACTCGGTGCCGTGGCTGATGGGCAGCCAGAGTTATATTTGGCCCACGGCTTGTTGCGACGCTCGCAGGGGCAGTTGTATTGGCTTAGTGCAATCGAAAGGCGGCAACTGGAGTCGCCAGATCACCAAGCGCAAGCGATCATATGGTCAGATGCTTTGGCGCAGCAGGCATCCGTTGGCTTAAATCATGGCTTCTTGCGGCAGGTTACCAATGGCTTACGTTTACAACCTGGCGACCAGCTGCGCATAAGTCGGCGTCAAGGAGGGGAGCGGTGCCAGCCGCAAGGGCGACAGCATAGTCAGAGCTTAAAAAAACTATTGCAGGAATATCAGGTGCCCGCGTGGCAGCGATCCCAGTTGCCCTTGTTTTGGGTCAATGGGAAGTTAGCCATGGTAGGTGATATTTGGATCTGCCACGGCTATGCGGTAGCGCCAGAAAGTCTAGGTTGGGCTTGGTCTGCCGATGCTTGCCTAGATGCTGGTGAGCAAGATCAAGATTGAGCACCGTAAAGAAGTGGAATTAAGCCCTGAAATTGGAGCTTGGCAATTGTCCTAAAGGTGCCTTTCTGGTATCCTACACGCCCATCTAGAAGAGAAAGTTTTTACCGTTTTTAACGGGCTTTCACATCAAAGTTAACACACGTTCGTAGCGACAATTTCAGCACATTTACACTAGCCTGAGGCTGGTTTATGCATGTGTTTTTTTGCTTGCTACTGGCGTTCTTATTGCTTTGCTCAGCGCTATAAAGTGCTAGCCGCAGCTTAACAGGTATATAGGCATTACATGACTCGTTTTATCTTTGTAACAGGTGGGGTGGTATCTTCTTTGGGTAAGGGCATTTCTTCAGCCTCCCTAGCGGCCATTTTGGAAGCGCGCGGCTTAAAGGTCACCATGCTTAAGCTAGACCCATATATCAACGTCGACCCTGGTACCATGAGCCCGTTTCAACACGGTGAAGTATTTGTTACCGAAGATGGTGCTGAAACTGACCTTGATCTAGGCCACTATGAGCGTTTTATTCGCACCAAAATGAGCCAAGATAACAACTTTACCACTGGTCGTGTTTATGACCATGTACTACGCAAAGAACGTCGCGGTGATTACCTTGGTGGTACAGTACAAGTTATTCCACATATTACTGATGAAATTAAGCGCCGTGTGCATCTTGGCGCGAAAGGTGCTGATGTAGCACTAGTGGAAGTTGGTGGTACTGTTGGTGATATTGAATCATTGCCTTATCTTGAAGCTATTCGTCAAATGAAGGTTGAGCTAGGTTATACCCGTGCCCTAGTAATGCACCTAACACTAGTGCCTTATATTGCTACTGCCGGCGAAACCAAAACTAAGCCAACACAACACTCAGTAAAAGAATTACGTTCAATCGGTATTCAGCCTGACATTTTGGTATGTCGTTCTGAAGTGTCTATTGAAGCGCCTGAGCGTAAGAAAATTGCGCTATTTACCAACGTTGAAGAACGTGCGGTAATCTCTCTGCCGGACGCTGATACTATTTACAAGATCCCAGCCATACTACGTCAGCAAAGCCTAGATAGCATTGTTGTGGATCGCTTTGGACTACAGTGCCCAGAGGCAGACTTGTCTGAATGGCAAGCAGTGGCCGATGCCAAACTTAATCCAGAACGTGAAATCACCATCGCTATGGTGGGTAAGTACATGGAGCTATTGGATGCTTACAAGTCTTTGATCGAAGCCATTAGTCACGCTGGAATCAAGACGCGCACCAAGGTCACAACGCGTTATATTGATGCTGAAGAAATTGAAAGCAAAGGCACAGGCATACTTGATGGCGTAGACGCTATCTTAGTACCTGGTGGCTTCGGTGAGCGTGGTACAGAAGGCAAGATTGCTACTGTTAAGTATGCCCGCGAAAACAAAATTCCTTACCTTGGCATCTGTCTAGGTATGCAAGTTGCTGTTATTGAATATGCCCGTAACGTCACTGGTTGGGCTGATGCTAACTCTAGTGAATTCGATCCTAAGACTAAGCACAATGTAGTTGGTCTTATTACCGAATGGCTAGATCAAGATGGCAACGTAGAACAACGTGATGAAAACTCCGACCTTGGCGGTACTATGCGTTTGGGTGCGCAGGAATGTCGCCTTAAGGAAGGCACTATTGCGCGACAATGCTACGGCCAAGACGTTATTGTTGAGCGTCACCGTCATCGTTTTGAAGTGAACGACAATTTTGTCGCAGACCTAGAAACATCTGGGTTGATCTTCTCTGGTCGCTCTATTGATGGCAGCCTAGTCGAAATGGTAGAGCTACCTGCAGCCGATCACCCATGGTTTGTTGCTTGTCAGTTCCACCCAGAATTCACCTCCACACCACGTGATGGTCACGGCCTATTTGAAGGTTTCGTGAAGGCTGGCATAGCGCAAGCCGGTGTGAAGTAAGCTATTTTTTTGTATTTTTTGACATAACCATAACCCCTATAGGAGTTAGTTTTGGATCAATTGATTGTTGACATTAAAGCCCGTGAAGTAATGGACTCTCGTGGTAACCCCACGGTAGAGGCCGACGTAATTTTGGCTGGTGGCCAAGTAGGCAGTGCCTGCGCACCATCCGGCGCCTCTACAGGTTCCCGTGAAGCTTTGGAATTACGTGATGGCGACAAGAGCCGTTACTTGGGTAAGGGTGTTCTAAAGGCCGTTGCTGGTATTAATGGCCCTATTTTGGACTGCTTAAAAGGTATGGACGCCACCGATCAAGCGGCATTAGATGCTGCTATGATCGATTTGGACGGTACCGAGAACAAAGAGACCTTGGGTGCCAACGCGATCCTAGCTGTGTCCTTGGCCGCTGCCAAAGCCGCTGCCCAATTCAAAGGTATGCCTTTGTACGCACACATCGCTGAATTGAATGGTACACCTGGTCAATACAGCATGCCTGTGCCGATGATGAACATCATTAATGGTGGTGAGCACGCAGACAACAACGTTGATATTCAAGAATTTATGGTGCAGCCAGTTAGCGCTAGCAACTTTGCAGAAGCTTTGCGTTGTGGCGCCGAGATCTTCCATGCGCTTAAAAAGGTATTAAGCAGCCGTGGTTTGAACACAGCAGTGGGTGATGAAGGTGGCTTTGCCCCTAACTTGCCGTCTAACGAAGCTGCTCTAGAGGTTATTGCAGAAGCGGTGGCGAATGCTGGTTATAAGCTAGGTGATGACGTTACCTTGGCCCTAGACTGTGCTTCTTCTGAATTCTACGCAGACGGTCAGTACAACCTAAGTGGCGAAGGCAAGAGCTTTGACGCTGCAGGTTTTGCTGATTACCTGGTTGAGCTAACTAACAAGCACCCTATCGTGTCTATTGAAGATGGTATGGACGAAAGTGATTGGGATGGTTGGGCTGACTTGACTAACAAATGTGGTGAGCGTGTACAGTTAGTTGGTGACGATCTATTTGTGACTAACACCAAGATCTTGTCCCGCGGCATTGAACAAGGTATTGGCAACTCTATCTTAATTAAGTTTAATCAGATTGGTTCTTTGACGGAAACCTTGGCCGCCATCAAGATGGCTCAAGATGCCGGCTTTAGCGTGGTTATTTCTCACCGTTCCGGTGAAACTGAAGATACGACTATTGCTGATTTGGCTGTGGCTACCTGCGCTGGTCAAATCAAGACCGGTTCCTTATGTCGTTCTGACCGAGTGGCTAAGTACAATCGCTTGTTGCGCATCGAAGAAGAGCTAAATGGTACGGCACCTTATCGTGGCCGTAGCGAAATTAAAGGTCAGTAGACATTAACTGACTTGCAAAAAGGGAGTAGGCTTACCATGATTCACGGTAACCGCTCCCTTTTTTATTGGTAATTGATGTATGCGTGCTATTGCTATCTTTCTGTTTGTTGCAGCCTTGATGTTGCAGTACCAATACTGGTTTGGTGAAACCGGCCAAGTAGAGGTGCGTGCTTTACAAAACCAAATTACTCAGCAGCAAGCGGTGAATGAGGCATTGCATCAACGCAATCAGCAATTATATGCCGAAGTGGAAGACCTGAAACAGGGGTTGGCAGCCGTAGAAGAGCGCGCGCGTAGTGATTTGGGCATGCTAAAACCGCAAGAAACTTTTTATCAATTGGTAGAGCAACAATGAGTCAGTTAACGCCTTTAGCATGGCCTGCCAATTGGCAATACGCCCTGGGTGAGCCCACTGAGTCCGCTGTGTTTAAAAAGCAGTGGCAAGATTTCCAAGTTTTTGAAAACCTCGGTTTTACCCCATCAGGTGAGGGTGAGCACGTGTTTTTGGATATCACCAAGGTCGACACTAATACTGATTATCTTGCGCGTCAGTTAGCCAAGTTGGCTGCTGTGCCTATGCGCCAGGTGACCTATTCCGGCCTAAAAGATCGCCATGGCGTTACCCGCCAATGGTTTGCCGTCCACCTACCAGGCAAGCAGGTAGTAGAACCGGATTGGCGCAGTTTAGCATCTGACAGGGTGCACTTGCATGAAATTACTCGTCATCAAAAGAAACTGCGTATTGGGGCTCATCTAAGTAACAGTTTTGTGGTGCGCTTGGGTGGGATTAGCCAGTCTGATGATATGGATAGGCGCCTAGCGGCGGTGGGCCAGCAAGGTGTGCCGAATTATTTTGGCGAACAACGTTTTGGTCAGCAAGGCAACAACCTCTCTATGGCGGCACGATTAGTAGCCGGTGAGCGTATAAAAGATCGCTTTCAGCAAGGCATGGCGATGTCGGCGGCACGTTCTTATTTGTTTAACCAACTGCTGTCAGAGCGTATAGCACAAGGTAACTGGTTGACCGCCATGCCGGGCGATTTTTATGTGGCTAGTGATGATTACAATCCCTTTAAAGCGGACGCCGATGAGGCAACTCAAGGCCGCATTAACGCCGGTGAAGTAGGCCCCACTGGGCTTATGGCTGGTCGTCCAGGCCGCGGCCAAAGTAGCCATGCTACCGAGCTAGAGCAACAATGCTTAACGGGCTACGAAGATTGGATACAGGGCCTAGGTGACTTGCGCTTGGATGCCGACCGCCGTGCTTTGCGCTTATTACCTGCGGATTGGCAGTGGCAGTGGCTAGCTGACAATGTGTTAGAATTAAGCTTTACCTTGCTGCGTGGCGCTTATGCTACCAGCATACTGAGAGAACTGGTGCATACGCTTAACCCCCACCAAAAAAACTCCACAACGGCAGACTGACATGCATATACTGATTTCCAATGATGACGGTGTGCATGCCAAAGGCTTGTACCATCTTGTACAAGCTATCATGCCTTTGCACAGTGTCACGGTTATCGCACCCGATCGTGATTTAAGCGGTGCCAGCAATTCTCTAACTTTGACCCGCCCATTGCGGGTAACACCGCAAGATAATGGTTTTTACGGTGTTGACGGCACGCCTGCCGATTGTGTTCACCTTGGTATTAATGGTGCCCTAGATATCAAACCCGATATGGTGGTGTCTGGTATTAACCATGGTGCTAATCTAGGCGATGATGTACTTTATTCGGGTACTGTCGCAGCCGCTATGGAGGGGCGTTATCTGCCTCACCATGCTATGGCTGTGTCGTTAGTAGGGGACCAGAATTTTGCGGCTGCTGCCAAGGTGGTGAAAAATTTAATGGCGGGTATAGCGCAGCTTGAATTGCCTGAGCGCTGTATTATCAATGTGAATGTGCCCGATATCCCTTATGCAGATATCAAAGGTGTGCAGCTTACCACTTTAGGTAAGCGTAAACTGGGTCAAGCGGCTATTGATGCGCAAGACCCGCGTGGCCACCGTTGTTTTTGGATTGGCAAAATTGGTGAGGTTGCCGATGCTAGCCCAGGTACTGATTTTCATGCTATTGCTAATGGCTATGTGTCGGTCACGCCTTTGGCGCCGGATATGGCTAGCCGTGCTGCCTTCGCCCCCTTGGAGCCGTGGCTGCAGGAGTTCTTTTAATGCGCTTTGGTCAATCGCCTATCGATCGTCATCAGCGCGCTGGCATTGGCATGACTTCAGCCCGTACCCGACAGCGCTTGGTTAACCAACTACAAGAAAATGGTGTCAGCCATGCGCAGGTGCTGCGTGTTATGGCGAGTACACCTAGGCACTTGTTCTTAGACCAAGCTCTGTCTCATAGAGCCTACGAAGATTCGGCTTTGCCCATTGGGCATAATCAAACCTTATCACGGCCCTATACGGTAGCGCGCATGAGTGAATTGCTATTAAGCTCGTGCAAGGCCGAGAAAGTATTAGAAGTAGGTACTGGTTCTGGTTACCAAACCTGTGTTTTGGCTCAGTTAGTGCCGCGCTTATTCACCATTGAGCGCATAGAGCCGCTGCTAAATCGTGCGCGCCAGCGATTGCAAGATTTGGGTATTACCAACGTGGTTTATCGCCATGGTGATGGTTATGCTGGTTGGTTAGATCGCGAGCCCTTTGATGGCATTATGGTTACTGCGGCCCCGGCTGAAGTTCCCAAAATTTTACAGTGGCAGTTGGCTGAAGGTGGTTGTATGATTATCCCTGTCGGTACTGGCGAACAGCACCTTTTGAAAATCACCCGCTCAGGTAATTATTTTGCTAAAGAAAAAGTCGAGGCGGCTAATTTTGTGCCTCTCGTAAATGGCACTATTGGTTAGCCAAGTCGCTACTTCAATTTTGTAGCATATGGAAATAAATGGACCTTATGAATAAACCAGTTTCGTCTTTTTCGTTATCCACCTTGATTACAGGTTTCCTCATGGGCACTGCGGATCTAGTGCCGGGTATATCGGGTGGTACCGTGGCACTTTTAGGTGGGGTCTATGGGCGTTTATTAGCGGCTATTAGTGCCGTCAATGCTCAGGCTTTACGCCTAGTGTTAACGGGGCAGTGGCGAGCCGCATGGCAGCATGTCGACGCTGGCTTCTTGGTGACCTTGTTACTGGGTATGGTAATTGCTTTATTGGGTGTTGCTAAGGCGATTCATTATCTGCTCGATTTTCACCCCATTATGATGTGGAGCCTGTTTTTGGGGCTGATTTTTACCGCGGGTGTCATGCTGTTAAAGGCGCTTCAGCAGCATAAAAGCCTTGCTATTCCCTTTCTCTTTGCGGGCTTTATGGTGAGTGCCTTGTTATCCCAGCTGCCAGTGCAAAATGCTTGGCATAGTGTTTCTGGCTGGCAATACCTAGGGCTTTTGTTGGCCGGCTCGATAGCCGTTAGTGCCATGATACTACCTGGTATATCCGGTAGTTTTATATTGCTTCTGTTAGGTGTTTACCCATTTATGATTGCCAGTTTGGCGAGCCTTAATATGTCTGTGCTAGGGGTGTTTGTTGTCGGCTGTGTACTTGGTCTACTAAGCTTTAGCCGTCTGATTAGCTGGCTGTTAAAGCACTACACTGGCGCTACCATGAGTGCTTTAACAGGTCTTATGCTAGGTTCTGCGCTAAAGCTTTGGCCTTGGAAGTATACTTTGACCTATCGCTTCAACTCGTCTGGTGAACAGGTGCCTTTGCTGCAAGAAAATTTATGGCCTTGGAACTACAGCGCCCTTACGGGTATTGATCATGAGTTACCTATGGCCCTAGTGGCCACGCTAGTAGCTGTGGTGTTAGTAGTGCGCTTTGGGCAAATTAAGTTACAGGACTTGGGGCAATAATATGCTAACGTTGTTTGCACACGGTCGCTGGTTAGGGGGGCTACTATTAGTTTCTCTTTTGACTGCTTGTGGGGGGAGCGGCTATATACCTATTCAAGATTTGGCGGTATCAAGCAAGGGCACGAGTTCTCTTGTGCTACATTACAAACCAAAGACTCCCAAGCTATATACAGTTAAAGGTGGGGACACCTTGTTTGCCATTGCTTGGCGCTATGGTTGGGACTATAAAGCGCTAGCTAAGCTCAATAAAATCCCCGCGCCCTATACTATCTATGTTGGTCAAACCATTGCTTTTAATGCAGCGAGTGCCACGCAAGTGAAGCCCGTGGTGGTGAAGCGCAGTAAGCCAGCAAGTAGCGCCTCTACTGCCAGTACAACAACGGCCTCCGCCGTTAAGCCCCAGCCTAGTAAGCAGGTGAGTAAAGCAGTCAAACCCTATAAAGGTTCCAGCAGTTTACGTTGGCAGTGGCCGTTAAAAGGCGGTATTGTGCAAAAATTTAGTGGTAAATCTGAAACTAGTAAAGGTGTCGATATTGCTGCTAAGCCAGGTTCTAGTGTACTGGCCGCCGCTAAAGGGCAAATTGTCTATGCCGGTAATGGTATACAAGGTTATGGCAACTTGTTGATTATCAAACACAATGATACCTATCTAAGCGCCTATGCCTACAACAGTCGTTTACTAGTAGGCGAAGGCGATGTCGTCCAACTAGGTCAAGTGATCGCGCAGTCTGGTAAAGGGCCGCAGCTAGATGGTCGCTTGCATTTTGAAATCCGTAAGGATGGCAAACCGGTCAATCCTCAGTCCTACCTTCCTTAACTACTAACTAGTTAAGCCCTCTGTTCAAGTGCGTTTTATAGAGCCATATTTGACAAATTAGTTTCAATTATCATATTTACTAATTAAAACGGTAAAAATCCTCAAATTCGCTGGATATATTTTTTCAATTTGTATATGATCGTTCTGCAAGTGCAAAAAATGATACTAATAGTTAAATTGCTAAATTGGCTGATTGGGTTCATGGCAAAGCACGTAGAATTCGAAAACAGGTGGTTTTCAGAGCGTATCGGTAATCAAGTTTAAGGATTGAACTTGAGACTCCATAAGTAGGTAGTTAATGATGAATATGCAAGCAATTGAAAGCAACGCAACCATGAATCACTCAACCAGTATTGGTTTAACCCCATTGGATATGGACTTGAATCAAAAGGATGAGTTAGAGGCATACAAGGCCAGTGGTCGTGGTCATTCTAAACATGGTGAAGCGAGTGACGCTACGCAATTATATCTGAGTGAAATTGGCTTTCGAGATCTACTCAATGCTGACCAGGAAAAAGACTACGCTCGTCTAGTGCAAAAAGGTGATGCAGCAGCAAGGCACCTTATGATTGAGAGTAACTTGCGCTTAGTTGTGAAGTTATCCCGCCGCTACTTAAACCGAGGTTTAAGCCTGCTAGACCTGATAGAAGAAGGTAACCTTGGATTAATTCGCGCCGTTGAGAAATTTGATCCTGAACTGGGCTATCGCTTTTCTACCTATGCTACCTGGTGGATTCGTCAAACCATTGAACGCGCAATTATGAACCAAACGCGTACCATTCGCTTGCCCATACATGTGGTGAAAGAACTAAACACCTATTTGCGTGCGCAGCGCGAACTGACGCAAAAATTAGATCATGAACCGAATCACCAGGAATTGTCAGAATACATGGAAAAGCCTGTGGCGAAGGTGCGTGCCATGTTGAACTTGAACGAACGTGTTGCCAGTATCGACTCCCAGTTTACCAGTGAATCTGATTACTCGTTAATTGATACTATTGCCGATGAAGGTAGTGCAAGTCCTGAACAAAACTTGGTTGATGGCAATCTGTTGGATAATCTCGGCCACTGGGTAGATCAATTGACGGATGTGCAGAAAGAAGTGATTTGTCGTCGCTTTGGTTTACGCGGCCACGACCCATCAACTTTGGAAAAAGTAGGCACTGAGATCTGCCTTACCCGCGAGCGAGTAAGGCAGATTCAAGTACAAGCCTTAAAAAGCCTACATGAAAAATTTACCCAACAAGGCTTAAATTGTACTGATGTATTAGATAGCGAAATTTAATTGTCGCTCATCAAAGTTTGCAGTTTATAAATCAAATCTAAGGCCTGCCGTGGCGTCATGTCATCGGCAGGCTTGGCTTGCAATAAGCTTTCTACAGGGTGGCTAACAGCTGCAAACATATCTGCTTGAGCTGGCGGCCCAGAACGGCTCGAAGTGGATAGTTCCAGACTACTATCTTCGATCTTTGTCACTAGGGGCATGATAGATTGCGTACTAGTCAAAGCCTGTTGTTCCGCAGCTTCCAGAACCTGAAGTTTTGCCTTGGCTTGACCAACTACCACGTCCGGTACCCCGGCTAGCTTGGCAACTTGTAAGCCATAGCTTTGGCTGGCAGGACCGCGTAACACTTTATGCATAAAGATAATGTTGTCTTGGTACTCCGTGGCGTCCAGGTGCAGATTATCAATATTGGAAAACTGTTCAGCAAGCTGCGTCATTTCAAAGTAATGGGTAGCAAACAAGGTAAGTGCACCCACCTTCGTAGCTAGGTGCTCAGCACAGGACCAAGCTAAGGATAAGCCATCATAGGTACTGGTGCCGCGACCAACTTCGTCCATCAATACTAAACTACTGGGTGAAGCATTGTGCAAAATATTGGCGGTTTCAGTCATTTCTACCATAAAGGTAGAACGCCCGCCCGCCAAGTCATCACTGGAGCCCATACGGGTAAATATGCGATCCACTAGGCCAATTTCGGCACTGTTGGCGGGTACATAGGCGCCTATTTGCGCAAGAATGACAATAATGGCCACTTGGCGCATATAGGTGGATTTGCCACCCATGTTTGGTCCCGTGATAATCATTAAACTTTCTGTTGGTTGCAGCTCTACGTCGTTGGCGACAAAGGGGTCGGTGATGAGTTGCTCAACCACGGGATGACGGCCATCAACAATGCTTAAACCGCGCTCAGTTTTAAGCTGTGGGCGATGCAAATTTAGGCTGCAAGCACGCTCGGCTAAACAGACTAGAACGTCAAGTTCACAAATGCCATCCGCACTTTGTTGTAGGGGTAGCAGCTGCTCAGCAAGTTGTTCAACTAGCGCTTCGTAGAGTGCTTTTTCGCGTGTTAAAGCGCGACTTTTACTACTTAGAGCTTTATCTTCAAATTCTTTTAATTCTGGTGTAATAAAACGTTCGGCGTTCTTTAAGGTCTGGCGACGAATGTATTCCGTTGGTGCCTCACCGGACTGTAGACGGCTAATTTCGATATAGTAGCCATGCACACGGTTGTAGCCAACTTTTAACGTAGATAGCCCGGTGCGTTCGCGTTCTTGAGTCTCCAGATCCAATAAAAACTGACCAGCATTAGTGCTCAGTCCTCGCAATTCATCCAGCTCTGCGTCGTAGCCTTTGGCAATGACACCGCCATCGCGTAGGACTACAGGCGGGTTTTCAACGACGGCATTGGCCAGCAAGTCGGACAGCTCTGGGAACTGGCTTATTTGCTGGGCTAGTTGTTGCCCGAGTGAACCAAGGTGGTCGCCTAGCTGGGTTTGAATGTCTGGTAAGCAGGCAAAGCTAGTGGCTAAGCGTGCTAGGTCCCTTGGGCGAGCCGAGCGCAGAGCGACACGGGACAAAATACGTTCCAGGTCACCAATAGGTTTCATGCTCACCTGCAGTTGCTCGAAGCTGTCTTTGTCAATGACACTGCTGATGAAATTTTGACGGTTCTCCAGTTGCACTAGATCACGCAAAGGATTGTTCAGCCAGCGGCGTAGCAGGCGTCCACCCATAGCCGTAATAGTGGTATCCATGACTTGCGCCAAGGTGTGCTCTTGGCCACCATGTAGATTGCGATCTATTTCCAGGTTTTTGCGGCTCGGGCCGTCAAGTACGAGCGTTTGTTGAGCCTGTTCAACTTGAATGCCACGTAGATGAGGTAGGTCGCCACGTTGCGTCTCCTTGGCATAGTTAAGTAGGCAGCCAGCGGCGCAAACAGCGGCGGGCATGTCGTCACAACCAAAGCCGGCCAAATCACGTGTATTAAACTGCTGGCACAAGATACGTTCGGCTGTGTCTAGGGCGAAATTCCAAGGTGCTTGAGGGCGGCGGCAGGTCCATTCATCTAGCAAACTAATAACTGCTGTAGACTCATCGTACAGTAACTCTGCTGGGCGTAAGCGCTGCAATTGCGTCTGAAGATCGTCTTCGTTAGTTACTTGGCTCAGACTAAAACGGCCGCTGCTCATATCAAGGGCGGCTATACCATAGGCGTTGCCAAGGTGACATACGGCGCACAAAAGACGGTCTTGGTGGGCATCGAGTAAGGCCTCATCTGTAAGAGTGCCAGGAGTGACTACGCGTACCACTTTCCGATCAACTGGGCCCTTGCTAGTTGCTGGGTCGCCGATCTGCTCAGCAATAGCCACAGCCTTGCCGGCACTGACTATCTTGGCAATATAACCTTCTGCGGCATGGTAAGGAATACCTGCCATGGGGATAGTCTCACCGGCCGACTGACCGCGCGCAGTTAAGGAAATATCCAGTAAATTTGACGCTAGCTTGGCATCATCATAAAACAGCTCATAAAAGTCCCCCATACGGTAAAACACCAAATCATTGGGGTATTCGCTTTTGATGCGCAGGTATTGTTGCATCATGGGGGTGTGAGCTGCGGCCATGGAAAGTATCTATTGCAGTTGTCGAAGAAAGGAGTATTTTAGACCATCTTGAAGCACTATTGCATCTTATATAAAGCACTATATTCTTTTAAATCACTAACTAGGTATGCCATATGCGCTGGAGCAAAACCATACAAACGGTGGATGTTCACTGTGCCGGAGAAATTGGCCGAGTTATTACGGCTGGCGTGCTCAACATACCAGGCCAGAACATGGCACAAAAACTGGCTTATATTAATGAGCAGGATGATAGTTTGCGACGCTGGCTGTGTTCTGAGCCGCGCAGTGGTTCTGTAGGTTCCTTTGTCTTGTTGGTGCCAGCGACGGTGCCTGAAGCCGATACCGGCTTGATCGTGCTCCAGCCCGATCAAGCCCATGCCATGTCTGGTTCCAATGCTATTTGTGCAGTGACTGCAATACTTGAAACGGGTATGAAAGCCATGCAAGAACCCGTGACAGAAGTGGTGCTGGATACGGCAGCTGGCTTAGTGAGAGCGCAGGCCCAGTGCAAGGATGGCAAGGTGACTAGTGTTAGCCTAGCTATGCCGACGGCATTTTGTATGGCCCAAGATGCCGTCATTGCTACCCAACAATGGGGTGATGTGGTCTTTGATATTTGTTTTGGTGGTGTCTTCTACGCCTTGGTGAACCCCCAGCAACTGGGTTTGTCCATATCGCCAGAGCATGCTCGCGAGCTGGCTATGTGCGGCCGCCGGATACGTGAGTTGATCGATGCGGATAGGCCTCTTGTGCATCCGCAAACGCCACAGCTAAATGGCTTGGCTTATGTCATGTTCCGCAGTGACGAAGCTGATGGGGCGGTGAAGACTTGTACCACTATGAGCCCGGGACGAGTGGACCGTTCACCTTGCGGTACGGGTAGCAACGCCAATATGGCATCACGCTTGGTGCGTGGCTTGAGTCAAGTAGGTGACAAGGTAGTGTCTCGGTCTACTATTGGCAGTGAATTTGTGGCCGAGCTAACTGCCGAAACACAGGTGGGCCCTTATACCGGTGCACAGGTCACCGTTTCTGGTCAGGCTTGGATCTATGGCATTTCGCAAATCGGTTTAGACCCTAGTGATCCGTTCCCTCAGGGCTTTGCCTTGTCGGATGTGTGGGGAACCCATGGGTTAGATTGATTGCCTAGCATTACTTACTAGCGGCCATAGCTAAAGTGCTTTCTATGGCTCTTTGCCAGTTTTTGTAGAGCTTGTTGGCCTCAGCTTCTGACATATGGGGCTGAAATTGGTGTTCGATCTGCCAGTCCTGGGCAAAATCATTCATAGGGGGATATAAACCTATTTGCGAGCCAGCTAGCCATGCTGCACCGGTGGCAGTGCATTCTACATTCTGTGGTCTATCAACGCTGGTGCCTAAGATGTTAGCCAAAAACTGCATAGTCCAATCGCTCTGGGCCATGCCGCCATCTACGCGTAAACGGGTTTGGCTAGTTAACTCAGGGCAGTCAGCTTGCATAGCTTGCATGAGGTCACGGGTTTGGTAAGCAATGGATTGCAGTGCCGCGCGGGCAAATTCGGCTGGGCCGGAGTTACGGGTTAATCCATAGATAGCACCACGGCATTCGGCGTTCCAATAGGGAGCACCCAAACCAGTAAACGCAGGTACTAGTATCAGTTCTTGTTCTGGATCTGCTTGTAAGGCAAGTTCACCGGATCGCTGGGCTGTGTCTATTATCTGCAAACCATCGCGTAACCATTGCACCACGGCACCGGCAATAAATATAGAGCCTTCTAGGGCGTAGGTGGTTTTACCGTTGAGTCGGTAAGCAATGGTGCTAAGTAAGCGGTGGGTAGAATGGATGCGTTCGGCACCTGTGTTGAGCAAGGCGAAGCAGCCCGTACCATAGGTGGATTTCATCATGCCAGGGGTAAAGCAGGCTTGGCCGATGGTAGCGGCTTGCTGATCACCTGCTACGCCAGTGATAGGAATAGATTTGCCAAACAGGCTAGGGTGGGTGCTGCCAAAATCCGCCGCGCAATCTAATACTTCGGGTAACATTGATTTTGGCACCTGTAACAGTTGGCACAGGTCGTTGCTCCACTGCTGGTTATTAATATCAAATAACAATGTACGCGAAGCATTGGTGGCATCGGTGACATGGCATTGGCCGCCCGTTAAGCGCCAGATTAGGTAGCTATCTATGGTGCCAAAGGCGAGTTCGCCAGCTTCGGCTTGTTGGCGAGCACCGTCTACGTTATCAAGAATCCATTGCACCTTGGTGCCCGAAAAATAAGGATCAAGCAACAAGCCTGTTGAGTTTTGTACCTGCTCTTCATAACCAGCTTGTTTTAGGTTTAGGCAGGCTGCGCTGGTGCGGCGGTCTTGCCAGACAATGGCCGGGTAGATGGTTTTGCCGGTTGTCTTTTCCCATACTAGTGTGGTTTCGCGCTGGTTGGTGATACCGATACTGACGATTTCAACCGTATCGGCAACAAGTTCCAAAGCTTGGTGGCAGGTAGCCAGAACACTGTGCCAAATTTCTTCCGGGTCGTGCTCTACCCAACCGGATTTCGGAAAGTATTGGGTAAATTCCTGTTGCGCTTGAGCGATGGGCTGCATGTTGCTATCAAATACTATGGCGCGGCTGGATGTGGTGCCTTGATCGATGGCTAAAATGGCTTTCATAGGTGTAGCTCCCGTTGCTCACGCATCCACATAACAATAGTCTGCTGTTGTGGCTGGGATAATCTTAACCCCAGTTTGGTTCGACGCCAAATTACATCCTCCGCCGTTTGAGCAAACTCATGTTGCATAAGCCAGGTGAGTTCCGCTTGCGTGAGATTAGCGCCAAAGTCTTGTCCCAATTGCTGCTGTTCCAAATTGTCAGCCAGAAGGTTAAAACTATCGGTGCCATAGGTAGTGACTAGGCGATAGGCCCAGGGTTGGTCTAGGTAGGTATACTTATCGCGCAGTTGGGCTACTAGCTGAGATCTGCCGTCAACGGCAAAATCGCCACCCGGTAACGGGACGCCCGCTGTCCAGTGGTTAGATTTTGCCTGTGCCAGAAGCTTTTCCATAACCGCCTCGGCAAGTTTACGATAGGTGGTGATCTTGCCGTCAAAAACGTTGATCAGGGGAATAGTATTGTGATCTTGTAATTCCAATACATAGTCGCGTGTAGCCGCGCTGGCATTGCCTGCGCCATCGTCAAAAAGAGGTCGTACACCGGCATAGGACCAGACAATGTCGGTAGTCGATACGGGTTGTTGTAGATATTCATTAACGAAATCGCACAGGTATGTTGCTTCGGCCGTGCTGCAGGTAGCATCTTGAGGGTCGCCGTCATGGTCAATATCCGTGGTGCCGATGAGTGTGTAGTCCTGTTCGAAAGGTAGCAAAAAAACGATACGGCCATCGTGACCTTGTAATATATACGGTTGGTCGTGATGGTAGAGTTTGGGCACGACAATGTGGCTGCCGCGCACCAGGCGAACCTTGTGAGCACTGGCTTCAGGTAAATGGTTTTCAATGACCTGCTGAATCCATGGTCCGGCAGCATTGACGAGCATTTTGGCGGTATAGGTTGTGGTCTTATTGCTGACCACATCTTGGCAGCTGATGCGCCAGCCATGCTTATCTCGTACTGCCTCGGTGACTTGCGTGCGCGTCATAATGTCAGCATCATGCTGGGCGGCAGCACGAGCGTTAAGGCATACCAAGCGCGAATCGTGCACCCAGCAATCGGAGTACTCAAAGCCAAATTTGTATTGCTGTTGCAGGGGGTTGCCTGCGGCTTGCTTGCGTAGGTCGAGGTTGCGAGAAGCAGCAAGATGCTTGCGTTGACCCAAATGATCATACATAAACAAGCCCAAACGAATCAGCCAGCGTGGGCGTAGGCCCTTGTGATGGGGCATGATGAAGCGCATGGGGTGGCTAATGTGAGGCATAGCGCTAAGTAGCACTTCGCGTTCTGCTAAAGCCTTGCTAACTAGGCCAAATTCGTAGTGTTCCAAATAGCGTAAACCGCCATGGAATAGCTTTGAAGATGCGGAGGAAGTGGCTTGAGCAAGGTCGCCTTGCTCGGCTAGCCGCACACTAAGGCCTCTTCCCGCAGCGTCACGGGCGATGCCGCAACCATTGATACCGCCGCCGATAATAAACAAATCCGTGTGCTTGACGCTCTTGTCCTTTTCTGTAGTGATGATGGCATCCTATGGGGTATGAATGAGTAGCATAAAGTGAGAGTAACACTTAATGAGAGCTTTGCACGATTGTTATTTTAGCCCTCTGGCAGCGTTAAAAGCTTACTCAATCGGTCATTGATAACCTATAAACTGCCTCTTTGCGTACGTTTTTCCTTGCCAGCGGACAAAATTCCGGCTCGTGCAAAGGTCTGTTAATGAATAAATAGGTGAACACAATATGGCCAGCGATCAGCTTAGCTATTTTCAACATAATTTCACCGCAGGTATTCATTACCAGTGATAGCTTATCTATAATTGCATCAATAGATAGGAGTCCCTATGTCGAATATACATTCATTAAGCCAGCAGCTCGCTCAACAACTCATCGCTAGGGGCCTAACCATGGCCACGGCTGAGTCTTGTACAGGTGGTGGCGTTGGTGCTCGACTAACCGATCTCGCTGGTAGTTCGGCCTGGTTTAGTGGTGGTATTATCAGTTATTCCAATCAAGCCAAGCAGCAGCTACTGGGTGTTTCCGAACAGCAGTTGCTAGCCCATGGGGCGGTGAGTGAGCAGGTCGTTGTGGCAATGGCGCAGGGGGCCTGTAATCAGTTGCAGGCTGATTTGTCAGTGGCGGTGAGTGGTGTTGCAGGGCCTTCAGGGGGTAGTGTAGAAAAGCCTGTGGGTACTGTATGGATTGCTTGGTGTAGGCGCGAAGGGGGTGCTGAAAAGGCTGCTAGTATGTCGGTTACCTCACGTTGTTATGAGTTTTCTGGCGATCGTCTCGCCGTGCGTGAAGCGACTATCAAGGCGGCGTTAGACGGGCTTTTGAGGCAAGTTCAAGTGCCTGATCTAGGCTTTTGTAAGGCGCCTAATTAGGTCGTATGGCAACTGCTGATAAAAAATCACTTGCACTTTTTCTATACTGTGTTTTAATACTGTACAAATAACCAGTAACTGTATAAGTAAACAGTTGTTGTGAAGAACATTACGCGAGGCAATATCATGGATGCAAACAAGCAAAAAGCACTAGACGCCGCTCTAGGTCAAATCGAACGTCAATTCGGCAAGGGCGCGGTGATGCGTATGGGCGACCAGCCGCGTGAAGCGATTCCCGCTGTATCGACAGGTTCTTTGGGTTTGGATATTGCCTTGGGTATAGGTGGCCTACCTTATGGGCGTATTTGTGAAATTTATGGCCCAGAGTCTTCTGGTAAAACCACCCTTACACTACAGGTGGTTGCCGAAGCACAGAAAGATGGCAAGACCTGTGCCTTTGTGGATGCGGAGCATGCCCTGGACCCGATCTATGCCGAGAAGCTAGGTGTTAACGTAGATGAACTATTGGTAAGCCAGCCAGACACCGGTGAGCAAGCCTTAGAAATCGTTGACATGCTAGTGCGTTCCAACGCCGTAGACGTGATCATTGTTGACTCTGTGGCGGCCTTGACGCCCAAGGCGGAAATTGAAGGTGAGATGGGTGCTTCTCACGTTGGATTGCAAGCACGCCTGTTGTCACAAGCCATGCGCAAAATTACCGGTAACATTAAAAATGCCAATTGTTTGGTGGTGTTTATCAACCAGATTCGTATGAAAATTGGTGTTATGTTTGGTAGCCCAGAAACCACCACCGGTGGTAATGCTCTGAAGTTCTATTCTTCCGTGCGTTTGGATATCCGTCGTATTGGTGCCGTGAAAAATGGTGACGAGGTGGTGGGTAACGAAACTCGTGTTAAGGTGGTGAAAAACAAGGTTTCACCACCATTCAAGCAAGCCGAATTCCAAATTATGTACGGTGAAGGTATTTACCGCATGGGCGAAGTCATTGACTTGGGCGTGAAGCAAGGTTTGGTTGATAAAGCGGGCGCTTGGTACGCCTACAAGGGTGACAAGATTGGCCAAGGTAAGGCCAATGCTTCCAAGTACCTGCTGGAGCATGCAGAAATTGCAGCAGAGATCGAAGGTCAAATTCGTGCAGAGCTGCTGAATGTCCCCAAGCCTGCTAGTGAGAAAGATGATAGCGGCAAAGTAATGCCACTTACCTTCTAGGATTGGTTTCCTAGTTGGTCATTGGATTGATGTAAATACGGATATCAGTAGGAGTAGGCTATGTTTGAAACTACTGATGTTTTTTCCCCTAGCGATTCCGAGTTGGTATCCCCTGCCAACTCGGAGTTGGCTAAACTACGTATACAAGCTCGCGACAAAGCCATTGGTTTGCTGGCGCGGCGTGAGCACTCCCGTTTTGAATTAAAGCACAAGTTGAGTCGTTTCCAAGATGACTTGGATGTGGATGCATTAATTGATGATCTTGTTGCTTTAGATGTACAAAGTGATCGCCGCTATGCCGGTATGCTGGTGCGCTCAAAAGCTATGTCTGGCTACGGCCTAGCGCGCATTAATCAATGGGCTAGACAAAACGGTGTAGCCAATGATGACCTTTATTTGGCCGTTGAAGAGCTAGATCATGATTGGTTTGCAGCGGCGCTTTTGCAAAGGCAAAAACACTTTGGTTGTAGCCCTCCAGCCAGCCTGCAGGAAAAGGTCAAACAAATGCGTTATTTGTACAATCGTGGCTTTAACCAAGACCAAATTCACTATGCTTTGGACGCCGAACAACAAGACTGATTGCTAGTCTTAGTTTTTCGTCTAATAAGCGTCAAAAAATGGGCCTAAATCAAGCTCGTTCTATCGCCTGAATGGGCCTTATCGTTATATACTTAGCCTTTTGTCTGTTATGGCTTGGTTGAGTTTAAGCTCGCCTATACCAACAGCAGCTAAACGATTGGCTAACGAGCGAGAACGAGTATGAAAAGTGCCGACATTAGACAGGCCTTCCTCGACTATTTTAATAAGCAAGATCATGAGATCGTGCGCAGTAGTTCCTTGATTCCAGGTAACGATGCCACCTTACTGTTTACCAATGCTGGCATGGTGCAGTTTAAAGATGTATTTTTGGGTGATGAAACTAGACATTACACTCGCGCGGTTACCTCGCAACGTTGCGTGCGGGCAGGTGGTAAGCACAACGACCTAGAAAACGTCGGTTATACAGCTCGTCACCACACCTTCTTTGAAATGATGGGTAACTTTAGTTTTGGCGATTACTTTAAGCGTGATGCCATAAAATTTGCGTGGAAATTTCTTACCGAAGAGCTGGGCCTATCAGAAGACAAGCTTTGGGTAACAGTACACCATTCTGATAGCGAAGCCGAAAAAATCTGGTTCGAAGAAATGGGTATTAGCCAAGTACGTTTCTCCCGTCTAGACGAAGACAATTTTTGGTCTATGGGGGATACCGGTCCCTGCGGTCCTTGTTCTGAAATATTTTATGATCACGGTGAAGATGTTTGGGGTGGGCCTCCAGGCTCCCCAGAAGAAGATGGCGACCGTTATATCGAAATCTGGAACATGGTATTCATGCAGTACAATCGTGCACCAGACGGCAGCATGACTCCGCTACCTAAGCAGTCCATTGACACAGGTATGGGCTTAGAGCGCTTAGCCGCTATACTGCAAGGTGTACATTCCAATTACGAAATCGACATGTTCCAACATCTTTTGGCTGCTACCGCCAAGGTCGTCGGCACCGACGATATGGAAAACAAGTCCTTACGGGTTATTGCTGACCACATACGTTCAGTGTCCTTCCTAATTGTGGATGGTGTACAGCCTTCCAATGAAGGGCGTGGCTATGTGTTACGCCGCATAATGCGCCGCGCTATCCGTCATGGTAACAAGATGGGTGCCACGGGGAACTTCTTCTATCAGTTAGTGGCACCTCTGGTAGCAGAGATGGGTGAAGCCTATCCCGAGCTAACAGAAGCTCAGGCTCAGGTTGAGAAAATCATTCTCAAAGAAGAAAAGCAATTTGTTAAGACTCTTGATCAGGGTATGCGTATTCTTGAAGCTGATTTAGACAAGCTGCAAGGTAAGCAAATTCCTGGTGCAACCATCTTCAAACTTTATGATACTTATGGATTCCCTGTTGACCTAACCGGCGACATCGCCCGTGAGCGTGAACTAGACATGGACATGGAAGGCTTTGAGGCCGCTATGGAAGAGCAGCGTCAGCGTGCGCGTAGTGCCAGTGCCTTCTCAGTAGACTATAGCCAAACGTTAAACCTTGAAGGTGAGACGCAATTTAACGGATACGACTCACTCACTGATACCAGTAGCGTTATGGCGCTGTTGCAAGACGGTAGTGAAATTGAATCTGCCGCTACTGGCAGTCAGGTACAACTAGTCTTGGCCAATACCGCTTTCTATGCCGAATCCGGTGGTCAGGTAGGCGACCAAGGTACTATCACATGGCAAGGTGGTAGCTTGACCGTCACTGATACGCAAAAGCAAGGCAGCCACTTTGTCCACTCGGGTGAAGTGACTAGCGGTGAACTGACCGTTGGCACACAAGTGACAACCACCGTTGATGCAAAAGTACGTCGTGCTTCTGCGGTTAACCACTCGGCAACTCACTTGTTGCACGAAGTAATGCGTCAGGTGCTAGGTGAGCATGTTAACCAGAAGGGTTCCATGGTGAACCCAGAGCGTTTGCGTTTTGACTTCTCCCACGGTGAATCCGTAACGGTTGCAGAAATGGCGGAAATTGAAGCCAAGGTAAACGCTGAAATTCGTACTAACACGGCTGTTAATGCATCTGTGATGAGCCTAGACGAAGCCAAGGACGCCGGTGCAATGGCTTTGTTTGGTGAGAAGTACGGCGAAGAAGTGCGTGTGGTAACTATGGGTAGCGAAACTGCCAATAAGCCTTTCTCCCTAGAGCTATGCGGTGGTACTCACGTAGATCGCACCGGTGACATTGGTGCCTTTGCTATTGTAAGTGAAGGTGGTATTGCTGCAGGTGTACGTCGTATTGAAGCTTTGACTGGCGCAGCTGCTGCTGCTTGGTTGGCAGATAATAGCCAAACAGTTGGCGCTCTAGCCGGTATGGTAAAAGCTAACCGCGAACAGGTAACCGAAAAGGTACAAGGCCTGATGGATCGCAACCGTCAGCTAGAACGTGAATTAGAACAGCTTAAAGTGAAGTTGGCTGCATCCCAGGGTGCTGACTTGCTTGGTAATGCCGTAGAAATTGGCGGTGTTAAAGTACTAGTAACTGAGCTACAAGGTGTAGAGCCCAAGGCGCTACGTGAGACTATGGATCAGTTACGTAACAAGCTGGGTACTGGTGTCGTTGTATTGGCTGTAAAGACAGATGACAAGGCAAGCATCGTCGCTGGTGTTAGCCAGGACATTACTAGCCGTGTTAAAGCCGGAGATATTATCCGCCATGCTGCTGGCCAGATGAATGGTAAGGGTGGCGGTCGTCCAGATATGGCACAAGGTGGCGGTGAAGCTGCCATGTTGGCAGGTGCGTTGGATAGCCTGACTCCATGGTTACAAGAAACACTAGGCTAGTAACCTGAGCGCAATCTAGACGAGTATTAGATTGAGTTAGAAATTGAAAAATTAAGGTAAGTAAAACTAATGGCATTGTATGTGCAAAAGTATGGCGGCACCTCTGTTGGCTCTGTAGAGCGTATCCAGGGTGTGGCTGACAAGGTAAAAGGATTTCGCGATAACGGTCATGACATCGTAGTTGTGGTATCCGCAATGAGTGGCGAAACTAACCGTTTGATCGGTATGGCCAACGAAATGCAAGATCAGCCAGATCCTCGTGAAATGGACGTACTGGTATCTACAGGCGAGCAAGTAACCATTGCTTTGCTTTGTATGGCCCTTAAAGAGCGCGGCTGTGATGCGCGGTCCTATACCGGTGGCCAGGTGAAGATTCGTACGGATTCTTCGCACATGAAGGCTCGTATTCAAAACATTGATGTTGATAACATGCGTGGTGATTTGAATAAAGGCCGTGTAGTTGTCGTGGCAGGCTTCCAGGGTGTCGACGAAAATGGCAGTATTACTACCTTAGGGCGTGGTGGTTCTGATACCACTGGTGTGGCCTTGGCAGCAGCCCTTCAGGCTGACGAGTGTCAGATCTATACTGATGTGGACGGTGTATACACTACGGACCCACGTGTCGTTGAAGGCGCTCGTCGCCTGAGCGAAATTACCTTTGAAGAAATGTTGGAAATGGCTAGCCTTGGCTCCAAGGTTTTACAAATTCGTGCAGTCGAATTTGCTGGCAAATACAACGTACCTCTGCGTGTCCTGCATAGTTTTCAGGACGGCCCAGGAACATTGATTACTACCGAGAGTGATGAAAAAATGGAACAACCAGTAATATCCGGAATTGCCTTTAACCGTGACGAAGCCAAGCTAACCATTGCTGGTGTACCTGACATTCCAGGTGTGGCATCCAAGATTTTATCGCCTATCAGTGCTGCTAATATCGAAGTTGATATGATCCTGCAAAACATCGGTGCCGGTGGCTTAACTGACTTCACCTTTACTGTGCATCGCAATGACTTCGCAAAGGCACAAGAAATCCTAGAAGGCATTTCAAACAACCTAGGTGCCGCTGGTACGCAAGCTGCTGACAACATTGCTAAGGTTTCTATTGTTGGTGTTGGTATGCGTTCCCACGCTGGTGTTGCTAGCACTATGTTTGATTGTCTGGCAGATGAGAATATTAACATCCAGATGATCTCTACGTCCGAGATCAAGGTATCAGTGGTTATCGCTGAGAAGTACTTAGAGTTGGCTGTACGTGCATTGCACTCCGCTTTTGATCTAGATAAAGAAGCAGTTGAAGAATCTATGTAAACTGATATTATCCATTGTGCCCTAAAGCGAAAGTTGAAGGGGCATAATTATAATAACGCCACGAAAGCAAAAAATAACGGGAAAAGCGCACTTCTGAGTATGGAGAAAAGCGCGTATAAATAAAAGGAGTTCCCACTATGTTGATTCTGACTCGCCGTGTCGGCGAAACACTGATGGTCGGTGACGAAGTCACTGTAACCGTCTTAGGAGTTAAAGGTAATCAGGTGCGTATTGGGGTTAATGCTCCCAAAGATGTAGCTGTACACCGTGAAGAAATCTATCAGCGTATTCAAAATGAAAATGCTGATGATGAGGCCGAAGATTAAGTGGTAAATAAATGCGTAATTCCTTGAAAATAACGCTTTTATTTACGCTTTTGTTGCGGTAATATACGCGCTCTTTGCGAAGGGGTATAAAAAAATACCTGTTGCAAGACGTATGAGGTGAGCTGGCCGAGTGGCTGAAGGCGCACCCCTGCTAAGGGTGTATACCGCAAGGTATCCAGGGTTCGAATCCCTGGCTCACCGCCATTTACGTCACGCTTCGCAAAATTGCGCGCCCGTAGCTCAGCTGGATAGAGTACCTGGCTACGAACCAGGCGGTCACACGTTCGAATCGTGTCGGGCGCGCCACTTCTTTTCTTGATTTACCACCCTGTGTAGCTTCCCAATCAGTGCAATACTTGATTTTGTGGTAGAGTGTTTGCAACTAAAAGACACCGATTACCACCCATGCAATTGTTTGTTCTTACCCTGTTTACATTAACAGCCTTTGCCGCTAATTCTTTGCTCAATCGTGCCGCCCTGGTCAATGACCTTATCGGGCCCGGTGAATTTGCCACCTTGCGTGTAGCTTCGGGTGCTTTCACGTTATTTGTTCTTTTGGCGATAAGTCGCAAGACTTGGCCTAAACCCCAAACAATAGATCTTAAAGCAGTGCTAGGCTTAGCAACCTATATGGTGGGGTTTTCTTTTGCCTATGTGCGTTTAGATGCAGGCCTTGGTGCTTTGATTCTATTTGGTACAGTGCAGGTCGCCATGTTTGCTGCGGCATTGAAAGCGGGTGAATTTATACCTACAAGCCGTAGTATAGGCGCTGTCATTGCTTTATGCGGCTTAGGTGTCTTGTTCTGGCCCGGTGAGCGCTTTTATTTGCCTTGGCTTGGTGCCTTACTGATGTTGTTAGCAGCATTAGGCTGGGCACTATACTCCCTGCAAGGGCGTAAGGTGTCTGATCCACTATCCGCCACGGCGTGGAATTTTATATATGCTTTACCGGCGCCAGTTATAGTCCAGTTGTTAGTGCCATCTTTAGGCCATCAAGCTTGGTTTGTAACAACCGACGGTGCCTTACTCGCGGTGGCTTCTGGTGCCATCATGTCCGGTTTGGGTTATGCACTCTGGTATCGTGTTCTGCCGCAACTGGATGTCTCAATGGGGGCTTTGTCACAGTTGTTAGTGCCGGTAATTGCATTAGTGTTAGGGGTATTGCTGCTCAACGAGACGGTTGATTTCCGTACTCAATTGGCCGCGCTATTGATTGTTGGTGGCGTGGCTGTAGGCAGCCTCTTTGCTAAGCAAAAAGCCTCTCACTGATCCAATAACAGATCCAGTTTTGCAGCGCATATAAAATCATTGAGGGTTAAACCATCAACGTCATGGGTGGTGTAGTCAATTTCACAATACCCCCAGCCAAAACGTACATCGGCGTGGTGGCCAGTTAGATCGGACACGTAGGTACTGAGATTGACGCAGTAGACGGCTTTGGCGAATCCTTTAAAGGTCAGCTTGCGCTGTATTTTTTGGCCACTAGGATGCAAGGTCCAATTGGCTATCTGCGGCAGCAGTTTTTGTACCTCTTCCGTAGGCATGGATGAACTTGCCGTATGGCAGGGTGCACAGGTTTGCAAAGCAAGAGCTTGGGTTGACATAAATAACTCCTAATAGCTTGAGGCAGGTAACGCTAGCTTAGTGCATTTAAACCTAGTCAACAATCGTTGTTTATTTTTCTACATGAGGCGCAGGGAACGACCGAAAGTGAAAAGGCGTGCGTCCTTGGCGGCGGTCTTGGCTTGGTGAACAAGCAAAGCGACGATGATAAGCTTTGCTGAAATGTTCCTGTGAATTGAAGCCACAAGCCACGGCAATGGACAGTATGGGCAACTGGGTTTGGGTAACCATGCCGTGAGCCCGGTCGAGGCGTACTTCTACGTAGTATTGTATAGGTGATATGCCCGTATTGATTTTAAACAAGCGTGCTAGCTGACGTTGTGATAGGCCCACTTTATTGGCTATGTCCGCCATTTTCATTGTGTGCTCCAAATGGCTTTCCATGATCACAATGGCTTGGCGTAGTTTATCTGGTACTGAGTGACCTACGGGTTCGTAATGACCGGGTATTTGTGAGTCGGTGGCGCTGCGCAAACGGTCGTGAAAGATAAACCGTGCCACGCTATTGGCTAGGCCCACGCCATGCCAATCCCATATCAATGACAAGGCGAGGTCACTAGACGCTTGACCACCACAACAGGTGAGAATACGCTCATCTTTGACAAATAATTCTTCGCAGGTGGTGGTGCTAGGAAAAAGCTCACGCATGCTGGCTATATGTTCATAATGAATACTAGCGCGGCGTTGCTTTAATAGGCCAGCGTAGGCCAGTATTTGCGCCCCCGTATCCAACCCGCCAACAATGCCACCGCGGCTATGCTGTACTTTCAGATATCGATTCAAAGTACGATTATTGTGATCTTCAGGTAACCAGCTAGCGCTAACCATGACCAAGTCAAAGGCATCGCCCAGGTCTTCTAAACTTAGGCTAGGCGTCACCTGCATACCGTTGCTTGCAGTAACTGCTTGTTTAGTTAGACCAACAAATTGCCATTCGTAAACAGCATTGCCTTGCAAATAATTCAATGCCCGAAAGGGATCAATAAAAGCCGTGGTCGCTAGCAAATTGAAATTAGGCAGAATAATGATGGCAATGTTGGTTACAGCCATGAATGTTTCTCGTTTACTATAAAAGACATAAAAAGGGCGAAAAATAACAGTTGTTTTGGGCAGTTTAGATCAAAAATGGCTGATTGAATATAACCACAAGATGTTTTGGCTGAAGACGCCTGGACGCTGTAAGAGGTAAAGCATGACAAAGAGTCGTATAACGGGTCATTTAGAGAATCGAGTCGCTGTTGTCACGGGTGGTTGCGGTGGTATTGGTCAGGCTATGTGCCGCCGCTTTCATGCTGAAGGCGCCATCGTGGTAGCCGCAGATTTGGCCCCTAGACCGGCAGCAATGCATACCGACATTCATTACTTTCAACATGACGTTACCAGTGAGCAAAGTGCGATTGATTTGGCCGCTTTTGTGCAAGCCAAGTTTGGCGCTACCCATGTGCTTGTTAATGCAGCCGGTATCGAAATAGAAAAGACCATCGAAGAAACCACCTTAGATGAATGGAACAAAATCTTTGCCATCAATGTTACGGGTACATTTTTAACCAGCAAGCACCTATTACCGTTGATGCGTGGTACCGATGTAGGTTCCATTATTAACTTTGGCTCTTACGATGGCTTTATTGCCGACCCAGGTTTGGCTGCTTATTGCGCCACCAAGGGCGCGGTACATGCTCTTACCAAAGCCATGGCTTGTGACTATGGCCCCGAAGGCATTCGCGTCAATGCTATCTGTCCTGGCTATGTGGATACGCCTATGTTGCAAAGCTTCTTTGGTGACAGTGGCGACATTGAAACTTTAAAGCAAGAAGTACGCAATGTGCACCCTATACGTCGTTATGGCACCGCTGATGATATGGCCAACCTTGTGAACTGGTTGGCCGGTGACGAGGCGCGTTATGCCACTGGACAGTTGTGGGTGCTAGACGGTGGCTTGTCAGCTCAAGTACAACAGATGCGACTATAGGAGCTGCACATGAGATTAGCGAATAAAGTGGCATTGGTGACAGGTGGTCGGCAAGGTATTGGCCGCGCCATGGTGGAACGTTTTGTTGCTGAAGGCGCGCAGGTAGTTACCTGTGGCCGTGGTACACGTCCACAAGGTTTATCTGAAAACGTCATATGGAAGCAAACCGATGTTAGCCAGGCAACCGAAGTAGCCCAGCTAGCAGAGCTCATTAGCCGTGAATTTGGCCACTTAGACGTGCTAGTAAACAACGCTGGTGTGCAAATTGAAAAGGACCTTGTGAGTACCACAGATGCTGATTGGGATTTGCTAATGGGCGTCAATGCCCGGGGTACCTTCAATACTATACGTGCTTTTATGCCAGTGTTTAGTGCGGGTGCCTCAGTGATTAATATTGGGTCTATTTCCGGCACTACGGCAGATCCAGGTTTGGCCTTGTACAACGCCTCAAAAGCCTTTGTGCATGGTCTTACCCGTTCTGTCGCCGTTGACCATGGTCCTGCTATTCGCTGCAATGCTATCTGCCCCGGTTGGATTATGACCGATATGGCTGATAGTGCCTTTGCCGTAGCTAAGGATGAACAGGCAGCAAAAACCGATGCCTTGGCGCGTCACGCTGCGGGCCGTTTTGGGCAGCCTACAGATATTGCCAATATGGCCTTGTGGTTGGCTAGTGACGAATCTCAATTTGCTACGGGGCAATTGTTTACCATCGATGGTGGTTTGACGGCGGCTTCGCCATTAAATCCCGGTTTGTTCTAGGAGTTGGTTATGGCGAATTCTACCTATAAGGCACCCAACATATTAATCATCATGGCTGACCAGCTGGCACCGCAATTTTTGGGTTGCTATGGGCATCCGGTGGTGAAGTCCCCCAATATCGATAAACTAGCAGAGGAAGGTGTGGTGTTTGATGCTGCCTATACCAATTCGCCTTTGTGTGCGCCCAGCCGTTTTGTCATGATGAGTGGGCGCTTACCCACACCCATTGCGGCATGGGACAATGCGGTGGATTTCTCGCCAGAAATCCCTACGGTGGCACATTACTTGTCTGCTCAAAACTACCGTACTTGCTTGTCAGGAAAGATGCATTTTATTGGGCCAGACCAGCTGCACGGTTATGCAGAACGTTTGACCACCGATGTTTATCCGGCTGACTATACTTGGCACCCAGATTGGGATGAGCCAGAGAAAAAGCTGGACTGGTATCACAATATGGAAGTGGTCACCAAAGCCGGCCCTTGCATGCGTTCCATGTATCTAGATTATGACGATGAGGCGGTCTTCAAAGCTAAGCGCTATTTGTTTGATCACGCCCGTGAAGGTGCTGAGCAGCCGTTCTTTTTAACGGTATCCCTCATCCAGCCCCATGATCCTTACCTATGCCGCCAAGAGAAGTGGGATCTGTACAGCAATGATGAAATTGATTTGCCTAAAACTCCCCATGGTGCAGTACCAGAAGATCATCATTCAAGCCTTTTACGTACTGGCTATGGTGCTTCGCAAATAGACCTAGATGAACAGTCTATTCGTAACGCGCGCCGCGCCTATTACGGTGCCATTAGCGATGTCGACGACAAGGTGGGCGAGCTAATGAATACCTTGCAGGAAGCACAGCTAGCAGACGACACTATTGTGATCATTTTGGCCGATCACGGTGACATGCTGGGTGAGCGGGGTATGTGGTTCAAGATGAGCTTCTTGGAATACTCCAGCCGTATTCCTTTGATTGTGCACGCACCAAGCAAGTTTGCTGCTAAGCGAGTCAGCAATGCGGTATCACTTGCTGATATCTTGCCTACCTGTGTCGATATGGCACGGGAGAATATAGCTGGTGAAGCTTTCCAATATGCCACACCACTAGATGGGCGCTCTTTGTATCCTCATCTTTTAGGTGAGCCGGGGCATGATGAAGCAATTGGCGAATACTATGCCGAAGGTTCCGGTTTTCCCATGTATATGATACGTCGTGGGGCCATAAAATTTATTACTCAAGGTGCCGGTATCTGCCAATTGTTTGACTTGGCAGTAGACCCAGAAGAGCTTAATAATCTAGCAAATGATCCCGCCTATGCTGAATTGGTGGCTAGCCTGCAGCAAGAAATTGACGCGCGCTATGACCAGGTCGCCTTAAAAGAGCGGGTGCTCGAAAGCCAGCATCGTCGTGCGTTTTTGAAGGGTGTGATGGCCCATCAAGAGCTAACTTGGGACTACGACCCCAAACAAGATGCCAGTAAAGATTACATTCGCAATAGCTTGCCTATATACCAACTAGAAAAAAAAGCACGCTTTCCGGCCGTATAACGACCCTTAGCAAGCCAATACAAACGGAGCTAATATGCCCACCAAACTGTCCCCACAAGAATTTCAAATGCTCAGTGCTGGTCGTGATCCAGATCCTTGCAAGTCCTGGTCTATTAACACAACCAGTTATATAGATCCTAAGTATCAAGCCATAGAGCGTGAGCAAATCTTTAGTAAGACCTGGCAGTTTGTTTGCCATGAAGAAAAGCTGCGTAACCCAGGTGACTATGTGGCTGTAGAAGTGGCGGGCCAACCGATCGTTGTAACACGCAATATAAATGGCCAGTTGCATGCCTTTTATAACGTCTGTAAGCACCGTGGGCATTTAATCAAGCAGGGTGAAGGCAACAGTCCCCAGCTTACTTGTCCTTATCATTCCTGGGTGTATAGCCTTGATGGTGATCTAGAAATGGCACCAAGGGCCAAGTTAGTCGATAATTTTGATAAAAAGGAGCACTGCCTAGATGCTGTTCAAGTAGAAAATTTTTGCCATCTGGTATTTGTTAACCTTGACCTAGAAGCGGCACCATTGGCCCAGCAAAGTGGTGATCTAGCAAAGGAAATCAAGGCTTACGCGCCTGATTTGGCCGACCTCACTTACGCTACGCGCCTTACTTACCGCATTAAGGCCAATTGGAAGTCCGTAACGGACAATTTCCTCGAATGTTATCACTGTGCGGTGGCGCACAAGGATTTTGTGTCTTTGGTGGAGCTAGATACCTATAAGGTGAAAACCCACGGCATCTATTCTAGCCATATGGCCAAGGCCCGTGTGCTTGATAATGCCGCCTACAGTATCGAGGATGCCAGCGTGACTGATCACGCTGTGTGGTATCTATGGCCCAATACCACGCTGATGCGTTATCCAGGGCGGGGCAACTTTATGGTATGGAAGTTCTACCCCGATGGCCCAGAAGAAACCTACGAGGAATTTGATTTCTTCTTTGAAACGGCTGACGTTACGGAAGCTGAAAGACAAGCCTTGGCATTTATTGATGATGTGTTGCAGGTGGAAGACATTAATTTGGTTGAAAATGTGCAGCGCGGTATGCGTACTCCAGCTTTTAATTCTGGCCGCTTTATGTCCGACCCAGATGGCCAACATGGCATGAGCGAGCACGCCGTGCATCATTTCCACGGTTTGTTGCTAGACGCCTACCAGAGCGCAGTAGAAGAATAGTCCTGCATTAGGAGAATGTCATTATGAGCAAGCCAGTAATCATAACGTGTGCGGTCACCGGTGGTATCCATACACCTACCATGTCACCGCATCTACCGATTACCCCACAACAGATCACCGAAGCCGCTGTCGGGGCGGCAGAGGCAGGGGCGTCAATTATTCACTTGCATGCCCGTGATTCAGAAAATGGCCGTCCGGATTATCGACCAGAAACCTTTATGCAGTTTTTGCCAGAGATCAAAGACCGCTGTGATGCGGTTATCAATGTGTCCACTGGCGGTGGTCTAGGCATGTCTATCGACGAGCGTTTAAAAGCGGCATTAGTGGCCAGCCCCGAAATGTCATCGTTAAACATGGGTTCGTTAAATTTTGGCATTTTCCCCATGGCCGAGAAGTACGACAACTGGCAGCATGCTTGGGAGCCAGAATTCTTAGCAATGACCAAGGATTTTATCTTTCCCAACACCTTTAAAACCATCGAATATGCCTTGCGTAACCTTGGTGAAGAACACGGTACTCGCTTTGAGTTTGAGTGTTATGACCTTGGCCATTTATATAACTTGGCCTATTTTTTGGATAAGGGTTTGATCAAAGGCCCCTTCTTTGTCCAGATGATCTACGGCATCTTGGGCGGTGCGGGTGCTGATCTTGATAACTTTATGCATATGCACACCATAGCGCAAAAGCTATTTGGAGATGAGTATGAGTTTTCGGTACTGGCCGCAGGCAAAAACCAAATGCCTTTCGCTACCCAGTCGGCCATGTTAGGTGGCAATGTACGCGTCGGCTTGGAGGATAGTCTGTACATTGGTAAAGGTCAGTTGGCCGAATCCAATGCCCAGCAAGTGACGAAGATTAGAACCATTATCGAAGAGTTGGGGATGACGGTAGCAACACCTGCAGAAGCTCGGCAGCGGCTCGCTTTGAAGGGCGCCAATAACGTTAATTTCTAACAAACTTTAAACCGTCATTAGGCTCGCCACGTCGCGTTTGCCATAATGATAAGTAGGAAACGACAATGAGTGATAAGCAATTCACTACCGCTGCTATCTTGGGTGCCGGCGTAATAGGGGCCAGTTGGGCAGCTTTGTTTTTAGCCGCTGGCTTAAAGGTACGCGTGTATGATCCTATGCCGGATGCAGAAGAAAAGGTGCGGGATTATATTGCCAAGGCATGGCCTGTACTAACACAGCTAGGTATGACTGACCAAGGAGGCATTGACGGCCTCAGTTTTCACGTTGACCCTGCAACGGCAGTGCAAGGTGCGCAGTTTGTTCAAGAAAGTGTGCCAGAACGGCTAACTATCAAACATGAGCTTTATGCCAAGATTGAGGCGCATCTCCAGCCAGAGGCGGTGGTGGCTTCTTCGGCATCGGGTTTGATGGTGCATGAAATGCAAGCTGGCTGGCAAGATCCTTCTCGTTTTATTTTGGGGCATCCGTTTAATCCACCCCATCTTATTCCCTTGGTAGAACTGCTAGGTAATGATAAAACCGCAGACGGCGTGCTAGAACTAGCGGAAGCTTTCTATAAGTTGGTTGGCAAGGTGACTATTCGTGTGCAAAGAGAAGTGCCGGCTCATGTTGCCAACCGCCTACAAGCTGCCTTGTGGCGCGAAGCGATTTATCTAGTACAGTCGGGAGTAGCTTCAGTAGAGGATGTTGATAAAGCCGTATGGGCCGGCCCTGGCTTGCGTTGGGCTGCTATGGGGCCACATATGTTATTTCATCTGGGTGCCGGTGCAGGTGGTTTGCAAGAATTCTGTAATCGTTATGGTGATAGCTTCCATCGTTGGTGGGATGACCTTGGCGATGCGCAATTGGATATGGCAACGGCCATGTCTCTTATGCAAGGTGTACAGGACGAGGCTGCTGGTGCTGATTTAGATGAAATGTCTGCTCAGCGGGATACCATGATAGCCGGAATGCTCGCTGCCACTAAACCTTTGCGATAAGTAGAGTAGCTATTGGTTTGGTAAAGTGATTAATCATGCGCAGCAAAATAGCAAAATGTGTCATTATAGTGATCATATAAGTTATTAGTTGTGCGCAATAATTGGGTTTGAAGTCTGCCTTCGGATTCTGCTATGATGTGTAGCGTAAATAGTATGGTTGATGAATATTTAGTATCATTTTATCTTTTAAAAAGTGATTTTTTGATGGCTGGGTAACTAATGACAGTGCGTGTGCTGCTAGTAGATGATGATTTTAGCAAGGAAATCTTGGCCGATTTTCTGGCAGATTTGGATGTTTGTATCGATTTCTCAGAGACGGGTGTTGAGGCTTGTGCTAAAGCCCTGAAGACAAATTATGATGTTATCTTTATGGACATCATCATGCCGGATATGAATGGTATTGAAGCTACGCGCTACCTACGCAAAAACTTAGCAGCCAATAAACAGCCCAAAATTGTTGCTTCTACTGGCAATGCCATTATTACGCGTAAAGGTCATGACCAGTTGGCGGCGGCTGGTTTTGATGATGTACTAATCAAACCCTATACCGAAGAGATGGTGTATAGGGTGTTTTCTGCATGGCTACCTAATACTCTCGCCACCACCAGTTAACAGCAGGTGGTTGATTGACCCTCACTATTTCACCGATTTGTGGCGCAATAATTTCCTGATTTTGCTTTTTCGCTTCGGCAATAGCACGTTCTACTGGGTCATCCCATGCGTGTAAGGCTAGGGTGAATGAGCCCCAGTGTACAGGCATGATAACCTTGGCATTAGCTTCCATCCCGGCTTGTATGGTTTGCTCTGGCAGCAAATGAATATTGGCCCAGCGTTGGTTGTATTGGCCGCATTCCACCAAAGCTAAGTCAATTTCACCAAAGCGTTCACCCACCTCCTTAAAATGAGGCCCGTAACCGCCGTCACCCGTGTAATAGATAGTTTGTTGGTCATCTTGTGCTACCCAGCCACCCCATAAGGTACGGTTGCGACCTTCTAGCCGACGTCCAGAAAAGTGACGGGAAGGCGTAAAGGTAAATTCCGTATCACCGAGCTTAGCTCTTTGCCACCAGTCTAGTTCGGTGATACGCGAAGTGGCGATACCCCATTCTTGCAAGTGTAAACCGACGCCAAGGGGCACAAAATAGTGGCCCACTATGCTATCCAATTGTTGAATAGATGCCAAGTCCAAATGATCATAGTGATCATGGGAAATAAACACCGCATCAACCATGGGTAGGTCAGCAATGCTGATGGGTAGTTCATCGCTATAACGCTTGCCACCAAGCATGGGGTGAGGCGCGGGGGTGCCTGTTAGCATTGGGTCAAACAGCAAATTCATGCCATTGGTTTGCATAAGAAAAGTCGAATGTCCGAACCATAATATTTGTGTTTCAGTGGTATTGGCCAAAAGCGTTTCGCGGTCTACCTTGAGTACCTGCACAGGTGTCTTAGGCTCGGTATTCACGGGATTGAATAGAAAGGCGTCAAGCATATCAACAATGTCACTAAAGCTCTGCTCTTGAATGGTCTCTATTTGATTAAGGAAAACTTCGCCGTTCCAGCTTTTTGCCTGTGTATAGGCTTGCATTTGTTGATCGCTCAGATCGGCACCAAATTGATCGCTGAGGGTGTAAAAAGCGTAACCGCTGACACTTAGGGTCAGTAAAATGGCAACAAAACTTATGGCTAATTTTTTAAACATGTAATGGGCCTCAGTGCGTGTTTGTACTATATTATAGAAGACAAATTTCTATTAGCGTCTAGCAAAATGTGACAAACGGCGCACCCCTTAGGCCAATGTAAAAGTATGATGGCATGATGTGCTGTATTAATGGCACAAATTGCAAGTACATCCTGGGCTGCTTGTGCCATTATCAATAGCCTACGGAGTTGACTAGCAAGGGTAGAAATATGACCAAGGTAAATCGATTTGCTCTGCCAGCGGGCACCGGTGCCATGTTTATGGAGCATGGCGTTGATGCCGAAGTGGTGTTGCGTAAAGCACAAATGCCTGCAGACTTGTTGGCACGTGAGAATGTCATGTTGACTCGTGATGAAGTGATGCGGGTATGGAAGGTGTTTGTAGAAGAATGTAATGTGGATAATATTGCCGTGGTTTTAGGTCAGTCTATGGTCGATGCGCCCTTCCACCCTCTACTCTTTGCTAGCCGTTGTAGTCCTAATTTGGCGGTGGCGGCAAAACGTCTGGCTGATTTCAAACGTATACTAGGCCCTTGCACTTTTGCTATTGCCTATGATGGTGAAGACCTGCAGGTGGTCTCAAAAATTGATGACGGTACAGCCATGATGCCGACGGATATTATTGCCACAGATTTTGTATTTTTGACGCATATGGCGCGGACTAGTACAAGGTGTGCAATCAGACCCTTGCGGGTGGAATTGGACATTATTCCTGATCATGTACAAGCCTTGGAAGCCTTTTTTGGCGTGCCGGTGTACAAGGCCAATGCTTGCCGCATCGTGTTTTCCCGAGAGGATTATCAATTGCCCTTTTTGCAGGCCGACGAGCGCCTATGGCAAGTATTTGCAGAAGACTTTAAGGGCCGCCTAGCGGCAGCGACGGGCGCTGAATCTTTGCATGAGAGGCTGGAATCCGTATTGTTGGAGCTACTACCAGCGGGGCTTGCCAATGTTGATGAGGCGGCGCATCGGTTAGCCATGAGTCGCCGCACCTTGCAGCGTAAACTCAAAGCCAATGGCCAGACTTTTAATCAGATGCTGTCTTCAACGCAGGCCAAACTGACCAAGCATTATTTAAAGCAGGGTTCCTTGACGAAGACAGAAATTGCCTTTTTGTTAGGCTTTAGTGACCCAAATTCCTTCTTTCGGGCCTCTAAGAGCTGGGGCATAGAAAAAGGAGCGCTATTAGCCTGATCTTGATGGTCTCGTTTGTAGCTAGGTGACGATTGATATGCGGCTTACAAGTGACCCGCATGACTACAACGCCACCTCCAATACGCCGCCTGGCATAGCCGCCCGCGACTGACACAAGATCACTTGCGTCTCGCGTTGTTGATTAGATAAAACAAAATCACGGTGTTCTACGTCGCCTGCGACAATGCCGCATTTACATACACCACAGATGCCATCGGCACACTTCACCTCGATACTAATACCTGCTGCGAGCAGAACTTCAGTCGGTGTTTTATCAGCAGGTATGGTGAACTGGCGGCCAGATTTGGCGAGTTTTAAGGTAAATTCATGGTTCTCGTATGTGGGTTGCTCTGGCACGCTAAAGTATTCCATATGGCGCTGCTTATCATCAAAACCGTTGGCTGCGGCAGTATCTAGCACAGCCTGCATATAGACTTCGGGGCCACAGGTATACACATGGGCATTGCCAACCTGCTGCAGAATACTCGCAAGGTCGGCACGTGTGCCTTGGTCAGAATAATGCAGCTGCACCTTGTCGGCCCAAGGCATGGCTTGCAGGTCCTTTGTAAAGGCCGCATCTGCAACTAAGCTGCAGGAATAATGCATGACAAAATCTTTGTTAAATTCATGTAACCGGTGGGCCATGGCAAGCATTGCTGTGATGCCTATACCGCCACCCATGAGGTACGTGAATTGCGCCGTTTCATCTAACGGGAAGTGATTGATTGGCTTAGAGATAAACACCTTGCGCCCGGCAGCAAAGATACGCTGCATTAGCAACGAACCGCCACGGCCTTCATCTTCGCGCAGTACGGCTATTTCATAGTGCTGCTGATTGCTTGGCGCAGACGACAAAGAGTACTGGCGGAAAAACTCGGGTGCTACTACCACGTCCACATGGGCACCGGCATCGGCCTTGGGTAATGGTGAGCCATCCAAGGTTTTGAATTGGTATTTGGTGATCTTGTCAGTCAGCTTTTCTACCTTGCTGATCACCACCTGTATGACCGGCGCATCGCTGACTTCGCCACGCAGATACACATGCTCCGGTGGCACGCCTCGAGCGCGATCTTGCTTGTGCTCATCGGCACTAAGCATGGCATCATAAGCTTGGATACCGGCTTCGCGGTCCATAGGGAATGGGAACGGGTAAGGCGGAGGTAGCAAATTAGCGGGATATACAGCCAAAGTCTGGTCTTCGTATTTAAGGTTCAGACTGGTTTGTAGTGCGCGTTCGTTTACCTCATGTAAAGGGATGGTGTAGGGCCCATCGTTGACCATTTCAAGATCCCACCACCATTTTTTCACCTGGTTAACCTTGCCATTACCTAGGGCGTCATCTATTTTTGCCCAGGTTTTGGCGGCGCTGGGCAGGTTGCTAGCAACCCAGCGAAAAGGTAGCTCTTTAAATAGGCCTTCTAAATTCCAGGGACAGGTTTTCATACAACGGCCGCACATGGCACCACCCTCTGTAGTGATGCGGTAGGTGGTGCATTTTTGGCTATCGGATTTCCAAATTTCGTAGCCATTAAACATTTTTTTAGGGCCCGCGGTGATGGCACCTGCGGGGCATTCGCGAGCGCACTTGTTGCAGTTTTCGCAGAATTTTTGCAAACCAAAATCGATGGGTTTGTCGTGCGCCATGGGCATGCTAGTGGTAATGGTTCCGGCTTTTAAGCGTGGGCCAAGGAGCGGATTGAGTATCACCTCACCAATGCGGCTGACTTCCCCCAAGCCCGATAATAATACCAAAGGTGGCTGGATGACATCGGAGGCCATTACGGTGTGTACGTTAGCGCTGTAGCCAAGGTTACGTATCTGTTCTGCCAATACACCACCTAAAAGAGAAAAGCGTAAGTAAGCGCGCATGGACTGGGCACAAGAAATCCAGTCATCGCCACTGGCCCCTTCCATGGTTTCATGGCCCTGGTCGATAACAATGGAAATGGCATTGTCATGATAGGGCGTGATGGCTTCGCCAGCGGCATTGTGGCTGTAATAGGCCCAATCTGGGCAGGCAGATATACCTACGGCATCACAACCTAGCCAATAGGCAGTGGCCTTAATGTTGTTGGCATTGCGCATGGCATCACTGCTGCTGGGATCAATTTTTGGCGCCTTGTCAGCATCTTGTAGAAGTACAAAAGCACCAAGTGCCGGACGAAAAGCAAAGGCGCTGGCGGACTTACGAACATAGTTGCCGTTGCGGGCGGCTTGTTGGTTTTTTGGCCCCATATCACCAAACAGTGAACGCGCAAACATGTCGGCGCGTTTGGGTACTCGCGGTACGTTCGCTGCATCAATATAGGTGGTAGGTTGATCCACTCGAGTGATGCTTTCAAATGGGTAAGCGCCGTCGGCGAAGCGGCGCTTGGCAAAGGCCTCGGCGGGTTTGCGAGCGCTGTTGTGGCTAGATAGCCAGCGGTCATGCCAGGGGGCGCTTTGGCCTGGTTGTAAGTATTGATCTGGCGCCAATTGTAAATCTGTCGTTACCACGGCCAAGCCGTAGCGTGCACCTAAAAATGGATTAATAGCCTTGTTGCCTTGAACATAAGTAAGGCCAGCGGCAGCAGATAAGATGCCTAAATCCACGTTAGAAGCCGAGGCAGAATGCGCTCTAGCTTGGTAGCCCAGCGAACGCATGTAGGCGGCCAATACCGATGCACTTTCAGCGGCCCGCAAGGCAGCACGGTGAGCCTGAGCATCATTAAGCCATCCGGTCCCGGCTTCTCCTGTTTGGGGATCACGGGGGTACTCATACATAAACACCAAAGCGTGGGTGTGACTGCTGCAGTCTGTTTCTGGTGCTGCCATGGCTTCACGCACCATGGCCAAAATTACATCAATACCAGCAGCCAGGGTTTTTACCTGCTTGTTGGCCATGGTGTCGGCTAGGCGGGCCACACCTGGATTAACAATAGGTTGATGCAGCCAAGCTGAGGTAGGAATTTGGCAGGTGCCCATGATGGATGCATCACAATAATAGCCAAAGGCTTTTAGGTGGTCGCTGCGTTCTTGTGGGTCGGCAGGAATGGTCGCCACTTGCTGCTTTACACTACCTTCTCGTATGGTATCCAAGGTGGCCTGATATTTATCCATGGCATTGACGATGGAAAGTGGCTCATCGGTGCGGGTAAAGGACAAAGCCTGCATAGGTGCTAGGCTGGCGTAATTAGGTACATCCGTAGTGCGTGCTAACTTTTCAACAGCATAGGGCCCCATGTGCACAGGGCGGTTTTTGTAGGAAAACAGCTTGTTCATAATTATTAGTGCCTATTTATTATCCTTAGATGCGGCTTGGTGGGTCCATAGGGCCAGACAGGTATTGGCTTAATAAGCGATCTAGCTCTTGGCGTTCGCTATCATTGAGCTTGGTGTTTAAACGTTGCGTTGATTGCTCCGTTTGCAGCAATGATTGTGCTAGCAGGGCTTGGCCCTCAAGCGTGAGGTTGACCAGAGTTTGCTTGCCATTTTGCGGGTCACTAATGCGCTGTAACAAACCCTTGTTGTGCATGTCTTTTAAAGTGCGCGACACAGCCGCCCTCTGAATCCCAATGTAGTCAGCAATGTCAGAAGGTTGAGACAGCTGTTGTTCACCCACTGCTACCAATACACACCACATCTGCCGGGTGAGATTAAGTTGGCTGAGCAGGTTAACTAACAATTGATTGTTAACCTGCGCTGCTAAAGTGAGTTTGTAACCAAGGCGATCGTGTAGATTGTAGGTCATGGTTTTCAATTAACGTTGTTTATGGTTAACGACGTTAATTGAATGTTGAGCAATAGTCAATTGTGCTGAAGAAGGGGTAAACAAGGCCAGCCTAGTTGGTGTAGGTTGGCCGTGAGGCGTTACATACAGTCCGCGATCAAACTAATTTGCTCAAACATGATGGCCGCAGCAGACAGGGAAGTGATTTTGTTGGGGTTGTCCTTAGTGGGAATCAGGCACACTACATCCGCGCCAATGATATTCAGCCCCCGTAGCCCGCGCAGTAGCTCCACGGCCTGGTCCATGGTAAAGCCATTGCAGCCTGGTTCTAGGTTAGCAACAGCAGGAGCGACCGTTGGGTCTAGGCAGTCTAGGTCAAAGGTGATGTACACGGGAGCATCGCCGACTCTTTCTCTAACTAGGTCAATGACCTGTTGCGCGCCCATGGCTCTATAATCATCAATGTCCACCATGCGGTAACCCAGGTCATCGCTGGTGCGTTTCCAATCTAGGGTGCGTGTGTGGCCGCGAATACCAATTTGCGTACTTTTATGGGGGTCTACATGGCCTTCGGCAGCCACATAGGCGCCCCAGTGGGCAGCCGAGCGTTCGGCACCCAACCAATGAGGTAGGTGGTCCATGGTGTCTGTGTGGGCATCAAAGTGCACCATGGCAATTTTTTTGCCCTTGCTTAGGTTCGTGCCTGCACCACCAATCGCCTTAAGAATAGGCCCGGTAATTGAATGGTCACCACCAATGGATACGGGGCGAACACCACGCTTGTCCAAGCGTGCGTAGTAAGCCTGTATATGCTCCACACAAATATCATTTACTAGAGCGTGGGTTAAGGGCACATCCCCAAGATCATTGATGCGACACTTGTCCCACGGCACCAGTTGAAACGGCCCGTGAGCGCGGCGAAAATTAGCAGATACATCTCGCAGAGAACGTGGTGCAAGGTGTTGGTCGCGCTCTGTGGTGCCATTGCCCGTACTATGAGGTACACCTACTAAGGCAATGTCGCAGTTGTCTGGATCCGGATCATGAGGACAGCGAAATAGAGTGGGTACTCCCCACCAATACAAGCATTTCATAAAGGCTTCTTGGTCTTCAGGGCGGTATTCTTTGTCGCTCACGATAGCGGTCTCCCAGTTTAGTTTTATTATAGATGGCCAAAGCAAAGTCTATAGTAGGGTTTTCGCTGTGGCCAACCGCCCGCATAAATTCTCTTTTATGGTAGATAAATGTCGAATATGAGCGGGTATAGTGTCGCATTTAATAACTGCATTGTTAACCAAATATGCGATTCTTAACAAAGCCTAAATGGTCTATTCATAAGTATTGGTTATGAAGGCCACAATTTTATTTATATACTTGATTAGTTTAGGTATATTGGTGCTTATCGTTGGGCGGGATTGCGTCACATCCCCCATCGATATTGATTTAGGTTATAAAAAACAATAACTAGGAGTATGTATGAACAAAATTATGACGGGTATGGTTGCCGCTGGTGCACTTGCTCTATCTCAGGGTGCTATGGCGAGCTGTGGTGAAGTAACTATCGCAGAAATGAACTGGGCATCTGCCGAGTTGATGGCCAACGTTGATAAACTGATTCTTGAAGGTGGCTACGGCTGTGATGTGGAGCTGGTTCCTGGCGCCACCATGACAAGCTTTGCTTCCATGAATGAAAAAGGTGTGCCAGATGTTGCACCTGAATTGTGGACTAACTCTTTAATTGAGCCGCTGACTGCTGCTGTGGCCGAAGGCCGTATGCATAAGTTGAACGGTATGCCGATTATTGGCGCTGGTGAAGGTTGGTTTGTACCTAGCTTTACCTTAGAAAAGCACCCAGAACTAAAGACGGTGCTTGATATTATTGAGCATCCTGAACTATTTCCACACAACGAAGATCCTTCCAAGGGCGCATTCTACGGTTGCCCAGCGGGTTGGGGCTGTCAGCTAACCAACAACAACTTGTTCACGGCTTTTGATATGGAAGCTAAAGGCTGGTTGTTAGTTGATCCAGGTTCTGCTGCGGGTCTTGACGGTTCTATGGCTAAGGCCGCTGACCGTGGTAACAACTGGTTGGGTTACTACTGGTCGCCAACTGCTTTGGCAGGCAAGTACAACATGGTTAAGGTTGATTGGGGTGTGCCTTTCACTGATCAAGCCCATTGGGATAGCTGCTTAACTCAGGCTGAGTGTGCTGACCCACAGCGTTCTTCTTGGAGTCATTCGGAAGTGAACACCATCGTTACCGATTCGTTCATGAAGAACAATGACCCGCGTGCAGCTGAATACTTCAGCAAGCGTGTGTTCTCCGCTGGTGCCATGGGTACAATGTTGGTATACATGGCTGATAACCAAGCCACGGGTGCTGATGCTGCCATTGAATTCATGCTAGAGCATGAAGCAGAGTGGTCCCAGTGGGTTGACGCTGATACCGCCGCTGCAATCAAGAAATCCTTAAACTAATTTAAGGATTATATGAAAAGCCTGCTAACCCATGTTAGTAGGCTTTTTTAATATCTAATAACTAGGATTAATTGTGGAATTATTTGACGAATTTCCTTCTTTAGGGCGAGCAGATCTTCGGGATCTGAAAAAAGGTATAGACCTGTCCTTTCGCGAATTTTCTCGTGCCAATGGCGAAGCCATCGAGAACTTCTTTGATCCGCTTATGTTTTTCATGGTGTGGTTCGAGAAGCTATTGATAGCCACTCCTTGGCCCATCATGATATTTATTTTTGCTGGCCTAGCTTGGCTGGGTGCACGTAGCGTCTGGGTTGTAATTGGCACGATTGTTTCATTTTTGATGATTGGCTTTTTTGGCATGTGGGAAGACACCATGGCCACAGTTGCGATTATCTCTGTGGCGACCTTCTTGTGTATTGGTTTAGGCATACCCTTAGGTATCCTTATGGCGCGCTCAGATCGCCTGCAAACTATCATCACCCCCATTTTGGATGTTATGCAGACTATTCCAAGTTTTGTGTATTTGATCCCCGTGGTGATGTTGTTGGGTATCGGTAAAGTACCAGGCCTTATTGCCGTTTGTATCTATGCTATTCCACCCATCGTGCGTTTAACAAATTTGGGTATTCGCTTGGTTGACAAGGAAGTGCTGGAAGCGGCTGACGCCTTTGGTGCTAGTCCACGTCAAAAGTTATGGGATGTACAAATTCCTCTAGCACTGCCGAATATTTTTGCCGGTGTGAACCAAACCATTATGATGGCTTTGGCGATGGTGGTCATTGCGTCTATGATCGGTGTGAAAGGTTTGGGAGTACCCGTATTACGCGCGGTATCCAACCAGTATTTGGCTTTGGGTTTGATGAATGGCTTGGCCATCGTTGCCCTAGCTATCATTTTTGACCGTGTATCACAAGAATACGGCAAGCGGTTGCAAAAGCACCGTCAAGGAGGCCATGGTGGATAATATTAAGGTTTCCATTAAGAATTTATATAAAATATTTGGTAACAATGACAAAGCCATGGTGCAGCACGTAGAAAACGGCTGCAGTAAGGCTGAACTATTGGCAAAGCACAAGCACGTATTGGGCTTGTCTAACGTTAATATTGATATTCCTGCACGTAAGATTCAGGTAATCATGGGGCTTTCTGGTTCGGGTAAATCCACCTTGATTCGTCACTTGAACCGATTGATTGAACCTACTGCAGGCCAAGTATTAGTTGATGGTGAAGACGTGCTAGCCATGTCTGATGAGCAGCTACGTGACTTCCGTCGTACCAAAATGTCCATGGTATTTCAGAAGTTTGGTTTGCTGCCTCACCGTACGGTTATGGATAATGTTTGTTACGGACTAAAGATAAAAAAGGTTCCTGTTGCCGAGCAGCATGAACGAGCGCAGCGTTGGATTGATCGTGTTGGCCTAACGGGCTTTGAAGCTAACTACCCCTCGCAATTGTCGGGTGGTATGCAGCAGCGTGTAGGTTTGGCCCGTGCCTTGGCGACGGATGCTGAAATCTTGTTGATGGACGAAGCCTTTTCGGCTTTGGATCCGTTGATTCGTAACGACATGCAAGACATCCTCTTGGACCTGCAAGAAGAATTGCACAAGACCATTATCTTTATTACTCATGATTTGGACGAAGCCCTGCGCATTGGTGACAATATTGTTATCTTGCGTGATGGTGCCGTAATCCAGCAAGGTTCCCCACAAGAGATTGTGCTGGATCCAGTCGATGACTATGTACGTGACTTTATCAAAGATATTAACCGTGCCAGGGTATTGGATGTGGCTTCGGTGATGGAAGCGGGTTCTGCTACTAGCGAGTTGCAGATCGAAGCGGGCACCATATTGGAAGAAGCATTGCCAATGATGTCTGATGCCGATGTGAAAGATGCAACAGTTGTGCGCGACGGTAACGCCATAGGTATGGTAACACTAGCTGATATGATTGGTGGTATCGCCCGACCTAAGCGCCATGAAGACGCAGAAGAAGTGACTTACCGTTAATTAGGCTTAGTCATGAAGATAAAAACCGTCCACCTTGGGCGGTTTTTTTTGGTCTATGATTTGGGTAATCGCTTCACTATCAGTTGCTAGTTTTGATTTTGCGTTCGCGCTGCCAGATATATAAGCCAGCACATAGAATAATAACGCAGCCAGTAATCATATAAGCATCTAAGGTATCACCGAAAATAACCACACCAGCGGTCAGGCCAAATAGTAAACGTGTATAGCGAAAAGGACTCACAGCGGATAATTCACCCACACGCATAGCCTTGGTAATGACCACCATAGCAATACTGGCAAAGGCCACTAGGCCAAATAAGTAGCCCCATGCTGAGGGTGACGGCCAGTTAGGCGTGGGCTCGAATAACATAAAACCAATGCCCGCTACTATCTGTCCCATGGTGCCAAAAATGGCTAGGCGCACAGACGAGTGGTGGCTAGCGGACAGGCGCGAGCCAATATCACGCATGGACATGCCCAGTACGGCCAAGACGGCATATAATGAGTAAACATCAAAGCCGTCAGCGCCTGGACGTACGATAATCAACATACCAATAAAACCCAGTACCACCGCCGTTAAACGATGGATGCCCACCTTCTCTCCCAAAAATAAGAATGAAATAAGTGTCAGCACGATGGGTAGGGTTTGGATAATGGCAGTGACCCCGGTAAAGGTAGAATAGGTTAAGGCCAAGACAATAAATATAGTGGCTACTATTTCACCAGCTGTACGCAGCATGACCGCCGGTTCAAAAACTACGGGGCTAAATAAGGGCGCGCCTTTGCGGGCTAGAAAAAACCAGAATAAAGTAGTGCCGCCCACACCTAAGGCCAAGGTCATCTGGCCAGTAGATACGGTTTCCGAGGCTAGCTTTAAGTTGGCATCGGCTAGGGTGAAGGCTGCCATAGACAGCGTCATTAGCAGCATGCCTTTTAAATTGTCAGAAAGTCCGTTCATTCACTTTAGTCATTCAATGGAGTAAAGCGCAAGCCTAAACCCAATTGACAGTTTAGACAATCAAAAAAAATACAGAATGTTAGTTGCTTGACGTGCCACCGCGGACGGGGCCAGTTGATTGCCTAACGATTAATTGCACGTCTAGTTCGGTGTTGGCGATAGGGTTGTTGCCAGCTAGTTTTTTAATTAGGTATTGGGCGGCTTGTTCGCCCATATCTTTGAAGGGGATGTGCATGGTCGTAAGCCCGGGAGTGAGGTTGGCACTCAGAGGCAGGTCGTCAAAACCGGCAATAGACACTTGGCCTGGCACAGAGATACCCGTGGCTTGGCATTCCAGCAGTGCACCAATGGCCAACACATCATTGGTACAAATGATGGCTGTGGGTGGATTGTTTTGGGACATTAACTGGTGGCATGCTTGGCGACCGGCCTCGATATCAAAGGGGCATTGTTTGATGCTTTCTTCAGCAAGACAAATTCCATATTGCGTAAATAAAGCCTGCATACTGGCAAGCCGGTCTTGTACGCGATCATTGTCTTTGGCGATACCGCTAATAACGGCAAAATCTCGGTGGCCAAGATCGAGCAGATATTGTGGTGCCTGTAAGGCCGCTGTGCTGTTATTGAAGCCAACACAGGGGTAGTTCGGATTGTCGCGAAAAGCCCAGGTTTCGACAAACGGGATATTGCGCTGCCCTAGCAATTGGTAAACCACCGGATCATGGCTTAGGCCAACCAACAAAATTGCATCCACACCACGTTCAATCAGGGTCCGAACTTGTGCCAATTCCTGCTGTTGATCGTAACCGAAGGTGGTTAGCATTAAACTCAAATTGGCAGCGTTCAGCGTGCTTTCAAAGGCTTCAATACCATCCGCAAAGATAGCATTGGACAAGGTGGGGATTACGGCGCCAATCGTGCCCGAGCGTTTACTGGCCAGCGCCCGCGCGGCGGCATCGGCGACATAGTTGAGCTGCGCTATAGCGTTGCGTACTCGTTTGCGCACCGCTGGTTTAACACTATCGGGCTGGTTAAGTACTCTGGAAACTGTCGCGGTAGACACCTCGGCGGCCTTGGCAACATCCGTTTGTGTGGCAGGCTTACTAATCAAATGAAATCCTGATAAATGCTTTGTTGAATGCTATAAGGGCAATTTTATCTGAAAATGTATGCGCATACAATTTTATTCAAAAATCCTTGCTTCATGAGTTTAGCTAGAATAATATTGCGTTCATAGAAATGTAAGCGCATACAAAACGTTTCAATATGGTGTTTTTAGCGCAATGATATTGGAGAGAGTTATGACTATTATTTATCTAAAAAGAGCAGAAAAATCACCCACTAGTGGCGAGGACAATACCCGTGTCATTGTCGCCGACATGCTGTCACAAATTGAAGCTGGCGGCGAAGAGCGTTGTGCTCAATATGTCCGTGACTTGGATGATTATCACGGTAATATCCTAGTGACTGCCGAAGAAATTGAAGCCGCGGGTAAGCGCCTTTCTCAGCGCGTAAAAGACGATATTAAGTTTGCCCATGAACGAGTGAATAAATTTGCGCGAGCGCAAAGGGCCGCCTTGCAAGACTTTGAAATGGAGTTGTCACCTGGGCTGTGGGCAGGCCAAAAGCAAATTCCGGTGCAAACAGCCGGTTGTTATATACCCGGCGGGCGCTATGCGCATGTGGCATCGGCCATTATGTCCGTGGCGACTGCCAAGGCCGCTGGTGTAGAAAGGGTTATCGCTTGCTCGCCGCCGAAGCCGGGTACGGGTGTCAACGACGCCATCCTTTATACTGCTAACTACTCGGGCGCCGACACTATTTTGGCTTTGGGTGGTGTGCAAGGTATAGCTGCCATGGCTTTTGGTTTGTATACAGGGCGTCCAGCGGATGTCTTAGCTGGCCCCGGTAATCGCTTTGTGGCAGAAGCCAAGCGTATGCTATTTGGGCGTGTTGGGATTGACATGTTTGCTGGGCCAACGGAGATTGCGGTGATCGCCGATGCCAGTGCCGACCCACGTATCGTGGCAGGTGACCTAGTCGGCCAAGGCGAGCATGGTCCAGACTCACCCATGTGGTTGATTAGTCTCGATGAGTCTATTGCTCAGCAAGCGATCTCTCTTGTGCCAGGCTTAATTGACTCGCTACCAGAACCTTCACAGTCGGCGGCACGTAGTGCCTGGAATGACTATGCCGAAGTGATTGTCTGCGATACGCGAGAAGAGGCCGTACAGGTCAGTGATAAGTACGCAGCTGAGCATTTGGAAATTCAGTGTCAGGATCTAGATTGGTGGGTGGACAATTTAAGCAACTATGGTTCTTTGTTTGTGGGTGAAGAAACCACGGTGACCTATGGCGACAAGTGCTCAGGCACTAACCATATTTTACCAACTAAAGGCGCGGCACGTTATACTGGTGGTTTGTCGGTAGGTAAGTTTATCAAAACCGTCACCACCCAGCGTATGACCCAAGCAGCCAATCGTGAAGTGGGCGCTGCGGCAGCGCGTATCTCGCGTTTAGAAGGCATGGAAGGCCATGCTCGCGCGGGCGACGACCGGTTAAATAAATACTTCCCAAATGAGGAATTTGATCTTGCTCGCTAATGCACTACAGGCATTTAGCCTAGTGGGTAAGGTGGCAATGATTACCGGTGCCTCATCAGGCATTGGGGCGCAACAGGCCAAAGCCTTGGGTGCTGCCGGCGCTAAATTGGTGCTGGTTGCACGTAGTTATGCGGCACTGTTAGACCTGCAGGGGCAATTGCAGTCGGCTGGTATAGAGGCCCAAGTTATTGCTGCCGACTTGATGCAAACAGGCAGCCTAGATGCCTTGGTTGCAGACGCTCAAGCTTGCTTTGGTAAAATTGATATCTTATGTAATACCGCTGGCGTGAACTATCGTGAGGCGGCTGCGCAGGTAACTAGTGAAAGTTGGGATAATACGCAAACTCTCAACGTAAAAGTGCCCTTTATGTTAGCGCAGAAACTAGTGCCTGCCATGCAGGAGGCAGGTTGGGGGCGTATTATCAATGTCGCGTCCTTGCAATCCAGTAGAGCCTTTGCCAACGGCATTGCTTATGGTGCTTCCAAGGGGGCCGTGAGCCAACTAACGCGGGCTATGGCTGAAGCTTGGTCGAGCAGCGGCATTGCCTGCAATGCAATCGCTCCCGGTTTTTTTCCCACGGCCTTAACCCAGCCGGTATTCGAGCAGGCTGAGCTAAGCCAACAATTAGCCCAGCAAACCGCCATTGGCCGCAATGGTGAATTGCAGGATTTGGACGGCATTATGATATTTTTAGCCAGCCCAGCTGCGGATTATATTACCGGCCAAGTTATTCATGTTGACGGAGGTTTTAGCGCTAAATAGGCGATTTCTGTATGACTCTATTAATGCTAAAGTAGCTGGCCAAACGCCGCCTAGGGCGTAAGCAATGTAAACGTGGGGAGAAATGGGTATGGGCAGTGTTGAACAGGCACAGTGTATTGCCGACCTTAAGCAGTTAGCTCAGCGACGTATACCTAAGTTTGCCTTTGACTACATCGAAGAAGGTTGTAATGCCAATATGGCCATTGCACGTAATCGCAAGGTGTTAGATGACATCACGCTTATGCCTCACTATACGCGGTCTTACGCAGAACCAGATGTTAAGGTGAAGTTGTTCGGCAAGGACTATGCGATGCCCGTAGCGATTGCGCCCATCGGTTTGAGTGGTTTGATTTGGCCGCAAGCATCAATCATGCATGCGAAAACGGCCAAGCAAGCGAATATCCCCTTTATCCTCAGTACTGTTGCCACTATAAGTATAGAAACTGCCGCTATGCATGCGCAAGATAACTTTTGGTTTCAGCTTTACCCACCTTCTGATCGTGAAATTTGTTTGCATTTATTAGCTCGGCTCAAAGCTGTAGGTTGTAATAATCTCGTCGTCACCGTAGACGTGCCGACGCCAAGTAGACGTATTAAGGCACTGAAAAGTGGCTTAAGTGTACCGCCCAAGATTACGGCCTCTAATATTTGGCAATCATGCCTAAGGCCGCAATGGGGGCTAGCCACCTTGCGCGCAGGTTTACCCGAGTTTGCAAACTTAGTCCCCTATATGGATAGTCAGTCCATGGCGATGCAGGACGCGGCTGAATTCATTCGTACTAGCTTACGTGATGTAGTGGACTTGGCTTGGTTGCAATGGCTGCGTGAGCATTGGCAAGGTAATCTTATTGTTAAAGGCGTGCTAAGCATCGACGATGCTATGGCGATACGTGATGTTGGAGCAGATGGAATCGTGGTGTCCAATCACGGTGGCCGCCAGCTAGATGCAGCACCGGCTCCAGCTGAGTTATTGGTGCAAATTGTGGACGCTGTGGGGAGTGATCTCACCGTGCTGGCTGATAGTGGTGTTGAATCCGGTGTAGATATCGCTCGTTATCTTGCCCAAGGTGCCCAAGCTGTATTGGCGGGCCGCGCCTTTATGTATGGAGTAGGTGCCGGGCAGCAAGCGGGCAGTGACCGATGTGCCGAGTTGTTGCGCCTCGAGCTGCAGCAAGTTATGTCACAATTGCATTGTCGGCTCCCTCAAAACTTACCACAATATTTACTTTAACTAGCCCTTATAAAGGCGGCTAACTTCATCCTAGTTTATAATTTCACTGGCCTAACAAATCTCCAAATGTGGCCCTATGGCGATATTCGACCTTTGTTTAAACTAGCTTCACTATCAAAAGAAATCTGAATAAATAATTAATCAGATCCTACTAACAATTAATTAGGTGTGCCAAACATGAAAATGACCACTGAAGAAGCTTTTGTAAAAACGTTGCAGATGCACGGTATCGAACATGCGTTCGGTATTATCGGTTCTGCTATGATGCCTATCTCCGATTTATTTGATCGTGCTGGTATCTCTTTCTGGGATTGTGCCCACGAAGGTTCCGGCGGCATGATGGCTGACGGTTATACCCGTGCTACCGGCAAGATGAGCATGATGATTGCGCAAAATGGTCCTGGTATCACTAACTTCGTAACGGCTGTTAAAACTGCTTATTGGAACCACACACCACTATTGTTGGTAACACCTCAAGCGGCTAACAAGACCATCGGTCAGGGCGGCTTCCAAGAAGTTGAGCAGATGGCTTTGTTCCAAGACATGGTTTGCTATCAAGAAGAAGTGCGTGACCCTTCACGTATCGCTGAAGTGCTAGACCGTGTAATTGCTAACGCACACCGTCATTCTGGCCCAGCACAAATCAACGTGCCACGTGACATGTTCACCCAAATCGTTGACATTAACTTGCCTACGACTATCGATTTTGAATTGCCTTCCGGTGGCGAAGCCGCTGTTGCTGCTGCGGCGCAGTTGCTTTCTGAAGCCAAGTCTCCAGTTATCCTTAACGGCGCAGGCGTGGTCTTGTCCGCTGGCGGTATCGCCGCTTCCATGGCTTTGGCTGAGCGTCTAGACGCACCAGTTTGCTGTGGTTACCAGCATAACGATGCTTTCCCTGGTTCTCACCCATTGTTTGCTGGTCCTTTGGGCTACAACGGCTCTAAAGCCGGCATGCAGTTGATTGCCGAAGCCGACGTGGTATTGGCATTGGGTACACGTTTGAACCCATTCTCCACCTTGCCAGGTTACGGCATTGACTACTGGCCAAAGAACGCCAAGATCATTCAGGTTGACCTTAAGCCTGAGCGTATCGGCCTAACTAAGGCTGTATCTGTTGGTATCATCGGTGACGCAGCTAAGGTTGCCAACGGCATCATGGCTCAGTTGAGCGCGACTGCTGGCGACGAAGGTCGTGCAGCTCGTCAAGCACACATCGCTACTACTAAGGCAAACTGGGTAGAAGAATTGGCTGCTATGACCCACGAAGACGACGATCCAGGTACCACTTGGAACGAACGTGCCCGTGCCGACAAGCCAGAATGGTTGAGCCCACGTATGGCTTGGCGTGCAATCGAAGCCGTACTACCTAAAGAAGCGATCATCTCTTCTGATATTGGTAACAACTGCGCCATCGGTAACGCCTACCCAACTTTCGAGCAAGGTCGTAAGTACCTAGCTCCTGGTTTGTTTGGCCCTTGTGGTTACGGCCTGCCAGCGGTTGTTGGTGCTAAGATCGGTTGCCCAGACACCCCAGTAGTTGGTTTCTCTGGCGACGGTGCCTTCGGTATCGCAGTGACAGAATTGACGGCTATCGGTCGTGACGAGTGGCCTGCTGTTACGCAAATCGTATTGCGTAACTACCAGTGGGGCGCAGAGAAGCGTAACTCTACCTTGTGGTTTGAAGACAACTTCGTTGGTACTGAACTAGACGAAAACGTTTCCTACGCGGGTATTGCCCAAGCTTGTGGCCTAGAAGGTGTTCAAGCTCGCACTATGGACGAAGTCAGCGCTGCCCTAAGCAAGGCGTTGGAAGATCAGGCTAACGGTAAGACCACTCTTATCGAAATCCTTATCAACCAAGAGCTAGGCGAGCCCTTCCGTCGTGATGCCATGAAGAACCCAGTAGCGGTTGCCGGTATCTCCATCGACGACATGCGCCCACAAAAAGGTGCGTAATAGGTAGGTCGGGTTTCAACCCGACTAGTCGGACTAAAGTCCAACCTAAAAAAAAGGATCCAATGGATCCTTTTTTTGTGCGTGCAGTTTGTGAAGATTGTTTGGCACTTCGGGGTCATGGGGCAGGCCCTCTGCCCCCAAAGTGCCAGACTTGTTAACATTTCGCCTTATTTAGAAAATTCTGGGTAGGCTTCCATGCCGCATTCAGCAATGTCCACGCCTTCGTATTCTTCCTGTTCCGACACCCGGATACCCATGACTGCTTTGATGATGGCCCAGGTTACTAGGCTTGCCGCAAATACCCAGCCGAAGATGGTGGCAGCGCCGATGAGCTGACCGATCAAGGTGGCGTCAGCGTTAGTTACCGGTACTAGCAGTAAACCTAATAGACCAACGACACCGTGTACAGAGATGGCACCGACTGGATCGTCTAAACGCAGCTTATCTAAGGTAAGGATAGAAAAGACCACGACTACGCCGGCTAGGGCACCAAATAAGCTTGCCTGTAATGGCGTGGGTGTAGAAGGCTCAGCGGTAATTGCAACTAGGCCAGCTAGGGCACCGTTAAGTACCATGGTTAAATCAGCCTTGCCGAACTTAATACGCGCCATGATTAGGGCACCAATGGCACCGGCGGCTGCCGCGGCGTTGGTGTTTACAAATACCACGGCTACAGAATGAGCCGAAGCAGCATCGCCTAGCTTCAATACAGAGCCGCCGTTGAAACCGAACCAGCCCATCCACAAGATAAATGTACCCAAGGTGGCTAGGGGTAAGTTGGCACCAGGGATAGCACGAATTTGACCATTGGGGCCGTACTTGCCTTTACGAGCACCTAATAAAAGCACACCGGCTAGGGCAGCCGCAGCGCCTGCCATGTGTACGATACCGGAACCGGCAAAGTCAGAGAAACCAAGGTCGCCTAGGTTAAATAGGCCAAATACATCGGCACCGCCCCAAGTCCATGCGCCTTCAAGTGGGTAGATTAAACCAGTCATAACCACTGTAAAGGCTAAGAAGGCCCATAGTTTCATGCGTTCGGCCACGGCACCCGATACGATGGACATGGCGGTAGCAACAAAGACTACCTGAAAGAAAAAGTCAGAAGCACCGGAGTAAATGGAGCTACCGTGGAAACCAGCTTCAGCAGAATCGGCCAGTACAGCATCGGTATCTAGATCAACCAGGCCAGATAGGAACCAGCCACCGTCATACATGATGGCATAACCGCTAACCATGTACATGAAACAGGCAATGGCAAATAGGGCGACGTTCTTGGTGAGGATTTCGGTGGTGTTTTTGCTACGTACCAGGCCTGCTTCAAGCATGGCGAAGCCTGCAGCCATCCACATAACGAGCGCGCCGCAGATTAAAAAGTAAAAGGTATCCAGTGCAAACTGGAGTTCGTAAATGTGATTTTCCATGAGGTTCTACCTTAATGTGTCAATAATATTTATAGGGCAACGTCGCCGGATTCACCGGTACGAATACGGATAGCATTGAGTAGTGGGGTGACAAAGATCTTGCCATCGCCCACCTTGCCAGTGATCGCTGCTTTTTGAATGGTCTCGAGCACTTGGTCAACTTGATTATCTTCTACGGCTAGGTCAAGGCGAGTCTTTGGTACAAAGTCGATGGCGTATTCGGCACCACGATATAGTTCCGTGTGTCCCTTCTGACGGCCAAAGCCTTTGACTTCGCTGACGGTTAAGCCTTGAATGCCTTGTTCGGATAAAGCTTGGCGAACGTCGTCCAGCTTAAAGGGCTTGATGATGGCGGTGATTAGTTGCATGTTGGCTCCCTAAATATGTTGTCTATTGCAGCGCTGATTCGGTGCAGGCTGTTTGTTAATCAGTCAATGTCTGTATTGCAGCAACCGTGCCAACTTTTTAAATTGAATAAAATCAATAAGATATGTTGTTTTTGTGGTGGTGTTTTAGAGTGGGAAGGCGATGGGGGTGAGTTTATTTGGTGCGCAGAAATACTCGTGCACCATGCTATGCACCAAACTAGATCAGGTAAAAAGTGGGACGACTACAGAGAGTGGGTCAGAATTTGTTGGCCTATTAAACCAATAATTGCCGCCACAATAATGGCAGGTCCGGCGGGCACACGGCCTTTATTTTGCAGAATGCGTAGGCGGCGCCAAAACGGATGATGGCCAAAGCTTTGTTGTTTCCAAGTAAGTAGAAATAAATGTTGCAAGGTAAAGAGAATGGGTAGGCTGCTGGCAAACACAATAGCACCCAATACGCCAAGGTGCAGCCCAGCCACTAATAGCAGTTTGGCTTCGCTGGCATTGAGTTTGCCTAAACGCCAAAATAACAAACCACCACTAAATAATACACCAGCAACAATCAGGTCTTGGTACCAAAAGCCATCGGGTAGCCAATAGGTTTGGGCGCCCCAAAGGGCAAGCAGTGAGAAAATACCGCGGTTGGGCACGCGCAGGTTCCAGTAATCTAGGTGAGCTAGATAGATCAGAATCGCCATGCTAACGCCAACAAAGGCAAGGGCCATATAAGACAACCAAGGTTCAGGTTTATAGGCCTAAATCATAAAGGACATAGGCCTATCATTTCAAGCTTGCGTGTAGCGCTCTAGGTAATCGGGTTGCCGTTTGAGTCTGGCATAGACTTCATCACTAAAGGACAAGGCTTCGCCCGTGTCCCAGTCAAATAAGGAACGGTCTATTTTGGTAAGCGCAGCCATATAGATATGGATGCCCATTACCGCAGCCGAAGTGGCGGCACCGGCAGCATGTATAGTCTCTGGTTCGAGGAAAAAAGTGTCCCCTGGTGACAGATCTTGGATCGTTTCTAGTACTAAGCCTTGGGTGGTTTGTTGAAAGATAAAGTTACGCTCTATGCCCGTATGAATACCAATCGCGACCTGGGTTTGGTGATCATGTGGAGGCACCACATTGGTAGGATCAAAGTACACGTGCCAGATGGAAATGTGCTCGTCTTCGTAGAGGACTTCGTCAGTTCCCGCTAGGGGTGGCATGGCTGCCGCCACCGCTTGTGGATTGGTAAAGGCCTGCAGCATCATGCTTTTGATGTTGTCATAAGCATCGGGACCTGTCGACGCGGCCTTGGCTTGGCTTACAAAATCTTGTAGATCGAAACTGGGCATATAAACCTCAAATTTGTATTGTTAGCGCGGCACCACCAAACACGGTATCGCGAATTGTCCTTATCGTCATCGAGAGCTGTCCTTACCGTCATCGCGAGTTGACCTTACCGTCATCGCGAGCGTAGCGCGGCGATCTCATGCAGCATTGTACTTTGCCTGCTGGAGATTGCCACGTCGCTGCGCTTAGCATGCCCCATGAGCGAAGCGAGTGCTTTGGGTACCTCGCAATGACGGGGTGTGGGCGTCATCGCGAGTTGTCCTTGCCGTCATCGCGAGCGTAGCGCGG
>DPHB01000026.1:44783-45358 GCA_003521845.1 Oceanospirillaceae bacterium | reverse complement strand
GCGCGGCGATCTCATGCAGCATTGCACTTTGCCTGTTGAAGATTGCCACGTCGCTGCGCTCCTCGCAATGACAGGAAGTTTGCTCCTCTCGATGATGTTGAGTTTCAACTACGCAAACGTTGACCTTGCGGATCAAAGGGTGGATGTTGCAATAGTTTTGCCCGATGGGGTAAACCTAAAATAGCAACATCAAATTCTTCCTGTTGCAAGTATTCGGCAGCAATAAATGCCAAAGCGTAGGACTTGCCTAGGCTGTGGCCATAGGCGCCTGAACTGACTTTGCCAACTGGGGTGCCATCGATCGTAAAGATGGGCTCACCACCGGAAGCATCGGCATCGTGTGGCGTTTCTATCTCTAGCATTACGAGCTTTTCGCGGGCCGGATGGTCTTTGATGGCAATATAGGCCTGTTTGCCGATAAAGTCTTCGGCCTTGTCTAGCTTGATCAAGCGGTCTAGGCCCACTTCTTGGGGCCAGTATTCCGTGGAATACTCGCGCCCCCATGAACCATAGCCTTTTTCTACGCGTAGGGAAAGCAGGGCGCGGCCGCCGACAGGGCGGATGCCATGATCGGC
>DPHB01000026.1:27000-44544 GCA_003521845.1 Oceanospirillaceae bacterium | reverse complement strand
AGCCTAGCTCGCCAGAGAAGGACACACGAAGTACTAAGCAATCAATGCCGGCTACTTGCATCTGGCGCGAGCGCATAAAGCTAAATTCAGCATTGCCTAGAGCTTCTGATGGTGCCAGCTGTTGCAGAATAGCACGGCTGTTAGGTCCCGCTAGGCTAAAGCCACAGTGGCTATTAGTTAGGCTGGTAACGGTGGTATCGGCCGGTAATGGCACACGCTTAAAGAAACGTTTGTGGAAGCGCTCGGCTATGCCAGAACCAAACATCATATAGTGATTGTCGGCCAGCTTAGTAATGGTAAAATCACCGGCGATACCGCCGCGTAAGGATAGCAAAGGCGCTAAGCAGATGCGGCCAATTTCAGTTGGTACACGGTTGGCGACTAGATGGTTAATCCAGCTTTCGGCACCTGGGCCCTGCGCTTCATACTTGGCAAAGTTAGCGATGTCGATAACGCCTGCCGTAGTGCGTAGGGCGCGGCATTCTTCACCCACGGGCTGGTGCCAGTTTTGGCGCGTATAACCGTACTCTTCTTTTGGCTCTACGCCACTCTTGGCATACCACAAGGGGTGTTCCCAGCCACCGTTGAGACCAAACACGGCCCCCATGTCTTTTTGTAGACCATAAACGGGGCGCATGCGCGCCGGACGGCCGGCAGAGGTCTCCTCGTAAGGGAAGTGAATTTTGAAACGATGAGAGTAGCAATCTAGGGCGCGCGCTTTGGCAAAGTCTTTGTCAGCCCAAGCATCAAAGCGCGCCAAGTCCCAGGCAAACAGATCCATCTCTGGTTCGCCTTCCACAATCCATTGCGCCAGCATAAGGCCAAGGCCAGCAGATTGCGAAAAACCAGGAATGATGCCGTTGCAGCAGTAGTAGTTTTCCAGTTCCGGTACGGGGCCAAATAGGGCAGAACTGTCGGGTGACCAAATCATGGGGCCATTGATAACTGACTTCACGCCGGCTTCGCCAAGGGCTGGAACACGGTGACAGGCGGCCAGCATGTTGTCTTCGATACGGTCTAAATCATCATTGAGTAGTTCGTGGCCAAAATCCAGTGGAGTGCCAGCTTCGGCCCAAAAACGTCCGTCTTTTTCGTAAGCACCGACTAGCAAACCTTGGCCTTCTTGGCGCAGATAATACTCGCCGTCACGGTCGGCAATGGACGGTAGTTCAACGGGGTGCTGCTCCACATCAGGCATGCTCTCGGTGACAAAATACTGGTGTTCCATGGTCATCAAGGGTAGTTCAAAACCCGCTAGTTTGGCGACTTCTCGACCCCAAAGACCTGCGACGTTAACCACTACTTGCGCATGAATATCGCCTTTTGGTGTCGACACAGTCCAACTACCATCGTCACGTTGGGTCGTAGCGGTTACGGGTGTGAAGCGATGGATTTCGGCACCCAGCTGTTTGGCGCCCTTGGCGTAAGCAAAGGTAACCCCCGAAGGGTCCACATGCCCAGCATGGGTTTCCATAAAGGCGCAACGCACACCTTCTAGATTAACAAGGGGGTGTAACTCTCGTACTTGCTGCATGGTGAGTTCGTCGAACTTGGCGCCAAACAACTTGGCCTTGGCGGCTTGGATGCGCAGTTGATGCTCGCGGTCTTTTGTCTGGGCTAGATAGATGATGCCGTTTTCGTGAATACCGCAGGACTGGCCAGTTTCTTGCTCCAGTTCCTTGTACACCTGCATGGTGTGGTTTTGTAATTTGGTGATATTAGAGTTGTCGTGTAGGCCATGTACGCCAGCAGCAGCGTGCCAAGTGGAGCCAGAAGTGAGTTCGTTGCGTTCTAGCAGCATGACATCGGTACAGCCGAGTTTGGTAAGGTGGTAGGCAATGGAGCAGCCAATCAGGCCGCCACCAATAACAACTACTTGCGTGCTGGGTTTCAGGTCCATTGCAGAGTCCTTGTACTGTTATGTCAAATGGTCAGTGTGACATTCTAGCGAGGAGTTTTGCTGGGTTATGGTAGAAAATAGACAGGTAATTGGTGAAAGTCGACAAGGGTAAGTGGGCCTTGTCGAGCGAGTCAGTACTATAGGTAGATATCTGCCTGTTGGCGTGACGACATGGGTGGGTTGCCAAAACGGCTTTTATAGCGTTTGTAAAAAGTGGGCAAAGAACTAAAGCCGCTATCACTCGCTATCTGTTTAATGGGTACGGAAGTTTCTACCAACAAACGGTGGGCGTGATCCAAGCGTTGCTGCAAATAATAGTTGTTGGGTGTGGTGCCGATGTGTTGTTTGAATAGACGTTGTATTTGCCGAGAGCCGAGGCCGCAATAATGGCTAATTTCTTCTAACGACAGAGGCTCGGCAAAATTTTTCTGCATTAAGGTTAATACTTCTGCCAAGGCAGGTGGCGCAGAGGCATCTAGATCGATAGGTGTAGGCCTAGTGAGCTTGGTGGGTTGACGCAAGTTTGGATAAGCCAGCATTTCCGCGATATGCACGGTTAGGGCCTTGCCATGCTGTTGCTGAATAATATGCAGCATCATGTCTAGATTGGCAGTTTCACCTTGGCAGGTGAAGCGTTGGTGGGCTATTTGAAATAGTGCGTGTGGCTGTGTTGCGCCGCTGTTGGCAGCTAGCTCTGGCGCCACAGTCCAGTTGGCATTATTAAGTAAACCAGCTTTCTCTAGCAATATGGCACCACTTCCGATGCCACCAAAGAATCGGTTGCGCTGACGGTTTAGTTTGCTCAAGGCTGTCAACAAGCTCAAGGAAAGGGAGTGAGGTTGATGTTGATCACCAATGACCAATAAGCAATCAAAGTTAGACTCTGGATCAAATTTTTGGGTGCTTAGTTGCAGGCCTTCAGCGGTAATTACTGGCATGCCTTGGGCGCTTGCAAGTTGCCACTGGTAAAGTGGGCGTGCGGAAATTTGGTTGGCCGCTTGTAAGGGTTCCAATATATGGCTGATATTGCTCAGGCTGACTGCGGGCAACAGTAGAATGCAAATTTGCCAAGCTCTGTCATCTGGAGCCGTAAAAGTATTGCTAGAAAAAGTAGTGCTATTCATACTAGGTCGCCCATTGGTTAGAAACATCATGTTAATCAAGCTGGTGCCGATTTTTTGTTGTTTTTTGGTCAATTTGTTGCTCAAAATCGACATTGTCTGAAAAGTGGTAAAACAAAGCTAATAATTTAGGGTTTGCTAAGCGCAGAAGTATCGAGTAGCTTACAAAAAAGGCATTGTGCCTGAACTGCCCCTACAATACCTATTAGCACTGGTAATCCCGCTATGAAAAATACTCCTTTACATGCAGCGCCTGTAGACGCTGAGCAACGTCGTTCCATACCGCCTACGGTATGTTATCCCATAGATACCTTGCCACAGCCCGACTGGCCGCAGATTAGGGCCCTCAAGGCATCTAGTCAGTTGTTGGAGACGGTGCTAGTGCCGCCGCGCGAAGCCCGTAGTTTTGTGGTGCCAGCTGGGCACCTGTTTCGCATAGTCAGTACTGAAGGAGCGCAGGTAGGTGACTTGAACTTATGGGCTAAAGATAATTTTAAGGAGCGCTTTTTTAGTGGCAAGACACGGGCGTTACATGGCACACATGTGAGTACTGGCGATCGTTTGTGGAGTTGTATGCCTTATATGCGCCCTATGGCCACTATTACTGACGATAGCTTGGATTGGTACGGCTGGGATGAATATGGCGGTAGTGTGCACGATGTCATTGGCACCCGTTGCGACCCCTATACTAACTATGTATTGAATAGTGAGCATTATCATCACTGTTGCCATTCTAACTTGACCCGCGAGCTAGTGCATAACTTGGGTTTGAGTTTGGATGAGGCGGAAGCGGCCGTACACGACGTGCTTAACGTGTTTATGTGCACAGGCTTTACTCAGGACACACACCAGTACTTTATGAAGGCCTCACCCGTACGTCCTGGTGATTATCTGGAAATGCTGGCTGATATTGACCTCTTAGGTAATCTTTCTGCTTGCCCTGGTGGAGATTGTGGTAGTGAGCACTCTAGTGATACCACGGCTTGTTATCCCTTGCTGGTAGAAATCTACAAGCCAGCCCCTGAGCTGTTGGCAGAGTTTACCTCGGCTGCTTTAAATAATTATAACCGAAGTCATGGCATCTAGGCTTGAGGTTACCTAAAATCGACAAGCGACGGGGGCAATATCGTCGCTTTTGTTACATATGTCTAATTAGGTCTGTGTGACAATGCAAAGCAGTTTGAGGTACTTCCTATACGTAGAGCTTGTTGGGCTAGGTAGTAGGTTGTCACTTCTGCTAATGGAGTGAATAAAACCAAAGTGCATCTACGTAATCTCTTAATGTTTGTTAAGGGTTTGTGTTAAGCTTGATGGGGTCCTATTTCGTGTAGGACTAGCATATTCATTTTGCGTATAACGCATTGATTAATAATAAAAAACTAAGCCGCAAGTCGGCTGTGACACTTTCAATAACGATAATTACCTTACGGGGAACGACTAATGTCCAAATTAACTGTAAACGGTCAACCGCTGCATCCTGCAGTGGAGATGTATAAATCCGAATTTTTAGAAGGCAAGTTATCGCGTCGTGAATTTTTCGCGCGTGCATCGGCTTTGGGTGCTTCTACAGCAGCCCTATACTCCATGGCTGGTTTGGTGGCACCGGTTGCCAGTGCAACTGCTAGCCAAGGCGGTACTATCCGTATCGAACAAGAAGTGCGTGCCCTAAAAGACCCACGTACTTATGACTGGTCTCAAATTGCTAACTTCACTCGTGGTTGGTTGGAATACTTGTTCCAATACAACACAGATGGTTCTTTTGAAGGCCGTTTGATTGACACTTGGGGCGTTAACAAGGGCGCTACCGAGTACATCTTGAAAGTGCGTAAGGGTGTTACTTGGAACAACGGTGATGAATTCACTGCGGAAGACGTGGCCCGTAACATCACTGGCTGGTGTGACAAGTCTCTAGAAGGTAACTCCATGGCGGCCCGTATGGGTTCTTTGGTTGACCCTGATACAGGTAAGGCACGCGAAGGTGCCATTGAAGTGGTGGGTAAGCACACAGTTCGCTTGAACTTGCCACAGCCAGACATTTCCTTGATTCCTGGTATGGCGGATTACCCAGCGGCGATTACGCACGCTTCTCACGATCCTGATACCATGCTTTCCAACCCAATTGGTACTGGTCCTTACTTGCCAGAAAGCCTAGAAGTGGGTGTTAAGGGTGTTTTGGTTAAGAACGAAGCGCACAGCTGGTGGGGCGAAGGTGCCTACCTAGACCGTATCGAATTCGTTGACTATGGTACTGATGCGGCAGCGAAGCTAGCCGGTGCTGAAGCCGAAGAATTTGACATGAACTACGATATCAACGGTGACTACATCGATATCATGGACAGCCTAGGCTGGACTCGTTCTGAAGCAGTAACGGCTGCAACTATCGTTATTCGTCCAAACCAGCTTGCTGAAGTAGATGGCATCAAGCCCTATGCTGATAAGCGTGTACGTCAGGCCATTCACATGGCAACTGACAATGCGGTATGTTTGGAGTTGGGTTACAACGGTCGTGGTACTGTGGCAGAAAATCACCATGTTTGTCCTATCCACCCAGAATACGCTGAACTACCAGCGCAAAAGTTTGACCCTGCAGGCGCTAAGGCCCTAATGGAAGAAGCTGGCATGGGTGACTACGAACACGAACTCATCTCTATTGACGATGATTGGCGTCGTAACACCACTGATGCCGTTGCTGCGCAATTGCGTGAAGCGGGTATCAAGGTGAAGCGTACGATTTTGCCTGGTTCTACCTTCTGGAACGATTGGGCCAAGTACCCATTCTCCTCCACTAACTGGAACATGCGTCCACTAGGTGTACAGGTATTGGCGCTGGCTTACCGTTCGGGTGAAGCATGGAACGAAGCAGGCTTTGCTAATGCTGAGTTTGACTCCTTGTTGGATGAGGCTATGTCTTTGGCCGATGCAGACCAGCGTCGCGTGGTAATGGCGAAAATTGAAGCCATCATGCAAGACGAAGGTGTTACCGTGCAGCCATACTGGCGTTCTTTGTACCGTCACCATGTAGAAGGTGTTGTGGGCGCAGAAATGCACCCAACGTTTGAGATTCACTTGCACAAGCTAGGCTGGGCATAAGTTGATCTCTAGGGCTACTTCGGTAGCCCTACTCGTTTTATACAAGGCAGGTATGGTACCTGCCTTGTTTGTTATGGCGGCAACTTAATGTCGCAAACGGAAATGCAATCATTTGCGTTTTGATTTTCTGAAAAGCATCTAGCAGGAAAGATTATGTGGGCTTTTATACTGAAACGTTCCGGGGTGATGTTATTAACCGCCTTGTGTTTAACGTTTGTGGTTTTCTTTCTTACCAACTTGTACCCAAACTTGGAAAAGTTGGCTAAGACCCAAGGCAATATGCGTATGACCGATGTACAGGTTGAAAACTGGTTGGATACGCGTGGCTACACACAACCACTGTTAGTGCGTTATGGCGAGTGGCTAGGGGTAGTGCCTAGCTTCCGTTTTACCAAGGATAATGGCAAGGTGGCAGGCCGTTGCATTAAACCCGGTATGGATGCGTCAGTAGCACCAAGCTATTGCGGTGTTTTGCAGGGCGACTTTGGTATGTCCAGCGTGTTCAAAGAAAAAGTTTCGGTGATCGTTGGTAAGCGTTTAGGCTTAACCGGTTGGCTGATGCTGTTTGTTATGATTGTTATGGTGCCTATGGCTCTTATCATCGGTGTCTTAGCCGGTATGCGAGAAGGCTCCAAGTTAGACCGTGGTTTATCGACCTTCTCTATAGCGACCACGGCCACACCCGAATATGTATCCGGTGTCTTGTTTATTGTTATTTTTGCCAGTTCAGCCGTGGGCCTGAAGTGGTTTAAAGGTTCGTCGGCTTCGGCTATGACGGAGATTACCTTTGCTAACTTTACCTTGCCGGTAATGACTATGGCCTTTTATGGTATGGGCTATATTGCACGTATGACGCGAGCTTCTATGGCCGAAGTGATGACCGCGCAGTACATACGTACTGCGCGCTTAAAGGGTGTGAGCTTCCCTAATATAGTCATGAAGCATGCCTTGCGTAATGCCTTGATTGCACCCTTCACCGTTATTATGTTGCAGTTCCCGTGGCTCCTGACAGGTGTGGTTATTGTCGAAACATTGTTTAACTACAAGGGCTTTGGCTGGGTGCTGGTGCAAGCCGCCAGTAACAATGACATTGAACTCTTGTTGTCATGTTCGGTAGTGGCTGTATTTGTGGTGCTGGTAACACAGTTAATCTCTGATATTGGTTACGTGTTTCTTAATCCACGTATTCGCATGAGCTAGGGGTAGAAAATGAATTCTTTAAGTGCATGGGAAATCATCCTGCAAATTATTGTGCAATTTACGCCAGTGTGGATTGCTTTGGCAGTGACCTTGTCTGCCTCTATTTATTATAAAGATCGTTTAGGCCTCTATGGCCATTTGTTTGATAGCCGCGTGGGCACCGTGGGCTTGATATTGGTGTTGTTCTGGGTGTTCACGGCTATCTTTGCCGACGCCATTGTTACTCACGATGCTTTGTCTCAGATATCTGGTATGAAGAACAAACGCCCAGGTACAGAAGTACGCCTAGCCGCCGAAGGTGCTTATCAGTACTATTTACTCGGTGGTGATAACCTCGCCCGCGATATCTTCTCGCGTATGATTATGGGTAGCCGTGCGGTGTTGATTATTGCACCTGCAGCCACCGCCTTTGCCTTTATGGTAGGTATCACCCTAGGCTTGCCAGCGGGTTTCCGCGGTGGCAAGCTGGATATGAACCTATCCTTCTTGGCGAACTTGGTATTGGCATTCCCGGTTATCTTGTTGTTCTTCCTGTTGGTAACACCAGAAATTCGTTCTACGGGCGTGCCTATTTATCTGGCTGCCGTGTTGTTCTTATTCCCGGTTATCTTCTTTGTAGTCTTGTTCCAATCGCGTTTTTACACGCAACCGATGAAACGTAATATCTACGTAGGTACTACTCTGGTATTGGGCTTATGGGCCTACTCGGGTTTGGCTTTCAACGCCGACCCATTGGATGTCTGGTACATGGAGCCTAACCTACTCAATATCTTCGTGTCGGTGGTGTTTGTGAACTCGCCCACGGTATATCGTATTGTGCGTGGTCTGGCCATGGATATTAAAACTCGCGACTATGTGGCCGCGGCAGAAACACGCGGCGAAGGCCCTTGGTACATCATGCTGTGGGAAATTTTGCCAAATGCCCGTGGCCCATTGATTGTCGATTTCTGCCTACGTATCGGTTACACAACCATCTTGTTGGGTACACTAGGCTTCTTTGGTCTCGGTGTGAGCCCAGAGAGCCCAGATTGGGGTATGACCATTAATGAAGGCCGTAAGCTTATGTCCATCTATCCACATTTGGCTATACCACCGGCTTTAGCCTTGATGTCATTGGTTCTGGGTTTGAATCTACTGGCTGATGGTTTACGCGAACAATCGTTGAAAGACTAAGAGGACTTAAATAATGCAAAAGCAAGATTATGACGGTCCTATCTTAGAGATCGATAACCTTTCCATTAGTTTCTTTACCCGTATTGGCGAAATCCCTGCGGTAATGGACTTTTCATGTAAGGTAGAAAAAGGCAAGGCAGTAGGCCTAGTTGGCGAATCAGGTTGTGGTAAGTCTACCGTGGCCCTTGGTGTCATGCAGGACTTGGGTGTTAACGGTAAAATTGTTGGTGGCAGCATCAAATTTAAAGGCCGTGAACTGAATACCATGAGCCAAGAAGAGCTGCGTGATATTCGTGGTTCTGAAATTGCCATGATTTATCAAGAGCCCATGGCCTCTTTGAATCCGGCCATGAAAGTCAGCAAACAGCTGATGGAAGTGCCTATGGTACACGAAGGCGCCAGTGAAAAAGAAGCTTACAATTTGGCTTTGCAGGTAGTGACAGACGTTAACCTACCTGACCCTGAGCGTATCATGAACAGCTACCCGCACCAGCTTTCTGGTGGTCAGCAACAGCGTATCGTTATTGCTATGGCGTTGATGTCCAAGCCATCCTTGTTGATACTCGATGAGCCAACCACAGCCTTGGATGTAACGGTAGAGGCAGGTATTGTGGCCCTAGTGAAAGAACTAGGTGAAAAGTACGGTACCTCCATGCTGTTTATTTCCCATAACCTGGGTTTGGTCTTGGATACTTGTGATGACATCTGTGTCATGTACTCTGGTGAAGCCGTAGAAACGGGTCCTATCAAAGATGTATTTGATAAGATGCGCCACCCTTACACCGAAGCACTATTTCGCTCGATACCATTGCCAGGTGCCGATAAAAACGCCCATCCATTGGTGGCCATTCCCGGTAACTTCCCGTTACCCCATGAACGCCCAGATGGTTGTAACTTTGGTCCACGTTGTAACTATTTTGCAGAAGGTCGTTGTAACCAGGGCGTTATCGAGATGGCCGATGTTGATGCCGACTTGGTGCATAAATCTCGCTGTTTGAAAGTTGAAGAAATTGACTGGAATGCACCTATTGCAGCGGCAGTAGACAACGAAGCGGTTGAACCCGGTCGCGTGGTGTTAAAAGTGAGTAATCTGCGCAAGTACTACGAAGTGGCCGCCAATGCCTTGTTTGGTGGTGGCGAGAAGCGCGTGGTTAAAGCCAACGAAACCTTGTCTTTTGAAGCGCGTGAAGCAGAAACCTTGGCCATTGTTGGGGAATCTGGCTGTGGTAAATCTACCCTCGCTAAGATGTTGCTAGGTTTAGAAACGGCTAGTGATGGTACCATTACCCTAAATAACGAAGACATCGAACAGATCGCCATCCAGGATCGCAAGGTTGAGACGGTATCTTCTATTCAAATGGTATTCCAGAACCCGTTTGATACTCTGAACCCATCTATGAGTGTGGGACGTCAGATCATACGTGCTTTGGAAGTATTTGGTATAGGCATCGATGACGCTGACCGTAAGCGCCGCATGTTGGAATTATTGGACCTAGTGAAGTTGCCCCGTGAATTTGCTAGACGTATGCCACGTCAACTTTCCGGTGGTCAGAAACAGCGCGTGGGTATTGCTCGTGCTTTCGCGGGTGATGCACAAGTGGTGGTTGCTGATGAACCCGTTTCTGCATTGGATGTGTCTGTACAGGCCGCGGTAACCGACTTGTTGATGGAATTGCAGCGTAAGAATAAGACCACCATGCTGTTTATCAGTCATGATTTGTCTATTGTGCGTTACATTTCGGATCGGGTTATGGTTATGTACCTAGGCCATGTGGTAGAAATGGGTACCACGGACCAGGTGTTTGCACCGCCTTACCATCCATACACAGAGGCGCTATTGTCTGCGGTACCTATCGCTGACACGAGTATTGAGCGTGAGCACATTGTCTTGAAAGGTGATATTCCGTCGGCGGTAAACCCACCTTCTGGTTGTCCTTTTCAGACGCGTTGTCAGCACAAAGACAAGGTGGGCAGCAAGTGTGAAACAGAAGTGCCGCCGTTGCGTGTATTGGCCGATGGACATGAAATTAAGTGTCATCTAGATGATGCGCACTTGGATGCCATGACACCGGTTATTAAATTAGCACAAGTGGACTAACTAGCTAGTTTGATGGCATATGTAAAAAGGCTAGATGGGCAACCATCTAGCCTTTTTTTATACTCAAGCTATGTCGGTCGGCCTTTAGGCCGACAAGTCGGACTGAAGTCCGACCTACAGCGGCCCTAGTAACCAGTCGCGTAACATTTCGATGCGTGCGGTGCCGACTTTGACTTGCGGGGTAAGCAGGAAGTAACCACTCTTTGTTAAGGCTTCGTGCTCATGGGCTAATATCAGGCGCCCATCGGCCAGTTCATTGGTCACTAACACCTTGGGTACTATGGCGATCCCTAAGCCTTCGATGACGGCGTTTATTAGCATCTCAAATTGGCTAAACATCGGCCCTAATGGCGCTACGGTTAACTCTTCGGCCAGGCTATCAAACCAGATTTGCCAAGACGCTGGCCGGGTAATGTGTTGTAGGATACGTTGCTCGAGCAAATCTTGGGCTTGGTCTCGTGGGTGGCCAAGTAACTCTGGTGACGTGATAACCACAAGAGATTCGGGCATTAGGGCGTCGACCCTAAATCCTGGCCAGGGTGGGTCTCCCTGTACCAGAGCGATATCAATCAGGTTAGCATCGATTTGATCGTTAGCTAAATAGGTAATGGTATTGAAAGACAGTTGTGCTTGTTGCCGGCTCAATTGGCTGAGTTTAGGCATCAGCCAGCGGCTACCCAAGGTAGGGTAGGTACCAATGTTGATAGCGCCATAAGGGTTATTGCGATTACTGGCGCCCAATAAAGTCACTTCCAAAGATTCTAAAATGGGTGTTAGCTCCGCTAATAACATGCTGCCTGTACTGGTGAGTTTGACCCTTTGGCGCTGGCGTATAAACAGGGGTTGCCCGACGTGCTTTTCTAATTCTTTGATTTGTCGGCTAAAAGCACTGGGTGATAGGCTCACGGCTTGAGCCGCCAGCGCGAAGTTTTGCGTGTGTGCGGCAGCTTCAAAGCAGGTAAGGGCGGTAGTGGAGGGTAGTTTGCGACGCATAGAATTTGCCAACTTGTTTCAATAATTGGTACAACTATGCGACAAAATGCGCTTTATTGCGACTCTTATTGCTGCCATTATGCTTTAATAACTAACAACTTGAGAATGTAAACATGTCCTCAATCAAAACCAATGCCGATGTGCAGCGCGTGCAGGCGGCCATGCAGCATAACCCCATTACTAGTTCAGTAGCCGAGTTTGTTGGCAATGAACATATACAACGATTGCAGCTGTCCTTTGACATAGACAAGCTGCAGCAGGCATTGCAGGAGTGCTTGTCTCGTGTGGCGTTTATGGGCAACATGCAGGATCAAGGTTTTGCTGCGTTACCCCTGACTCAGCGGCCGGGGCAGACCGAATGGACGCAGAACGATTTGTCAGGCCGCTTCTGGACCCGGGGTGATGAGCATTATGTAGAACAACCGCGTGAAAATTTGGTCGATGAATCTGAATTTAGTGAGTTTAATCCCACCTTTGCCGGCACCTACTTTGAACAAGTGATGGCGACCCTAAAACAGCACTTCCCGATTGGTCGTACGCGGATTCTGTCAAAGCCCGTGTACAACTGCAACTCGTGGCACCGTGACCCCGAACCACGTATACATATCCCTATTCACAGCAACCCTGGGGCGCTGTTTGTTGTTAATCATCATGTCACCCATTTGCCTGCTGACGGCTCTGTGTACTTTACTGATACGCGGGCTTATCATACGGCTTTAAATGGCGGTGAGCAGAGCCGTGTGCACCTAGTTGCGGCCTTGGCTTATGAGCAAATTACCGAATAAACACCCGAAGGATACATGATGAGTGGATTTCATTATGGCGACGGCCCAGCCGCTGGCGCTAAGCAATTAATTGCCGATTTACGTAGTGATACGGTGACACGTCCTTGCCCCGCAATGCTGGCCGTAATGGCCGCGGCAGAAGTGGGTGATGATGTGTATGGCGATGATCCCAATGTCAACGCCTTGGAGGCCGAAGCGGCCCAACGCTTGGGCAAGGCTGCGGCTTTGTTTCTGCCAACGGGGACCATGAGTAACCTGACGGCGGTAATGGCGCATTGCCAACGTGGCGAAGAAATCATTATTGGTGATCAGTATCACATTGCCATTGATGAAGCCTGTGGTGCCTCGGTGTTAGGTAGTGTTGCCATTCACGCCTTGCCAGTAGATGCACGCGGTGCCATCACCCCAGCACAAGTACAAGCCGCGATTAAACCTGATGACAGCCACTTTGCCATCAGTAAGCTGGTGTGCTTGGAAAATACCGTGCATGGTCAGGTACAGGATCAAGCCAATATTGATGCCGTAGCGGCCACGGCCAAAGCCGCTGGTTTAAGCGTGCATCTTGATGGTGCGCGCTTGTTCAACGCCGCAGTGGCCCAAGGCAAAGATGCGAAAGACTTGGTTGCCAATGTCGACAGCGTGTCTATTTGCTTGTCTAAAGGCCTAGGCACACCTATGGGCTCCGTGTTGGTGGCCGATGAGCTGATTATTCGCCGCGCTCGCCGCTTACGCAAAATGCTTGGTGGCGGTATGCGTCAGGTGGGCATCGTGGCGGCCGCCGGACGCTACGCTTTGGACAACAATATACAACGCTTGGCGGATGATCATCGTCGGGCGCGTTTTCTTGCTGCCAGCTTGCAAGGGTTAGCCGGTCTAGAAGTGGATCTGGCACGAGTAGAAACTAACATGCTATTTTTATCGGCACCGCGTATGGTAGAACTGGGTGCTTACCTAGCCGAGCAGGGTTTCTTGTTGTCGGCGTTTAGCGAAAATTGCCGTATCGTGTTGCATAAGGATGTTAGCGACGCGGCGGTAGAGCAGCTGGTAGAGCTGATTCAAGGTTTTTTTGCTTAGCCTATTTGGGGTAATGGAGTCCGACCCTGTCGGTCAGACCCCGAGTCGACAAGCTAGTTAGTTGCGCATTAGTTTCAGTAGATGTTGCATGTCGTAGTCTTGTAGGTTGAGTACGCAGTCGAGTACCTTGGCAGTTTTTTCTGCGCCCCAAATGGGTTTACATAGGTTAAAGAATTTTTCCTGCATGATCGCATCGGAGAGGGGAATGTGGGGGTCGCCAGTGGCTTCCATGGGCGCAGAATCAAGCTTGCTGCCATCCGTTAAATGTATGCTGACATGGGCCCAGCGCTCGGCAGGGAATACTTGGTTGTAGGGTTCATGTTCGATCAGGTTTACCTTGCTAGTCATGGCTTGCAATTCGGCTTGTGCAAATCCCGTGTACACATCTTGCGCACTGACCGTACCGCGCGTTAATGCCACGGCGACTGGAAAGCTAATGCCATATTGGGCTTGCTCTGAATTTTCTGGAATGCCGGCGAACAGCCGTGTACCTTCATGGAAGGTGTGGACTTCCACTTTGGCAATATCGTCAGTAGTAAGAGCATGCTGTTGGCTAAGGCTTAAAGCGGCAGCAATGGCAGGTTGGGCCCAGCGACAAACAGGGTAGGGTTTGATGTACTGCTCTTGCATGTACCAGTGCTGGCCAAGGTCCTGCCAGATAGCGGCGACTTCGTCACTGACCACAGTTAATGCCGGGGCCCCGGTGAACCCTGCCAGGGCTTGGTAGGCCGCATCCACACCCACCATCGCTCCCCAGCCAGAGCCATCTTTGACCATGGTGGGGTAATCAATGTTACGCATCATCTGGCTACGCGGCGCGTTGTACTCTGCTATACCGATAGCATGGTCTGTTTGATCAGCATTGAGGCCAAGTATATGGGCACTTATGGCGGCGCAGTTAACGGCGCCCCAGGCGCCCGACGTGTGATAATCACAACAGGTTGCATGTTGGGCAATGCCAGCTCGGGTACCAATTTCGTAACCGGCCACAAGTAGTTTTAAAAAATCAGTCCCGCAGGGGTTTTGTTGATTAGATTCCAGTACCGCGACAAGGGCTGGCAATAGGGCGCAGCCAACGTGACCCTTGGTGAGTTTTTGGCCATCGTGACAATCTAAAGAATCAATGATGGTGGCACCCAAAAGCGCTGCGCCACTCGGGCTAAATAATTCCTGGCTGATGAGTGTGCCTACACCTTGAAGATAGGGACTGGCGGGATAATGACGTTGCGTATGCTGTAACATGATCTTGGCTGCCGGTGATTGACTACCCGCAACGGCCGTGGCAATAAGGTCAAATAAACTGCGCTTGGCGAAGTAAACGACCTGGTCGCTTACCTCAAGGTTTTCGATGTTTTGTAAAAAAGAAAAAATAGGATTGCTTTGCATAACATCACCAAAATAGATTTTTTACATTATTAAGGATTCATTTAAAGAATACGGGTACATACTGGTCACTTTAATAGATAAAAGCGCCATCCTGTTTAGGTGGGGTGGTCATTGTTGGACTTATGTCTGAAAAATGAGGCTGTTTTTACATGGTGTTCTTAATCGAAAATTGTCATAATGAAAAGCTAACAATAAGCCCGAATTACGCAGTGCAGAGGCATTTTATATGAGTACAAAAAATAAAATTCATTTTAGTTTAGGCCTACAAACCATGTTGATGGTGTTGGCACCAGCATTATTGGTGGCCTTTGCTGGTTGGTACTCATTGCAGGAATCCTATCGTTCTATGCAGCTACAGCAAGTGGCAATAGAAACCATGGAACAGGAGCAAAAATTGGTGGTTGACGAAGTGACCATGTTGGTTGAACACTTTGTTGATTTGCAAATTAACATTGCCGACATTTCACTGGGCCTACAGACTCAGCTGCTTGCTAAGGAACGCGATCTAGATAAAATCGGCGCCATGATGGTGAAGGAAAAAGCCAGTGTTAAAGAACTGCTCAAACACGGTGTGGCATTTTTACAATCTTTAGAAGCATCCGGCTATGCCCTATCGGCCGATGCCGCTTCGCAAGTTGCCGAGGCTTTAGCAGAACAAGACAACCCTCAGCAACCACTGGGTTATCAAGTATGGCGTATTACTAATGAAATTAACTTCCGCAGCATGGGGTTGCAATCCGTGTACCGCAAGTTCACTTCTTCGGGTGTAAAGACCCTAGACTATTTAGCCGACAACCAGCTTTTCAAGGCTAAAAATAACTACTCTTTTGATACCAGTCAGCGCTTTATTACAGTGCGTAATGGATCGCAGAAGTTAAGCCAATTATTTATGCAGGTATCCGACTTGGTGAGTCAGCAAGTCACTGAAAATAAACGTCTACGTCAAGAGCAGTTGCGCCAAGAGTTGGTGGACTTTGAGCAGCAAGTGTACCTGTATGCGGGTTCCGGTCTGGTGGCCTTGTTGTTATTGGCAGCCCTGTTGGTGTCCCTGCGTATTACTGGACCATTGCGTCAAATTGCTAATGCTATGTCTGCCGCCAGTAAGGGTGATTTGAGTGTTCAGGCTAAGGGCGCTAACCGTGCTGACGAGGTGGGTGTGATAGCCGGTGCTTTAGGCGTGTTTATGGGTATCTCGCGTGACAACCTAGCTAAACAAGAGCAAGACCGCAAACTGGCCAATGAAAACTTGCGTATTAAAATAGCTTTAGATAGCGTCAAAGGCAATGTCATGATGGCCGACAACGATGGTGTCATTATTTATAGCAATGCATCGGTGATGCAGATGATGAAGGCCGCGGAAGCGGATTTGCGTACGGCACTGCCAGATTTTGAAGCCGATAAGATGTTGGGTGCTAATTTTGATCAGTTTCATGCCAATCCAGAACACCAGCGTAACTTATTGGGCAGTTTAACGGATATTTACGAAACGCAGTTTGAAATTGGTGGCCGCTCCTTACAAATTACGGCAAATCCTGTGGTTAATGAGATGGGTGAGCGTCTTGGTAGTGTGGTTGAATGGCGCGATTTAACGGGTCAGGTTTCGGCCGTTAAAGAAATTGAAAAACTGATTGATCAAGCTTCGGCTGGTGAACTAGATGCACGTTTGCAAGAAGATGAATTTATTGGTTTCTTATCGACTATTGCGACTGGTATCAACCAAGTTTTGGATGCCGTGGTGGTGCCTATTCATGAAGCCCAAGATGTATTGCAGAAGATGTCCGAAGGTGATCTTCAAGTGAGCATGGACGGTGATTATCAGGGTGAATTTGCTCGCCTACAGAGTTCCTTAACGAGAACCAGAGATAAGTTAAGTGAAACCGTGGCCCAAATACGTAGTATTGGTGGCGATATCAACACCAGTTCAAGGGAAATTTCGGAAAGTAATAACAGCCTCAGTGAGTCCACCACAGAGCAGGCAAGTAGCCTGGAAGAAACCGCCGCTAGTATGGAAGAAATGACGGCAACGGTACGTCAAAATGCGCATAGCGCTGAGCGTGCAGATAGCTTGGCGAAAGAAGCCAGTGTGGTGGCCACTAAAGGTGGTAAGGTTGCCCAAGAAGCGGCTGAGGCAATGGGTGAAATCAGCGCCAGTAGCAAGCAGATTGCTGACATTGTTAATGTTATCGATAATATTGCCTTCCAAACCAATCTATTGGCCCTCAATGCATCCGTTGAAGCAGCGCGTGCTGGTGAGCAGGGTCGTGGTTTCTCCGTGGTAGCACAAGAGGTGCGTAAATTGGCACAGCGTAGTGCGGAAGCGGCTAAGGACATCAAAACCTTGATTGACGATAGTGTCAATCGTATCGATGCGGGTTCGCGTTTGGCTGCGGAGTCGTCTGACTCCTTGACCAAAATTGTCGCCTCGGTAGCTGAAGTTAGCTCTATCGTGACAGAAATTGCGACGGCTAGTAACGAACAATCCAATGGTATTACCCAGGTTAACCGCGCCGTAGAGCAGATGGATTCGGTAACCCAGCGCAACGCTGCCCAGGTTGAGCAAACGGCCGCGGCAACCACCACCATGAGCCGCCAAGCCGAGGATATGATGGCCTTGATGGACTTCTTTAAAGTGGATTCAGCTAGTCAATGGCAACCTGTGGCAAGTCAGTCTGCCGTTGCGCCAATGACGTCTCAGCCGGTGACAGCAACCAGGGCTTCGGCACC